>OMXL01000020.1 GCA_900314985.1 uncultured Prevotellaceae bacterium | reverse complement strand
TCGGTTTATAGAGAGCCTCTCGTATGAAACATAGTCCCATTTAAGTTTCCTTCACACTTATACCACTCTTGTTCCGTGGGTGCAAAGGTAAAAGAGATGCAGCCTGTCTTCGACGAAGTCAGAGATAGTGCAAATCGAGTGAAATGCAAAATAAATGACAGTTACACTTTTTCTGTGAAATAGGACATAACAAATTGTACAAATTCATAAAAAAATGGGTGTAAGAAACATAATAAATTGTACACGAGGTGTAAGGTTTTTCTGGCATTCTCCTTGTTAATTTAGAAATAATATGTACCTTTGCAGTCGGTTTGCGGCCCCAATGACTGACAAGCCGTGTGTTTTACTTAAAGACTATGACTGAATACAAGCACTGCCCGCGCAGTATACAGATGATGAGACAACCATTGTACCTTATGATGATGGCTGTTGTGGCCATCGTGACGATAGGATGTACCAGCAAGGGACCGCAGAGCCGTCGTGATATTCCTGAAGAGACGGTATTTGGCCATGCCGATAGTTTGGTTATTGAGACTGGTCTGACGGGCGACTTCGAGCGCACCATTGCCATTGCTGACAGTCTGGTGCGTACAGGAGAGCTCTCGCAAATTCGTGCCGACAACTACCGAGGCATCGCCTACATCAATTTAGGCGAGATGCAGAAGAGTCTCGAGTGTTTCCGTCGCGCCAGCAGTGACGACAATCCGCCAGCAGCTGACTTCTGGGAGTATATCAATGCAGGATCTGGCTTAGCTCGTCTGCAGAATGCGCAGCATAACCTCGACGGTGCAATCCGTACTGCCATCCATTTCATTGATCAACTGAGGTCGGTGGAATGTCCTCGCCGTGCCAGAGAACTACATAACCTTTACTTCTGCTTGGGTAACACGCAGACCAAGCTGGAGCGTCAAGACGAGGCGGCTGAGAGTTTCAACGAGGCTTATCACTGGCTAAAAATTTGCGTTGACAACGACTCTACAGGCAAGGAGATGATAGATGCGCTGACCACCTTGGAGAACATTGCCATTGCCCAGCTGAATCTGCAACAAATCGACGAGGCCGAGAAATGGGTAAACCGCGAGGACTCGCTGCTAAGCATCTTTAAGAAAAGTAATGTGGCCGACTCTGTTGAGGTTGACTTCTATCAGGCGCTGACCATGCTGAACCGTGCCAGAATCTGTCAGGAGCGTGGACAAGAGGCTGAGGCTGCCCGCTACTATGATGAATACATGACCAGCAACTATGGTAAGAGCGCTGAAGGTCGCATCTCCAGCTGTTCCTATCTGATGGCTGCCCGCCGTTACACCGAGGCCGCTTACAACTTTAACTTCCTCAACGACTTTATGGAAGGCAGGGCGTTAGAGTTCGACCTGGAGACCATCAATGACGAGTTGATGCCTAAGCTGCGCAGCAACTACTATGCCGGTCGTAAGGACTCTGCGCTGCAGGTGGCTATGCAGATAGCCGAGGTGTACGACTCGGCACTGATCAGACAGAAGCGGAGCGACGCTGCCGAACTGGCTACCATCTACGATACGCAGGGCAAGGAGCGCCAGATAGCTGAGCAGCGTGCCGGCAAGCGCCTCTTCACGACCATCAGCATTGCTACAGGTCTGGTGGCACTGCTCATCTTAGCCTTTGCCGTCTATGTGTACCGTCAGTGGCGTGCCACGCAGGAGAAAAACCGCATCCTGGCTCAGCAGATTACAGAGGCTGTGGAGTATAAGGGGAAGTTGCGAGAGGAGAAAAAGAAGCAGGTGGCTTTTGAAGAGGAAGCTGTCCAGGCTGGACTCAGCATCTCCGACTTTACTACGCTGACCGACGAACAGTTGTTCCTGTGTCTGCGCGACCTGATAGAGAACGAGCAACTGTTCCTGCAACCCGACTTCGGGCGCCAGACGCTCATTGACCGTACAGGATTGTCGAAGGAGTGCATTGGTGCTGCCTTTGCCCAGGGTAGCGACACCAATTCGCTGCCAGCCTATGTCCGTGAGTTGCGACTGGACTATGCCGTCCGACTGATGAACAACCAGCCCGACATCACCATCGAGCAGGTCAGCCAGGCCAGTGGGTTCACCAGTGCCGACACCTTTACCCGCAACTTCCGCGCTAAGTTCGGCATGACACCAACAGCCTATAAACAGACGAAAATCAGCGGGTAGCATCCGACGACGTGTCGTAGCCATCCGACGTTCTGTCGTTTTATCCGACCATTTGTCTGAAACCATCCGACCATTTGTCCGCGCCCTTGTGGGAGCGGACTTTTTCGTATACCTTTGCACCGTCAAATCGTAAATTGTAAATGGTCAAATAGTAAATGATTGAGATGGAAACAACAACAACCCTGATGATTCTGATGGCCGCTGCGCTGGTAATACTTGCCATCGTGGTGGGTGTATTGGTGATGCATCTCATCCGTAAGAGCGAAGAGCTAAAACAGAAGAACGACGTCATCGTTCGTGAGGTTCGCCGCAATCAGGATCTCATCGACCGTGCCGTGCAGAACGGCATCCGTCGAGCAGCTATGCTATAAAAAACAAATGAAAGATATGATAGTGATGCAAGAGAAAGAAATGAGAAAGGAGTCGTTATGGCTGATAGGCTTTGTAATTTTGTGCTGCCTAATGATCATTGGTCTCAGTTCATGCAGCAACGATGACGTCGCTGAAGATGACCTATCAGAACATCCGACAGTTCGAGCGTGCTCACCACATCCCAGCCATCGCACCTGCTATCCAACAGAAACTGAACGAGCTCTGGAAACTTAAAGAATAAAAGGAATAAGTAGCGAGTTTCAGAAAAAAATCGTATCTTTGCAGCAAGAATGATTGCTGACGAACTGAAATATCGCATACGGACTGCTTTCGGCTATGAGCCGACCCAGGAACAACAGGCAGCCATAGATGTCTTTGCGACATTTATGGCTGACAGTCGTATGATGCCGGTGATGGTCATGCGAGGCTCGGCAGGAACGGGTAAGACAACGCTGGCAGCAGCCATCGTGAGGGCCTTGCAGTCGCTGGAACAACAGCTGGTGCTGATGGCACCGACAGGTCGTGCCGCCAAGGTGTTCTCGCTGTATGCGGGTAGTGCGGCCTATACCATTCATCGACGTATCTACAGGCAGAAATCATTAGAGGGTGGCTTCGACTTAGGGTATAACAATGCCAAGGACACGCTGTTCATTGTGGACGAGGCGTCGATGATTAGTCTCAATGGTGATGGGCGCAGTCTGTTGGACGACCTGATCAGCTTTGTGTATAATGGCAGCAACTGCCGACTGATGCTCATTGGCGACCAGGCACAGCTGCCACCCGTTGGCGAGGAAGAGAGTCCCGCACTGATGGCCCCCGTGCTGCGTAGCTTTGGCCTGCACGTCTATGAGTGTACGCTCAACGAGGTGCTGCGTCAGAGTCAGGAGAGTGGCATTCTGTGGAATGCGACTGAGATCAGGAGCCTCTCCCCCGACCCCTCTCCAAGTAGAGAGGGGAGTTTCAACCTCCCTGTTACTCTTCCCAAGATACTGCTTGACGGGTTTACGGACATCCATGTCGTCCCTGGCGACGAACTTATCGAGACGCTGGCCAGCAGTTATAGCAAGGTGGGACTGGACGAGACGATGGTGGTGACGCGCTCTAACAAGCGTGCCAACATCTTCAACCAAGGCATTCGCAACCAGATATTGGGGCGCGAGGAGGAGCTGACCACTGGCGACCAACTGATGGTGGTGAAGAATAACTACTACTGGGTCGCACAGTCCCCTAACTTAGGGGGCATGAGCTTCATTGCCAACGGTGATATGTGCGTGGTGCGCAGGGTGAGGAATGTGCACGAGCAGCATGGCTTCCGCTTTGCGGAGGTGACGATGACCTTCCCTGACTACGACGACTACGAACTGACGGCTACGGTACTGCTTGACACACTGACCAGTGAGGCACCAGCCCTGACGCGCGACCAGCAGGAGGAGCTGTTTAACAAGGTGATGGAGGACTATGCCGACATACCTCGTAAGAGTGACCGCATGAAGGCATTGAAGGAAGACCGCTACTACAATGCCCTGCAGGTGAAATACGCCTATGCCGCCACCTGTCATAAGGCGCAGGGCGGACAGTGGGCACACATCTACGTGGACCAGGGCTATATGACGGACGACATGCTCAGCGTGGACTATCTGCACTGGCTCTATACAGCCTTTACACGTGCCACGGAGCAGCTCTACCTGATTAACTGGCCGAAGACGCAGATTAAAGTTTAGAGGTTATAGGTTATAGTTTAAAGTTTATAGAAGATATGACTCCAAAGGAATTGAGAAACGAGCGACTGGCAGAGAAGATGATTAAGCATCTGAAGCGTCGCAACATGGAAGCCTTCTACTGTCCGACGGCAGCAGAGGCAGTGAAGAAAGTATCGGCGCTGATTGCTGACGGTAGCAGTGTGACATGGGGTGGCTCTATGACGATTCGTGATATGGACATTCCTCAGGCGCTGAAGGAGCGTGGTACCTTAGAGGTGCTGGACCGTGACGTGGTGGCTGACCGTGATGAGGTGGTGAAGATCTACGAGCGTGCCTTTAGCGCCGATGTCTATCTGTCGAGTGCCAATGCCATCAGTGAGGACGGCGTCATCGTCAATATCGACGGCAATGGCAACCGTGTGGCAGCCATCACGTGGGGACCCAAGAAGGTCATCTTCGTCATTGGCCTGAACAAGGTGGCACAGACCGTGGAGGCTGCATTGGCCAGAGCGCGCTCTACGGCATCGCCCACCAATGCCGCCCGTTTTGATATCCAGACGCCCTGTCAGGTGGATGGCGTCTGCCACAACTGCAACTCGCCAGAGTGCATCTGTAACTATGTACACTTCCTGCGCAACTCGCCACGAGGCAAGCATCAGGTGGTGCTGGTCGGTGAGGACTTTGGCTATTAAGAAAAAGATGATTTACCTGAACGACGATATCGAGCACTTCGACTGGCAGGCGGCATTGCCCCTGCTGTCGGAACAGCGTAGGGAGCAGTGTCTGAAGTTCAAGCACGAGTTAGGACGTAAGACCTGTGCTGCGGCCTATCTGCTGCTGCGCGAGGCACTACGCAAGGAGTATGGCATCGAGGAGGCGCCCGTCTTTGAATATGGTGAACACGGTAAGCCTCTCATCGTCGGTCATCCTGACATCCACTTCAACCTCAGCCATTGTCGCGAGGCCGCCATCTGTGTGGTCAGCGACCATCCCGTAGGTGTCGATGTGGAGAGCATCCATCGCTATAGTGAGTCGCTGGCCCGCTATGTGATGAGCGACACGGAGATGGAAGAGATTCTCCATGCCGAGAACCCCGCTCTGGTGTTTACCCAGTTGTGGACCCGCAAGGAGGCTGCCGTCAAGCGCAGTGGCTACGGCATCAGCAACGACATGAAGCATGTGCTCGAAGAGTTGCCCTTCGAGATAGAAACGGTGCTCAATACTGAAAAGAATTACGTATACTCAATAACCATATAGTTCACCTCCCAGTGATTGTGACGTATTTCTTGGAGTCTTTGATATAGATACCCGTGGGTTGCTGACCTGCGGGTATCCCTTTAAGATTATAGCTCTTCCCATGGCGGGAAGAGCTATTTTTATCTGTTGGCGGTATGATGGCAGCAGGCAATGCGTTGCCGATGAGTTTCCAGGAGCCGAGCATGATGGTGCCTGAGCCTTGCGTCTCGGTAATCACCAGACGATAGTAGCGGAAGGGCTTGCCGATATGTGGGTTGGGAAGGCTGTAGTCTGCTTGGAGCAGTCCTGCACGGCGCAGCTCGTCGATGGCTTCCATGAGCATCATACCCGTCTGCTGGCGTGAGGTGTCGTGGATGTCGTTGTCCAGATTGTACTGGTGGGTCCAGTAGGGGTTGATGATGGACCACGTCTTGTTGATGGCCGACAGTTCGGCGGCACGGGCCTGTTCCAAGAGCCACTTGGTGTAGCGGTATTGGCGCTCGCTGTCGAGACGGCCTGAGAGCAGCCACTGGGTGAGGTAGCGTACGAAGATGCCCTTGAACATGCCGCCATCGTCTTGGTTGTAGTTCTGGCGCTCGTTCATGATGCCCTTGGGCGAGTACCACTTGCCGAAGAGCAGCAGGTCGAGGAGGTCGGTGGCGGTGGTGCGGTAGTGCTCTTCGCCTGTAATCTTGTAGAGCTCCAAGAGTCCGCCCACCCAGGTGCCTTGGTTGTAGGAGAACGTCACCTCGTGGTCTTCGAGGGTGGCATGGTCCTTGACGACGCCATCGGGGAAGCGGTTGTGTGTGTACATATATTCATAGATGCGCTGTGCCCATTCGAGGTAGCGCTCTTCGCCCGTCTGCTGGTAGAGGCGGGCAGCGAGTATCATTGCTGGTGCATTGGAGCACGACGTCTTGTAGCGTCCGTCGCCTGTCTTGTTCTTGTTCCAGTGCAGTCCGCCGCCATCTACGTCGCTCCATCCACCGATGATGTCGTTGAAGAGCGTTACCACCTGGTTCCAGTACTGGCGCTTGACGCTGGCGCTGAGGTCGCAGGCACGCAGCATGGCCAGTGCCATCCACTCCATGTCGTCGTAGAAGTGGTTGATGAGCGTGTTGCCGTTGCGCGCCTTGGCGCCGTTGACCATCTTGGTGAGTTTGGTGAGACGCTCCGTCTTGCCCGTGCGGCGATAGTTGTCGACGTAGTTGTCGACGGCATGGGCTGCCCACCAGTAGCCGCCCCAGTCTTCGTTGCGCTTGCTGGCATCTACCGCCCAGTCGCAAATCCAGTAGATACCCGTATTGCTCTGGTTGCGCTCCAGCTGCTGCTCGCAGAACTGTAACAGGCGGTCGGCGACGTCGGCATAGTCGATGTGGGCACCTGTAGCCCCCAGCGTGTAGCGTTGCTCGTAGTGGTCTATGGCCATGTCGGCAGCATAGTGTTGCAGGTCGAGTGTTACCCACTGCTGACGGTCGTTGCTGGCTTGCAGCTCCCAGCAGCAGGGACGGCTGTCACGGTTGGCCGTGGCGGTGAGTCCTAAGGCATAGGCGCTGATGGCTGTGGGCTGGTTGAATTCGTATTCGAACCAGGCGTTAAGAAGTCCGTTGTAGCGACGCTCGCCATTGTAGTTGTCTATCTGCTGGCGGTCGGCATTGGGAATCTCAGCCATAGTGGTAGGGTCGTTGTCTATGAGGTTGGCAGCGTTACGTGCCTTGGAAGCTCCCGTGATGGTGCCGTTGAGGCTGTTGGCCAGATTCTCGTCGTCCGTCTCTGGATAGCCAAACAACTGGATGTCGGCGATGCGAAGTCCCGTTGTGCCAGAGGCTTTCCTAAGTACAATCTTAAACCATGAGTAGCCACCATTATAGGGTGTGCTGACCTGTTGACAGGCAAAGCGTCCACCATAGCTGAGTTGCAGACTGCGCACCAGCTTCCACTGTTGGCCGTCGCTACTCACATAGAGCACCATCTGTTTGAGGTCTTGCTGCTCGTCGTCAGCACTGACTACGGAGAAGCCTTTCAGCACGTATGGTCTGTTGGCCTTGAGAATGATTTCTTCTATGCCTTGCAGTTGTGGCAGCTGGAATATGGTGAGGTCGCTCTTGTCGAAGAGTGGTGTGAGGCTGGCCTCGAAGCCCACAGCCTCTGGCGTGCAGTTGTCTACGATGCTATAATCGGAGAGATTCTTCTGGGCACTGACTGCTGTAGCCATCAGCAGGCCGCCGATAACCGTCCATATACGGAATTTACACTTTTTCATAGAGCTTTACTTCTTAGTTTTTTCCATGAGTACACGCATCCAGAAGCCGCCAACGACAGAACGGGCCTTGAAACCCACCATGCGGGCCGTCTTGGTGTCGTACCAGTCGCTGGTAGGTACACGGCTGTCGGTCTCGTTCATGTATTTATAGACAGGCTCCATCAGTTTGAGGAAGGTATTCTGGTCAGCGGCCATCGCTGCCGTCCAGAGTATCCAGTCGTTCTTGGTATAGTCCTGGCGACAGTCCAGTGGCAGTCCGTAGGTGTTCTGTTTCTTCAGGTAATAGCTCATCTCGCGCTTCATCACCTTCTCATTGAAGATGTGGGTGTTCCACAGCTTGTCCCATACCATGTTGTACTTCTGACTCCAGGTGTCAGGACGGTCGAAGGCCAGTCGGTAGTGGTCGCCGTCGAGTGCCTGCTCTTCCCAGACGTGAGCCATTGACTTAGCCCGCAACAGGTATTGGTCGGCCTTTTCTGTCAGTCCCTTTATCCGTGCCATCTCAGCATAGGCGGCAATACCCATGATAGCCTTGACGGCGAGGTTGGCATTATGTGCCCAGTGGCCGGCAAAGTCGTCGGTACACAGCTGCTCGGCAGGGTCTTGTCCGTGTTCGACGAGATAGTTTGCCCAGGTGGTAATGATATCCCAATACTTGTCGACATAGGTCGTCTGACCATCCTGGCGACACAGCTCTGCAGCGAGGATGAGCATATTGCCAGCCTCTTCGATAGGCATGTCGGCACCATAGACCTGTCCGTTGGCAATGGGATAGGTGCCCAGATCGTGGGCGGCAAAGGGATTCGTCCAGCGTCCGCTATAAGAATACTCGAAGATGGAGGTCATCATGGCTTTCTGCAACTCTGGGTTGTAGCAGAGGAAGAGTGGGGCCTCAGGGTAGGTGAGGTCAACGGTGTTGACACAGCCGTTGGAGTTGTTCTCCTTGGAGAAAAAGAGCAGGTTTCCCTCCTCGTCTTGGAAGAGCTTGTGGGCAGCGATGACGTGGCGATAGACGCCCGACAGCATCTCGGCATAGTGGGCACCACCAGCCTGCAGACCGTCGTCGTAGATGCGGCGGTCGAAGTCGCGACAGCGTTGCATGATGTTAGCATACTGAGCATTCATGCGTCGGAACAGTTGGAAGATGCTGACCGTTCCGTCGTGCGTCCAGTAGGCCTTGTAGCGCTTGAACATGTATTCGATATCCTGTACTTCGTCGTAGCCCACCATCATATAGCTGGCAGCACTGCCGGTGCGTCCGAAGTCGTGGGTATAGCACAGCAGCGGCATGGCAGCATCGCCCTTGATGCTGACCTCCCCATTGATGGCGGGCAGATAGAGATAGCCCCAGTCAATGCTGATGGCGTCGCCCTTCTTGGCCAGGATGGGTTGCTCGATGGTGCCTGTACGGACATAGCTGACACCCTGTTGACTGCCTGCCTCTGAACGTGTGGGCTGTTTGGCATCGGCAACGGTCAATAGCGATGAGGCCGTCAGCGTCAGAGCGGCATCGTGCTGTTTGCCGTCAGTGGCACGCACCTGGTAGGAGATGTAGTTGACAGGAGCCGACAGCAGGTCGTAGTCGTCGATGAGCATAGGTGCCGTGAAGACTACGTCCAACTCCATCGGTCCACAGAGGAAGGTATAGTAGCTGCTGGTAGCCAGTACGCTGACAGACTTCTGTTGAGCGGTGGTTGCCTGTCCGTTGTGGGCACCCATCCACTGGTAGGTGGTGTCGTCGACGCGGAGATATCCCTCCAGCGGTTTCTCCTGGTCTGTCCAGTGGCGTGTCGTTCCGTCGGTCAGCTTGTCGTAGGGCGACCAGATGCTGAAATAAGGGTCGTTGACAATCAGTGGTACCGATGGCAGTCGCAGGTCGGTTTGGCGGTAAGGTTTAAGGATGCCTGTCGGCTGTGCCTTAGTAGTCATACATAGCATCAGCATGATGCCAGTGAAAAGTGCATGTTTCATTTTGTTTTGTTAGTATTGAATGGTTATTGTTTGTCGACTACAAAGATACGCCCTTTTCTCCTCGCGTGTACATAATAAAATAAATGTATAACGTGTTTTTTGTCGTCGCTGCTGCTGACTGTTGACAATCAGACGGTTAGAAAATGCCCGATGGCATCTTGTATAATGCGAATACACCTGTGACGTGCTTAATACAATGCGAATGGCATAGCGCTGCTAAGTTGTTGATAATCAGTATGAGGAAGATTGTATAACGAGAAAATGGGTTATACAATCCTTTTGTTTTTATTATGGTAGGGCTGAAAGCACTATCTTTGCACAGCAAAAAGAAACAACTATAAGCACCAATGAAAAAAGTAGTATTATTTCTGACCACCGTCGCATTGCTGACAGCATGTGGACTCAAGCCGAGTGATGAAACCTCTACATGGCCCGACCAAGAGCAATTTCATAACTATATCAAGATGACCGCCGATACCACCATCGGCATGGGAACCTCCAAAAGGTTGCCCAAGGAGAAGCGACTCTTCACTTCGGAAGCCATCGACAAGAAGATTGACGAGGTGCAGCGATTGTTGGCCCCCAATCCCTATCTGGCATGGATGTTTGGCAACTGTTTCCCCAATACGCTGGAGACAACGGTCCACTATCAGCAGATAGACGGTGACGACGACACCTTTGTCTGTACGGGTGACATCAATGCCATGTGGTTGCGCGATTCCGGTGCCCAGGTGTGGCCCTATGTGCAGTTTGCCAATAGCGACCCCAAGCTGAAGAAGATGTTGCGAGGTGTCATACTGCGCCAATGGAAGTGCATCAATCTGGACCCTTATGCCAACGCCTTCCTGCCCCGTTCCGTGAATAGTTATCAGTGGAAGTACGACTTTACAGAGATGAAGCCTGGCGTGCATGAACGGAAATACGAGATAGACTCTGAGTGTTATCCCATCCGTCTGGCCTACCACTATTGGAAGGTGACGGGCGACAGCACTGTTTTTGGTAAACAGTGGCTGACAGCTATTGACAATATCTTGGTGCTCTTCCGTGGACAACAGCATAAGGATGCGGCAGCCAGCTATCGCTTCAAGCGTGTTACTGACAGGCAGTTTGATACGGTGGGATGGGATGGCATCGGACATCCTGCCAAACCCATAGGATTGATAGCCTCGTTCTTCCGTCCCAGTGACGATGCGACGGTGTTCCCCTATCTGATACCCTCCAACTTTATGGCCGTGAGTTCCTTGCGCAAGGCTGCCGAGATACTGACAACCATCAACCACGACCAGCAAAGGGCAGAGAGTTGTACGAAGCTGGCCAATGAGGTGGAACAGGCTCTTCAGAAGTATGCTGTGGTGGAACATCCCCAATACGGTCCGATTTATGCTTACGAGGTGGATGGCTTTGGTAGCTGTCTGCTGATGGACGACCCTAACGTGCCATCCCTGTTGGCGATGGGCTATCTGGGTGATGTGCCCTTAGACGACCCCATCTATCAGAATACGCGTCGCTTCGTGTGGTCAACAGACAATCCTTCCTTCTTCCGTGGTACTGCTGGCGAGGGCATTGGTGGTCCGCATGTAGGAATGGATATGCCTTGGCCAATGTCTATCATGATGCTGGCCTTTACCAGTCAGGACGATGAGGAAATCAAACGCTGCGTGGAACTGTTGATGTCGACAGATGCAGGTACAGGTTTTATCCACGAGTCGTTCTATAAGGATGATGCCCGACGCTATACGCGGAGTTGGTTTGCGTGGCAGAATAGCCTCTTTGGTGAATTGATACTCAAGCTGATAGCTGACGGAAAGACCGACCTGCTGAACAGTTGTAAGAGAAAAACAAATACAAAATAACACATAACAATGATGAAAACAAACCTAAAGAAAATGCTGGTAGGTGTACTACTCGTAGTGGGAGGCCTACAGGCGATGGCGATAGATGTGAATTTCAAACTGTCGTTGAAGCAACCCGGCAACGATGCTGTCACGTATCCTTTGACTAAAAAAGGCAACCAGTTGACGGCATCGAAGGCACTGCCACTGAACATTTCGTATCAGCTGACTCCTCAGGACGACAACTTGCTGCTTACGGTGACGTTGACTGCCAAGGAGCGTGTCTATTTTAATATAGGTGGCAGTGTGTCCACCAACTACCAGACGGACGACTGCGAGTTCTATCTCCCCGGATTCTGGTATCATAAGAATCTGCGTTCGCCCAAAGAGGCACCGTCGTTCCATACTTCGAAGAGCTGGAACTTTCGTGAAGACCGTCTGTCGTCACCTTTGACGGGTGTCTATGACAGTCGCTCTGGTCGTACGCTTACCGTATTGCACCACTTAGGAGAACGTGCTGACGCGCTGACCACTCACCAGGAAGGTGAAATCATCTTGGGTGGAAAGACATCGGTGGGTTATTTAGGTTTTGACAACGAGCGTGGACGAGCCTCGCTGACCTTCGGTTATCCGTGGGTGGAGACTCCTAAGCGTTATATCCGCAAGCTGACACTCGTCAAGCCCGCCACCAGCTTTGCCAAGTTGGAGGCTGGTGAACAGATGACGCTGAATTGGTATATCCGTGAGAGCGAAGCCAAGGACTATGGTCAGTTTGTGACTGATGGCTGGAACTACTGCATGGACTGCATCAAGCCGACGGCTGTCAAGCAGCTTTATACGCCTGAACAGATGAAGGCGCAGCTGGCTAACTATTTCCGTAAGGCCTACGTCGACAAATATGCGTTGAAGTACCATTCGGGTTCGGATGTGCGCTGTGACGACTGTCGTCCCTCAGACCATGTGACGTTAGGCTTTGTGGGTCGTGTACTGCTCAATGCCTTCAACTCATTAGAGTATGGCGAACAGACGGGAGAACAGCAGTTGACCGACATGGGACAGGCTATCTTCGACAGTTGGCTGCAATATGGCTTTACGGCACGCGGCTATTTCAAGGAAGATATGCGTATCAGTCGTGGAATCCCTGCTGATGCAGACTGCATCCATAGCATCCGCCAACAGTCGGAGGCTGTCTATGCGGTGCTTCACTACCTGGCATACGAGAAGAAACAAGGTCGTCAGCATAAGCAGTGGGAACAGAAGATGCGCACATTGCTCGACCAGATGCTGCTGTTGCAAAAGGCTGATGGCAGCTTCCCTCGCAAATATCGTGATGACCAAAGTGATTTCGACCCGTCGGGTGGCTCTACACCCTCGGCTACATCGACGCTGGTGATGGGCTATAAGTATTTTGGTGACAAGCGTTACCTGAAAGCTGCTAAGCTGAGTGTAGACTATCTGGAACGGAACATTATATCGAAGAGTGATTATTTCTCCAGCACGCTGGATGCCAACTGCGAGGATAAGGAGGCCGCCATCAGTGCCGTCACCGCTACCTACTACTTGGCGATGGTGACTAAGAAACAGGAGCGTCAGCACTATATAGACCTCTGTCGTCAGGCAGCCTACTTCGCCCTGTCGTGGTATTATCTGTGGGATGTGCCTTTCGCTCAGGGACAGATGTTGGGCGACCTCGACTTCCACAGTCGTGGATGGAGTAATGTGTCGGTAGAGAACAACCACATCGACGTGTTTGTATTCGAACTGCCTCATATCGTGCGCTGGTTGGCAGAAGAGACTGGTGAACAGCGCTTCAACCAGATTTGTGACGTTATTGAGTCGTCGCTCTGTCAGTTGCTGCCCACCCAGGAGCGCTTATGTGGCATTGCCGTTCCAGGCTTCAACCCCGAAGTGGTACAGCACACCCATTGGGACTATGGAAAGAACGGAAAGGGTTTCTATAATGACATCTTCGCCCCGGGATGGACGATAGCCAGCCTTTGGGAACTCTATTCGCCACAACGTACCGTAGGTTTCTTAAAAAACAAGTAAGCAGATGAGAACTAAATTATTAATCATTAGCCTATTCCTGGCTTTAGGGCTGAGGGCTCAGGAGCGTAAAGCCTATATGGTTGCCAATGCACATCTGGATACCCAGTGGAATTGGGATGTGCAGAGCACTATCAGACACCATATCAAGAATACGCTGACACAGAACTTCTTACTCTTCCGCCAGTATCCTGACTATGTGTTCAACTTTGAAGGTGGCGTGAAGTATGCATGGATGAAGGAGTATTATCCAGAGCTCTATGCAGAATTGAAACAGTGGGTTGGCCGTGGCCGTTGGCATATCACGGGTAGTTCGTGGGATGCCAACGAGACGATGGTATGTTCACCAGAGGCATGGATCAGGAATATCCTGCTGGGACAGACCTTCTATCGTCAGGAGTTTGGTAAGGAAGGCACAGATGTCTTTCTCCCTGACTGCTTTGGCTTCCCCTATACACTACCGACACTGGCCAGCCATTGTGGTCTGATAGGTTTCTCGTCGCAGAAGCTGGCCTGGCGTGCCCGTCCTTTCTATCCAGGCAACAAGCGCTATCCTTTCTCTATGGGATTGTGGAAGGGTGTTGATGGTAGCCAGATTATGATGGTACATGGCTTCGGCTATGCTGACCGTTACCCTGACATAGACCTGTCAAACCATCGCCGTTTATGGGAAGAGGCTGGTGAGAGTCCGTTGGGCATTGCTTACAGATATTATGGTACAGGCGACATCGGTGGCTCACCCACACTATCGTCGGTGCGTGCTGTGGAAAAGGGACTTAAAGGCAATGGTCCCGTTAAGATTATCAGTGCTACGAGTGACCAGCTATACCGTGACTTCCTGCCCTATGAGAAGCATCCAGAGTTGCCTGTCTTTGATGGTGAACTGCCTATGGACCTGCATGGTAACGGCTGTTACACCTCGCAGGCTGCCATGAAACTCTATAATCGGCAGAATGAACACCTGGGTGATGCTGCTGAACGCATGGCTGTCATCGCTGACTGGTTGGGAACCCGTTCATATCCTACTCAGTTGATGACTGATACCTGGCGTCGTGCCATCTGGCACCAGTTCCATGACGACCTGACAGGAACGAGTATTCCCAGGGCCTATGAGTTTTCGTGGAATGATGAGTTGCTCAGTCTGAAACAGTTCTCCAATGTGTTGACCAACAGTATGGCAGCTGCTGCACGCCAGTTGGACACGCAGACCAGTGGTACACCCTTGGTGGTCTATAACAACGAGAGTTTTCCTGTCACCTCAGTGGTAAAGGTAGACTTGCCTGCAGGACGCATTTATCAGGTCTATGACCCTCATGGCCGACGTGTGAAGACACAACTCAGCAGTACGGGACAGTTGCTCTTTGAGGCTACTGTTCCTGCTACGGGAATGTCGGTCTATAGCCTGTCTGCCACCTCTCGTCGCTCTCCTCAGCAGCTCCGTAACACCCCCTGCATAGAGAATAGCGTCTACCGCCTGCAAGTTGATGAACATGGTGACATCGTGTCATTGTTTGACAAGCGGGTAGGGAAGGAGCTGGTGGCTGATGGTCGTCGTATCCGACTGGTCATCCTCGATGACTGCACCTCCGAGGCTTGGCCAGCCTGGGAGATACACAAACGTACGCTCGACAAAGCACCGCTGCCCATCCATCAGGATGTCAAGGTACAGCTCGTTGAACAGGGCGCCGTCCGTCAGACGTTGCGCATCACTAAACGCTATGGCAACACCGATATCTGTCAATACGTCCATCTCTATGAAGGTGCTCTTGCTGACCAGGTAGATATAGAGAATGTGGTAGACTGGCGTGCGGAAAATGCCCTGCTGAAAGCAGAATTCCCGTTGAGTGTCAGCAATCCGATGGCGACCTACGACCTCGGACTGGGTAGCATCCAGAGACCCACCAATACGGATACCAACTATGAGGTGTGCAGTCATGAATGGACAGACCTCACGGATGCCTCTGGCGACTACGGCGTGACTATCCTCAATGACAGTCGCTATGGATGGGATAAGCCTGCTGATAACACCCTGCGCCTGTCGTTGCTCTATGCCCCCAAGCCTGGTGGCGGCTACACCTATCAGGCACATCAGGACAAGGGCCATCATGTCTTTACCTACAGTCTGATAGGACATGCTGGGGCATTGCCGATGGCTAAGACTGTGCGTCAGGCAACCCTGTTGAACAGTCCGTTGCGTGCCTTTACGGTGTCTAAGCACAAGGGTGGTCTGGGCCGTGAGTGGTCGTTCTTGCAGAGTGATAATGAAAACGTGATAGTCCGCACCATGAAGCGTGCCGAGGTCAGCGATGAGTATGTGGTACGTGTCCATGAGTTAGGAGGAAAGGCTACGCAAAAGGCTCATCTGACATTCCCTGCCGATATCCTTCAAGCAGTGGAGGCCGACGGTACAGAGCGTACGTTGTCAGCAGCCTCTTTCGAGGAACGCCAACTGCAGGTAACGATAAAACCGAGTAGTGTCAAAACCTATAAGGTGAAGCTGGCTTCTTCCAAAGCCCTACCGTCTGAGGGAAGATACCAGACGGTGCAGTTGCCCTATAATCGTAAATGTGCCACTTTCAACGAGTTCCGCTCGGAAGCAGACTTCGAGGCTGGTTACAGTTATGCGGCTGAGCTGTTCCCTGATTCGCTGACGGCTGGTGGCGTACCCTTCGTCTTTGGTGAACGTGAGAGTTTCAACGGTCTCAGCTGTCATGGCGATACTCTCTCGGTACCATCAGAAGCATCTCATCTCTTCCTATTGGTAGCCAGTAACCAAGGTGACCGCCGTGCTACATTCCTAGCAGGACAAAGCCGACAGGAGGTTGACGTACCTTTCTATAGTGGCTTCGTTGGTCAGTGGGGACATGAGGGTCATACCACAGGTTATCTGAAACAGGCCGAGGTGGCCTACGTTGGTACGCATCGCCATAGTGCTGCACAAGACCAACCCTACGAATTTACCTATATGTATAAGGTACGTATCGACCTCCCGAAAGGCTGTCATCAGGTGGTGCTGCCAGTCGACGAACACGTAGTAGTCTTTGCTGCCACCCTTTTCAGTGGCACATTGGCCGAGGCAACCCCCGTTTCTCGTCTTCTCGAGACGTCAAATCGGGGTGATGTCCACAAATAGAAGACAGATAATCTTTATACATTGTAGTAATGTTATAAGCGTAACTATTTGGTATTCAGGAACAATTGAATTGTATAACCAAAATACGGTTATACAATTCTTTTGTTTTCTACGCAGGTAGAGAAAACACCGTAATTTTGCAGCAGAAAACTACAAAATCAATCCAAAATTATCAAAGAAACAAAATGACTGACATGAAGAAACAACTATTAGCAAGCTTCAGAACCGTCGTCGGAGCATGGGCACGAACCGCCTGTCTGGCGGCTGTGCTGGTCTTGAATGTACCGTTGGCGGTCACTGCTTCTGCGCAGCAATCGGCCGGTGATGTCCAGGTGACGGGTTTAGTGACCGACCAGAACAAAGAGCCGCTGATCGGTGTGACGGTATCCGTCATCGGAGGACAGGCACGTACCATTACGGATATGGATGGTATGTTCCGCCTCAATGTGCCTCAGAAGAGTTCTACCGAGCTGGAACTGACCTACATCGGTTTCAAACGTAAGACTGTCAAGGTCAACGGTGCGCGACTCATCAATGTGATGATGGAAGAGGAAGCCAACGAGTTCAATGAGGTGGTCGTGACCGGTTATACCAGTCAGAAGAAAGCCTCCATCATCGGTTCTATCGAGACTATCAATCCCGGAGAACTGATGTTTGGCTCCACACGTACATTATCTAATAACTTGGCTGGTAAGCTGAGCGGTGTCATTGGTATCCAGCGCTCTGGTGAACCAGGCTACGACGATTCCAACTTCTGGATTCGTGGTATCTCTACCTTCTCAGGTAGCAACAACCCACTGATTCTGATTGATGGTGTGGCTCGCGACCTGAACAATGTCGATGTATCGGAGATTGAGTCGTTCTCTATATTGAAAGACGCATCAGCATCTGCCATGTATGGTGTACGTGGTGCTAACGGTGTCATCGTCATCACCACCAAGCGTGGTAAGATTGGTGCGCCACAGGTGCGCTTCCACTTGGAGCATAGCATCAACCAGCCCACCAAGTTGCCTGAGTTCTTGAATGCACCTGACTATATGTCGCTGCTCAACGAGTTGGCCGCACAGGATGGCGTGGCACAGCCTTTCACGCAACAGCAGATTGACCGTACGCGTTCGGGCTATGACCCCGACCTGTATCCTGATGTCAACTGGGTGGACGCCATCACCAAGGATTATGCCTACACCACACGTGGTAACCTGGATATTAGTGGTGGTTCCGACTTCCTGCGCTACAGCATCGTGGCTTCTTATTTCAAGGAGACGGGTATCTTAGAGCAGGATAAGAGTCTGATCTTCGACAATGCCACCAACAACCAGCAGTTTAACCTGCGTACCAATATTGATATGGATGTGACGAAAACCACAATGCTGCGCGTCAACATCGGTGGTTACCTGAATCGCTTCAAGAAACAGCGTTGCGATACAGATGGTGCCTTTGGTGAGGCTTTCCGCACGCTGCCCTTCATCCATCCTGCCCGTTATAGCGACGGTGCTATCCCCTTGATTTCCAACCGTGCAAACCCTTGGCGCACAGTGACCCAGCAGGGCTATGACTTTACCACTTCCAGCAAGATACAGACGCTGTTCAGCGTAGAGCAGGACCTGAAGATGTTTACCCCAGGTCTGAAAGCTAAGGCTTTGTTCAGCTTCGACCGTTGGAACCGTAGCCGTCGCAGTCGTACCGCCAAGCCTGCCACCGTATTCCCCGCCACAGGCCGTGACGAAGAAGGTAACCTCATCTATACACAGTTTGAGACGGGTGACGACTCTATGGGTTCTGAGCAAGGCACAGAGTATGGTAACACCAACGTGTACTTCGAAGCGGATCTGATGTACAACCGTCGTTTCGGCAAGTTTGACGTGGATGCCATGCTGCTCTACAACCAGCAGGCATACGACGATGGTAGCATTCAGGACTATCGCAAGCAGGGTCTTGCCGGTCGTCTGTCTACCACCTTCGACAACCGCTACGTGGCTGAGTTTAACTTCGGCTACAACGGTTCTGAGAATTTTGCCAAGGGCAAGCGTTTCGGTTTCTTCCCCTCGTTTGCTATTGGATGGCTGCTCAGCGAGGAGCCTTTCATGGAGAGCATGAAGCCCATCTTCCATAAGATTAAGTTCCGTGCCAGCATCGGTCAGGCCGGTGACGACAATATCGGTGGACGCCGCTTTGCTTACCTCGGCACGCTGTATACCGAGCAAGAGGGTTATAAGTGGGGTACTAACGGACAGCGCGACTATATCAAGAAAGGTATCACTGAGGGTGAGATTGGTGTCGACAACCTGACCTGGGAGACTGTTACCAAAAAGAATTTCGGTATTGAACTGGGACTTTGGAACATGCTCGACTTCAATTTTGATATTTTCCGTGAAGACCGTAAGGATATCTTCATGCAGCGTACTATCATCCCTACACAGACGGGTTTTGTCACTGCTCCTTGGGCTAACTTCGGTAAGGTGAAGAATCAGGGTATCGAGATGACGCTGAACTTCCACAAGCAGTGGACGAAGGATTTGTTTACGTCTGCTTACGCTAACTTCACATACGCAAAGAACGAGGTGGTCGAGAAAGACGAACCCGATGCTTTGAAGGGTACGCACCGTTCGCAGACCGGTCGTTCGATGAATGAGCTGTGGGGCTTGACCGCTGAGCGTTTGTTTACCTATGACGACTTCAACGAGGACGGTACGCTGAAAGACGGCATTCCTTCGCAGGAAGGTGTCGGTGCCGTGAAGCTCTATCCTGGCGACATCAAGTATGTTGACGTGAATGGTGATGGTGTTATTACTGAAGAGGACGAAGGATTTATCGGTGGTACCGTTGACCCACGCATCGTCTATGGTTTCGGCGGTGTCATCAGCTACAAGAACTTCGACCTGAATTTCTTCTTCCAGGGTACGGGTGATATGTACCGCGTTATTGGCGGACAGCCTTACTTCCTGCCTGGTGGAGGTACTACTACAGAGGGTAATGCCTATGCCTATAATCTCGACGATCGTTGGACTGAGACCAACCAGGACCCCTATGCTTTCTGGCCACGTCTGACATACGGTCCTAACAAGAACAACTACCGTGCTTCTACTTGGTGGAAGAAAGACATGAGTTTCCTGCGTTGTAAGACCATTGAGGTGGGCTATACCTTCCCCAAGGCGTGGTTCGAACGCTTCTATGTGAAGAGCTGTCGTGTCTTCGTCAGTGGTAACAACCTCTTCTGCCTCTCTGACTTCAAACTATGGGATCCTGAGTTGGGTACCAACGACGGTCTGAAATATCCGATGAACCGCTCAGTGATGTTTGGTATCGACGTTAATTTCTAATATGTAACGAATCATGAAAAAGAAACTATTATATATCATCAGTGCCATCTGTCTTGGCGGTGCCTCACTGGTTTCCTGCTCAGACTACCTGGATAAAGAGCCCGACACGGAGTTGACCACTGAAATGGCTTTCGAGAACCGCGACAAGGTGTACTCGTGGCTCAGCTATGTCTATAACATTATTCATACCCCCGATAAGTGGCAACTCATGTCTGACGGCTATGAAGTCTTTGCCGACGACCTGACACCCTCTGCCCGTTGGCAGCAGTGGGACTGGAACCGCGTCATTCCGAAGATTCTCGGACAGTGGACCATCAACTCACAGTGGGGTGGCGACCTCTGGCATATGATGCCACGCTATATCCGTCATGGCTACATCTTCCGCGACATGGTGAAGGCCATGCCTGATTACGACCTGCCACAGTCGGAGGTTGACAATATGAAGAATGAGGTGAAGTTCCTCTGTGCCTACGCTTGGTGGCAGATGGCCGAGAACTATGGCGGCATTCCCTTCAAGCCTGACTACATCGCTCCTACCGACTTTGAGCTCTCTGACCTCATGGTAGGTCAGTCGAAGTTCGACGATGTGGTGAACTACTGCGACCAGCAGATGTTGGAGGCTGCCATGGCATTGCCTCCGACGTACGACGATCCCTCGAAGTATGGTCGCATCAACCGTATCATGGCGCTCACCGTACGTTCTCGCATGCTGCTCTTTGCCGCCAGTCCGCTGGTAAACGGCAACCCATGGTACACCAACTATGTGAATGATAAGGGTGAGCAGATCTTCAATCCTAACTATGACCCACAGAAGTGGACGAGAGCTGTTGAGGCACTCAAACTGTGCATCGACGAGGCAGAGGCAGCTGGTTATGCGCTCTATACTGAGCCTGGTCCAAACGGCGGCATCGACCCCTTCCTCTCAACCTATAATGTACATATCAAGCGCTGGAGCGAGGGTAACCACGAGATTACTTTCCCTGTGACTAAAAACAATGGTTATAAGGATGTCTTCTTGCGTGTGGTCTCAGTACGTGACTACGGCGGTGGTAACGGCCTCGGCGTATACCAGGGCTTAGTAGATGCCTTCTTCATGGCCAATGGTCTGCCCATCGACGACCCCAACAGCGGCTACGTAGAGACAGGCTTCTCACGTGTCGTAGAGTCGCGTCCCAACGTCACCTCTTGGGAGTACGGTACTGGCAATCCAGGCGAGATTACTGCCCGCGGTACCTATAACATGTACTGCAACCGTGAGCCTCGCTTCTATAACGCTGTCAGCTTCCATGGCGCATGGCTTGCCGTCGCCAAGCGTAAGTACAGCTTCTTTAAGAATGGTCTTGACAACGTACAGACCTCTTCGCCCCACGATGCTCCGCAGAATGGCTATCTGGCTCGTAAGGGTCTAAACGTGCTCGACAACTACCTGACAGGTGCCGTCACCGAGCGTCAGGGCTTTACCTACCGCCTGGCCTTCACCTACCTCGACTATGCTGAGGCACTCAACGAAGCTACTGACAATGCCGCTTCACGTGCTGAAGCCCTGATCTACCTGAACCGTATTCGTGAGCGTGCTGGTGTGCGTAAGTATACCTTTGATACGGTAGATGCCAGCGATCCCGACTACATCCAGATTCAGAATACCCAGGAAGATGTGCGTCGTGTAGTACGTGCTGAGCGTCGTGTAGAGCTGTGCTGCGAGAACAACCGCTGGTACGATATCCGTCGTTGGATGCAGGCCGAGAGTCTTCCTGAGATGTGTGGCGACGACTATGGCATGAACTTCCAGGGAACCAACCAGAGCGAGTTCTTTAAGCGCACCGTCTTCCAGACACGTGTATGGAAGCGCCAATACTACTGGATGCCTATCTACATTGATGAGTACGAGAAGAATCCAAACCTTCGCGAGGCTCCTTTCTGGCTATCAGAAAATAGTGAACAGTAAATCGTGAAAAGATAATGATTATGAAAAAGAAACTATTATATAACGTCAGTTTACTCAGTGTAATCTGTGCTATTCTGACATCTTGCAATAAAGACCCGGAATATTTCTCGCTGCCCTATAATGCCGACGAGATGCACGTCCGCAGCTCCGTTGAGGAGATTGTCCTTGACAAAGGTATGGGAGGACAGGCTGCCGTCACCTTCTCGTGGGACAAGGCTACCAGTCCTGTCTCTCCCGACGATGAAGTGACCTACAAGCTCTGTATCTATCCTTCGTCTCAGAAGGATCAGAAGTCGGCTTATATCGATGCTGGCACCAACCTCAGTCTGACCCTGACCCACGATGAACTGAACTCTCTGGTAGCTCGTTGGGCACTGCCCGGACAGTCTGTTCGCCTGACCGCTCAGGTGGTAAGCGCTGTCAACAACGAGACGCGTTATGTTCGTCCTGAAGTGTCAACTGTTGAGTTTACAGCCATTGGTTATGAGAAGTATCCCACTTATCTCTATATGGTCATGACCGATGCTGTGTCCGGCAACGTGACAACTCAGCGTCTGGAACAGCGCCAGTTAGGTACGGGCATCTATGAGGCTGTCATCAACCTCAAGGCCTGCAGCTACCACTTTACTACCAGCGAAGAGGACTATCCGGTCTATGGCATGGCGGCTGATGGCGATGGTGAGCAGATGGAGTATGTCACTGAGGGTACCTTTACGGAGTTTGACAACAGTGTCAATGGTCGTCGTACCATCATTGTCGACATCAACCCTGAATACAACGACTGCCGTGTGCTGGATATCGTGACGCTGCCGTCTCCTGACGTCATCTGGATCTGTGGCAATGGTTGTTCTGTTGGCTGGAATGTCAATACACCCGACGGACACATGGATATGGTGGGTACGGCGCGTGAGCCTTACTACTATGCCTGGACGGGCGAGTTTATCGCTGGGGGTGAACTGAAGATTGGTCTTGGCGGCAGCTGGGGCGACAACTTCTTCTTCGCTCCAGAAAACAATGCCGACCCGTTGACCGACCATCGTCTGAATATGTATCGTTTGCAAAGTGCTGGTGGTGACGTGAAGTGGGTGCCCAGTGTCAGTGGACGCTACACCTTCACACTCTGTCTCCTGGCTACCGACCTGCATACTTCGTTTGAACCTGCTGAGTGAATCTTCAATAGTCTATAATATGAATATTTTTAGAATCGTAACGATTGCTTTATCACTGGCCTGTCTGTCTTGTACAGTCAAGGCCGGTGATACCTATCAGAATCCTGTCATCCACTATAGTCTGCCTGACCCTACGGTTATCAAGGCTTCTGATGGATTCTTCTACCTCTATGCGACAGAGGATACGCACAATGTTCCCATCTATCGTTCCAAGAACCTCGTCAACTGGGTCTTTGCGGGTACGGCCTTCAACGATAATACTCGTCCCATGGACTTCGTTCCCAATGGTGGCATCTGGGCTCCCGACATCAATTATGTCAACGGCCAGTACGTGCTTTATTATTCCAAGTCGGAATGGGGTAAGACGTGGGAGTGTGGCATCGGTGTGGCTGTCAGCAGTCGCCCCAATGGTGGCTTCCACGATGCGCACAAGTTGTTTATCTCTTCTGAGATTGGCATCGAGAACTGCATCGACCCTTTCTTCATCCAGGAAGATGGCCACAACTACCTCTTCTGGGGCTCTTTCCACGATATCTATGGTGTAGAGCTGACTGAAGATGGTCTGAGCATCAAGGAGGGTTGTACACCCAAGAAGATTGCGGGCGGACTGATAGAGGCTACGATGATTGTGAAGCACGATGGCTTCTTCTATCTGGTAGGCTCTGCGGGTTCTTGTTGCGAAGGTGCCAAGAGTACCTATCGTCTGGTGGTCGCTCGTTCACGCAACCTCTTCGGACCTTATGTCGACCGTAATGGCCGTAGTGCTATAGGTGATAACTTTACCACCTTGCTCACCAAGAGCAATGAGGTCTATGGTCCTGGTCACTGCTCTGAGTTTATCACTGATGATGCTGGTCAGACGTGGGTGCTCTATCATGGCTTCCAAGCCAGCGATGTCGAAGCAGGACGTGTGGTCTATATGGACAAGGTGGAGTGGGGAAACGACGGATGGCCTACCATCAGCGATGGTCACCCCTCCGTAGAGTCTCCTGCTCCGCTCTTCGGACCGGCTGCTGGTCTTCAAGAGTCTAAGCTCGACAACAGCTTTATCTTCATGCCCACAGAAGACCGTAACATGTTACGTGTTGAGGCTGACAATGACTTCCCTTTCACTTGGCAGTTGCTCAGCATGAGTGGTGTCACCATGGGTAAGGGTCAGGCCTCTCGTACGGCCATCATCGATACCAGCATGGTGGCGCATGGTCCCTATCTCGTACAACTCAAGGGCAAGAATGGTGTCAGGACTGAGAAGCTCCTGAAACTGTGACCCTTCCTCGTATTCCAAGTCATTTCCGTCAGATAATTATTAATATTCTCTAAATTGTGTTCTTTTCATTATTTTTTTGCTACTTTTGCATGGTGAAAAAGAACACCATTTAGAGAACAATATATGAATGTGAAATTAACATACCTAATTCTACTACTATTATTTACCTGCACGTCAGTATCTGCTACCGATACCAAGACTTGGCTTGATAAACTGGACAAGAGTCTTGACCAGCGCGAACACTTCAATCAGCAGCATATTGACCGTATCGAACACCTGCGTCAGAATATGGACAAGGCTCGTCAGAATGGACGGGAGTACGAACAACTCTATGCCTTGTTCAATGAGTATAAAGCCTACTGTTATGATTCCGCTCGCTACTATGCCTCAGCGTGTCTGGAGAATGCCATGGCCTCTGGTAATGAGCAACAGGTGGTCAAGGCAAAGAATGCCATTGCTTTCTCGTTGATATCTGCCGGCATCCTCTCTGAGGCACATGATTTGCTGTCCACTGTCAATCGTTCACGATTAGAGGGCGCCCTGTTGAAAGACTACTATGAGCAGAACTGCAACCTGTGGCGCGCTATGGCCGATTATGTCAGGGAGGAACCTTACTATACCAAGTATATCTCACAGAGTAATGCCTATCTGGACTCCATGAAACAGGTGGTGCCAGAGAATAGCGTGGAGTGGTGGTCGTTTACGGGATCACATCAGATGCGTGACCACCAGTATCACGAGGCGTTGGCATCCTTCGAACATGTGCTGCAGCTCTGTGATTCCGACCTGCACCTGCGCGCCAAGACGACGGCAGAGATGGCGTGGGCTTATATCTATCTGGACGATGAGGATAAGGCTATGAGCTATTTCGCACAGTCGGCCATCGCTGACAATGAGGCTGATACGCGTGAGATTACCGCCCTCTATCACCTCTCTCGTCTCATCTATAAGCAGGGTGACTACGACCGTGCCAGCCGTTATGTCCATCAGGCTTTGGAGGATATCAACTTCTATGGCACTCGTCTGCGTAAGGTGGAAATCAACGACATCCTGCCCATTATCGAGCAAGACCGCTATGTCGCTATGGTGAGTCAGCGCAACTGGCTCTTTGTGGCTACTGGAATGGCAATCGTCATCCTCTTAGGAATCCTTGCCAGCTATTGGTTTATCCATAAGAAGAACCGCAAACTGACAGAGGCTCGTGAGACCATTCACCAACAGTTGGATGAGTTGCAGGCCAAGAACGAACAACTCTCTACGGTAATCCACCAGCTGAAAGAGGCCAACAAGATTAAGAACGAGTATATCGGACGCTCCTTCTATACCAACGCCGAATTTATTGCCAAGCTGGAGAAGGTGTATATGGCCCTTGACCGCAAGATTGTGGCCCGTCAGTTTGATGACCTGCGCACTACGCTGAAACAGTCGGCACTGAATGCAGAGCGTGAGAATATGTTTGAATCCTTCGACCAGACATTCCTTAAACTCTTCCCCCATTTCGTGAAGAAGTATAATGAACTGTTCGAGGAGAAAGATCGCAAGGAACCTGCTGACGACCAGTCCCTGACCAGCGAGATGCGTATCTTTGCGCTCATCCGTTTGGGTATTACCGACAGTGATCGCATTGCCAACTTCCTGGATTACTCTGTACACACCGTGAATACCTACAAGACACGCATCAAAAACCGTTCGAAGGTCGATAATGACCAATTTGAACAGCTTATCATGGAGATATAACGGCTAACAGAACGAATATATCCTTTATACAACGTCTTGTTGTCTGATATATAAGCCACTGATTTTCAGTGGCTTTTTCTTTGTATAATGAAATATGAGTTATACAAAACCTTGCAAACTTCCTTTTGCTTGTATTTCGCCCTACCTTTGCACCAGAAAAATTTCCAAAACGTATGAAAAAGATCTTAGTACTTCTAACCATTCTGCTTAGTATGAATGATGTATTGGCTCAGGAACTCAATCCGATGGCTCATCCCGATGCCATCGTTTCTGCTGGCAAGGCACGTTTTACGGTGCTGACCCCTGAGATGATTCGCATTCAATACAGCGACCGTGCACGCTTTGAAGACCGTGCCACCTTTGCCATTGTCAACCGTCGCCTGCCAGTACCTGCTTTCACCACCACGGAGAAAGATGGCTGGTTGACCATTACTACCGATGCACTTACGCTTAAATATAAGAAAGGTGGAGTGATTGACGGTCGTCACCCTTCTTCTGATGTGCTGACCGTCACCCTGACACTCAACGGCCGTCAGGTGATATGGTATCCTGGCAAGGACGATGCCATGAACCTGAAAGGCACCACCCGTACGCTCGACGGACAGATTGGCGACAACAAGCGTCAGGAGATGGAGAACGGTCTGTTGTCAAGAGCCGGTTGGAGCATCATTGATGAGTCTCCACGTACCAAGCGTGGCGATGGCTCGACGACCTTCGCCTTCGACAAGCAGGTGGATGGCATCGACTGGTTGGCAGAGCCCGTTGACAAGAATGCCATCGACTGGTACTTCATGGGCTATGGCCATCAGTACAAGAAGGCACTGGGCGACTTTATCAAGGTTGCTGGACAGCAGCCCATGCCACCGCTCTACGTGCTGGGCTACTGGTACAGCAAGTACCAGCGCTACACGAGCGACGAATTCATGGAGATTGTCAACGACGTGAAGCACTTCCAGATTCCTATGGACGTGATGATTTTCGACATGGACTGGCACACCCAAGGGTGGACAGGCTGGACATGGGATCGCACGGCTATTCCCGATCCCGAGGGCTTGATTGACTGGATGCACAAGCAGGGCTTGCGCGTATCGCTCAACCTGCATCCTGCCGACGGTGTGGATGACGACGAGGATTTCTTCAACGACCTCAGAGAGGATATGGGCTTAGGTAAAGACACCAAGGTGGTGCCCTGGAACCTGAGCGATGGTCGCTTCTACCACCACATGTTCAACCGCATCATTCGCGCTCGCGAGAAGCAGGGCGTCGACTTCTGGTGGCTCGACTGGCAACAGAACCTGACCAGCAAGTATATCAACGGACTGGGTGAGACCTTCTGGTGCAACCACGTCTTCTATAACGATATGAAATTGAATCGCCCTGACCGTCGTCCGCTCATCTTCCACCGCTGGGGTGGATTGGGTAGTCACCGCTACCCCATCGGCTTCTCAGGCGACTCCTTTACGACCTATGGCACGCTGGCTTGGCAGCCTTACTTCACCGCCACGGCCTCTAACGTCTGCTTCGGTTACTGGGGTCACGACCTCGGCGGTCACCAGCAGACAGGTCCTAACGACGGCAAGATCTATCTCAGATGGATGCAATATGGTGTCTTTACTCCTGTGTTCCGTACCCATGCCACCAACTGGGAAGGCATTGAGCGTCGCATCTGGAAATACGACAACTTCCCACAACTGTTAGAGACTGTCAAGCTGCGTTACGCCTTGATGCCCTACATCTATACCGCAGCCCGTCAGGCCTACGACACGGGTGTGAGCCTTTGTCGTCCGCTCTACTACGAATGGCCAGAGAATAACAACGCCTACCTCTTTGAGGACGAGTATATGTTTGGCGACGACATCCTCGTTGCACCTGTTGTTACTGAGGCGGATGCAGATGGCATGACTGCTCGTCGCACCTGGTTGCCCGAGGGTCGCTGGTTTGACGTTTGTCGTAACAAGGTCGTCAACGGTAACAGAATCTTCACCGACCGCTACGCCATGGAAGAGATACCTTATTTCTATCGTGCAGGTAGTGTCATCGTCAACAATCCCCCCATGTTGAACCTCAATACCCGTCCTGACCGCTTGATTCTGAAGGTGGTGCCTGGTGCTGATGGCGAGACCTCACTCTATGAGGACGAGGGCGACACCGAGGGTTACAAGCAGGGAGCCTATACCACCACTCGCATTTCCCATCAGGGTAAGCAAGTGACCATACATCCCCGTGAAGGTCGTTTCCTCGGCATGCCCGACAGCAGAGCCTATACCGTTGAGTTCCTGGCTCAGCAGCGTCCGTCGGCTGTCAGCATCAATGGCAAGCAGATCGCCTCTGATGCATGGAGCTACGACAACGCTAAGCGCGTAGTTACCGTGAATGTTCCACGTACCTCGTGCCAGCAAGCAATCACTATTATGTTGAAAGATTAAATAAGGAAATAAGATGACACGCTATATTATATTTGCCCTCTTTTGTTTTATCTGTAACAAAGTCTCTGCGCAAGACCTCTGGATTACGGGCTCTGCCGTGCCTGGCGGTGCCCAGAAGTTAGAGAAAGTAGCAGACAATGATTATAAGTATGCCGGTCGCCTGAATATAGGCGAGCTACGCATCACCACAGCCAAGAAGCCCCGTAAGGGTGCTAGCTATCTTACACCGATGGTTGTTGATGCCAATCTGGTGAACAAGGGTATTGCCTACAATGAGACGACCGATGCTAAGTCCGCCGCCTGGCAGGTGGTGGTCAGCGAAGACCGCTATCGTCTGCATGTCTATACCGATCAGAAAATGGTACATGGCGAAATCTTCCAACCTTGGGTTGAGTTGTTCATTGCCGGAGGTGCTACGGAAGCTGGATGGCATGAAGGCAAGATGTTGCTCATGAAACAGGACCTCAACAATCCCTGCCTCTGGACTTGGGAGGGTGAGCTGAAACGCCACCCTGAGGTAGAAGAACCTACGAGTTTTAAGTTCCAGGGTCAGGACCGCTGGTATCCAAAGAACTTGCATCCCTATCGTCAGGGTACTGACGTGCTCAAGGACCGTCGCCTGCGCACAGGTGGCAGCGATACCAAATGGGAAATCAGCCGTGATGGACGTTATCGCATTGTCGTTGACTTGTTCCATGAAACGATACAGGCTGAAATTGTCAAGTGAACAGTAATATTTAGTTAGTTCAATAATAAGTTAGTTATTAGGATGTTAAGGAGATTATTGTTAGTCCTTCAAGGTCTGGCCGTCGCAGTGATTGTGATGGCCCAGGCCACTTTTATGTCTAACGACAACATTGCTGTTTTCATTCCCGCTAACTACGATGCCTCCTGTCACCAGCCGTCACCTATCTTCGTACAAGAGTTGGTGCCTACGGCAGCACTGCCTCATGACTGGCGCCTGAAGCCCGTCTTTTCACAGCGTGAGGGTAAGCAGATAGCGACCATTCATGTTGGTGAGGGTGTCGACCTCTATGGCACGGGTGAAGTGACAGGACCGCTGAAGCGTAATGGTCGTAAGATATCGCTATGGAATATTGACACCCCTGCCTACGGTGTCGATGGAGGGTCACACCTCTATCAGAGTCATCCGTGGGTGATGGGACTGCGTGCCGACGGCTCTGCCTTTGGCATCATTGCTGACAATACATGGCGTCAGACCATCAGCACCGATCAGGATGTGGTCTTTGAAAGCGATGGTCCTGCGTTCCGCGTGGTCATCATCGAACGCCCCAACGTGCAACAGCTCATGCAGGCACTTGCTGACCTCACGGGTCACATGGAACTGCCACCCCTCTGGTCACTGGGCTACCACCAGTGCCGCCACACCTACTATCCTGACGGTTGTGTGATGGAGGTGGCCGATTTGCTTAGAAAGCACCAGATTCCGTCTGATGTCATCTGGATGGATATCGACTATATGGATGGCTACCGCATCTTCACCTTCAACCCCGACGGATTCTCTAATCCGCTGCGACTGAACGACTATCTGCATCAGCAGGATTTCAAGACGGTCTATATGATTGACCCTGGCGTGAAGGTCGAGGAGGGCTACTTCGTCGACGACCAGGGAACCGCTGGCGACTATTGGGTGAAGGACAAGAACGGTCAAGTCTTTGAGGGTAACGTATGGCCTGGTGCCTGTCATTTCCCCGACTTCACACGTCCTGAGGTGCGCTCGTGGTGGGCTACTCTCTATAAGGACTTCATGGTTACTGGCGTCGATGGCGTATGGAACGACATGAACGAGCCCGCCATCTTCGGACAACCAGAGAATACCATGCCCCGTGACAACCGCCATCTGGGTGGTGAGGGAGTGACAGCAGGACCGCATCTGCGCTTCCATAATGTATATGGTCTGAATATGGTACGTGCCAGTCGTCAGGGTCTGCTGTTGGCGAACCCTCAGAAGCGCCCCTTCATCCTGTCGCGTTCTAATTTCTTAGGCGGACAGCGCTATGCGGCCACATGGACGGGCGACAACCTGTCGCATCCCGACCACTTGAAGCTGAGTGTACCGATGTCGCTGACGTTAGGACTCAGCGGACAGCCCTTCAACGGTCCCGATATCGGTGGCTTCTGCGAGAATTCCAATGGCCAGCTGGTAGCCGAATGGACTGCCTTGGGCGTCTACTTCCCCTTTGTCCGCAACCATAATACCAAGGGTACGGTGGCTCAGGAACCTTGGGCGTTCACACAAGAGGTGCTGGACGCCTGTCGTACGGCCATCAATCGCCGTTATCGCCTGATGCCCTATATCTATACGCTGTTCCGTGAGGCCAGCACAACGGGAATGCCTGTGATGCGTCCGCTGTTCATGGCTGACAGCAAGGACCTAAACCTCCGCAGTGAGGATCGTTCCTTCCTGTTGGGTGGCGACCTGATGATTCGTCCGCAGTGGGCTGAGCATACGGCCATGCCTCAACAAGAGTGGCAATGCCTCGAGCTGGAAGAGACTGCCGACAGCTATCAGTGTGAATTGCGCCAGCGTCCAGGTTCGGTGATTCCTTTGGCCAACTTAGCACAGAGCACAGCCACGCTGCGTACCGACTCGCTGACGCTGCTGGTATGCGTAGATGGCGAGGGTAAGGCCGTGGGTCAACTCTATGAGGACGAGGGTGATGGCTTTGGCTATCGTGAAGGCCGCTATCGCCAGACCACTATCGAGGCTACCCTGCGCAAGAAACAGCTACAGGTGACGCTCCGCCAGACGGATGGTCAGCTGCCTGCCGTAGTCCGTACGCTACGCATCGGCATCGTGGCAAAGGGTAGGGTACGGTACTCACCATGGCTGCATGGTAATGACATTTCTTTCAATATTACATAATCACAAAAACCTTTAAACGTATTCATTATGAAGAAACGAATTACTTACCTGTTATTGTGGGCACTCTGTTGTTTGAGCAACAGCGCGTTCGCATTAGACAAAGTGGATGGCGTCTACCAGATTGGTACTGCCGACGAACTGATTGAGTTTGCCAACATCGTGAATGGTGGCGAGAACGACGCCAATGCAGTACTCACTGCCGACATCGACATGGACGGCAAGGATTTTGTACCCATCGGCTGTCTTGAGAGTCGTTACATCGGTACCTTTGACGGACAGTATCACGTGATTGACAACATTATGTATATTGGCTCGTCGAGAATTGGTATCTTCGGCGTGGTCAATGGTGGCTGCTATATCAAGAACCTCATCGCCGGTCCTGGCAACACCTTTATGGGCGACCAGTTCATTGGCGGTATCGTAGGTGCTTCTGACGGCAGTGGCTGGGTGACACTCGAGAATGTAGGTCACGAAGGCTACGTAGAGGGTCAGGGCAACAACTGCTGCGCCATCTTCGGCGTAGTAATGGACGGCGGTCCTGCCACTCGCATCATCAACTGCTACAACACGGGCGACGTGAAGGCTGGTGGCGAGAGTGCCATCATCACGGGCTGGTTCGGTGGTCATGGCTACGTAGAGGTGCTGGGCTTCTGGAACACGGGCCACATGCTCTCTGGTGGTCAGAACGACGGCAAGGACCTGTGGCGCAACAGTGCCTCCATCACTACCGAACGTATCTTTAATCTCTATGACGCGCAGGGTGCCACCATCATCGAGGATGGCGACGTGGCCTCTGGTAAGCTGGCCTTCCAGCTGAATGGCAATAAGGATGCTGGCGTATGGCGCCAGAACTTAGAGGGTGCCAACAAGGATGCTCAGCCAACCTTCGACCCCTCACACGCTTTGGTTTATGCCAACGGTAGTCTGCAGTGCGACGGTATCACACCGAAGCCAGGCACTGACGTTGCTTTTTCTAACCACGAGGGCAGCTCGGTCGATGAGCATGTCTTCGTTGGTGGTTTCTGCACGGGTTGTGGCAAGTGGCAAGAGAACTTCCTCGAGGCTGATGCCGATGGTTTCTATCCCATCGCTGATGGTGCCCAACTCAACTGGTTTGCCTACATGATCAACCAGGGAAAGGGCGATGCCAATGCTAAGCTGACCGCTAATATCGATATGGATGGTCTGGCATTTACGCCTATCGGACAGGATGGTCGCGACTTCAAGGGACACTTCGATGGCCAGGGTCACCGCATCCTGAATCTGACTACCAATGCTGAACTCAACAACCAAGCACTCTTCGGTCAGGCCGTAGGTGGTGCCATCATCGAGAACGTCATCATCGATGCTTCTTGTACGATGGCGGGTAACGCCTGCGCCGCTGGTATCCTCGGTCATGTATGGGGCGACGGTGTCATCGTTCGCAACTGTGGTAACGAGGCCGACATCAACGGTACCGCACAGAATGCTGCAGGTATCATCGCTTGCTCTGAGAAGGAGGTTCACATCGAGAACTGCTATAACCTGGGTACCATCACCGGTTCTCACGAGAACGCTGGTATCTGCGCATGGATGGGTAGCAACAAGTCAACCATCAAGAACTGTTACAGCACGGGTCTCGTCAACGATGGCGCTGGCCTGTACAGACATAATTCTGTTCAGGGCGAGAACCTCTATCAGATGGACGGTGATCAGGGTATCGCCTTCACTGAGACGCAGCTGAAGAGCGGTGAGCTGGCTTACCTGCTCAATGGCAAGCAGAGCGATAACGTCTCTTGGTATCAGGTCATTGGTACTGAGGATCATCCTGTACCTTTCGGTACCGCAGTGGTTTATGCCAACGGTAACCTCGAGTGCGACGGCATCACACCCGTTGCTGGCGGCACCATTTCCTATAGCAACACGCCTGGTGGTAATGTTGCTGCACACACCTGGAACGACTGGGGCTTCTGCGACAAGTGCGGTGGCCTGAACGCTAACTACCTGACACCTGTTGACGGTTTCTATCAGCTGGCTACCGACAAGCACGTCAACTGGTTTGCCTACTATGTAACCAAGGAGAACCAGAGCGCCAACGCTCAGCTCACTGCCGACATCGACATGGGTGAGGTCTTCGACTATCCTGGCATTGGTGACAACAACCATCCCTATGCAGGTATCTTCGAGGGACAGGGTCACCTCATCAAGAACCTGACCATCGACATGCCTGAGGATGCTAATGTAGGCTTCTTCCGTGATATCACTGCTGGTGCACAGATTTCAGGCTTCACCATTGACAACAGCTGCAGCATCCGTGGTAAGAACTTTGTAGGTGCGTTCATCGGACGAGCCAGTGGCAGTGGTGAAGCCTTCCTTTCACAGCTGGGCAACGAGGGTAATGTAACCTCTATCGATCAGAACGCTGGTGCTCTCGTAGGTTGCAACACATCAAACAGTTTGCACCTCAACATCGAGAACTGCTACAATACTGGCGACATCACCTCAGGTTGGGAGGCTGGTGGTCTCTCTGGTTGGCTGGGTAATGACGCTGTCGTCACCAACTGTTACAATATGGGTGCTGTGACTAATGGTGAGTCGTTTGCCCGTGGTAACAATATCCAGATTACCAACTGCTTCGACCCCGTGACCGATTGGCCCGCACTGCCTGTAAGCCCTATCGAGGACTTCACCAACGGCATCGTCTATCAGGCACTCTCTGAGGCTGCTCCTGGCATCTGGTTCGAGGCTGAGGACGGTCACCCCGTACTCTACCACGCTGGTGGTTCTACAGGCATTAGCACAGCTAAGAGCCAACAGCCTATCGCCAACAGCCAATATTTCGACCTGCAGGGTCGCAAGGTGTCTGCTGCCTCTATGCACAAGGGTATCTATGTTAAGAACGGTAGAAAGTTCGTTATAAAGTGAGAAAGTTTATTCTTCTGATGGCTCTGCTGACATGCTGCCTCGTGCAGCTGTCGGCAGAGACCCTTTTATCCAATCCGGTAGCTGATCCCACAGCGGTGGTCACCTCAGGAAGAGCACGCTTCACCGTGCTGACGCCCGAGATGATTCGCATCCAGTACAGCAGTTCGGCGAAGTTTGAAGACCGTGCCACGTTTGCCGTCGTCAATCGTCGTCTGCCCGTACCTGCCTATACCACGCGCGAGGAGGGCGGCTATCTCTATATCGAGACCGAGGCGCTGACGCTCTGTTATAAGAAGAACAGCATCATCTCGCCTCAATACCAGAAACCCGACAACCTCCACATCACCTTCAAGGTCGGTGGTCATCAGGTCGTCTGGTATCCTGGCAAGGAGGATGCACTGAACCTCAAGGGTACGAAGCGCACCCTTGACAACGCCAGCGGCGACAACCAGCGTGATGGCCTGGAGAATGGCGTCATCTCGCGTGCTGGCTGGGCGGTCATCGACGAGTCGCCTGCCACCAAGCGTGGCGACGGTTCCACCACCTTCGCCTTCGACAAGCAGGTGGATGGCATCGACTGGGTGGCCACACCTGTTGACAAGAATGCCATCGATATGTATTTCATGGGCTATGGTCACGAGTATAAGAAGGCCATTGGCGACTACATCAAGATTGCCGGACGCCAGCCCATGCCGCCACTCTATGCCCTTGGCTACTGGTACAGCAAGTACCAGCGCTATTCGCAGAGTGACTTTATGAACCTGACCAACGAAATCAAGCAGAACGATATCCCCATCGACGTGATGATTATGGATATGGACTGGCACTTGGATGGTTGGACGGGTTGGACCTGGAACAAGAATCTGATATCCAATCCTGAGGGACTGCTCCGCTGGATGCACCAGCAGGGACTGAAGGTCAGTCTGAACCTCCATCCTGCCGACGGCGTGGCCAGCTATGAGGAGCATTTCGCAGAGATTCGCGACGATATGGGACTTCCTGCCTCGACCGACCGCGTGCCCTGGCAGTTGGAAGACTCTACCTTCTACCGTGCTATGTTCAAGCACATCATCCGCGATCGTGAGCGCCAGGGTGTCGACTTCTGGTGGCTCGACTGGCAACAGAACCTGACCAGCCACTATCTCAACGGACTGGGCGAGACCTTCTGGTGCAACCACGTGTTCTATAACGATATGCGTCAGAACCGTCCTGACCGTCGCCCCCTCATCTTCCACCGCTGGGGTGGACTGGGCTCTCACCGCTATCCCATCGGCTTCTCGGGAGATACCTATGGCACCTTCGGCTCACTGGCCTTCCAGCCATACTTCACAGCTACGGCCTCTAACGTCTGCTTTGGCTATTGGGGCCACGACCTCGGTGGTCACATACAGATTGGCGACCCCAACCCAGAACTCATGCTGCGCTGGCTGCAGTTTGGCGTCTTCTCGCCCATCTTCCGCACCCATGGTTCCAGTCAGGCAGGCAACGAGCGTCGCATCTGGAAGTACGAGAATTTCCCCTCCATGCTGAAGTGTGTCAACCTGCGCTACCAGCTCATGCCCTACATCTATACCGCTGCCCGTCAGGCTTATGATACGGGCATCAGCATCTGCCGTCCGCTCTACTACGAGTGGCCTGAGGAGAACGAGGCCTACCGTGCTGAACAAGAGTATATGTTTGGCGACGACATCCTGGTATCGCCCGTGGTTACTGCCGCCGAGCGTGAGGGCATGGCGTTCCACCAGACGTGGCTTCCCGAAGGTCAGTGGTTTGACGTTTGCCGAGGCACCTTGCTGCAGGGCGACCAGACCATCAGCGACTGGTATGGTCAGGAGGAGATACCTTATTTCTATCGTGCGGGAGCCATCGTGCCCTGCAATCCTATGGTAGAGAACCTCAAGACGCGCCCTGCTGACCTGCACCTCCTCGTGGTACCTGGTGCCGATGGCGAGACCTCGCTCTACGAGGATGAGGGCGACACGCAGAACTATACGACGGGTGGCTACACCACGACGCTAATTCGTCAGCAGCGTACCGACCACGAGCTACTGCTCACCATCGAGCCTCGCCAAGGTCAGTTCGACGGCATGCTGGCGGAGCGCTCCTATCAGGTGCAGCTGTTGGCTGAGGAGATGCCACAATCTGTTCGCATCAACGACCTCGTTGTCGATAGCTGGAGCTACGATGCTGACCAACGTATGCTGACCGTCACCATCCCTTCTACTCCCTGCGACGAGACTGTCACGCTCTCTGTTCAGCGTGCTACGACGGGCATTCAGAATGTCGAAAACAGAAAGATGCAGCAGGAGCACTATTACGACCTGCAGGGTCGTCGCCTCTCTTCTCAGTCAGGTCTTCAGAATACGGTGGGCATCGTTCGTCGTACATGGGCTGACGGCCGTGTCACCACCCACAAAATAGTCAGACAATAAGCTTACGACACACACAAAAACTTTTATGATACGTTCCTTTTTATTTGTCATTTTTTCATTTCTCTTTAGCTGCCATGTAGCCGCACAGCCGCAGGAGTTGTGGGCTACCGGAACGGCACTGCCCGACGGTCCCTGTCAGCTGGTGTTGCGCCCTGATGGCAAGTTCCGCTTTGCGGGAGCCTTGGCAGAGGGTGAGTTGCAACTCATGACCACCGCCACCTATCAGGAGGGCGTCACGCAGTTTCTGGCTCCCAAGTTGGTCGATTCCTATCTCATCAACTATGGACTTGCCTATACCCTCACTACCGACCAGCACAGTGCCGGTTGGGTAGTGCCGTTTAGTGAGAATACCTACCGCTTCATCGTCGATACCGCTGGCCGTACCGTTCGTGGCGAGCTCTTCCTGCCGTGGAACGAGTTGCTCATTGCGGGCAGTGCCTTCCCTGGTGGTTCAGACAATGTGGAGTGGAAACGCGACAACATGCAATCCTTCACGCGCGACCACGAAGACCCCTACGTCTTCGAGTGGACGGGCGAGTTGGGCATCTACGACAACGTCGTAGAACCCGGTAACTTCAAGTTAGAGGGACAGATGGAGTGGGGACCGCGCGAGTTGCATCCCTATCAGAATGGTGAGGACATCCTGACCTCTACCCAGTTGCGCACGGGTGGCAGCGACACCAAGTGGCAGGTCAAGACGCCAGGCACCTACCGCCTCCGTGTCAACCTCTTCACCGAGACCATCCAGGCCGAGCTGCTCTCTGCCTCGACGCGTCCTACCCAACAACCAACGGCTATTCAAACAACTAATGATACCCCCGCCGCTGCAGTTCAGATTTACGACCTGCAGGGCACCGTCCATCAGCACCTGACGCACGGTTTGAATATCGTGCGCCAGCCTGATGGTACTATTCGTAAGGTGTTGGTGAAGTAGGTGTCCCAGAATTACTCCTTGTCCATAATCACGGTAGGAGTATCGTGGTAGCGACCTACAACGAGGAATGTCTTCTTTGTTTTATAACGATAGAGACCAGATAGGGTGGTGGCTACGAGCTCGTAGCTGCGCCCTATTTCTAATTGGTTGAGGGTGAGCAGGTGGCTATAGCCTTTGGCCTCCTTGGGTTTGAATTCGTAGAATACGCTGTCAGGAATCAGCACTGTCTGCGGGTCGTCCATATTCACGGCTGTCGAGAAGGTGCCGATGGTCGAACAGATGCCTGTAAAGATAAAGTGCACATCACTGCCGCAGTAGGTGCGTAGCAGTTCGAAACTGGCACTCAGACGATCCACGTCGTACACCATGATACAGCGCAGTCCCGGCCATAGCTGTCCCGTCATCTGTGTGCCTATATTGTGCTCCTCCATAATCTCGCGGATGGCATTGGCGCGCGCTGCGTCGGGCTGCACCAGCGTGTTGCCCTTCTCAATGTCCTCTGCCAGTTGTGGCCAGTGCTTCTCGATATAGCGCAGCAGCTCCACCATGTTGTCGTAGTGCTCGCAGATGGCCAGCGACAGGTCTTTCTGGCTCAGCGCATACAGCGCCTGACAGTAGCGGATGTCTGTCTTCTCCGACGCGTTTGTCAGGTCCAAGGGTATCACGAATGCCTGATTGTTGCCCATCTCGCGTTTAATCAGCAGATGCGCCAGCATGTTTCTCACCGTCATACCGCTCGCTAGCTTCTCCGTGCTGCAGTCTATCAGGTTCAGCGTCATACCCTCCGTCAGTAGGTCTTGGTTGCCTGCCAAGTAGAAGGCCGCACAGAAGCTGTAGTCGTAGCTGGTCTGCACACTCCATCGTGACTGTGGCAACTGTCTGATGCCATCCAGCGTCGACATGTTCTCGGTGAGATAGGCCGTCAAGACGTTCTTCTCGCCATTGGCTATACGTCCTATCTGGTCAGCATAGTCTTCGTAGGTCGTCAGCGGCAAGAGCTCTCTGAACTCCTCCACGGTGCGGATGCCCTTGAAATTGTGTGCACGTCCGTATTCCGTCTGTGCATTCTCACGAACCATCCTCATCACGAATTCCTCCTGACTGCGCATGGGGTTATACGTGATGTCCTCCAGCCTGTTCCTCACAGTCTGTCCGTCAGCCCATCGTGCTTCATTGACTATCTTAATCACTTTCCTGTCCATAGTATCATATTATCAATTTCTTTGGCAAATATACTGATTTATTAGCAATCTCGCAATAGCAATCCCTTCTACTTCTGCAATTTTTGTAAATTCTGAAACAGAATTGTAAATTTAGAAAGTGATATTCCCTTTTGTGGCCCCCAAAAGAATCTACTGTATCACGGATAGGACACTTACTCCGTGTTGGCTTCTGTCCTTAAAAAACAGTTTTAAATAATTATCCTTCACCTTCACCTCGGAGGCTAAAAGTCCCTGTAAATAGGCGGTTTCCTTCACCTAACCTTCACCCGCTCGTGGTGAAAGATAGGTGAAAGATATGTGAAAGCAAATTCGGGATGCGGATTGGCTGAAATGCCTTTGTACAGGGCGTTTGCGCTAATGTTGGTGAAGGTGAAAGATACTTTTCGAAAAGTTCTCGCGCGCACGGTGCACCCGCGCGCATACATTATTTATGCGTCAGTGATAGACTGATACAGCAACGAGACAGCCTAAGCCAGTTGCGTATTAGCTGTAGCCAGTCACGAGACAGCTGTATACAGTTGCGTATTAGATGTTCCCGTCAGAAAGTGGTACGGTTTTTCCAAAAGTGGTACGACTTTTCAGAAAGTCGTACCACTTTTTCACGTATCAGTTGTAACCACCGCCGTATCAGTTATAGCCGCCGAAAAGTGGTAGCATTTTTTCGCATAACAGCTACCCCCATCGCTGGGCGAGCTATTCTCGTTCCTGGGAACGCCCTATGTGCCCACGCGTTGATTTATTGTAAACGAAGTATCATAGAATCAAGAATCCCCATGGCTTACAGCTGGTACTCGTACATAACCATAGAGTAGGGCTGCAGGTCGATGCTGAACTTCTTCTGAGCCTTGATGGTCTCCTTCTGTGGAGCGATGGGCTGCTTCTCGTAGTTGTTCTCGTCGTCAGCCTTGCCAGTCAGAACGGTCTTTACGGCATTCTTCTTGACACCGAAGCGGCTCAGGTCGATGTTGGCCTTCTTAGCCTCTGCACCAGCGTTGACCAGCTTGACATAGAGCTTGCGAGTCTTCACGTTGAGCACGACGCTCTGTCCCTGCAGGTTGCCACTCTCCTGTCCTTCGGGCAGTCCACGCCAACGGGGAGCAGCATCAGGACTCTCGATAGTCACGCAGTCGCCATAGTAGTACTGGCCGCTTGACTGTCCGAACAGCTGCTGTACGTAGTAGCTGCAGGTGAGGTAAGGACGCTCGTTGTCGAAGTAGATCATGTCGGGGTTCCAGTTGGTGGCGTTCTTCTTGGCGAAGAGGGGAGCATAGCTGGTCATCGTTACGATGTCGCCATTCTGCTCTACATGCAACAGATAGAGACCCTCGGCCAGTGCGTCGATGAGCTTCTTGTCCTTTGCGGCATATTCACCCAGATAAACCTTGGTCTTGCGGTCGCGAGGATAGTAGTTGTACTGGCGTGAAGAGAGGAAATAGGCGTTGGGCTCGTAGTAGTGCTCGTCGATGACAGGCATGCCCAGTTCGTCAGCCAGCTTCCAGCCGTTCTCGAGGTCTGCATTGCCTGGGTGTGAGCCAGGACCAGCGGTACCTACGATGACAATCTCAGGATGAGCCTTGGTGACGCGCTCATAGATGTACTTGAAGCGCTCGTTGAACTCAGGGCTGATCTTCTCCTCATTACCCAGACCGAGATACTTCAGGTTGAAGGGCTCTGGATGGCCTGCATCAGCACGCATCTTAGCCCACTTGTTGGTAGCGGGGTCGCCATTGGCCCACTCAATAAGGTCGATAGCTTCAGCTACCCACTCGTCCATCTCGCTCATGGGTACTACGTCCTGAGCCTGTGTGGGATACATGTTCCAACCACCATTGGCACCCTGACAGCTTACACCACAAGGCAGGATGGGCAGAGGCTCCATACCGAGGTCTTCGCAGAACTGGAAATACTCAAAGTATCCCAGACCCATGCTCTGATGGTAGCCCCATGTGTTCTTCAAACCACGACGTGTCTCCTTAGGACCGATAGTGGTCTTCCAGCGATAGGTGTCCCAGAAGCCATCGCCACCGCCGTGTACTACGCAACCACCGGGGAAGCGCATGAACTTAGGCTGCAGGTCGGCCAATGCCTGAGCGAGGTCTTTACGCAGGCCATGACCTTTATAGGTGTCCTCTGGCATGAGTGATACCATATCTACGTCGAGGTCACCAACATTGAGCACCAGGATTTGCAGAACGGCATTCTTACAATCTTCTGAGGCTGTCAGCACGGCACCGTACTTCTTCCACTGCTTGTCGCTGACAGTGATGGTAGCTTCGTCGAGTACCTTGAGGTCTTTTCCCCAACCCTGAGGAACACCGAGTACTACACGAACCTGCTTGGTCTTGTCTACATTGCGGAAGAAGGCAGAGAAGTCGTACTTGGCACCAGCCTTCACAGAGATGCCGTCGAAACCGGCATTCTCCAAACCAAAGCCCTTCCAGCCCTTGTAGTCGTAGTACTCCTTGGCACGCTCGGTGTGCAGACGCATGTAGGTGGGGTTGTTGGGGTGAATACCGTCAGTCATACGGATATCCAACTTACCCAGTGAGTGGCCTGGACGAACCATCTTCCATGCGGTAGAGGGACCCCATCCGTCTTTCTCGTTGGGATTAAACTCGAAAGAGCCGTTCTGTACCAACTCGGCATAGAGACCACCGTCAGCTGACGAGCTGATGTCCTCGAAGAAAATACCGATTAATTCATCACTAATGGCCTTTCCACCCTTAGGAGCGGTCATCGGCTTCTGAGCGTTAAGACCCAGCGTGGCTACCGCTAATAGGGCGGCAAGTGTCGTTCTTTTAGTCATATAATAAGTCGTTTTAAGTGTAAGCAATACACAAAAGTAGTAATTATCTGTCTAACAGCCAAATATTTTATAGATATATAACATAATGTGAATCAATTGCAAATAATTCATAACACATGATTTGTTATTAGTTTTAATTTTATACCTTTGCAGCCGTAAAAAAAATAAAGGAAATGAAAAAGCTGATTATGAGCGTGCTGTTGATGGCCGCATTTATACAGGTTTACGCTGACGATGTCATGCGTAAGGAGAAGGATGGCACATACGTTGTCAATACCACAACGCTGGCTAAGGATGTAGACGGATATATCGGTCCGACGCCTGTTGAGGTGTATATCAAGAAAAACAAGGTTGTGAAGGTAGTGATGCTGAAGAGTCAGGAAACACCCAAGTACAATGCTCGCGTCAAGAAAGAGATGCTGCCCAGCTACGAGAACCAGAAAATCACCAAGGGCAAGACCCTTGAGGTGGACGGTGTCACTGGTGCTACGTTTACATCCAATGCAGTGAAAGAAAATGTCAAGCGTGCCTTAGAGTACTATTGGAAAAATAAATAAGAAAGTGGAAGCACGAATAAAAAGAAAAGATGCTCTCATTCAGTTGAGAGCATCTTTTTTTTGTATCTGTATTATTCTGATGTTAGAAAACGTATGCGATACCTAATGAGAAGATAGGACCATTAGTCTTGTACTCGATAGTTGTAGATTGTCCCATAAAGGTGTATGTCTCTTCACATTTTGCATTTTTGTATTTGATGTCCAGATTCAGTTTCAGACTCTCAGCGAGGAAATATTCAACACCGGCACCGACATTGAAACCTACCATTACCTTGTTGTCATTTTTGCCTTCCAGGTCTTTAACACCAGTGGTACCAACAATGGCAAGACCACCAAGAGGATAGATATTGACCTTGTCTGCTACGTTAAATACGTAGTGGACATTGATATTTGCATCCCATAGACCTACATCATCCTTCTTTGTGAACATGTTACCGGCAAGTTCACCACGCCAGTTCTCGTCAAAAGCAACCTGGAACTTTGCACCGAACTTGGTTGGGCTATAGCTGTTCTGGAAAGACGCATAACCAGCTTCTGCTCCAATAGCATACTTACCTTGTGCACTTGCGGTTAGGCAACATACTGCCATCACCATCATCATCATGAATTTTTTCATAGCTTTTTGTTTTTAGTGAATAAAAATGTTTTTGACAGGGCAAATATAAGAAAATAATTTTAATTAACAAATAAAAATAGAAGAAAAAAGACATTTTCCTTCTATTTTTATTGATTTTTGCAACAAAGAGGAGTGTTAGTAGAATAGTATCAGACCTGCTACCGCGCAGTAAAGAATCATGCGGATAGGATTAATCTTGATAAACATCACGCCGATAAATGCTGCCACGAACAGCAGACAGCTGACCATGAACTGCCACCAGTCAGTAGTAGGCGTCGAGAAGTTGTCGGCCGTACATAATAATAAGGTGGCGGCAGCCAACAGTCCGACAACGGCAGGGCGCAGTCCTTGGAAAACGCTCTCTACAGAACGATGGTGCATGAACTTCATAAACATCTTGCTGATAAGTATCATCAGAATCAGCGAAGGTAGTACCAGTGCGAAGGTAGCTACAGCTGAACCTAAGATACCCATGGGGGCAGAGTAGCCGGCGTTGACGACGGCAGTATATCCGCAATAGGTGGCAGAGTTGATGCCAATAGGACCTGGCGTCATCTGCGAGATAGCGACAATATCCGTAAACTGCGAGGATGTCAGCCAGTGCCAGTGCTCGACGGTCTCATGCTGGATCAGTGACAGCATGCCGTAGCCGCCACCAAAGCCGAACAGGCCTATCTCAAAGAATGTAATAAATAGGTATAGGAATATCATACGGCAATCCTCCCATAAATATAGCCACCAATACCGGCAAGAATGATTACCCAGATAGGTGATACTCCTAACAGCCAGATGGCCAGCGCCGACACGATGGGTATCCATAGTGTCCACTTGTTCAACTGCGCACGCTTGGCCAGGTTGAAGGTGGGTACGGCAATCAGTGCCACCACGGCAGGACGGATGCCCTTGAACATGGCCGCAACAATCTTGTTGTCTTCAAACTGATGGAAGAAGATAGCAATGAGCAGGATAATCAGGAATGAGGGTAGGGCAGTGCCAATAGTGGTAGCAATGGCGCCTCGTGTCTTGTTCAGCTTATAGCCAATGAATGTGGCAATGTTAATAGCAAAGACACCTGGACAACTCTGGGCAATGGCTATCAGGTCGAGCATCTCGTCCTTCGACACCCACTGCTTCTTGTTGACCACCTCTTCCTCTATCAAAGGTATCATGGCATATCCACCGCCAAGGGTGAATATGCCAATCTTAAAGAAGGTAATGAAAGCCTCCCCCAACCCCTCCAAAGGGAGGGGGGCTTTCGATTCATTTTGTAATTGTTGATTCATACTATGGGTCTATTCTCCCCTCTATTTGGAGGGGACGGGGGAGGCTGCTTCCACCCACTTACGTGCATTCACGAAGGCCTCAATCCAAGGTGTTACCTCGTCCTGACGGCGGTCAGCAGGATACCAGGCGTTCTGCCAGGGGAATACGGCACGCTCCAGGTGAGGCATCATGCAGAGGTGACGACCGTCGGCAGAGCAGATACCTGCCACGTTATAGTCAGAACCGTTGGGGTTAGCGGGATAGCCAGCGTAGTTGTACTTCGCAATTACGTTGTAGGCGCTCTCTGCTTCTGGCAATGAGAACTTACCCTCTCCGTGAGCTACCCACAGACCGAGCTTGTTGCCACTCAACGAGCCGAACATCACACTGTTGTTCTGAGGAATGGTCAGCGAGATGAACTCACTCTCGAACTTGTGTGAGTCATTGTGCAGCATCTTAGCACCCTTGGCACCAGTCAATCCGAGTTCCACCATCAGCTGACAACCGTTACAGATACCCAGTGAGAGGGTGTCCTTGCGGGCATAGAACTTATCGAGGGCCTCCTTAGCCTTGGGGTTGAAGAGGAAGGCACCAGCCCAACCCTTAGCAGAGCCCAATACGTCGGAGTTAGAGAAACCACCGCAGAACACAATCATGTTGATGTCCTCGAGGGTCTCGCGACCAGAAATCAGGTCGGTCATCATGACGTCCTTCACGTCGAAGCCAGCGAGGTAGAGGCAGTAGGCCATCTCACGCTCACCATTAGTACCCTTCTCACGGATGATGGCAGCCTTGACGCCAGAGGGCTGACGACGGTCGGCAGAAATACCATATTGTGCCAGCGTGCCCGTGAAGTCCTTGTTGAACTTCATTTCCAGAGGCTGCTTCTTGTAGTTCTCGAAACGCTCCTTAGCCTTGCCGTTGAAGCTCTGCTTGCGGTCTAATAAATAAGAGGTCTTGTACCATACATCGCGCAGAGCGTCGATGTCGAAGGTCAGTTCCTTGTCGTCAGCCTTTACAACGATGGTGCGGCTCTCAGGTACCGAGTAACCAATCTTGGCAAAGCCTACGCCCTGCTCTTCCATGAAGTCGGCAAACTCCTGCTTGTGCTCGTCGCTGATTTCAACAACGACACCAGGATTCTCTGCAAACAGAGCCTTTACTACGTCAGGCTCCCCTCCTTGGGAGGGGTTGGGGGAGGTTATGTCGTGCAGGTTGATGTGCATACCGCCCTTCGTGTTGGCGAAGCACATCTCAAGCAGGGTAGTGATGAGACCACCAGCAGAGATGTCGTGACCAGCCATAATCCAGCCCTTCTCAATCATCTGCTGAACAGCCATGAAGGCATCGGCGAAGTACTCAGCATTCTTAACTGTAGGCACATCGTCGCCCACCTTACCTAAGCTCTGAGCAAAGGCAGAACCGCCAAGGCGCTGCTCGTCGAACGAGAAGTCGATATGATAGAGTGATGCGTTTTTGTCGTTTACCAAGACAGGACTTACCACCTTCTTAATATCAGAAACCTCACCACCAGCAGATACAATCACGGTTCCTGGAGAGATAATCTTCTCACCATTTGGATACTGCTGAGAGAGTGACAGTGAGTCTTTACCAGTGGGAACGTTGATGTGCAGGTCGCAGCAGAAATCAGACAGAGCCTTCACACCTGCATAGAGGCGGGCATCCTCACCCTCCTGGGAGCGACAAGGCCACATCCAGTTGGCAGAAAGACTCAATGAGTCCATACCTTCGGCCAATGGAGCCCATACGATGTTGGTCAGTGCTTCAGCTACTGAGAGTACACTTCCAGCAGCAGGATCTGCCAGACCAGCCTGAGGTGCATGGCCCAGAGCGGTGGCGATACCCTTCTTGCCGCGATAGTCGAGGGCTACTACACCACAGTCGCTGAGTGGCAACTGAATCTCACCCTGACACTGCTGGCGGGCAATCTTACCTGTCACTGAACGGTCCACCTTATTGGTCAACCAGTCCTTACAAGCCACGGCCTCCAACTGGAGTACGCGCTCAAGGTATTCGTTGATCTTATCCTGAGTGTAGGTCACATCCTGATAGTGACGCTCCACCGTATTATCTTTCATGATGGTCTTTGGAGAGTGACCAAACATCTGAGCCACATCAAGGTCGAAAGGTTTCACACCATCGCCCTGCTTGAATGAGAAGTGGGCATCGCCAGTAGTCTCACCAACTACATACAGCGGAGCACGCTCACGCTCAGCAATCTTACGTACATGTTCGATATGCTTCTCGTCGATGAGCAAGCCCATACGCTCCTGACTCTCATTGGCGATGATTTCCTTGCTTGAAAGAGTCTTGTCACCGATAGGCAGCTTGGTCATATCAATCTCGCCACCGCACTCTTCAACAAGCTCTGACAAACAGTTCAGGTGACCTGCTGATCCGTGGTCGTGGATAGAAACAACAGGATTGACATCCTCCTCACAGAGCGCACGAACCAAGTTATATGCACGCTTCTGCATCTCAGGGTTGGCACGCTGCACAGCGTTCAACTCGATGCCGTTGCTGTAGCGACCTGTATCAACAGATGATACAGAACCACCACCGAGTCCGATGCGGTAGTTATCACCACCAACAACGACGACCTTGTTGCCTGGCTGAGGCTCCTTCTTCAGACAGTCACGTTTGGTGCCGTAACCAACACCGCCAGCCAGCATGATGACCTTATCGTAAGCGTATTTCTCCTGACCCTCCTGATGCTCGAATGTCAGCACAGAACCACAGATCAGTGGCTGGCCGAACTTATTACCGAAGTCAGAAGCACCATTAGAAGCTTTGGTCAGAATTTGCTGTGGTGTCTGATACAACCACTGGCGTACGGGCAGAATGTCTTCCCAGTCGCGAGCTGCATCGTTATCATCATGCAGACGGGGATAAGCGGTCATATAAACAGCAGTACCTGCGATAGGCCATGAACCTACGCCACCACCCATACGGTCGCGGATTTCACCACCAGTACCTGTAGCAGCACCGTTGAAAGGTTCTACGGTAGTGGGGAAGTTGTGGGTTTCAGCCTTCAGCGAGATGACACTCTCGATGTCCTTAATCTGGAAATAGTCGCTGGTGCTCTGGTCTTTAGGAGCAAACTGCTCAACGACAGGACCCTGTGCAAAAGCTACATTATCTTTATAGGCTGAGAGAATCTTGTTGGGGTTCTCCTGTGTGGTTTTCTTAATCATGGCAAAGAGTGAACTCTCCATCTCCTTGCCGTCGATGATGAAAGTACCACCGAAGATCTTGTGACGGCAGTGCTCAGAGTTAATCTGGGCAAAACCGAAGATTTCAGAGTCGGTCAATGGGCGACCGTTCTGCTTCTCCAGTCCGTGCAGATATTCAATCTCCTCGGGACTCAGAGCGAGGCCTTCCTTCTCGTTATATTCCTCCAGATTATCCACATACTTAATGGGCTCTGGTTTGATGTTAATCGTAAAAATGTCCTGATTCAGTCCTTCATACATGCGCTGCAGCATCTCATCGTGCTCAGCATCCTTGCTGGCTGCGGGGAAATACTCTTCTATACGCAAAATGCCGCTGAGTCCCATGTTCTGAGTAATCTCAACGGCATTTGTCGACCAAGGGGTTACCATTTCACGGCGCGGTCCGACATAAAAACCGTCGAGTGTCTCGTTGGCAAGCAGCTCAGCCTGCCCATAGAGCCAGCAAAGTTCATTTACTTCTTGTTCGTTGAGTTTGTGATCTACCTCAGTGGCAATCACGCTCTGTTGGGGGGTCTTGAAGAAAAGAATCATATCCTTTATACCTTAATATGTTTAAATTGCGGTGCAAAGGTAATAAAAATCTTAAATAAAAAAGAAGAAATAAGAATTATTTAGTATCTTTGCAGCCGTCAAATGTATTTTTAATAAATCATAAACAAATGAAGAAAAGTGTATTCATGATTTCGCTGGCAGCAGCTTTTCTGCTGACCAGTTGTGTGGCAAAGAAAGACCTTGAGGCTTGCCAGCAAGAGAATAAGTCGTTGCAGGCCAATTATCTTGATACGAAAGAAAAGTTGGCGTCTGCTACTGCTCGTGCTGCAAGTTTGGAACAACAACTCAAGCAGCAGGAGAAGGCTTATAAGGCTTTGCAGCGTTCATTGGACAAGAGTCTGACGAATGCCAGTCAGAACAATGTGAGCATCGAGAAGTTGGTTGACCAGATTAATGAGTCGAACAAGTACATCCGTCATTTGGTGGAGGTGAAGTCGAAGAGTGACTCGTTGAATATGGTGCTGACCAACAACCTGACGCGTTCGCTGTCAAAGGAAGAACTCAAGGAGGTTGATGTACAGGTGTTGAAGGGCGTTGTCTATATCTCGCTGGCTGATAATATGCTCTATAAGAGTGGCTCATACGAGATTAATGACCGTGCCGCTGAGACACTGTCTAAGATTGCTAAGATTATCAAGGACTATAAGGATTACGATGTGCTCATTGAGGGTAATACCGATAATGTGCCCATTTCTCGTGAAAACATTCGTAACAACTGGGATCTCTCTTGCTTGCGCGCATCGTCTGTGGTTCAGGCTCTCCAGAATAATTACGGTGTAGATCCTAAGCGCTTGACTGCTGGTGGACGTGGTGAGTACAATCCTTTGCAGCCTAATACTACTGAGGTTGGCAAACAGCGTAACCGTCGTACCCAGATTATTATTACTCCAAAGCTGGATGAGTTTATGGATCTCATCGGACAGGCTCCGGAAGAAAGTAAATAACACTCTCTTATATAATATATAATAAGGTGTACTATAATTCGGGTCTTGACTTACATCAAGGCCCGAAACTTTTTCGCATTAAAATTGAAATTTTTCTTAGAAAAGTTTTGGTGTTTCGGGAAAAAGTCGTACCTTTAGTAGTAGTACAAGAAGCGAAGTAGAAATACTTCGGGTAATATGAACCGTCAAGCTTCAATAAATACTACCGGATGAGCGTTCTGAGCATACAGAGAAAATATGCGAGAAATTTTACAAGGTTTCTAGGAGCGAGTGAAATAACAAGCCCAGCTTGATTATTTCCGAGCGACGACGAAAGCTGTAGATTTTTTTGCGAAGCATAAAAAATATACAATGTAGAGTTTGATCCTGGCTCAGGATGAACGCTAGCTACAGGCTTAACACATGCAAGTCGAGGGGCAGCGAGAAGAAAGCTTGCTTTCTTTGTCGGCGACCG
>OMXL01000011.1 GCA_900314985.1 uncultured Prevotellaceae bacterium | reverse complement strand
GAAGAGGTTCTCTGCACCTCACGGTGCGGAATATTTCTTTGCCTAAGGACAATCTCCTATCGGCTGCTTGGTATTTTCGTCTGCAAACATAGTAACTATATATCAGAAATTTATAGAATATCCATACGGTTACTACTCCACTCTGGCAAATTACTAGCAAATTAAACTGAAGCCCATATTGGAACATAACGCATGTAGCGTTTGGCTGTTTTCGGATCAAGGGTCGAGCTCTGTAACAGTCCAGCAACCACGGATTGTTTCTTGTCCATATGCGCCACGAGGTAACAGGCATAACGAGTGAGCATCACGTCGTCGATTTCACGTTCGGATCCGGAACCTAGATTGACCATTTTGCTAACGTCAGCAAAATGGTCTGAAACCGACTGGCCTGCATTGTTACAAGCCTCTTTTGCCTTATCTATCACATTGTTGAAATTAGGCTAATACAGAAATTTCTACAGCTAATACAGACGCGTATTAGCTGTATACGGAGTGCTTATACAGCTGTCTCGTGAGCGTATTAGGCTAAGTAGTGAGGGAAATGGCTTTTCAGTGGGATTTCTATTTGGAGAATTGGCTGAAAAGCAGTACCTTTGCAGGCAATTAGAGAGGTATGAATCAGAAATACGCATTATTCTTCGACATAGACGGCACGCTGGTGAGTTTTAAGACGCACGAGATTCCGCAGTCTACCATTCAGGCATTGACTGAGGCCAAGGCCAACGGTTCCAGAGTATATATCGCAACAGGACGTCCACCGATTATCATTACGAATCTGGGGGCTATCGAACAGCTCATTGACGGCTATATCACAACCAACGGGGCGCTATGCTATGTGGGCAACGACCTCGTGGCTTGTCAGCCTATCCCCATGCAGGACGTGATGACCTGCGTGGAGGACTGTCAGCAGAAGGGCAACAGCCTGATAGTGGTGGGACGCAGGGACGTGGCGGTGATAGACCCTAAGGGCGACGTGGATCGCATCTTCCGACAGATGCTGGCGGTGAAGAACCTTGACAAGGCTGCACCGCTGGATGTGGTGTTGGAGCAAGACATCTTACAGCTGACGCCTTTCTTCCCTGCCGACTACGAGCCAGAATTGATGGCGCGTATGCCACAATGCGTGTCTGGACGCTGGCATCCGGAATTCACGGATATCACGGCTAATGGTGCCGACAAGGGCAAGGGTATTTTGGCTATAGCTCGTCACGAGGGTTTCGACCCCAATCATACCATCGCCTTTGGTGACGGTGGCAACGATACATCGATGATTCTGCAGGCTGGCATCGGCATCGCTATGGGCAATGCCATCGACGAGTTGAAGCAACAGGCTGACTACGTTACGACTTCCGTTGACGACGACGGCATACTGAATGCGCTGCGCCACTACGGGGTAATTTCGTAAGATAGCAAATAGCATCAAGAGACATATAAGAAACCGACCGATAACTGATGAACAGTATCGGCCGGTTTGTTGATGAAGTGTCGAGGTGACAGGACTCGAACCTGCGACAGCCTGGTCCCAAACCAGGAACGCTACCAACTGCGCTACACCTCGTTGCCTTGAAAGCGGGTGCAAAGGTACGAAATATCTTTGACACCCGCAAATTTTTTGGCAATTATTTATTTAATAATTCCTTGTTCTACGAAGATTTTCTTCAGAGCGATGACAGAACGCTCTACCTGCTCCTCTGTATGGGTAGCCATCAGTGCATAGCGCACGAGTGTATCCTGAGGTGCACAAGCAGGCGGAATCACAGGATTGATGAATACGCCAGCCTTGAAGGCGAGAGCGGTAACGAGGAAGGTCTTCTCAACGTCGCGAACATAGAGCGGAATGATGGGGCTCTCAGTCTCGCCAATCTCGAAACCTTCTTCAGCAAAACGCTTCAGGGCATACTTGGTAACCTTCCACAAAGCCTCGATGCGCTCGGGCTCCTTCAGCAGGATGTGCAGAGCCTCCATAGCAGCAGCTGTAGCGGCAGGAGTGTTAGAAGCAGAGAAGATGTAGGTACGGCAGGTGTGACGCAGGAAGTTGATGGTGTCAGCATCAGAAGCAATGAAACCACCGATAGATGCCAATGACTTAGAGAAGGTACCCATGATGAGGTCTACCTCGTCAGTCAGACCGAAATGGTCACAAACGCCACGACCGTGGTCACCGAAGACGCCAATACCATGAGCCTCGTCGACCATGATAGAGCAGTTGTACTTGTGCTTCAGTTCAACAATCTCTGGTAACTTGGCCAGGTCACCCTCCATAGAGAACACACCATCGACAACGATGAGCTTGACAGCCTCGTAAGGCAGCTTCTGCAGCACGCGCTCCAGGTCGGCCATATCGTTGTGCTTATAGTGCAACTGGCGAGCGAACGACAGACGACGTCCATCAACGATAGAGGCGTGGTCGCGATCGTCACAGATGATGTAGTCATCCTTACCAACCACCATAGCCAGCACACCCTGGTTTACAGAGAAACCTGTAGAGAAGCACAGACAGTCTTCCTTATGTATGAACTCTGAAATCTCTTTCTCTAACTGGACGTGGATGTCAAGTGTACCATTGAGGAAACGGCTACCGGCACAGCCCGAGCCATACTTGTCAAGGGCAGCTTTAGCAGCATCGATGATGCGCTGGTCACCCGTCAGTCCTGTGTAGGCATTAGATCCGAACATCAACACTTTGTGTCCGCCCATTTCAACTTCTGTTCCCTGCTTGCCCTCAATCTCACGGAAGTAGGGATAAACGTCAGCCTCCATATACTTCTGCGGCTCACGATAATGCTTGTATCTTTCTTGTAATTGTCCCATATTTTAAATAGGTCTGGTAGCTCCGAAAGCTACTCTTGTTGTTTTCAGCCTGCAAAGTTACACATTTTTATTCAATTCGTGCACAAAAAAGGAGATATTTCTTAATTTTTACGATTATTATAGTAATTAACGATAAATATTCAGGCAGAATTCGTAATTTTGCAAAAGAAATGAAAAACAAGCGACGCATCATATTCATCATCAACCCCATATCGGGAACCAGCAACAAGGACGAAGTGCCCCAGCTCATCAGCAAGCACCTCGACCAGGAGCGCTTTGACTACAAGGTGTGCTTCACGGAATACTCCGGACATGCAGCTGAGATAGCCCGCCAGTCGGCAGCCGAGGGCGCAGACATCGTGGTGGCTGTGGGAGGCGACGGCACCATCAACGAGGTGGCGCGATCGCTGGTGCACACTCAGACGGCGCTGGGCATTATCCCCTTTGGATCAGGCAACGGATTGGCTCGCCATCTGTGCATACCTATTGATGCGGTAAAGGCTATTGAGCTGATTAATGCGTGCCAGATAGAAGCCTTCGACTATGGTGTCATCAACGGCCTACCCTTCTTCTGCACCTGCGGCATGGGCTTCGACGCATTCATCTCGCTGAAATTTGCTGAAGCGGGCAAGCGTGGACCTATTACCTATGTGGAAAACGTGCTGAAGGAGGGCCTAAAATATCAGCCCGAGACCTACGAGATTGTCGACGACAACGGTACGGTTTACCACAAGGCGTTCCTCATAGCCTGTGCCAACGCTTCGCAATATGGCAACAACGCCTACATCGCTCCCGGTGCCACCATGCGTGACGGAATGATGGACGTTATCATCATGGAACCATTCACGGCACTCGACGCGCCACAGATTGCTGCCGACCTGTTTATGAAGACGCTGCAGAACAACTCGAAGATCAAGACCTTCCGTGCGCAGAAGATTCATATCCACCGCAAGCAACCAGGTGCTATCCACTATGATGGCGACCCCGTGATGACAGAGACGGATATCGACGTACACATCGAGCACTTGGGCATCCGCATCATCTCGAACCCACAGGCTACAGAAGATACTACCCCACCCAATCCGCTACTCAACGCCTTCAGCGACTTCTTTAATAATATAAATAATGTACGCGAAGACATTGGGCGCGACATCGAGAAAAGTGGTCGACGCATACAGGCCATCAACAAAGTGCTATTGAGAAAGTTGAGAAGCTAAGAATGCAGATAACAATCGTCATATTGGTGGTAGCAAGTGCCCTAACCTATGCTTCTTGGCGCATTTACAAGGCATTAAAGGGTGATGCTGACCCTTGTTCTGACTGTAAATTGAAAAAAAACTGCCAAAAATTTGGTCAGTCCAAAGAAAAGTAGTACCTTTGCATCCGCTTAGACAAAATGGTGCCTTGGATGAGTGGCTTAGTCAACGGTCTGCAAAACCGTCTACGGCGGTTCGAATCCGCCAGGCACCTCCAAGCAGAATCGGAATCAGAAATGGTTCCGATTTTTTTGTGCGACTTTTCAAACTATTTCGATGTTTGATGCATTTTTTCGAGAAAAAAGAGCGCCATTTGAAAAATTTTCAGTATTTTTGCAGTTGCATAATGTAGATATCTTAAATTCATTATATTAACGTACTTATTATGAACGACAACAAAGTTATGATTAAGGCAGCGAACAACATCCGAATTCTCGCTGCGTCAATGGTAGAAAAAGCCAAGTCAGGTCACCCCGGTGGTGCAATGGGCGGTGCTGACTTTATCAACACTCTGTACTCTGAATTCCTGGTATACGATCCCGAGAATCCCTCATGGGAGGGCCGCGACCGCTTCTTTCTGGATCCTGGTCACATGGCTCCAATGCTGTACTCACAGCTGGCCCTGATCGGTAAGTTCACACTGGAAGACCTGAAGAACCTGCGTCAGTGGGGTTCAGTAACTCCCGGTCACCCCGAGCGCGAGATTGAGCGTGGCATCGAGAACACCTCTGGTCCTCTTGGTCAGGGTCACTGCTTCGCAGTAGGTGCTGCTATCGCCGCTAAGTTCCTGAAGGCTCGTCTGGGCAACGTGATGAACCAGACCATCTACGCCTACATCTCTGACGGTGGCGTACAGGAGGAGATTTCACAGGGTGCTGGTCGTATTGCCGGTAACCTGGGTCTGGACAACCTGATTATGTTCTACGACGCTAACGACATCCAGCTGTCAACCACTACCGAGGTAGTAACCAGCGAGGATACCGCTAAGAAGTATGAGGCTTGGGGCTGGTACGTTCAGAAGATTGACGGTAACGACGTTGACCAGATTCGTGAGGCTATCAAGAAGGCTCAGGCTGAGAAGGAGCGTCCTTCACTGATTATCGGTCACTGCGTAATGGGTAAGGGTGCCCTGAAGGCTGACGGTAGCAGCTACGAGAAGAACTGCGCTACTCACGGTGCTCCTCTCGGTGGCGATGCTTACATCAACACCATGAAGAACCTGGGCGCTGATCCTGAGAATCCATTCCAGATCTTCCCCGAGGTTAAGGAAATGTACGCTAAGCGCGCTGAAGAGCTGAAGAAGATTGTTGCTGAGCGCTACGCTGAGAAGGCTGAGTGGGCTAAGGGTCATCCCGAGCAGGCTAAGCAGCTGGAGGAGTGGTTCAGCGGCAAGGCTCCCAAGATTGACTGGAGCAAGGTTGAGCAGAAGCCTGGTTGCGCTACTCGTAACGCATCGGCTACCGTTCTGGGTCAGCTGGCTGAGCAGGTGCCCAACATGATCTGTGCATCAGCCGACCTTTCTAACTCAGATAACACCAACGGTTTCCTGAAGAAGACCAAGGACATGGTTCGTGGCGACTTCAGCGGTGCCTTCTTCGAGGCAGGTGTTGCTGAGCTCACCATGGCTTGCTGCTGTATCGGTATGGCTCTGCACGGTGGTGTCATCCCCGCTTGCGGTACCTTCTTCGTATTCTCTGACTACATGAAGCCCGCTGTTCGTATGGCTGCCCTGATGGAACTGCCCGTGAAGTTCATCTGGACCCACGATGCATTCCGCGTTGGTGAGGACGGTCCTACCCACGAGCCCGTTGAGCAGGAGGCACAGATCCGTCTGATGGAGAAGCTGAAGAACCACCACGGTAAGAACTCTGTATTGGTAGTTCGTCCTGCCGATGCTGAGGAGACCACTGTATGCTGGCGCATGGCTATGGAGAATGTTGATACTCCTACCGCCCTCATCTTCTCTCGTCAGAATATTGATATGCTGCCCGAGGGCAACGACTACAACCAGGCTACTAAGGGTGCTTACGTTGTTGCTGGCTCAGACGAGAAGTTCGATGTCATCCTGTTGGCTTCTGGTTCTGAGGTTTCTACCCTAGAGGCTGGCGCTAAGCTGCTCCGCGAGGACGGCGTGAAGGTTCGCATCGTCAGCGTTCCTTCTGAGGGTCTGTTCCGCAGCCAGAGCAAGGAATATCAGCAGAGCATCCTGCCTGCTGGCGTAAAGAAGTTCGGTCTGACCGCCGGTCTGCCTGTAAACCTCGAGGGTCTGGTAGGTGCCGACGGTACTGTATGGGGTCTGGAGAGCTTCGGTTTCTCTGCTCCTTACAAGGTGCTCGACGAGAAGCTCGGCTTCACTGGCCAGAATGTATATGAGCAGGTGAAGAAGCTGCTGGCTTAATTGAGAATAAATAATTGATAATTGATAATTGACAATTAAACATTGACAATTATGGAAGTAAAGACAGTTGGTGTAGCCTGTGACCATGCAGGCTACCCATTAAAGAAATACGTTCTCCAGTATTTGGAGGAGCACGGCTATCCTTATAAGGATTATGGCACGTGGAGTGATGCATCAGTCGACTACCCCGACTATGGCCATGCACTGGCTAAGGGTATCGAGAGTGGCGAGGTTTATCCTGGTATTGCCATCTGCGGCTCAGGTGAAGGTATCAGCATCACGCTGAACAAGCACCAGCAGGTTCGCGCTGGCTTGTGCTGGATTCCTGAGATTGCTCATCTGATTCGTCAGCACAACGATGCTAACGTGCTCGTGATGCCTGGTCGCTTTATCGACAACAAGATGGCAGAGAAGATCATGGATGAATTCTTCACCGCTACCTTTGAAGGTGGTCGCCACCAGAAGCGCGTAGATAAGATTGCGATTAAGTGAGGATTGCCATCAAGTAAAGCACAAAACACAGTATTCTAAATACGTGCACCAGCTATTTTAACAATAGCCATGGTGCACGTATTATTTTTGACACAAACTTTTAGGATAAAACATCTATTTTTTTAGATAAAAGGCATCTATTCCATACTTGTTTGCAAATATTTGTTAATTGTGCGGGCACACAGCAAATTAGGAGAAAAATTAAGCAGAAAAAGTTTTGGTAATCTCAAAAATAGTCGTAACTTTGCACCCGTTATCCTGAAAACAATCTTTTTACCTTAAAAAGGACTAATACCTATTGAAGATATAGAGCGGTTGCCTGTGAGGGTCACCGCTTTATTTGTGTCATTATCTCAATTGTTAAACTTTCTTAAGTTTAGATACAATTCTCAATCCTCAATTCTCAATTCTCGATTAAAAGCAGTACCTTTGCAGCCGATTTGGTCTGTTGTGGCCCAAAGAAGCTGTCGCACGAGGTGACACGCCACGCAGAAAAACCCGTTAAACAATTAAAAAACAATGTACGCAATTGTAGAGATCAACGGTCAGCAGTTCAAGGTTGAGGAGGGCAAGAAGCTCTTCGTTAACCACATGAAAGATGTGGAAGCCGGTAAGACTGTTGAATTCGACAAGGTACTGCTTGTCGACAAAGAAGGTTCAGTACAGGTAGGCGCACCCACCGTAGATGGTGCAAAGGTAGTATGCGAGGTGGTTAATCCTCTCGTAAAGGGTGAGAAGGTTATCGTGTTCAAGATGAAGCGTCGTAAGGACTCTCGCAAGCGCAACGGTCACCGTCAGCAGTACACCCAGGTAGAAGTTAAATCAGTAATCGCTTAAAATTTAGGAGGAACAACATTATGGCACATAAGAAAGGTGTAGGTAGTTCTAAGAACGGCCGCGAGAGTGCAGCTCAGCGACTGGGCATTAAGATTTTCGGCGGTCAGAAGGTAGTAGCAGGCAACATCATCGTTCGCCAGCGTGGTTCTAAGCACAACGCAGGTAACAATGTTGCTATGGGTAAGGACGACACTCTGTATGCACTTGTTGACGGAACTGTAGAGTTCCACAAGGGCAAGCGCGACAAGAGCTATGTTTCAGTAATCCCTGAAGCTCAGGCCTAAGAGAACAAAACAAATAATTTATTCCAAACAAACAAGAAAAGGGAGCCCATTCGGGTTCCCTTTCTCTATGTTATGATCTCTCCAAAAAATATCCATAAATGGTGTTCAAATAGGCATAAATAAAAATTGATTGTCTCACGACAATCAACTTTTAAATTAACCTTAATAATCTAATACCATGAAAAACACACTGCAAAAATACAACTATTTCTTACAATCTGCAAGTTTTTATGGTATTTTAATATCAATATTTAACTTTCCTTAAATACAGAGTTACACCATTTAAGTTTTGTTTGCACTTTCTCTTCTTCTTTCTGCTCTTCCATTGCCGCACGGTTCAGGTAATTATTGCCTTCAAGCGTTAATACCATTTGCTCGGCATCGTAGCGTGCAGCAAGACCTTCATGCGCAACAGGAAGATACTGAGCAGTAGGCAACTGCTGCCAAGAAGTGGTATAGAAAGAGATGACGCTCTCGCGCAAATCTGTGCCGTAGGTTTGAATCATACAGATGAGCTGTTGTCCTTCAGCATCCAACAGACAGAGTTCAACAGAAGACGCTTCGCTCAGGCGGAAGAATGCGTAGTTACTGGTGAGTTGAAGCAGTTCACTCTTACCTTCAAACACATTACGAACCTCAGCCTTCATATTGGCCTCACGGAAGTCAATGCAGTCCAACCGGTTATTATGGGTCAGATATGGCATCAACGAGTCGGGCATACTCTTCAGTGCTTCGCTCATCTTTGTCTGAGCGAAGGCGCCGTTAGCAAGCGTCAACAACAGTGCAAATAACAATGATCTCATTCTCAATTCAATTCTTCACTTTTCACTTTTCACTAGCGAAGCGTTATCCCCTACCCGGTCGCAGGTCATGAACACGAACAGCCTTGCCTTCGCTGACAGGCAAAGAACCCTTCTTGACAAGTTTTACACGCGGCGTAAGCAGAATCTCGTCCTTCAGTGCACGCTGAATATCGCGCGTCATCTTCTGCAATTCGGGATAGACATCAGTATTCAGGCCATCCAGTTCAACCTCCACAGTCATGATATCGTTATCATCCTCTGTATCGAGGGTAATCAGGTAGTTAGAACCCAGACCAGGATACTGAACCAGAATTTTCTCCACCTGCATGGGGAACACATTGACACCCTTGATGATGAACATATCATCAGTACGTCCCTTGATACGGTCGATGCGGCGATGAGTACGTCCACACTTACACTCACCAGGAATGATACGGGTGAGGTCGCGCGTACGGTAGCGAAGGATAGGCATCATGGTACGATCAAGTGTGGTCAGCACCATCTCACCGATTTCTCCATCGGGCACGGGCTCCAACGTGTCAGGGTCAACAATCTCGATGATATAGTTATCTTCCCACAGGTGCATGCCATCTTGATACTTACATTCGAAGGCTACACCAGGGCCATTCATCTCGGTCATACCAAACGAGTTATAGGCCTTGACGCCCAACAGACGCTCGATACGCTGACGCTGTTCTTCAGTATGAGGCTCAGCACCAATAAACAAGGTACGCAGTTTCGTGCTACGAGGATCAATACCTTCCTCCTGGAACACCTCTGCCAGACGGATAGCATAAGAAGGAATGGCGTGCAGACAGGTAGTACCAAAGTCCTTGATGAACATAATCTGACGCTTAGAGTTACCAGCAGCAGCAGGTACTGTAGTAGCTCCCAACCACTCAGCACCATGCTGGAAGCCAAGGCCACCCGTAAACATACCATAACCACTGGAGTTCTGGAAGACATCGCTCTTGCGACAGCCTACCATATACATATCACGAGCAATCATGTTAGCCCACGAACAGATATCGTGTTCAGAATAAGTCACAACAGTAGGATGACCCGTAGTACCACTTGTTGAATGGATACGAATGGCATCATCCATATTGCCACCAACGAGACCAAAAGGATAGTTCTCACGAAGGTCTTGCTTCGTGGTAAAAGGAATCTTACGAATATCCTCAGGTGTCTGAATAGAATCAGCCGTAATGCCCAACTCGCCCAAACGCTTCTTGTAGAAAGGCGACTTCAATGCGACATTGATGCTCGCTTTCAGTTTCTGTACTTGGAGCTGTCTGAGTTGCTCGCGTGGCATTTTCTCAATTTCCGGCTGCCAGCATTCCCCGTCGGGCTTGATGGTTGCCATGATTTTCTCGTCAGTCATATAGTCTTAATCTATTGTTTATTGGTTTTTATCATTGTTCTTTTGACAGTTGCATCATCATTACTGCAGAAAGACCTGCCGTCTCTGTTCGCAGACGACTCTTACCCAGATGAACTGATTGATAGCCGTTGGCTACTGCTTTGCGAACCTCATCGATAGAGAAGTCACCCTCAGGGCCTACAAGCACCAAAGCATCTTCAGTATCAGCGGGCTTACGCAACTCATCAAACAGGTATGTACGAGGAATCTCCTCATAACAGTGGGCGATATACTTTCGACAGCTACGAGGCTGATTGATGAAGTCATTAAACGATGTCATCTCATGGAGGGTTGTCAGCCAAGCCTTATGACTCTGTTTGGTGGCGGCAATCACGATCTTCTCTGCACGAGGCAGCTTGACAATGCTTCGTTCTGAGAACTGACAATCGAGGAAGGTAATCTCGTCAACACCTACCTCCACAGCCTTTTCTAACATCCATTCCATTCGGTCCATCATCTTGGTAGGAGCAATAGCTAAGTGCACATGTCCCTGCCATTGACGCTCTTGGGGTAGCGTCTCCTTGATGGTGTACTGACAATGGTGGCCATGAGCTAATGCCACCTCTGCACGATAATAGTTGCCAACACCATCCATCAGCATCATCTCGTCACCCTCATGCAGACGAAGCACACGCAGAGCGTGTGTCGCTTCGTCTGCAGGCAACTCCGTTTGATTGGCTGCATCAGGGACGTAGAAGAATCTGACCTCTTTCATCAATATTATCTCTTTTATTCAACGTTCAACGTTCAATGTTCAACGTTCAATGTTCAACGTTCAATGTTCAACGTTCAATGTTCAACGTTTGTAATGGGTTTCTTCTCAGGCTTGAAGACGATGGCAAAGGCAATACCTACTACCAGCGCAAATGAGGCAAAGATAAACCAGCAAGTCTCCCAGTCACCTACGAGGAATCCATTTTCCAAATGGCAATAACTATTCACAATCTCGCCAGCAGCCAGGGTACCGATGGTAGCACCCAGACCATTGGTCATCATCATAAACAAGCCCTGAGCAGATGCCTTGATACTGGGCTCACACTCCTGGTCAACGAAGATACCACCCGAAACATTAAAGAAGTCGAAGGCGACACCATATACGATGCAAGAGAGAATGAAGAAAATCACACCAGGCATTGCAGGATTACCTACGCCAAAGAATCCGAAACGGAACACCCATGCAAAGAGAGACATCAGCATCACAATCTTGATGCCAAAACGCTTCAGGAAGAAGGGAATCATCAGGATACACAGTGCCTCACTAATCTGCGAGATAGACGTCAACAAGGTAGCATTGTTGGCAGCAAAGGTGTCGGCAAACTCTGGTATTCCCTTAAAATGAGTAATGAAAGGACCAGCAAAACCATTGGTTACCTGCAGACACATACCTAACAATGCTGAGAAAATGAAGAACAGGGCCATCTGACGACGCTTGAAGAGTTTGAAAGCATTCAATCCTAAACTCTCTACTAGCGATACCTTACCCTCTTTCTTCTCCAACTTACACTCAGGAAGTGTATAGCAGTAGGCAAAAAGTACAAGACTCAGAATACCAGATACGAAGAACTGCATATAGGTGTATTGGAACTTATAAGCATTCTCGCCCAAGGTAAAGCCAAAGCCACTATCATCAATGAAAGCACAGTTAACGAACCACATGGTGGCAATGAAACCGACTGTTCCGAGTACACGAATGGGAGGGAAATCCTTCACGGTGTCCATGCCGTTTTTCTTCAAGATAGCAAATGCAGCAGTATTGGTCAGCGCAATGGTGGGCATAAAGAAGGCGACACTTAAGGTATAGAGCGCAATAAACAATGACTTGTTAGGCAACTCGTTACCAAAACCGGCCTGCTCTCCCATCCACCAGCAGCTAATCATGAATGCGCCTGCTATCAAATGACAAAGACCCAACAAGCGCTGTGGCTGAATATACTTATCGGCAACAATACCCATCAAGGTTGGCATAAAGATACTTACAATACCCTGAATAGCATAGAACCAAGAGATTTTATCGCCCAATCCTGCTGAAACAAGATAGTTACCCATACAGGTGAGGTAAGCTCCCCATACGGCGAACTCCAGGAAGTTCATAACCGCTAAACGTACTTTTGTATTCATAGTCTTTAAATTTTAAGTTAATAGTTTACCCTTATAATAAGCCCGAAGGCCGTTATTCTGTTTTTTCAACTCGATTCTGCCCTGCAACCACTCTGTTTGTGGTTCCTCCCCTTCTAAAGGGTGCATTCTTACTACGTAGCCCTGTTCCAAGGTTATGACGCAGAGTGTCTTGCTTTGCCCCTCTGGTAATATCAACTCGTGGCAGGCTATCCGTCTTGACGATGGCGGTAGAATCGTTTTCATGTTGTACTTGAATCTCCTTGTTATGGAATCTGATTAACTGTATCTGATTGATAAACATCAAACGACGCACTTCATTATTATCCTCACCTTGAGGCAAATAGATAAATCCGCGCAGTTCCTTAATGTTCAGCGTTGTATTCGACGGTACACGCAATTGTGAAATACCAGACATCGACACATGATTCACTGATTGCAGGACGCTGTCCTTCTCGTACATGGTCTTAATGCAGACAATAGCATCTTTTGAACCACTCTGCCAGATATGCTCAGCAACAAACTGGAACATAAACGAGTCACCCACCTTAAAAGTAGAATCAGCCTTGATGACAAAATCAAAGCGGTTCTTGGTAGGATGTGGTATTAAGAGCATAGCCGTCTCGTCTCGCCAGATATTGGCGGTATCACCCGTTTCACTATACTGCGAATAACGATTGATGTCACCCACCGAAGCGCCCAACTTCTTGGCATCGTTAGCCAAACGTTCATAGACATTTGCATAGATATCCTTTAGGCGTTCTGCATGTGTATAGTAATAGACGAGCGACGAATCGAAAACGGCTTCAGACACATGATGTTTCTCTAATACTGCCAAGAAATACTTCGTCTGATTATAGCTGGCATCTAAAGTGTGCTCATTACGTGCCATCGACTGAGCCAAATGATATTCATAAAGGATATCCTCCAAATCGTCTGGCTGGACGAGTTCTGATGGCACCTTAGGTTTACACCCCACTGTCATCAAGACTAACAGTATGACATACAGAGCACTATGCTTCATCAACCTTGGGCTTTTTCTTAAGAGATATCTCACCGATTTCCTTACGATAGAACAACAGCAACATGACGACACCTACCGAGATGGAAGCATCGGCAAAGTTGAAGATGGGACTGAAGAACACATAGGGATTACCACCCACTACGGGAACCCAGTCAGGCCACGTTGTCACTATCAATGGGAAATAGAACATGTCGACTACCTTACCCATCAGGAAAGGCGCGTAACCCGTTCCAAAGGGTACGAAATAGGAGGTATAAAACTCAGAAGAAGCATTGAATACCAACCCATAGAACATAGAGTCGAGCAGGTTGCCGACAGCACCAGCCATAATCATCGACAGGCATACCAGATAGCCCCATCGCGCCTGACGCTTCACCAAGCCCACCATATAATAGGCTAATACAGAGATGGCCACCACACGGAATAGGCTCAATACCAGTTTTGAGCCTATCTCCATGCCATAGGCCATGCCGTTGTTCTCGATAAACACAATCTTGAACCACGACAAAATCTCTATCTGTTCGTGAAGCGTCATGTTAGTCTTTACCCATATCTTGATGAGTTGGTCTACCAAGAGAACACCCACCACAATGAGTGTGACCAACACGCCGCGTCTTACGATCTGCTGTCTGTCCATCGATTACTTCTTACCAGCCAGTTTCGACTCTACGCTAAGAGTAGCATGAGGTACGGCACGCAGACGCTCCTTAGGAATGAGCTTACCGGTAATGCGGTCAATGCCGTAGGTCTTGTTCTCGATGCGGGTCAGTGCAGCCTTCAAGCCCTGAATGAACTTCTGCTGACGAGCTGCCAGCGAAATCAGTTCTTCCTTCGACTGGGTAGCACTACCCTCCTCCAAAGCCTTATACGTAGGAGAAGTATCGTCGACATCGTTAGAGTCCTGATTCATCAGAACGCGCATCATTTGGTCGTAGTCACGCTTGGCCAATGCCAGCTTTTCATTGATAATCTCGCGGAACTCCTCGAGTTCCTCATCCGAGTAACGTGTTTTGTCTGCCATAATTATTAGATTTTAGCTATTTTAATGTTCAGTTTAAAGTCATCAAAGTCAACCTCTGTACCGTCATTAGCAGCAATCTCGATGCTGTCAGCCAGCACCTGTGTCTTGATATACTCGCCAAAGGCCTTAACAGAAGTCTCAATCTCTGCCTGTGGAGCCAGCGTTATGCTGATACGGTCGGTAATCTCCAAACCACTCTCCTTACGGATATTCTGTACGCGGTTGATGATTTCACGAGCCATACCCTCCTGTTTCAACTCATCGGTGAGTTCCACCTCAAGGGCTACGGTCAGCGCGCCTTCGTTAGCAACCAGCCAGCCAGGGATATCCTCGCTGATGATGTCCACATCGGCCACCTCAACAGTCAACGTGTTACCTTCCACATTGATGCCGATGGTACCATTGGTCTCCAGTTCGGCAATCTGCTCCTGGGTCAGTGCATCGACTGCAGCAGCAACAGCCTTCATCTGCTTACCAAACTTCTTACCCATCACGCGGAAGTTACACTTCACCTTCTTCACCAGGATGCCAGCACCCTCCACGAACTTCAGCTCCTTGACGTTCACCTCGTTCATAATCAGGTCCTTCACAGCCTCGATGTGCTTACGCTGCTCGTCGGTAGCAGGAATCATGATGGCCTGCAGTGGCTGACGCACCTTGATATTAACCTTACGACGCAGGGCGAGTACCATAGAGGTAATCTTCTGTGCCATCTCCATGCGTGCCTCCAGATCCTTATCAATCAGCGACTCGTCAGCTACAGGGAATGAATCCAAGTGTACGCTGTCCTTCTCGCCACCCAGATCCTTATACAGTTGGTCTGCATAGAACGGGGCGAATGGTGCCAACAGTTTGCTGACAGTCATCAGACAGGTATAAAGTGTCTCGTAGGCCGAACGCTTGTCATCACTCATCTCCTTACCCCAGAAACGTTTACGGTTCAGGCGGACGTACCAGTTAGAGAGGTCGTCATTGACAAAGGCGTCAATGAAACGGCCAGCACGGGTCGGGTCGAAGCCGTCGAGCTCAGCGGTAACCTTCTTGATAAGCGTATTGAGCGAAGAGAGAATCCAGCGGTCAATCTCAGGCTTATTTGCTGCAGAGACAGCAGGAGTAGCAGAGGGCTCAAAGCCATCTACGTTAGCATACAGCGCAAAGAAGCTATATGTATTATATAAGGTACCAAAGAACTTACGACGAATCTCATCCACACCCTCTGGGTCAAACTTCAGGTTATCCCAAGGCTCTGAGTTAGTCATCATATAGAGACGTACAGCGTCAGAACCGTACTTCTCAATCATCTCAAACGGATTCACCACGTTGCCCACGTGCTTTGACATCTTGTTACCCTTGGCATCGAGCACGAGACCAGAAGAGATCACGTTCTTGAAGGCCACGCTGTCGAAAATCATCGTAGCAATGGCATGCAAGGTAAAGAACCAACCACGCGTCTGGTCAACGCCCTCGTTGATGAAGTCGCAGGGGAAGGCAGTACCTTTATCGATGAGATCGCGGTTTTCGAAAGGATAGTGAATCTGTGCGTAAGGCATAGAGCCAGAGTCAAACCAGACGTCAATCAGGTCTGACTCGCGCTTCATGGGCTTACCCGTTGGAGAAGCCAACACGATATAGTCCACATAAGGACGGTGCAGGTCTATCTTATCGTAGTTCTCCTTGCTCATATCGCCAGGTACGAAGCCCTGATCCTTCAGCAGATTGCTCTTCATGAAGCCTGCCTTGACAGCCTTCTCAATCTCGTTATACAGTTCTTCTACAGAACCGATGCAGATTTCCTCACCGTCTTCTGAGCGCCAGATAGGCAGCGGAGTACCCCAGAAACGCGAACGAGAGAGGTTCCAATCATTCAAATTGTCGAGCCAGTTGCCGAAGCGACCCGTACCTGTTGACTCAGGCTGCCAGTTGATGGTCTTGTTGAGTTCCGACATGCGCTCCTTGCAAGCAGACGACTTGATAAACCACGAATCCAGCGGATAATAGAGTACGGGCTTATCGGTGCGCCAGCAGTGAGGATAGTTGTGGACGTGCTTCTCAATCTTGAACACCTTGTTCTGGGCCTTCAGATCCATGCAGATAGAGATATCCAGCGTCTCGTCCTTATCAGTCAGCGTATCATCGTAAGCGTTCTTCACGTAACGACCAGCGAATTTGTTCCACTCCTCCACGTTAACATAGTTCTTGACGAAGTCTGCGTCGAGATCTTCGATGACAAAGTACTTACCCTGCAAGTCAACAACAGGACGCTCAGCACCCTTCTTGTCAATCAGCACGATAGGACAGATGCCAGCTTTCTTAGCCACGAAGGCGTCATCAGCACCGAAGTTAGGAGCAATATGCACGATACCAGCACCATCGTCGGTGGTTACATAGTCACCAGGAATCACCTTGAAAGCCTCGCCCATAGGTTTGATGGCGGGCATCAGCTGTTCATACTCCATTCCAACGAGGTCAGTACCCTTGTAGCGAGCAACGATACGATAAGGAATCAACTTAGCGCCCTTCTCGTATGCAGGCAGTTCACCACCATCGGTGATGGCCCCCTCAGCGGGCAGATAAGCATTCAGACGAGCCTCAGCCATTACAATAGTAATTGGCTCGGCAGTGTATGGGTTGTAGGTCTGAACAGCTACATAGTCAATCTTCGGACCTACGCAGAGTGCTGAGTTAGCAGCCAACGTCCATGGTGTTGTGGTCCACGCGAGGAAGTATGGCGTACCCCACTGTGCCATCTCAGGCTTAGGATTCTTCATCTTGAACTGGGCAGTACAGGTGGTATCCTTCACGTCACGATAGCAACCAGGCTGGTTCAACTCATGACTCGAAAGACCTGTACCGGCAGCGGGAGAATACGGCTGGATGGTATAGCCCTTATACAGCAGCCCCTTCTGATAGAACTGCTTCAGCAGCCACCACAGTGTCTCGATATACTTGTTGTCATAGGTGATGTAGGGATTGTCAAGGTCAACGAAGTAACCCATCTTCTCTGTCAGGTCACGCCACTCTTGCGTATACATCATCACATTCTCGCGACACTTCTTGTTATAGTCCTCTGTAGAGATATACTTGTCGCTCTCCTTGTTGTCGATATCGGCCTTGGTAATGCCCAACTCCTTCTCGACGCCCAATTCTACGGGCAGTCCGTGAGTATCCCAACCAGCCTTACGCTTCACCTGGAAGCCCTTCATGGTCTTATAGCGATTGAAGGTATCCTTGATGCTACGCGCCAACACGTGATGGATTCCAGGATGACCGTTTGCTGAGGGAGGACCCTCAAAGAATACAAACTGCGGACAACCTTCCCTCTCCGTCACGGAGCGCCAGAAGACGTTTTTCTCCTTCCACATCTGCAGCACGTCATTGTTCGTCTGCGTCAAATTCAAGCCGTTGTGTTCGGCAAATCTCTTACTCATAAATATCGATATTTTCTTTACCTTTTTCTTATGAACTGCAAAGGTAAGCATATTTTTTTATTCTACCAAATTTATTGGTAGCTATAAAATGTTAAAACGAGAACACCTTACAATAAGCTCAGGCGAAGAACGGGAACAGCTAAGCGAGAATCGGGTACAGTTAACACAGACACAGAAACAGCTGATAACTGGCTAACACGAAGACCAACAACCCAAACAATAATACCTTGATTATCAGTAACTACAAGTTGTTTCCTTTTATCAAAGATTGACATCTTCAAATCAGTCATCAGATCGCTCAACAATTTGCGTCCCTTCATACCATACGGCACCATCCAGTCACCAGCTTCCACCTGACGAACCGTCAGCGGAAAACATACCTTTGTAGCATCAAGCGTGGCCACAAACGGATCTTTGGATATGGGAAAAACGCCGCTTTCAACGCGGATTTTGCGTGTTTCGTCCAGAATATAGGTACCCGTTTCGGGAATAACGAGCGGTTTCAATGGCTTGCAATGTGGTTCTACCAGCAAGCAGTTCCTATCCACGAGCAGATTGTAATCAGCTGAAGAAAAGACACTTCCAACACTGTCTGCACACATAGAAGCATATATCTGAGACGCTTGGACCGAATTGAAACCATAGTCAGCCAGCAACTCATAGAGCAGATAGTCGTTAAGAACGTTACACTTCCGTATAATCACCCTCCCTGCTTCTGTATGTAAGTTTTTGGCTTTATAATCCTCTAAAAGCGCTTCAACAGCCGTCACACGCTCTGTCATACGCTGAATATTTTCCAGCGCCTTGCCATTGAGCTGTTGCAATTCAGGAATGATATGATGACGCACCTTGTTTCTCGTGGCTTCATCCTCCAGATTGGTGCTGTCGGTGACATATTTCTGCCCTTTCTTCGTCAGATAATCCTCAATTTCAGCACGAGAGACACACAAAAGAGGTCTTAGGATATAGCCGTTGCGAGGACGAATGCCCGTCAGACCATGCACACCAGTGCCGCGAACCATATTCAGAATAACCGTCTCTACAGAGTCGTCACGGTGGTGCGCAACACAGATGCCTGCTGCCCCTATATCCTTGCGCAGTTGCTCAAACCAACGATAGCGCAACTCCCGTGCTGCCATCTCAATGCTTGCCTTATGCAGTTCAGCATACGCACGGGTGTCAAAATGAGCACGATGAAACGGGACATTTTCTACAGCACACAACTGTTCGCAGAACGCCTCATCCCTATCCGACTCTACACCCCGCAAATGAAAATTACAATGGGCCGCATGCACGTTGAAACCGGCATCTTTAAGCAGCAGCAATAGCGCCACGCTATCTGCACCGCCACTTAAAGCAACAAGATATAATTCGTTGGGGTTAAGCAGCTTATACTTTTCTACATATTGAGCAACCTTACTCCACATAGAGCACTAAGCCTTTCAGGTATTCACCCTCAGGATGATAGATATTAATGGGGTGATCGGCTGGCTGATGCAACTGATGCAGGATGCGCACCTTGCGCTTGGCCAATGCCGCAGCAGTAAACACCGCATTGCGGAAATGGTCTTTCGTAACTACCTGCGAACAAGAGAATGTAAAGAGTATACCGCCCTTCTCGATTTTCTCGAAGGCTTTCTGGTTGAGTCGCGTATAGCCCTTCAGTGCATTATGCAGGGCACCACGATGCTTGGCAAAGGCTGGCGGGTCCAAGATGATGAGGTCGTAACTGGCTATTGGCTTTTGGCTATTGGCTTTTGGCATTCCAATACCCTCCAGAAACTTAAAGGCATCCTCACAATAGGCCTCATGACGAGCATCACCTGGGAAGTTCAGCTCCACATTCTGCTTGGTCAGTTCGATGGCTTTCGCCGAACTGTCTACACTGTGTACGAGTTCGGCACCACCACGCATGGCATAGAACGAGAAACCACCCGTATAGCAGAACATATTCAAGACGCGCTTACCCTTCGCATAATGCTCCAGCAGCGAGCGGTTCTCACGCTGGTCGACAAAGAATCCCGTCTTCTGGCCTTTCAACCAGTCTACGCGGAACTTCAGACCATTCTCAGTAGCGATATTATCGTCAGAACCGCCTACCAAGAATCCGTTCATATCATCAGCTGCCATAAAAGGCAGCGTAGTCTCGCTCTTATAGTAAATATGTGAAACGCGCGATTTCATCACGTCGGCCAGCGCACGAGCTATATCCTTGCGACACAGATGCATACCAATAGAGTGAGCCTGCATCACGGCCGTCTGACCATACACGTCGACAATCAAGCCTGGCAGGTTGTCGCCCTCACCATGCACCAGTCGGTAAGTATTGTTGTTGGGGTTGTCAGCGATGCCAATGGCTTGACGCATCTGCAAGGCAGACGACAGACGGGAATACCAGAATTCATCGTCAATCTGCACATCAGAGAATGTCAGGACGCGCACGGCAATAGAGCCTTCCTGGTAGTGGCCAACGGCGATAAAATCGCCCGAATTAGTCACCACACGTACCACTTCACCCTCACTGACACCTTTGTCAATCTGGGCAATAGCACCCGAGAACACCCATGGATGGAACCTCTTGAGGCTCTCTTCCTTACCTTTACGCAGCCGTATTTGTTTCATGATCATCAATGTTTATCAGTTCGTAATCGCCCGTCTGTTCCAGTCGCAACAGCTCTTCATAGAGCATGATACACGACCATGCATCGGTGGCAGCATACAACTTCTGTTTATCACTTAAGATGTCTGCCTCCCAATTAGTCAACTGCTCTCGCTTGGAGATGCGCTGTCCGAAGAAGTTGGCATACAGTTTCTGAAGACTCATATCTTTCACACCCACCTCGCTGACACAGTTTTGCAGGTCTACGAAGTTGCCCTTTTCAAAATCACCGATACGATGCAGCGAGTTTAGGTCGTCGCGCAACGATAGGCCAATCTTGGGTACCGTAGTATCTTCCAGCAGGCGTCTGACCGATGGTGACATACCCAACTGATTCAGGCGGAAGAGGAAACACACATCGTAGCTCGACACCTGAAGGAGTGCCACCTGATGCACCTGTCCCTTCTTAAACGACGGGCGAGTCTCCGTATCTATACCCAAGATAGGTTGCGACAACAAGAAGCGAACCGCTTTCTCGGCTTCATGTTCTGTCAAGACCACCACAATGCGTCCTTCAAAAAGTACACGTGGCAGGGTACCAATCTTAGATTTATCGTATTTGCTATATATTGTTTTCTTCATTTGGGGTGCAAAGTTAGTGAAAATAAATAAAAAAACCGTCATTTTATAATTAAATATAAGAAATAATTTGTAATTTTGCATTTCAAAATCATCTATTAACGTATGGCAAAAAAGAAAACAAGCAAAGCTTCCGAAAAGACAGCATCCTCACTGCGTGAGGCTTTAGGAATCGACAAGATATTTTTCAACGAACGCATCAATTTCGTAATAGGTTTCTGTCTGCTTATCATTGCAGGCTACCTGATATGGGCCTTCATCTCCTACTTTACCACAGGCGCTGCCGACCAGAGTCTGATAGAGTCGCCACGTGACGGCGAAATCATGAATGAGGCGCGTGAGTTCCAGAACTCATGCGGTTCGTTGGGTGCCTATGCATCGCACTTCTTCATCAAGCGATGCTTTGGCCTTTCAGCCTTCTTCGTTCCCATCTTCATGATGATGGTGGCAGTTACCATGATGCGTGCTTACAAGGTACGTCTGTTGAAATGGTTCATGTCACTGACCATTGTCATGGTTTGGTCTTCTATCACCATGGCCAAATTCCTGGCCCCCTTCTTTGACGATGCCTGCTTCAACCCTGGTGGCGACCACGGTCTGGCTCTCTGTCAGCAGATTGAAGGTTTGTTGGGCGTACCTGGTCTAACCGCCATCCTTGGTTTGTCAGCGGTAGCCTTCCTCGTTTACCTCAGCATGGAGACGGTCATCATTATCCGCAAGTTCTTCAATCCGCTACACTACCTGAAGAAGATACCCATGACCATCAATGTAGGCAGCGGCGAAGAAGAACCGACGACTAACGAGAATACTGACGACGGCCGCGTCTATGACAATCCTGAGACAGAAGAAGTCATTTTCGACCTTAACACGCCCCAGCAGAAGGAGGACGAGAAGGACGATGATCAGGAGGACATTGCTGACACAACTATTGACAGCCCTACAGAAGACACTCCCGACGAGGCTGACGACACAGAATTCGTGATCGAGGAGACTGAAGAAGAGGAGTCTGCCCACGGCAAGACCGTTGTAGGCAACTACGGTGACATCTCAACCCCCTACGATCCCAAGCGCGACCTCGAGAACTACCGCTATCCCACCCTCGACCTGCTGCAGCAGTACGAGAGCGACGGCAAGCCGTTCATCGACATGAACGAGCAGAACACCAACAAGAACCGTATTGTTGACGTGCTGCGCAACTTCGGCGTAGAGATCAGCAGCATCAAGGCTACCGTTGGTCCTACCATTACGCTCTACGAGATTACGCCCGCTCCTGGTGTACGTATCTCTCGTATTCGCAACCTGGAAGACGATATCGCCCTGTCGCTCTCTGCGCTGGGTATCCGTATCATCGCTCCTATTCCTGGTAAGGGTACTATCGGTATTGAGGTTCCTAACGCTAAGCCTGCCACAGTGTCTATGCGCTCTATCCTTGACTCGAAGAAGTTCCAGGAGTCGACGATGGAGCTGCCTTGTGCTGTCGGTAAGACCATTACCAACGAGGTCTTCATGTTTGACCTCGCCAAGGCTCCCCACCTGCTCGTTGCTGGTGCCACTGGTCAGGGTAAGTCTGTTGGTCTGAATGCCATCATTACTTCTTTATTATACAAGAAGCACCCCGCAGAGTTAAAGATTGTGCTCGTTGACCCCAAGAAGGTGGAGTTCAGCGTTTATAGTAGCATTGAGAAGCACTTCCTCGCCAAGATTCCCGATGACGGTGAAGAGCCCATCATCACCGACGTCACCAAGGTTATCCGTACGCTCAACTCACTGTGTAAGGAGATGGATACGCGCTACGACCTACTGAAGATGGCTCAAGCTCGTAACATCAAGGAGTATAACAAGAAGTTCATCGAACGCCAGCTCAATCCTGAGCACGGCCATCGCTTCATGCCATACATTGTGGTTGTCATTGATGAGTTCGGTGATCTGATTATGACCGCTGGCAAGGAAGTCGAGCTGCCTATCGCACGTATTGCCCAGCTGGCTCGTGCCGTAGGTATCCACATGATTATCGCTACCCAGCGTCCTACGACGAATATCATCACTGGTACCATCAAAGCCAACTTCCCAAGTCGTATCGCCTTCCGTGTCGGTGCCATGATCGACTCACGTACCATCCTCGACCGTCCAGGTGCCCAGCAGTTGGTAGGTCGTGGTGATATGCTCTACCTGAATGGAGGCGAACCCGTTCGTGTACAGTGCGCCTTTGTTGACACGCCAGAGGTGGAGAAGATCAACAGATTCATCTCCGACCAGCAAGGATATATCTCTGCCTTCGAACTGCCAGAGCCTGACACCGACGACGGTGAAGGTGGCGGTGAAGGTCGCGACGTGGATATGCAGCATCTCGACCCGATGTTCGAGGATGCCGCCCGTCTCATCGTTCGTGAGCAGAGTGGTTCAACAAGTTTGATTCAGCGTAAGTTTGCTATCGGCTACAACCGTGCAGGTCGACTGATGGACCAGCTGGAGAAGGCAGGCATCGTAGGTGCTGCTCATGGTAGCAAGCCTCGCGAAGTATTAATTATGGACGAAAACAGTCTCGAAAATCTGTTAGCACAATGGAAAGGATAACAAAACACAGATGGTTAGTGTTAGCGACACTATTCACTATTCACTGTTCACTCTTCACTAGCCACGCAGTGGCGCAGACCGCCAAGGAGGTTCTCGACAAGACGGCAAGCATTGTCGCTGCTAAGTCGGGTGCCAAGGCCTCGTTCTCTATCAAGGGCGACGGGTTCTTTACAGGCGGAACCATTGCCATCAAGGGCCGTAAGTTCCAAGCAACCACAGCTCAGGCCACCGTCTGGTTTGACGGCAAGACACAATGGACCTACATGAGAAAGAACGAAGAGGTGAATATCGCCAATCCCAGCGAAGTTGAGTTGGCAGCCATCAACCCTTATAACTTCATCTATATGTACAAGAAAGGGTACAAATATACAATGGAGAAGAAAAACGGCAATTTCATCGTACATCTGAAGGCTACCGATAAGCGTGGCATTCAGGAGATGTATATTACCATCAACCAAAAGACTTACATTCCATCACAGATTCGCATGCAGCAGCAAAAGGGCTGGATAACCATTAACATCAAAGACTTTACACAGAGTAAGCTCTCCGATGGAATGTTCCGTTTTAATTCAAAAGACTTCCCTAACGCTGAAGTAATCGACCTAAGGTAATTGAGAATTGACAATTGACAATTGAGAATTGAGAATGAATAAGCTGCAACTGTTTCTTCTATTGCGCAAGAACGTGAAGTTGAGCAATAAGCGCAATGTCATGTTCGAGGCCAACCAGTACGGCAAATTGTTTGGATATATCATGTTATCCATTTTTGCCGTAGAGTTTATTGCACTCGGTACCTTCTTTGGATGGCTGGCCGCCAAGGAGCAGACACCGGAAATGGTGCTGTACTTCACGCCCTTCCTGCTCATCCTCGACTTTGCCAGTCGTTTTGCCACCCAGCAGACACCGATGATGCTGGTAAAGCCATACCTCCTGACACCGATTAGTAAATATAGTGCCATCGAGTGTTTCCTCATTCAGCAGCTGCTGGACGGAGGCAATTTCATTTGGATGACGCTGTTCCTGCCCTACACTTTTATCGTATGGTGTGGCGGAATGACAGGCTGGGCTGCTACCGGCATGCTCTGCTTGCTGCACCTGATGGTCTTGGTCAACAGTCAGTGGTATCTGCTGGTGCGCACCCTCGTCAACCAGCACATACTTTGGTGGCTATTGCCTGCAGTATTCTATGGCTCACTGATAGTACCTTTCTTCGTACTTTCTGACAGCCAGATTGATGCAGTCCTCGATTTCCTGGGCGACATTCTCTCTGGCCACATCTTCTCGTGGTGGACATTCGGCATCGTAGTCATCCTCTTCTCGATACTGTTTGCCATTAACCGCCACATGCAGATGGGACTCATCTACGATGAAATCAGCAAAAAAGAGAAGACAAAGCTGAAGCACGTGTCAGAATTCCAGGCACTGAACCGTTTTGGACAGATTGGCGAATACCTGAAGTTGGAAATCAAGAGCACCATGCGCAACAAAGCCATCCGTGGCCGTTTCATTCAGGGTGTATGCTTCATCACCTTCTTCTCGCTGGCCATCGCCTTCCTTGATATCTATCGCACCTCGTTCGAGCGCAACTTCTTCTGCCTCTACTGCTTCGTCTTCTTCGGTTCTGTCAACCTCACCAAGGTGATGTGTCCTGAAGGCAACTATATCGACCTGCTGATGGTGCATGAGGAGAACATCCTGACGCTACTACGTGCCAAGTACTACTATTACTGTGCCGTACTGCTGCTGCCGTTCCTGATTACGCTCGTACCAGTTATCATGGGTAAATTCTCTTTGATTATGGTATTGGCTTACCTGTTTACCGTTACAGGACCCATCTACCTCCTACTCTTCCAGATGGCTGTGTACAACAAGCAGACGCTGCCGCTCAACGAGAAGCTGACAGGTAAGAACCAGATGGAGAACAAGTGGCAAATCATCGTCTCTATGACCACGATGTTTGCGCCCTATATCATCTTCAGTTTGTTGCAGCTCGTCTTCTCAGCCGATGCGGCCTACTGGATTCTCTTCGTCATTGGCGTAGCCATCACACTCACTGAGCCCTATTGGTTGCGCAACATTTATCGTCGCATGATGGCACGTCGCTACGAGAACCTCGAAGGATTCCACAGCACACGTTGAACGTTGAACATTGAACGTTGAATTTTTACATTTTCCAATGAAGACTATTCTCATACAGGTAGGAAAGACCGTCAATAAGCACTTCATAGCCGGCATCAACGACTATGTAGAGCGTATCGGCCATTATATGCCCTTTGAGGTAGTCACCATTCCTGAACTTAAAAACACGAAGAACCTCACCGAGGAGCAACAGAAGCAGGCAGAGGGTGAACTCATCCTCAAACAGCTGCAACCGTCCGACACCGTCGTCTTGCTCGATGAACACGGTAAGGAATACCGCAGTATTGAGTTTGCCCGTTGGCTGGAACAAAAACAGCAGACCGCCCGCCGCCTCATCTTCGTCATCGGTGGTCCCTACGGTTTCTCCCCCACCGTCTATAGTCGTGCCAACGAACAACTGTCATTGTCGAAGATGACTTTCTCCCACCAGATGATACGCCTCACCTTCACCGAGCAGATTTATCGTGCCTGCACCATCATCAAGGGCGAACCCTACCACCACGAGTAATTTGCTGTATCATATCAAATTATTCTTGCTTACTCATAAGTTTCGACATAAATCTCTCCTTATCCACAACAAATCTTAAATGGCTGCAAAGATACGAAAAAAAATGGCATTATGTTGTTTATTCCATGATTTTTACTACCTTTGCAACAATAATTTACGATAACAAACTCATATGAACGAACAGATGATTACTACCGAACGCGTTTTCAGCATCTTTAGTGAACTAAACAAGATACCACGTCCTTCACACCATGAAGAGCGCGTGGCCGACTATCTGTGTCAGTTTGCAGAACGCCTGAATCTTTCGTATGAACGCGACAAAGAGAACTGCGTGGTGATACGTAAGCCAGCAAGCAAGGGTTATGAGGCGCATGAGCCCATCGTATTGCTGAATCACATGGATATGGTATGTGTAGGCATGAACGACCCGTTGAATACACCTATTAAGCCCTACACAGAGAATGGCTGGATGATGGCTCGTGGCACATCATTGGGTGCTGATAATGGCATCGGCTTGTCAATGGCGCTGGCTGTACTCGAAAACGACAGCATCGAGCATCCTGCTCTGGAAGTTATTACGACAACCAATGAAGAAGACGGCATGTCGGGAGCTTCGCAATTGAGCAAAGACTTCCTGAAGGGTCGGAAAGTGATTAACCTCGACTCTGAAGACTACGACACCATCACCACTGGTGCTGCAGGAGCCTGTCTGCAATTCCACCGCATACCACTGAAACGCGAGCCTGTACCTCAGGGTAAGCACCGCTGGTACCGCATCCGTTTCGAAGGCGGACTGGGCGGACACTCTGGCGTCGACATCAACAAAGGCCGTTGCAGTGCTGTTATTGCCACATGGGCCATCTTGGCAGCCATCTACAACGAATACACCATCCACTTGGCCTCTATCAATCTGGGTGAAGCCAATGCCTCAATTGCCTCCTCAGCAGAGATCATCATTTGTGTACCGTCGGGCGAGGCTTGCGAATTTGTCAAGTCACAGCAAGAGATGATGAATGAATGGCTGCATGAGGAATATCCGCAAGACTCCAAGATGACGTGCACCATCGAGAAGTGCGAACCTCTTGATTCCGTCATTTCTACGGAGGCCTTCGAGTTGCTGATGAGTTGTCTGGAACTAATTCCGCAAGGTGTTGTACAGATGAGCGACGTGATGCCAGGCACAGTTGAGACGTCGAACAACGTGGGGCGTATCACGACAGAGGAAGACCACATCTTTGTATCGACCCATACCCGTAGCTTCGTTGATGACGATATGGCAACGCTGAGCAAACAGATTGCCGACATCTTCCAGCAGCGAGGCGCCGAATCTGAGGTAGTGATGTCGGCCCCTGCTTGGCAGGAGAATCAGCAGTCACCTTTCTTGCAACTGGTTAGCAATACGTTCCAGGATGTGCTGGGCTGGCGTCCACGTATGGTGGCTATGCACTTCGTACTCGAAGCCGGATTCTTCGTACAGCATTATCCTGGCATCCAGATTGCCAGTATCGGTCCTCGTATCGTGGAACCCCACTCCACCAGTGAACGTGTTGAACTCTCCACCATAAAAGATATTTGGAAAGTTCTTCTTGAATTACTAAGGCGACTATAAAGAAAAAGGGGGAAGTGTGTCTCACGACAAGCTTCCCCCTATTGAACTTATATAATAATACACGTATGCGCACTATTGCGCTGGCAAAAAGAGACCACGTAAATACGATAGTCCTTCTTGTTCCAAATTTCAACAAATAATACTTACGCCTGAGACACCATACATCGTGATGCAACGGCTTTGTTAACGTCAAAGGCTGGTCTTCAGACTTTACTCCACTCACAGACGCCTTCTCGAGCAAATACTCAATGGCTTTGTTGTCTGAGAGCCATAACGGAGCTCACTGCTGCGGGACAGTAGGAGATTCTCACTCACATTCCCAATTAAGTGCGGTTAAGCACACCTTTACGGATGACTCTTTTCAGAATCACGGTGCAAAGATAATATTTTTTCTGGTAATATGTACATGTTTCCAGAAAAAAATGCTATCTTTGCGCCAAAGAATGTAAAAAAGCGAGATATGAAACAAGAAGGAATTATAAAGGAAGACAATAAGAATATCAGCTCTGGCTATGCGAAATTAGACGAATGGACAACGATATGGCGTGAGACGCTGCCAAAGTATTTCGGATATCCTTTTAACGAGGTGTCACCGTTGCGCGACTTCTATGAGTGGTACTATGTTGCAGGCATCAACCTGATGAACCTAAATAATGCTGGTGACCCGTTTACCGATACACCTTGGGAGGTGTCGTCGCAGGTATTTGAACGCGAGGTTATAGAGTTCTTTGCCCCACTCTACGACTTCGACGACGATAATCGGTGGGGACTTATTACCCATAGCGGCTCAGACGGCAACAATCACGGCATCTATTTCGGTGCCAACTACCTGAAGCACAAGACTGGACAGGCACCTATCCTCTATGTGAGCGACGAGGCTCACTACTCCAATATGCGACTGGCTCACCTGCAGAGCCTTGAGACGCGACTGGTGAAGAGCGACACTATGGGACGCATGATACCTGAGGAACTTGAAAAGGCACTCGACACGTCGCGACCAGCACTCGTAGTCTATGCCTGTGGTTCCACCTTCAAGGGCGCCATCGACGACATGCCTGCGCTGAACGCTGTGCTCCAGCGTCACCCCGAACTGCCTGCCGTCTATCGCCACGTGGATGCAGCACTCTTTGGTGGCTACCTGCCCTTTACCGAGCATCGTCAGCTGGTGAGCAGCAAGAAGATGGGCTTTGAGTCGATAGCCGTCAGCGGTCATAAGTTCTTTGGCATCGACTCACCTTGTGGACTCTTCATCTGCACGCGTGAGGTGTATGACAACCAGTCAGACTTCGACGTACCCTATCTGAACAAGAACATGCGTATGATTAACTGTTCGCGCGACCCTATTCAGCCACTCAAGTTCTGGTGGGTCGTTCAGAAAGTGGGTGCTGAAGGATGGACGCGTCAGGCTCGTCGCATTATGGAGCTGACAGCTTATCTGAAGCAGCAGCTCGACAAGGTGGGCTATCCCGCATGGGTCAACGAATATAGCAACACTGTATTCATGCGTTGCCCTGCGCCTGAACTGGCTCACAAGTACCAGTTGGCGCAGAACAACGACCCACGCTTTGGCGGCAAGTTAGCTCATGTGGTGGTTATGCAGCACTTCACGGAAGAGGCTATCGACGCCTTTGTGGCCGAACTATAAACGGCAGCATTCGTCCGTTACAGCCACCACCTCTACCCTATATACTGCAGAATCATCTGGGCAATTTCCTCCTCCGTCTTGCCATCAGCAGAGATGACGAGCTGGTAGTTGCGCGTATCATAGCGCGAGGTGCCAGTGTACTTCTTGACGTAAGTTTCGCGCATCTTGTCTATCCGCTCGATGGTCTTGCGCGCTTCGTCTTCCGTCATATTCTGCTTACGAGCCACACGCTCTACACGGTAGTCCATCGAAGCCTGAATAAGAACGTTCAGGTGGTTGGGATGGTTGCGGAATACATGGAAGCCACTGCGACCAGCCACTACGCACGACTTCTCAGCAGCGAGATCCTGCAATATCAAGGTCTCGGTCTTGAACATCTCCTCGCTGGTCAGCATATCAGCCTCACTGCCTTTCTGTGGCAGGTAGTAGTTAGAGCTCATACCTGGACCAATATCCATGATGCGCATAAAATCGTCCCACCACGTCTGCTTGGTGCCCTTCAGTTTCTCAATCTTCTCTACGGTGAGGTTATACTTTTCCTGCAGCGCCTTAATGAGTGCCTTGTCGTAGAAGGGCACACCTAACTTCTCTGCCAACACGCGGCCAACGGTGCGACCACCACTTCCTAACTCACGGTTAATCGTGATTACAAATTGCTCGTTCTTGTTCATTTTTTGATATGTATTAAAGTTAGTAATGATTTGCTGTTATTTCTTTACTTTCTTCTGCATAAACGGCAGTGTCCGGGCTTGCTCTAACATCATATCAGCCAGCATACTGTTGGAATCGTTCTCTCCGTTGATGCGGTTGAAGAGCGAGATAAGGCCATCGCGCCCACCATCGTGCTTCAGCACATAGACTAGACAGAGATACTGCAAGGCTGTATTCGACGAGAGAATGTCAAGGTCGGTAATGGCCAGTTGCGAGAGTGCCAACTGATGGGCATCGTCGCTGTTCTCGTCGATGAATTGCTGCACGTCGCCAAGGGTTTCCAGTCCGAAGGATTCGAGCACGCGCAGATAGGACATCATAGAGACGGGCCATATCTCAGCCTGGTTGACAGCAGCGATGCGTTTGTTCAGTCGATCGAAGGGATGCAGTTCGAGATAGCTGCGGAATGTTTCGGCTGACAGCGGTACGTCGGCCAACTGTCCGCTATTGACCAGTGCCAACATCTGGCGACGATAGTCGGTGAGCACAATACGCAGTCTACTGAACTCGTCGTCTATCAGTTCCATCATACCAGCCAGACGACTGAATTGTCGCTTGTACTCGCGGGGCATCTTCACATCACCCTTGTAGCCGGTGTCGTGCTCAATGGTAGACCATACATGCTGCAAGGCCGTGCGCATCTGCAATTCGAAGCGCGGACCACCCGTCTTAAGACGACAGATATAGTGCAGCGAGTTATAGCCGAAAGCATCCAGCTCGTGCAACTTACGCTTGTCCACACTCTCCTGCCAATCGATGTCGAAGATGCGCTTGGCAATAGCTGCCACCTTGTCCACCTCGTCAGTATAGAAAGTGATAACGCGCAGTCCAACAAGGTCAGTGATGTCGTCGATAGTCTTGTACTTGGCACCCTTCAGCTCCAGTTTTCCAGTCAGCGACTTCTCGGTCTTCACCCTGTGCTCCATAGCAGTAATATAGATGCCCTGCTCGCGTAGTGCGTGGTGCAGCATCTGACTGGCCTCGTCAGACAACTGCTGTAGCGTGGGGCGTAGTTCGCGGTATTGCTGCAAGAGCATCTCGCCATGTGAGTCCAACTTGATTTGATGTCCCATTATGATGTCGAATTACATGAATTTCAGAATACTTGATTGATGAGTTGCACGAACTCCTTATAGGCAAAGGTATCGCGCAGTTCGCTGAGCGCATCAGCCAACCCTCGGTAGTGCCACTCGTGATCCTTACGGTCGTTGGAATGAAACATGTTCCAGAGGGCGTCACCCTGCACGGCATAGTCACGAGCGATGGCTCGCATATTCGAGAGTTTATCGCCCAGAGCCACCATCTTGGTTTCGCGCGAGCCATGTGCCAGACGATCCATAGCAGCCTGCTTACGGGCACGCCAGTTTTCTATGCTGTCACGCTTCTGATGGGGCTCATCGCTCTCTGCAGCAACCAACGAAGCCACGCGGTCACCGAACTCTGCTCGGATTTGTTCAATGGTGACATCGGTGTCCTCTACAGTGTCATGCAGCGCAGCAGCAGCCAGCAGTTCCTGGTCGGCAGTCATCGTTGCTACAATCTCCACAGCCTCCATCGGATGAACGATATAGGGGAATCCCTTGCCGCGACGCTCGGTCCCGGCATGGGCGCGGACTGCAAATATGAGAGCACGATCCAGTAGTTGGGTGTCTAAGGCTTCGTTTGCCATTGTCTATACGTATTGTTTACGGATTAAGCGGTGTTAGCGGATAAACGATATTGACGATAAAGATGTTGGCAGCCAGGATGATGATGTTCATCAACAGACCTATGCGCATAAAGTCGCTGAAGCGATAGCCACCAGGTCCATATACCAACATGTGCGTAGGTGAACCGATAGGTGTAGCAAAGCTGCTGCTTACACTCACCATCAAGGCAATCAGGAAGGGATAAGGCTCGTAGCCCAGCTTCTCTGCAGCCTCATACATAATGGGGAAGAACATAGCACCCGCTGCCGTGTTAGAGATAAACTCAGTGATAAACGTACCGACAAAGCAGATGGCTGTCATCACTACGATGGGGTTAGAGCCACAGACGTCAAGGATGCCAAAGGCCAGTCGTTCGGCAATACCCGTCTTCTGTATGGCCAGTCCTAAGACGACCGATCCTGCAAACACCATCAGGATGTCCCAGTTGATGGCCTTCATAGCTTGGTCTACGTTGCAGCAACGGAACAGCAACATAGCCATAGCAGCAAGAAAAGCACATTGCAGCAGGGGCATAATACCAAGCGCTGACACCACCACCATCACTATCATGATGAGTGAAGAGATGAGCGTGCCACGTCCTACGTTGATAACCTCATCGCCGAGAATCAGTCCTTGTTCCTTGGCCAAATCCATGATAGCCTTGGTATGTCCGGCATAGACCAGATGGTCGCCTCCCATCAGATATTCATTCTCATTGACAGGTACGGGAGCATCATCGAAATGGCGCCATTTCAGCAGACGACAGCCCTCCACATGATACAGCCCTGCCATGCCAATCGTCTTAGCAATAGACTGATGAGTCGAAGGCACGATCAATTCCATGGTATAGTCTACCGTGTCTTCTGAGTCTGACTCGGGAGCCTTACGGTCAGGCAACAGCCGACGCATGGCGATAATAGACAGAACGCCGATGAACAGACAGAACAGACCAGGTATCGTGGTGGCCAGCACATTCATGGAGATGCCAGTATGGTCGGTATAGAGTCCAGAGATAATCAGGTTTGGCGGTGTACCAATCAACGTACACACACCACCCATGCCCGATGCATAGCTCAGTGGAATGAGCAGTTTGGAGGGCGAGATATTCAGCTTCTTCGACCACATCTTCACAATACCCACAAAGAGCGCTACCACTGTTGTATTGCTGAGGAAAGAACTCAGTGCGGCTACGGGCAACATCAGTCGTACTACGGCCTTACGATATGAATTAGGCTGGCCCAACAGGTTTTTCACAATCCATTGCAGCACACCTGTATGCGTCAGACCAGCTACCACCACAAACAATACACCGATAACAATGACCGATGTACTGCTAAAGCCCGAGAATGCTTCTTTGGGTTCTAATACGCCTGTTACAAAAAGGATTGCGATGGCACCCAGAAATACTGCGTCAGCTCTCAGTTTGGTGAAGAGCAACACAGTAAACATGCTCAGTACCGTTACAATGGTAATCCACGCATGCAGATTAAATCCCAAGAAGAGAAAAGTCTCTGTCTCCATAGCTATGCTGTTTTACATAAACTCGAAAATATTGCTGAAGCCCGTGATGACAAAGACGCCACGGACGGCATCGTTGATTCCTTTGATATAGACGTGGCCGCCCTTAGCCTGCGTATTCTGCAAGATGCCAAGGAAGATGCGCAGACCAGCCGACGAGATATATGCCAAGTCGGTGCAGTCGATGATAATGTTTTTTCCTTGCACGTCATTCAGAGGACTCATTGCCTTTTCAGTCTCTGCGGCAGCAGCAGTATCAAGACTGCCTGCCAGAATGGCAACCATGTTGCCGTCTTGTTCTTGAAGTGTTACGTTCATAGTGTTTTATTTTTTAGCTTGTTATTTAATCAATTTCTTTCTCAGTGTCAATACGTTAAGATTATCAACGCGTTCGTAGTTGATAGAGTCCATATTTTGACGAATAAGGTGAATACCCAGTCCGCCAATACTTCGTGCCTCAGCAGAAAGCGTGGTGTCTACTTCGTTCTGAACGGTGGGATCGAAAGGCTTGCCACTGTCAATAATGGTGAACTTCAAGCGTATATCATTACTAGCAGCCTCAATGGTTACGTCGCCACGCTGTTCAGGCGGATAGGCATAGTTCATCACGTTGACCACGGCCTCCTCAACAGCCACTTTGATTTCCATCGTCTTACCTTCATCGAATCCTACGCTCTTGCAGACCTCATCAACAAAAGCATTCAGTCGTGGCACTTCCTGCGTATCGTTAGGCAGCACGATGCTCTTCCGCATTTTCACGTCACTCTGCTGCTTGATATACTGAATGGCCATCATGGTCAGGTCATCGCTCTGTTCGGCATCGCCCACAAACTCATGCACGGCATCGGTCATCTGGGCAATCAGCTGACGGGGACTCTGCTGCTGGTTAGACAGCGCACGATTGGCCACCTCGTTGACACGCTCCATCTGGAACTGCTCATAGTCGGCATTCATAGCCTCTGTCAGTCCGTCGGTGAAGAGCAAGATAGTGGTGCCCGTGAAGATACGCGCCTCCTGCAGCGAGTACTTCCATGTGGGCATAAAACCTACGGGGATATTGGGGTCGCAGGGCAGTTCGCCTACACCTGCACCGATAAGCAATGGGGCATCGTGGCCAGCATTACAGTAGTGCAAACGTCCAGTAGGCAGGTCGAGCACACCGACTAAGAGCGTGACGAACATGTGGTTCTTGTTCATGTCGGCAATCGTCTTGTTCATGATTGTCACGATGCGGTCTGGCATCGACTCATGAGCAGAGACAGTGCGGAAGGTAGAACGTGTCACTGCCATAAAGAGGGAGGCTGGAACGCCCTTGCCTGACACGTCACCAATACAGAAGAAGAGCTTCTCGTCGCGGAAATAGAAGTCGAACAGGTCGCCACCCACCTCCTTGGCAGGAGTCAACGAGGCATAGAGCTCTACGTCGTCGCGGTCCTCTCTTGTGGGGAACTGCTCAGGCAGCATTCCCATCTGTATACCACTGGCAATGCGCAGGTCGCTCTCTATCGAGGCCTTCTGGGCAGTGGTATTCTTCAGTTCATCGATATATTTCACCAGCGACTGCTGCATGTTGCCAAACGAGTGACTCAGCTGACCAATTTCGTCAATACGCTTGAAGTCGGGCAACATTGCATCAAACTGTCCAGAGGCGATGGTCTCAGCTTCATCAGCAAGTCTTCTGAGGGGCTGCAGCTCGCGTGTAATAATACGGATAAATAAGTAGAGCATCAGCAGCAAGCCCACCAAGACAATGGCTCTGACGCTGTTGCGCAGGCGGTCAAAACCTCCGAAGATGTCGCTCTCGGGACAGACGATAGCCATCGAGCACCCCGTCTGACCGAGCGGTTTGTAGAAGACGTAGCAGTCTTTGCCATCGATGTTCATGTGTTTCATACCCTCCTCACCACGCTGCATGGCGTAACCTAAAGCGGTGAGTGCCGTATCAGGTTGCTCCATCGTCTGTGTAAAGATGGTCTGACGGGTAATCTTCGTCGTGTCAGGATGTACAAAATAAGTACCGCCACGACCAATCATTATACTGTAGGAGTTAGGATAAGGCTTGACGGCAGAGATGGTTTGCGAAAGCCAGGTGATAGACAGACTGGTGTTGATGACACCAATAAACTGGTTATTTTTGTCCTTGATGGGCTGGCAGTAGCTAGTGACCATCTCAAAAGTGTTGGTAGGCGCATCGAGATCCATATAAGGCTCTGTCCAGCAGGGTTTGTCCAGCAGTTGTGGCATGAGATACCAGTCTGCAAAGAAATACTGGTAGTGGTCACTGCCGCCTTGTATCGTTCGAAGACTGTCACCAATGTGTTTGGTGTAAGCCGAGAAATAGCGGCCCTTGTCCTTAAAATAATAAGGTTCAAAGGCAATAGAACAGGTGTAGAAGTCGGGATTGTTCAGTAGCGCGCCACGGCTATAGACGAACATCGAGTCGGCCTTGTTGGGATGGCGTTGCACCAGCCATCTGGTCATGTTTGAAGCCACCTCTACACGGTTCAAGATACCCTCCACGCGCAGCGAGGTCTTGTCCAAAATCTGTGTGGCACTATTAATAGCCTCCTGTCGAACGGCCTCGCGAGCCTGATAGAACAAGAATCCCAGGGCGACATTGAAGATGATGGCAGCAAAGAATACTACCCACAGGCTGACTCTGACGGAGAGTTTGCGACGGATATATGCGATGATTCTTTTCATAATTGTCAATTATCAATTGTCAATTAATTCTTTGTACGTCACTTCGCGACCAAGCATCTGGTTCTCGACCATCAGTCGGCTGGCCTGTTTCACCATGTCGGGACGCAGTCGGAACTCACGTTTCTTCGATTCGCGATCCACCTGCAAGCGCAATATCTCTTTAAGCATCATACGCTGCATGACGCGGTTAGTAGCAATATGGTTCTTGTCAACATACTGCATCACAATGTCCAGCGTCTCGTCGGGGTGAGTAGCAGCCCACTCCCACCCTTTCTTGCTGGCCTGGGCAAAGCGGCGCGCCTGTTCCTTGTGCTTGACATAGTAGTCGCGCGTCATATAGACGCCATCCTCCTGCACGTTGTAGCCGTGGTCGCAGAAGCGATACACGTTCTTGCCAGTCATCTTCACACCAGCCTGCACCAGCTGGTAATACTCATTATAACTCATGGCCAACGTAGCGTCGAGGGCTCCAGCAACGAAGATGTTCACGTTCTGGGCGAAGCGCACCCACTCATAGTCCAGATGGTCCTTGATGCTCATGCAGATAGCCAACTGTCCGAAACCGACGCTCCAGATGCCTACACGAGCACCCTTCTGCGTCAGCGGATCCTTGCCACGGGCAGAGACGATGACCATCGCATTGTTCATCGACGTCTGAAGAATGTTCACCAAAGGGATTCCCTCATCCACAATCTCCATTGCCTGACAGAGTTGCAGCGTCGTAGCCTGACACTCGTTATTGCGCAGACGAGCCATTGCGGGCTGTGTAGCCGACGGGTGTTCGATTTGCACCTTCACGCCAGCATCACGATAGAATCCCTTGGCCTCGGCCACGTAATAGCCAGCAAACTGAGCCTGCGCCGTCCACTGTGGTGTGAAGACGATGGTCTCGTCCTGCTGTGCCACAGCCTGGCTCATCAATAGGGAATGAATAAACAGTAAACTGATCAGACGTTTCTTCATTGTTTTGCTGTTTTAGTTATTGTTCATTATTTGATAGTTTTCGTTATTGACTTGCACACTTCTCCAGAAGGAGTCAGACTAAAAGTCACTCCAAAGGTAAACAATTTTGCACAAACTACCAAACCTATACCCCATTTTTTACGATTTGGTTACATTTTTGTTTTCCCCGACTTTACATTCCTGGGCGACGGATTGTCAGGCGAATGGCTTCGGGGTGTTGGGTAACAAATGCTGTGGCATCGTCGACGACGCAGGCCAGATAGCCTCCTCCACCCGCTCCAGGCATCTTGTAGGCCAGCACCTGATGCTCGTATTGGGCAATGTATGACGCTACGCAGCCTTGTATCATAGCTGGGAACATGGCGACCTGCGCACGGAAACTGTCGGCAAAGGCTTTGGCAAAGGCTTGGAGGTCACGCTGCATGATGGCCTGCCAGCAGTCGTCGGCAGCCTTGGTCAGCGCTTTGACCTTAGGTTCTGTAATATCCTTTCCTTCCAACACGTTACACCCTGGCTGACGGGGTTCCATAGGAACCATCACCAAGTGCTGCTCCAACCAACTGAGCACAGTTTCATCGTAGCACGTCTCTATCCTATCAGGCCAGAAGCGATTGTTGTAGAAATGGCGGCAAAGTCCTGGCACACAGATTCCTATGGAGTCTTGCGCACCACTGACAATACCATCGCTACGCTCTGGATCGTTCTCAAAACAGAACACGAGTTTGGCCAACATCTCTGGATCCATATTGGGCAAGTTGTACGGCCATATCTTCTTTATCATATTGCGGGTAGAGGTGCTCAGCCCACAGCGCTCACGGATTTCGAACGTGGGTTCAAGAGAGATAGTGATGGCCCACCCTGACGCAAAGCACGACACGTAAGGCTGGTCTATCCATGTGCCTGCCAAGTCAAGACGCGTAGGAATCTGCGACTCCGTCTTCTTCAGGTCGGTAGAAGAACGTGCCTGCAAGCCCTGCTGTGGCACCCGTTCGAGCACGACATACTCCATGCCACGCTCCTCGCAGACACGGCGCTTGTCGTCGTTGCCACCGTCACTATTGACCACCAGAATGTCTGGCTGGACAATATCCAGCGTAGGCAGGAAATCCAAGATGCCACTGCCCTGATTGATGTAGGCATCCTTGACATAGCGAATGCTCTTCACCATAAACAGACGCTCCTGCTCGCTATAGATAGTCTTATGATGCTTGTAGCCCTCAATGGTCTTGTCGGAGCCAATGCCCACATACAAGTCACCATATTGAGCAGCCTGACGGAAAAACTCTACGTGTCCGCTATGCAGCAGATCGTAACAACCACTTACGAAAACCTTCTTAGTCATTGGGTGTTTGATGTTGGTAGAAGAAACCCCTCCGTGATGGGAGGGGCTTCTTAATGATTATTCTGTAGGAGATTACAGATTCAGACTCTTCTTCAGGGCCTCAATCTTCTTGTCGGCATCCTTCGTGCAACGCTCGTAGTCAGCAGCGCCCTTGAATGAAGGATCCTTGACCTCTGTGTAGAACTTAATCTTAGGCTCAGTACCTGAAGGACGTACGCTGACCTTGGTACCATCCTCGCAGAACCACTGCAGCACGTTAGACTTAGCAGGCATGTCGAGCTTCTCAACGGTGCCGTCAGCCTTCTTAGCCTCCAGCAGCAGGAAGTCCTTCTGCAGCACAATCTTCGAACCGCCTAGATCCTTTGGAGGATTAGCACGGAAGTCGGTCATCATCTGCTTAATCTCGTCAGCACCGCTCTTACCCGGACGTACCACGTTGATGGTTACCTCACGAGAGAAGCCATACTCCTTATAGATGTTCATCAGCAGGTCGTAGAGCGTCATACCGTTATCGCGAGCCCATGCAGCAATCTCACAGATCAGACAGATAGATGCGGGGGAGTCCTTATCACGAACCTTGTCGTATGGCAGGAAGCCGAAGCTTTCCTCACCACCACCGATGTACTTCTTCTTGCCCTCGTTGACGCGAATCTCGTTGGCAATCCATTTGAAGCCGGTATAGCAGTCGCTATATTCTACCTGGTTCTTCTTAGCAATCTCAGCAATAACCTCTGTGGTTACGATGGTCTTTACCAGGAACTCGTTGCCCTTCAGCTGGCCGAGCTTCTTCTTGTTGGCAATGATATACCAAGAGAACATCATGCAGGTCTGGTTACCATTCAGAATCTCCCACTCGCCCTTGCTGTTGCGGCAGACGATGGCCAGACGGTCAGCATCGGGGTCAGAAGCGATGACGAGGTCGGCATTGAGCTTGGTACCCAGCTTCATACCCAGTGTCATAGCCTCGGCATTCTCTGGGTTTGGAGAAACTACTGTTGGGAAGTTGCCGTCGATTACCATCTGCTCGGGAACCACGTGGATGTTCTGGAAGCCCCAAGAGCGCAGTGCCATCGGGACGATGACGCGACCAGTGCCGTGCATGGGTGAGTATACGATGTTCAGGTCCTTCTGGCGCAAGATGACATCCTGGTCGACCATAGCCTCCTTGACAGCCTGGATGTAGTCCCAGTCCATCTCACCACCGATAGGAATAATCAGGTCCTTGTTACCCTCGAACTTCACGTCGCTGATCTTCACCTTCTCGACCTCAGCGATGATACCTACATCGTGGGGAGCCAGCACCTGTGCACCGTCGTCCCAGTAGGCCTTATAGCCATTGTACTCGCGGGGGTTGTGAGAGGCAGTGACGTTGACACCAGCCTGACATCCGAGGTGACGGATGGCATAAGAAATCTCAGGAGTTGGACGCAGGCTCTCGAACAGATAAACCTTGATGCCGTTGGCTGAGAAGATGTCAGCAACACTCTCTGCAAACATGCGGCCGTTGTTGCGGCAGTCGTGACCAACCACCACTGAGCACTGCTTGCCAGGGAAAGCTTTCTTAATATAGTTGGCAAAGCCCTGAGTGGCCATACCTACGATATACTTGTTCATACGGTTCGTACCGGCACCCATAATACCACGAAGGCCACCAGTACCAAACTCCAAATCACGATAGAAAGCATCAATCAGGTCTGTCTTGTCGGCATTGTCCAACATGGCCTGAACTTCCTTACGGGTCTCTTCGTCAAAAGCGGGAGACAACCATTCTTTTGCACGTGCCTCGCACTGAGCAATTAATTGATCGTTATTTTCCATACATTAATAAGATTTGAAGGATTAGTAATATTCCAATACGCAAAGATACTGATTTTCTTTACAAAATCAGTATCTCTGCCCTTATTTTTTACATTTTTTAATTATTTTCTCATCAGTCTATCTATCTCCTCAAACTGTTTACCTTTATTTAGGTTGAGATAGATGCGATAGAGAGCGGGAGCCCAGCGCTGACTCTCGTCGGGTGCCAACTCGCGATATTTCTCCATGTAGGGACGAGCATCGCTATAGAGTTTCACCAACTGCTCGCGATATCTGCGGGGCTCGTTGAGCTGTTCCAAGGACAGCGCTTCGTTGAGATAACACGTGGCGATGTTGAAGTATGGTTCAGCCTGGTTCTGGTAGAGTGTTATCATCTTTTTGCTGACGTCAATGCACTCGCTATAGTGGTTCATGTTGAGCAAAGCGATAGACTTGGCCAGCAGGAAGAGGGCGTTGTCGGGTGCCTTTCTCAGTCCAATCTCTGCCAGTTGCAGCATCTTCTCGTTGTCGCCCAGCGCTTTGTAGTGGTCAGCCAGATGTGGGAAGAAGTAAGGATAGGTAGGAAACAGCTTGAAGCCGAGGTTCAGCGTCTTTAAGTATTCCTCCTGGTTCTTCAGCAGGCGGTAGGCCTCGCACATATAATGGAATACGTATTTGGACTTGTCGTAATCCGTCATGGCCAGCTGACTGTACTTCAGCGTCTTCTTGGGGTCACGCATTTTAAAACCACACAACGTAGCCCAATAGGCAGCCTGCGACACCTGCTTATCACTCTCCAGGTACTTATATCCTGTAAACAAGGGCTGACGGGCAGCATCCAGATACAGGTCGAAGTAGCTGTAGGCCGTCTTGTAGTCTTCGCGACGTACCTGATAGGTGCCGCCATAATACAGGTTGGGGCGCAACTGGTTCAGTTGCTCAGCATGTTCCTTGCGATATTCGGGCTTCACACGACCTTTCTCGTCGGGCTTCATGTCCAACGAGTCGAGCGACTGTGCCACCTGATACATGCGCTTGGTAATGTTAAAGAAGGCAGCAGTGTCGTAGGCCTGCTTGAGATAGAGTTTCTCGTTAGCCTGCGCATACTGTCCGCTGATAGCATCATACCACGTAGCATATATCTTGGCATTGTCACGATTAGCAGGGTTGGCCAGCAGGTCAACCATCAGCTTCTCAGCCTTGTCATAGTCTTTGCCGCTCTTGATATAAGACCGTGCCTGAGAGAGCTCTTTCTTCTGAGCCCACATGCATGGTGTTATCATCATCAAGAGCAGCGTAGATATAGCTATTCTTCGTATCATTTTCTAGTTTAATTGCATTTCGGTTGCAAAGGTACAAATAAACGTCGAAAATACAAAATTTTATTTGAATGTATTTCAGGGGCCTGTCTCCTGATATAATTGAGTTTTCCATCAGTGCAAACGCAAACAGCCCAGAGAATAGTCAAAAGGCCAATCTCGAAGTCCGAGTAAAAGGTAGTCAGCAAAATACAGAAGACGATTCTAATTTCGTAACCATCCTCCTCCAGACTTTTGGCGTCCGCGTAAAGTGACCAACATCAATTCATAAGATAATAAACAAAGCGATCCGAGGAAAATATATGGGGCAGACTTCTACATCAGGAGTCTGCCATTGTTATGTAAAACAGTACCTGTCCCGGGTGTTTCACCTGACTCTCGTTTATTATGAAATAACAGTAAGTCAATTCTAAAAATCTGCACCATTAAGTGTATCCAAAGCTTCTTCAAGACTGGTTATGGTATCATCCAATTCTGATATAAGATTATCCATACCATCTCTCATGTCATCGTATTCTTCATCGTCAGGAAGTGAAGAAAGAGCATCTTGTTCTTCGTCAAGAACGACCTTCAGTTTTTGTTGAGCATCCTCTAGTAGACTGATGCTTTCATTTATTCTTTTTCTTCTTGAGTTATTCATAATCCGTAGTTTTAGATTGTTAGGTATCCCTTTTCAAAAGCATCTGGCAGGAAGAACCTTGAGGTTTTGCTTGCAAATTGAACGCTCATTTCTTTCTTGTCAATAGATGCAACAATCCCCTTGCCAAAACTTTTATGCTTAACGACATCGCCTACTTTCAATTTCTGCCATGGGTCTATCTCCATGACATCAGGATCTTCTGCTGAAGAAATCGCGCTCTCTAAGTTAGAGATAACTTCATCAACGGCATCGACAGCCTCATCTAAGCTGTCTATTGCTTCTTGCATCATGTCGCCTCGTTCGCTATATTGCAATCCTTCTGGCATATTGTCATATGCATCCTGTTCTTCGTCACGAACTTCTTCAAGCACGTCGTGTGCTTCTTGGATAGCACTTAAACAATCGTTTAGGGTTTTCAGTCTTTGCTCTTTCATAACTATTGTATTACATCAAACTATTAATCTCATTCAGCATATTCTGATAGTCAGTCACTTCGTGATAACGCACCTTGCTCGTTGACAACTCGTTGAAGAGTTTTTTAGCACATTCTATCTTGGCAAGTTCTGCACCCTTCAAATCCATAGACCGCATGCTGCCCTTGGTCTCTGCCACGAAGAATATGTGCTTCACTCCCATGTTATCATTAAAAGCGATAGCCCAGTCTGGAGCGTAATGCCCAACAGGTGTAGGAATTTTAAATGTGCGAGGCAGACGAGCATAGACACACACCTCATTGGCAGAATCCAGGTCTTCTGCAAACTTCCGTTCTCCTTTGCTGTCTGTGAACACATAGTCAAGAATATGCTTCTTGGCTTCGTATGCATTATCCACGCTTTGGCGACTCTTCTCATTCGTAAAGATGCTCGTATCGTATTGTTGTTCTGTACGATTATACGATATATGCTCCACGATCATTGTTGCCTTCTCGTCTTTTATCAGTCGGATGACATTACGGATAAACTCCTCTGGGTTGTTCTTAAACAAATAGAGTTTTGCCTGATTAATACCCTTTAGGATGCGAACTACAGTACGACGGGTCAACGTAGCACCACGTGCGATATCACCCACCAAGTCGTATGCAACATCGCTAGTCGAAACCTCACGTAGCTCCTTTGTTCGTGTTTGCTGTTTACCTGTAAAGTCCACATCATCCTCGCCTTGTTCACCTATTGTGACGATATATTTCAGTTTCGTTACTGTCAAGTTCTTATCTATCGAAGCGATAGCCTTCTTTATCAATTCCTCGCTGTCATAGTGAACAGTATAAACATAGCGATGATTGATTTGCTCCCACAGCCGCTTGAACTCATCCTTGGCAGCATTCTCATTCAGATGGTCATTCACAACCTCTGCTTTCTTGTTGGCATCCTCTATCATATCGTCAAAGGCAGACGGGTCAAAGATGCTCTGTATGAGTTTGTGAATCTGTTCACCCATAGACTCCAACTTCTTACTCAGTGGTGCTAACGTGCCATTGCGCAAGTTCTCATGATATAACTGCTGGATATTACCCTTATCATCTACATAGTCATTCTCGTAGAGATAGTTGATGATGGCCGTAGCCTCCATCTGTGAGATAACATGCTCTTCATTGTCAACCATGAATTTACGGCCCTCAAAGTATGCCACATTAGCCACAGACGGACGTTCACGCAAAGCATCACGTGTCTCTTTCTGTAAAGCATCTGCAAAGGTGCTGTAACTCTCGTTGGCTATCACCGTCAGTCGATTGATGTCATGAACAGCATCGCCTAATAGTTCTTTATCCATACGAACGCCCTGCTGGTCAACACAGATACGCAATCCTCGTCCCACCTCTTGACGCTTAGCAGTATTGCTGTTGGCATGACGAAGCGTACATATCTGGAACACATTCGGATTATCCCAACCTTCACGCAATGCCGAGTGTGAGAAGATAAATCTTGTAGGCTCCTCGAAGCTTAACAGTCGCTCCTTGTTCTTCAGAATCAGGTCGTACGCAGATATATCATTCGACGTATCCTCTCCTCTGGCTATCGTACTATTGATAGCATGTCCTTTCTTGTCTATTGAGAAATAGCCATTATGCACCTCGCTGGCTGAGAATCGTTTCAGGTAGCGCTGATAGTCATCTTCAAAGAGCGATAAGTGCTCATTGAGATAGTAGTTGTATTCCTCTTCGAATATTTTCCACAAGTCACCCTTTACCACTTCGCCCTGTTCGTCATAACTCTTGTAGTTGGCCACCTCGTCAATAAAGAACAATGATAGTGTCTTGATGCCCTGTTTGAAGAGTATCGCTTCTTTCTCGAAGTGCGACTTGATAGTCTCTCTCACTTGTATGCGCTGGAGCTGCTTCTCTGATACATCACCCATCACCTCACCTTTATGCAGCGAGTCACCATTCATGAAATAGATCATGTTGGTAAGTGGGTTAATATCAGTAATCACAAAGTCCTTATATGCTTGCAAATGACTGGCATCAAAAAGTGAATCACCTTGACTGAACTTACATATCTGCCTGCGAGTGCTACTTGCCCCTTTCACCTCAATTTCCAGTTTTACCTCTGGAGCCTTGTTCTTTGAAAGCACGATGCTGTCAAAATAGATATAGCTCTGATTTCCCAACAGGTTTTGTAGTGTGATACCCTTTACCTGTATCTTCTTCACCAGTCGCTGACGATAGGCATCAAGGGCATCCAAAGCATAGACACAGTTGTGCGAAGTCTTATGCGTCGCCGAGTAGTTCAGTACAAACAGCGGTTTGAAGTTCTTTAGAGCCTTTTGTGTAGCCACACCTTCCATCTTCTGAGGTTCATCCATAATGATGACAGGTCTGTTGGCAGCTATCACATCAATAGGTCTGCGACTCTGGAAGTCGTCACGACGCGTATAGATGATACGTGCTGCTGCGTCACCCTTACGTCCTTCTACGTTCTTCGCCTCATTAAACGACGAGTTGAAAGCCTGCGTATTGATAATCATCACGCGGATATCTGCACTACTCGAGAAATCATCAATAGCATTCAGGTTACTACTGTTATATACAAAAGGTATAGCCTGCTTACCATAGTGCTCTTGGAAATGCTCTGCCAACATCGCAAAGCTCTTGGCAACACCCTCACGAATAGCGATACTAGGCACAACCACAATGAACTTACTCCAGCCATAGCGCTTGTTCAGTTCGAACATTGTCTTGATATAGACATAGGTCTTACCAGTACCTGTCTCCATTTCTATATCAAGAGAACAAGCACCCAAGCCGTCTGGTTGGCTTAGTTTCGTTGACTTTGGGATATTGTAGATTGCCTGTTGCTGTTGGATATTAGCAAGCAACTGAGAGCCCTGCAGTTCTACATCTGTATTCTTATAGCCCACATATTCCTCATCAAAGACTATGCGTCCCTTTGTCTTACCCAAGTCGCGACGGTATTGCGCACTCGTCTTTGAAGGTTGACCTGCAAACACATTTACTGTAGCCTCAACGGCATCCGTCTGATATTGTTGTATCTTAAACTTAAACTTCATAAGTCCCTTCCTTTAGAGGATTCTGCGTACTGTGTCTTTACTATACTCACTCCAAATCTGCTCGAAGTTGTCTGCTACATTGTCTGTAGCCATACTGCTGTCGCGCATTACGAAATAGAATGGCTTCATCTTGGCAATCTCCTTGATGGTTGTCTCGTTCACGTCCTTTTCGAAGCATGCCATCAGGTAGCCATCGCTCACGCTCCAAACAGACTTGCCTGCGATGCTCTTCTTCTCTATCTTTGCCGATAGCTCAATACCAAGTTCTATCATCGTTTGTAACAACAGGTCTTCATCCGAACGGTCTCCCTTGATATTGTCTTCAAACAAATCTCGCACCGTAAATGCCTCTGGGGTATAGAACACGTCGTTCATGTTCGACGAATCCAACTTCAGTACACGGAAACCTGTATCAAGGTTCTGTGTCGTTAATGGACTTTCCTCTTTGATTTTCTTGCCTGCACGACAGATGCGTTCCTTTCCAATTTCACAGATGTTCTTATAGCCAGCCTTATAGGCTTCACTCTTCACGTCTGTTGGTTCTGGAAGTTGCACCATAATAAATTTGCGATTGCCTCCATCCTCAGCATTGAGTTGCATTACAGCGTGGGCAGTTGTGGCAGAACCTGAGAAGAAGTCGAGAACAGTTGAGCACTTGACAATATTCGCGGTTTTTAGACAATCTATAACTGCGTATAATGATTTAGGATAATCAAAAAACTTATCACCAAAAATATCTATTAAGAGATTTGTTCCATATTCTGTTGACGAATATAGTTTATCATCCCATACAGTTAAAGGCAATAATCCTTCATCCTTCATCCTCGCTTTAATATATACGGCAGGGGTATTACCGGTATCCAAACGAACTTTCATTTCGTTTTGTTCTTTCAGTGCTCTATCCAGTCCCCACTTCCACCTTCTTGGCCTTCCGTTTTCATCAATTGGATATGAAATGAATTCTGAGTCTAGTGGATTTTCAAGCATCACATACTCCTTCTTATCATCGTCCCATTTTAACTTAGGAATTCTAAAACTTTTTGCATCTTTCGATATAAAAATAGGATAATACATCGTTGGAGCATCTTCTTTATATCCACCATGTTTTCTGAAATTAACCCATTCATATTTACCCAATTCATCCTCCTCTTTGTACCTTGCTATTTGTTTATCGTTACGAGGCAGTCTTCCCAAATGTGAATCATGCGATTTACCATAGAAAAGAGCGTATTCATGTGAAATTGAAACTCCAGAGACGGTTGAGCGACCTGAAGGGTTGTTCTTAATAATAATGGTTCCTAAATGATTGTCCGCGCCAAAGATTTCATTCATCAACATTGTCACTGTTTCTATTTCACAATCATCAATTGTAAGAACAATAATACCCGCAGTTGATAATAAGTCTTTTGCGACCTTCAATCTTGGATAAATCATGTTGAGCCAATCTGTATGGAAACGGCCATTACTATCAGTATTCGCGAACAACATATTCCCATAATCATCAATTTGACCACTATTAGTCATATACTCTTCTACACTTACTGCAAAATCATTTTTATATATTAGATTTCTTCCAGTATTGTATGGAGGGTCTACATAAATAACATCTATTTTTCCAAGATAGTTCTCCCGCAGCAACTTCAACACTTGCAGGTTGTCACCCTCAATATAGAGGTTCTGAGTATTGTCGAAGTCCACACTTTCTTCCCTACTAGGACGAAGCGTATCTGTAGTTGGTGCATTCGCCAGACGGATTGCATTACGCTTATCAGGCCAAGTAAACTGATATCGTTCTTCTGGGCCTTCCACAATATCCTTTGACAACTCCTGTCGCAGTTGGTCAAAATCAATTGCCGTTTGAGGACGACCATTTTCATCTAACGTCTCTGTCAAGCAGTTGGGAAACAATTCCCCTATCTTCTTGATATTCTCATCTACCATATTCGTGGTTTGCATTTTCAGTTTCTCCATATGTTATTTCTCTAAAATCGATGTTACTAATTGATAAAAAATCGTACTGCCTGTTGGGAAAGTACATTCCGCAGGAGAAATTGGATTTCCGTTCTCGTCAACAAATTCAACTCTTTTACTATATTCTCTGGATGGTAATATTACTTTGCGGACCATATTCTGAGATGCTTTTTCTGCAACAGCTATGAAATCTTTTAGAAGTTTCTTTTCATCGAAGGATATTTCTTGTATTAAGCATTTATCTGTTTCATGAGCATAATCTGTTCTTTTCTGATATGCATTATTAAGAACCTTTTTATCCTTATCGTCAATAAATCCATATTTAGTCATCCAAATGAATAGCTTTTTAGCCTTTTCCCTCTTCTTGCAATCATCTAGACCAATATTGAATACTTCTTGCTCATAGATTTCAAATATATTTTTATGTAACTCCCTATAGTTTTTGTCAATTCTATGAAATCTTTCTTCGCAAATAAAGGTCTGTGAATCGTTGTCAATCGCTTCCTTGCAATTTACATATAAAATGAATATTGCATCTTTCCATATGGAAATGAAGTTTTCTACGACCAAAACAAATAGACTAAAGAAAGTCAGTCTATTTTGCATTTCATCCCTATCGTCTAATATTGCATAAAATTTGGGGTTCGTTATCATAATTGTTCCTTTAATTTAAGCAGTTGTTGGTGCAACTCATATTTCTTGCGAGTCTGTTTCTCTGTTCTGCAACGCTTTTCGAGAACTTCGATTTGATGAAGCAATTTCTCACGCTCCTCTCGATTGATGATTTGCTGTTCAAGTGTTTCCTCTGCATCATTATCTAGACTACCTATCTCTGCGACAATATTGTTCCAGACATCATCGAAGGTTAGGCCTTTCAAAGGAATCTCTGCATCAGAAGCATGTTTCCATTCTGATTGTTGCAATCGTGTGTGGAAGATACAGAACTGTACGTCCTCGTCATATTCTAAAGCGAAGACAATCTTCTGGGGTATGAGTTTCTGGAGCAGAAGGATATTCTTCGTATCATAATCCCTTTGCTTTAGTTGTACTTGCAACACATAAAACTCCTTCACCTCTTGCCCTGGGTGTAGAGCAGGAATCTTTGCTGGAGAAAGGTAGGCTACGATAGCCATGCGACTGACATCTGCATCAAAACGGTCACGCTCTGCTGCTTTGAGATTAAACTTCTCAAAGACAGCCTTTTTGTATAGCGGCCTATTAACAAGGGAAGATGCTGGCAATCCGTACATAGGCTATTTGATTACTAAGAAACAGATGAGTTCAAAATCATCAAGGCCCACATAATGCTCTTCGAAGAGTTCACCAGCATAACCCTCCAAGAAACTGTCAATGCTTGATTGCTCCTTGACGGAGATGATAGAGTTGATAGCCTTACTGAGCAAGTCAGAGTATTTGCCCATACGCAAGCCATCGCGCGTTTCCTTGTTGAACTGGGCGCATAGCTTGACATCTGGCTTGGTCATTGGCTTGCAAAGCAAGCGCATCTTATCCAATAGATCTTTAGGATGCAAATGGTCAACCACCACATCACCTTCATCAGAGATGTAGACCATATAGAAGGGATGCAACTGATTCTTATGGTCGATATTCACACCTGCCGTACGATTCTTCAGCACAAAGACTGTTCCTGCTGGTGCTTGCGATGAGGCTGGCACAACAGCATGAAGTCCGAAAGGAGTATGCTCTACATCATGATTGCTATTCATATATTCCAGCAAATCTAGACGGAATTCATTCAGGCCCAGGTCCATGATGCTGACACCACTATTCATTTCCTCCAGATCTACAACATCTTCTTGCAAGCGTTTGAGTTGCTGGCGACGATACTCCAAATCATCTTTCTCTTCTGGAGAAAGGATATTATCATCACCCGTAGCAGTCATAACCGTCACCTTCATACGAGCCTCGACACGTCCTTTCAGGTTGATATATTCATCAAGGGTCATATCAGGCCAGTAGTTGACCAACTGGATTTGCGCATTAAGAGAGCCTATACGGTCTATTCGTCCAAAGCGCTGGATGATGCGAACGGGGTTCCAGTGGATATCATAGTTAATCAGATAGTCGCAGTCTTGCAAGTTCTGACCTTCAGAAATACAATCTGTGGCAATGAGCACATCAATATCTTCATGCAAATGGGGATAGATGGCTTCACGCTCTTTGGATATAGGCGAGAAGAGTGTAAGCACTTTGTTGAAGTCAAGCTTTTCTTTCAGTTTCATAGTGCTACGAGCTTCTACATCACCAGTAACCAATGCGACATTCAGTCCGTACTTGCTCTTAATTTTATCTGCCAAGCAATCGTAAAGATAAAGGGCAGTATCGGAGAAGGCTGTAAAAATGAGAACCTTCTTATTATTTCCGTTAATAGGATGAGTAATCTTATGCTGCAAATCTGCAACAAGTTGCTGCAATTTTGAGTCATGCTCAGGTGTGATGCTTTCCAACATGGTAAGCAAGAGGCGAATGATTTCCAAGTCACCTTTGATTTCCTGTTGCCAAGATATGTAGTCCATATCTTCCAGGAGAATACGATTTTTCTTCTTACCAATGGTGAAGTCCTGCTCGTCTTCATCCACATCAGCACTCTCGTAATCATCTACAGAGATACGACGCTCGCCATTCTGGAATCGTGCAATAGCATTGAGCGTCTCCTGCATATAGTCGCGAATACGACTCAATGTCAGACGGAACGAGTTGACAGAAGACTCCAAGCGCTTCAGCAACTGGATGTTCATCAGTCGCTGAATACCCTGTTCGCGTTCTTCAATGCTCAGGCGATGGCCTGTGGTACTCTCCTCTTCTTTATATTTATAAAGCTGACTGGGCAGGATAAATGCAGAAGGTGCGTAGATGGCCAGACGAAGCATTTGCAACTGCTCAAATATCTCGTTGTAGTTGATAGCTGTATCAAGGTCTGTCAAATGAGGCTGACGAGAGATGGGTTTCAATCGCTCAGGGAAAGTGCCAATATCCGATGTGTCGTAGTATTGCTGAATATGTTTGCGACTACGGGCAATGGTAACAGCATCGAGCAGCTTGAAGAAATCGAAATCGAGCATTCGCAGCAATCGCTCTGTGGTGCGTTCCTCTGGTGCGAAGTTAGCCCATAGATTATAGGCGGCCTGTGCCTGACGGAAGATATCATCAATGCCTTTGTTGGTAGGAAGCAGTTCATCGAAAGCTTTGGCCTTACCCTCGTATGCCAACTGCAACTGGTTCTTCAAGTCACCAAAACGATTGTTGACGGGGGTTGCAGAAAGCATCAGTACTTTTGTCTTGACACCAGCTTTGATGACTTTATTCATCAGTCGAAGATAGCGATTCTCCTTGGGGTTCTCACCATTCTCGTCTGTTGAAACCTTGCCACCATTACGGAAGTTGTGACTCTCGTCAATCACCACGAGGTCATAGTTACCCCAGTTCACTCGGTCTAAGTCAAGGTCATTACTATATCCGTGTTCTCTACTGAGGTCTGTGTGATAAAGGATGTCGTAGTTCAGACGGTCTTTTGCCAATGGGTTATTGACATAGTTCTGTCGATAGGTATTCCAGTTCTCATAGAGTTTCTTGGGACAGAGCACCAACACAGTTCTATTGCGACTCTCGAAATACTTGATGACAGCAAGGGCTGAGAATGTCTTACCTAAACCTACGCTATCAGCAAGTATGCACCCATTATATTTTTCCAACTTGTTGATGACAGCTAAGGCAGCATCACGTTGGAAATTATAGAGTTTATTCCAAATGGCCGAGTTCTTAAAGCCTGTAGCTTCGTTGGGCAGTTCGTCCTCGCTGATGTCCTCCAAGAACTCATTGAAAATATTGTAGAGTGCTACGAAATAGAGGAAGTCAGGTGCATTCTCCTTATAGGCATTGCTGATGCTATCAATAACTTCGTCAGTCACAACTTGCAAGCGACTGTTATCATTCCATAGCTGATTGAATAATTCAATGTAGGCCTGGGAGAATGGCGCTTCAGACTTCTGAATCATCGTATAGGCATTGTTGCCTCGTTCACACCCAAGGTCAACAGTGGTAAAACCATTAATAGGTGAATAGCTGATATCATCAAGATTGATAAAGCCCATCATCTGCTCATTAGTCTTGTTAGACTTGAAGCAGACTTTCTCACGAATCCACTCTGCACATTCACGAGCAATAGCTTTCTGAGTCAGTTCGTTGCGAAGTTTTACCTCAAACTCAGAACCATATAATGTACGTTCACGATCCAAGCGAGGAATATAGAATTCACGCTGTTGCTTAGGTGTTTTCTCTGTGGTAAAGGTGGGAGAGGTGAAGATAAAACGCAGTTCCTTGATGTCCTTTAATGCTTCTTTTAGTTCTTGAAAGGCATAAATAGAGAAGCAGGAGGCCGCTATAGAAAGGCGACTTCCAGACTGTATCTGCGCTGTAAGGTCGTCGCGCAGCGTCTTATTGATATTGTTAATCAGTTCCACCTGTTACCGCACGATTGTTTTAGGGCAATCAGACTATATCTTCAGGCTTGCTTACAGGTAAACACTAAGAGACCTCAGGACACAAAAGAAGCGCGTTCATGGCTCTTCTCTTGCATCCTGTGGTCCTCGGATGTACCTGTAACGCTAAGATATAAGTCATGCCCGCGCTAAACGCACGGGCATCGGCTGACTTATTCAAGCGTTACATCTTTGAAATTTCCGAGGTTTCAGGATGCTCTGAATAAATAGCTGATGCTATTATTTACCAACTAAAATCATACCGCCACCCTGCACTCAGGGACTAAGCTGTAGCTTTGCCGTTTACGACATGTCGGCAGTACTTGAATGCAAAGATAGTGATAATTATTGAAACAAAGAAGAAATCACCGATATATTTTTGAAATATCTTCAGTGACAGTACTGTCAAGTGTGTCAGTACCAGGTACGTGACATGTGTCAGGTACCAGGTACGTGATATATTCAAAAAGATTTATCTAGAAAAATGCTGTCACATTCACGTGAGTCCCGTGAGCTACGAAAAGTTTAGCAAGTTCTTGGATGTTTATGCGGTTTTTTTGAAAACCTAAAAATTTTGTGATAGAGACTGACAGACTGACAAAAGCTCGATGTGCAGGGTGTTTGCAGTCTTTTTAAAGACTGTCAAGACTGACAGGAGACTGACAGCCTATCGACCTCAAATTCTAATAGAATAATTGTCTAGAAAATTCTATGAATTCTCTAGAGAATTGTCCGCGTATTAGTTGTATACGGTAGAAATTCTCTAGAGAATTTTTCGTTTATACAGCTGATATTCGCATAGATACAGCTGATATTCGCAAAAATACAGCTATTATCTAGAGCAAATGTTGTCAGTCTTGTCAATCTCTAAAAGACTGTCAATAGACTGCAAATGCCCTGTGCATCGGCGTTTTGTCAGTCTGACAGTCTTAAACACATTTTTGCTACTTTTCGTTATGAAAAATCTATAAATATGCAGATGGTAATGCTATGCTTTCTTGCCCAATATTAGCCAGCTGTATGTAGACAGAAGAAAAAGACCCAGAGGGTGCAGTCCCTCTGAGTCTTTATTTTAACCTAAACGATAAACTATTATCTGTCTGCCTCGGCAGCCTTTGTGCGGGGGTCGTCCTCACCATAGAGTCCATAGTAGGCCTGATAGCGATTGTAGCCCCAGTTGGCCATCTGTTTGTCAGGATCGAGTTCCTTGGCCTTGTCAAAGGCGTCGATAGCCTGCTTGTAGAAATCTTTGCTCTTTGTTGTGTCTTCAGTAGTTGCTGCCAGTGAACTGAGGCATATTCCTAAATAGGTGAAGATGACAGCATTGTCGGGCTTGGCAGCAGCGGCCTTGCGCAACCACTCAGCACCCTGCTCAGCATTGTTCTCTGCCATAGCCATCAAACCCTTGTTGGCCAGACCGGCAAATGAGTTGGGGAACTTAGCCAGGTGGCTGTCGAGCAGTGCAGTCTGGGCAGCTCTGTCCTTAGCACCATCGAGCATGCTGAACAGTGCATCGAGGATAGCGTCGTTCTCGGGCTCTGCCTCGTAGAGCTTTCTCAGACGGTTGGTAGCAGCTACAGAGTCAGCATGGTTGGTCAGACCTGTACGGGTGTAGTACAGCAGGGTGGCCAGAGCGTCCTTCTCCTGACTGGCATCCTTTCTGGCAATGGCGATGTAACGATCACCACGGTCAAAATCCTTGGCCTCGTAAGCATAGCGACCAGAGAACAGGGCAACCTGTCCGAAATACTCCTTCTCAGTCTCGTGGTTCTGAGCATCGAAGAGAGGATCAGTACCAGCGTCAACGAAAGAACCCCAATACTTCAGGGCAGCGGTCTTGTTGCCGGCAGAAGCCTGGTCCTGACCGATGTTTACCAAGTGACTGCGAACAGCCCAAATGCGCTGTGCATTCTTCTCGGCAAACTTAGGAGCCACCTTGCCCTTGGCGTTGGGCTGCTGGTCATATTTGTTACATTCGATGGCATTGCAGATAGCATCACAGATAGCGTCGGCCAGACCTAAGGTGTCGTAAGGAACGATCTCGTTAGCAGCACGACCCATCTGCATACCAATCTGATTCTCAGCGATAGTAGCCGTCTCCTTGGTAACCTTCTTCATAGCCAGGTCAACCAGATAGTTGTAAGCCTTGGCCTTCTCGGCAGCATCGGCCATCTGGTCGATGTTCTGCTTCACAAGCTGAGCAGCCTCGGCATAGTTCTTTGACTTCATGACTGCCTTGAGGGCATCGCTGTCACCGGCAAAGGCGGTAGCACTGGCTACCAGCATCATTGCCATCATCATCATTTTTTTCATAATTTTGTTCTTGGTTAAACGTTTATTCTTCATTGGTTTGTATCATCTCTGTAGTGTCAGCAGACTCAGGGAGCTCTTCGTTCAGCACCTCAGCCTCTTCGACATCTTCATCCTGACTGGACATCACCTTGCAGACGCTGGCAATAGCATCGTTCTTCTTGGTGAGGTTGATGAGACGGACGCCCTGGGTAGCACGACCCATGACGCGTACATCAGCCACCTTCAGACGAATCAGCACGCCCGACTTATTAATGATCATCAGGTCGTTCTCGTCGGTAACAACCTTGATAGCTACCAGACGACCGGTCTTCTCAGTGATGGCGAGTGTCTTCACACCCTTGGCACCACGGGCAGTCTTGCGGTAGTCCTCGACCTCCGAACGCTTACCGTAGCCATTCTCGCTGACAACCATGATGGTCTCTGTCTGGGGGTCGTTCACGCATACCATGCCTACTACCTCGTCGTCGCCACCATCCAGACGCATACCGATTACACCGGTAGAAACGCGGCCCATGGTACGAACGTCGTTCTCGTCGAAGCGGACGGCACGACCGTTGCGGTTAGCCAGCAGCAGCTCGTTGTTACCGTTGGTCAGACGAACGCCTACTACCTCGTCGCCCTCGTTGATATTGATGGCGCGAACACCAGCGGCACGTACGTTACGATACTGATCCAGACGAGTCTTCTTGATGATACCTTGCTTCGTAGCGAATACGACGTAGTGTGACTTCAGGAACTCTTCGTCGTTGAAGTTCTTGATGCGCAGTACGGCATTGATGGCATCGTCTGGCTCAATGTTCAGCATATTCTGGATGGCGCGACCCTTCGAGTTCTTGTCGCCCTCAGGAATCTCGTAGCACTTCTGCCAGTAGCAACGACCCTTCTGCGTAAAGAATAATAAGGTGTTATGCATGGTGGCAGGATAGATATACTCTGCGAAGTCATTGTCGCGATGGCGGGCAGCCTTAGAGCCCATGCCGCCACGGCCCTGCTCGTGGAACTCATCGAGGTGGGTACGCTTGATGTAACCCATGTGTGAGATGGTGATAACCACAGGATCGTCGGGATAGAAGTCCACGTGGGTCGCCATACTTCTCCTTCACCTCCTGCAGCTCTTCCTTCATCACCTGCTTGCAACGCTCGGGGTTGTTCAGGATTTCCTCCAAGTCGGCAATCAGCTTCATCAGATCGTCATACTCCTGGTGCAGCTGGTCAACACGCAGACCGGTGAGCTGGCTCAGACGCATATCGACGATAGCCTTCGACTGCAGCTCGTCCAGGTTGAAGCGCTGCTCCAAGTTACGCTGGGCATCGCTGGGGGTCTTACTATTTCTAATAATGTGTACCACCTCGTCGATGTTGTTCACGGCAATGATCAAACCTTCGAGGATGTGGGCACGCTCCTGGGCTTTCTTCAGGTCGTACTTGGTGCGACGGATGGTTACGTCGTGACGGTGCTCAACGAAGTACTTCACGCACTCCTTGAGGTTCAGCAGACGGGGACGACCCTTGACCAGTGCGATATTGTTGACAGAGAACGAGCTCTGCAGGGCTGTCATCTTAAACAGCTTGTTCAGCAGCACGTTGGCATTGGCGTCGCGCTTACAGTCAACGACGATACGCATTCCCTGACGACCAGACTCATCGTTCACGTTGGCCACGCCCTCAATCTTGTGCTCGTTGGCGAGGTCGGCGATATACTTCACGAGGTCAGCCTTGTTCACACCGTAAGGAATCTCCGTAACCACAATCTTGTCGTGCGTCTCGGTGCTCTCGATTTCGGCCTTGGCACGCATCACAATACGTCCCCTACCCGTCTCGTAAGCATCGCGCACGCCCTGCAGACCATAGATATATGCACCTGTGGGGAAGTCAGGACCAGGAATATACTGCATCAGACCATCGGTGTCGATGTCGGGATTGTCGATATAGGCGCAGCAACCATCAATCACCTCACCCAGGTTGTGGGTAGGCATGTTGGTAGCCATACCTACGGCAATACCGTTACCACCGTTTACCAGCAGGTTAGGAATCTTGGTAGGCATTACGCTGGGCTCCACCAGCGAGTCGTCGAAGTTGTTGACCATATCCACGGTCTCCTTCTCCAGGTCGTCCATGATATGCTCACCCATCTTCGACAGACGGCACTCGGTATAACGCATGGCAGCTGGTGAGTCACCATCCACCGAACCGAAGTTACCCTGTCCGTCAACCAGTGTGTAGCGCATGTTCCACTCCTGTGCCATACGCACCAGAGCGCCATATACTGAGGAGTCGCCGTGGGGGTGATACTTACCGAGTACCTCACCGACTACGCGGGCGCACTTCTTGTACGGCTGGGTGCTCACGTTGTTGATACCCATCATACCATACAAGATACGGCGGTGTACGGGCTTGAAGCCGTCGCGCACATCGGGCAAGGCACGAGCTACAATCACCGACATCGAATAGTCGATGTACGACGATTTCATCTCTTCCTCAATGTTGATTTTTACAATTCTGTCGTTGTCAAATGTCTGATCCATCTTATAATTTTAAAATTTTACTATTTACAATTTCACTATTTTTGCGTTTAAGGCCATTTTTAAGCCCGCTGACGCGTTTTTACTATTTTATTTAACCTTGCAAAGGTACTAATAAACATGCAAAGCGCAAAATAAATTAAGTTTTATTTTACTTTTTCTAAGAGAAAAAAGGTATTCGGTTAGTCTCTGTCGTCCAGAACGCAGAATTTGCTGCGTCTATACTCCAGTTCCTCCTTGTCCAGTTCGACGCTCATCGTCTCTACATCAGTGCCACAGCGGGCTACTACATGTCCTGTAACGTCTACAGCCACACTACCGCCGATATAGTGACATTTAGCGTCGTCGCCTACCCTATTGACGCCTACCAAATAACACTGATTCTCGATGGCACGAGCCTGTGTCAGCACATTCCATGCTTCCTGGCGCGAATCGGGCCAGTTGGCAACGATGATGATAGCGTCGTACTCACGCCCTGTAGTATAACGGCTCCAGCAGGGGAAGCGCAAATCATAGCAGGTCAGAATCAGCAGACGCCAACCGTCGTAGTTAACAATCAGACGGTCGTTGCCAGGCGTGAAATGCTCGTCTTCGTGACCATAGGTGAAGAGGTGGTGCTTGTCGTAGAAGTAGGTCTGCCCTGCCCTGCCGTCGACAAAATAGTGGCGATTGCGAAAGGTGCCGTCAGCCAGATGGACGGCGACGCTGCCACTGATGGCACACTGATGGCGACGGGCAGCATCCTGCATCCACTGCAAGGCGGCGTTGGTGTTTTCTTCGTGCGCAATATGGTGGGGTTCGGTGGCAAAGCCCGTGCTCCACATCTCGGGCAACACATAGAGGTCGCTGCCAGCGTTCTCGGCTATCATGCGCTCAGCGTCAAGAATGTTCTTGTCAGCCTGTGCCCACTGGATGTCGGTCTGTAGCAGCGTTACCTTCAATATTCTAACAATTCTGTGGATACTTGGCCATCGAACGAGATGACGTGCTCTATCAGATAGCAGCTGGCATCGCCAGGGGTACAGAGCGATACGTCAACGTGGAAGCCCTTCTCGTCGGTGCTGTCGTACTCCATATTGTTGAGCACAGCCTGGTCGAAGAACTGCGCAGGGACGCGCTGCTGATACAGCTGCTTGCGGAAGTCGCGCGAGAAAAGTTCTCTGTCGCCTTGGAAAACGCTGAGGTGGATGATATTGTCGTAATAGACGTTCTCTACATCCAGTCCATCGTCGTTGATGGTATGACGAACGACCTTGTATTTCGTCGGATTCACCGCAATATACAGGTGATAGCGGTTGCCATTGTAGCTGACCACCGTGTCTTTCTTCAGCACCTCAGCAAGGGTCAGTATCTGCGTCTTGTTGCGCTCAAAGAGTTCTTTGTCTTCGTCACCGTCGCCCTTCACCAGCTTGACTACTTCGCCATCGGAACCCTTGAACCACAGCACGTGATTGGTGTGTTTCTCGATATGATAGCGGGCTGATGAACCGATGTAGAGCGTATCGTCGTAGACGCGGAAGAAGGCAGGCATACTGGTGGAGTCAGGATAATACACAGAGTCGCCTCGCAGCTGGAAGACGACGTCCTCTGTGTCTTCGTCACTCCAGACGCCCTGCAACAACTGCTTAGCCTCCTTGCTCTCGGGAAGCTTAGCATCTCCTGCGCGTTGTCCGCAACCCATCAGGGCGGCCAGCAGAAGCACACATGTAATCGTTAATCCGTTGCGTATGTTCATTCGTTATTCACTATTCACTATTCACTATTCTCTATTCACTACTCAAAGACTTCTGCATCTTTGAGGAATGGCTGTTTCAGGTCTTTCTCACTGGTCTGTACGTCCTTAGGATCGATGGGCCACTCAATGCCCAAGTCGGGGTCGTTCCAACGGATGCCGGCATCTGCCTGAGGAGCATAGGGGTTGTCAACCTTATAAGTAAAGATGGCCTCGTCGCTCAGTACCAGGAAGCCATGGGCAAAACCACGGGGAATAAAGAACTGACGCTTGTTCTCGTCGCTCAGCTCTACCATGACGTGCTGGCCAAACGTAGGACTCGACTTGCGGATATCTACGGCCACGTCCAGCACCTTACCCTTGATGACACGCACCAGCTTAGCCTGTGAGGCATCACCTTTCTGATAGTGCAGGCCACGAAGAACGCCATACGACGACTTCGATTCGTTGTCTTGCACGAACTCTACCTTGCCAATATTCTGCTCGAATTCCTCCTTCTTCCAAGCCTCAAAGAAGTACCCGCGCGCATCGTTAAATACGCGTGGTTCAATAACATATACTCCTTCGATAGCGGTTTTCTTGAACTCCATAAATGGTTATCTAGTCATTTTAACACTGCAAAAGTAGTAATAAAATTTGAGATAATGAAAGTTTTTTCAATATTTCATCGATTTTTGTTTGTCATTTCCGAAAAAAGTCGTAATTTTGCAGTCGTGATTCAATTAAACAGACATATCGAGATATTGCTACTGGCCAATGACTGCGTTATTGTGCCAGACTTTGGCGGTTTTATAACCCACAATGTACCAGCGCGATATGACGAATCCGATAATCTATTTCTTCCTCCTCTGCGCACGTTAGGATTCAATCCTCAGCTGCGAATGAACGACTCCGTACTGGTACAGTCGTACGTAGAGGCTTATGACATCTCCTACCCCGAGGCGCTGCGTCGCATTGAGAACGAGGTGGCTGAGTTGAAGCATCAGTTGCAGGAGGAAGGCCACTATATCTTAGAGGATCTTGGTGAGCTTACTGTCAACCAGGATGGCAACTACGAATTTACTCCCTGTGAGTCGGGCATTCTTTCGCCAGACCTTTATGGATTGAGCTCGTTCTCGTTCAATTGCATGAGCAACAGCGTTGCCAAAAAGGTGCAGATGCCTGCCGTTGAGCCTGCCAAGACAACCGAAGCACCACAACTGCTCGACTTCACCGACGACAACGATGACTATGACAAGGAGATTAGCATCAAGATGTCGTGGATACGCAATGCGGTAGCTGTGGCAGCAGCAGTGATTGCATTCTTCTTCATCGCTACGCCAGTAACCAATAGCGACCTGAGCACACAGACGATGAGTCAGTTGCAGCACTCCATCCTCTATAAGCTTATTCCGCAAGACACCACACTGCCTACCGTAGAGCCAGTGGTTGCTGAGCCTGTTGCTGCCAAGGCCACATCTGCCGAAGAAGCAAAGGAAGCGAAGAATACGGAAGCTGAGCAAAAGACTGCAGCAGCGGCCTCTACCACCAAGTATTGCATCGTCGTTGCCAGCCAAGTGAAGCTGTCAAATGCCGAGCTGTACGTTGAAAAATTGAAGAAGGAAGGTTTCCCCAATGCATACGTAGACGTTACTAACAATGTAGTACGCGTTATCAGTGCCGAGTTCAGCAGTGAGTCTGAGGCCTACCGCCTGCTTAACAAGATGAACATGCACGAGGAATTCTACGAGGCATGGGTCTATAAAAAAGCTAATTCATAATACATGAAGCGCGTTCGTTGCCCAAAATGTGACAACTATATTACGTTCGACGAGACTCGTTACGAGGCTGGTCAGTCGTTGGTATTCAAGTGTGACCAGTGTGGTAAGGAGTTTGGCATCCGTATTGGCGTCAGCAAGCTCCGTCAGACACAGAAGGAAGAGAATGAAACTCTCAACTCTCAACTTTCAACTCTCAACTCTTCATGTGGCAGCATCGTTGTCATCGAGAACGTGTTCCACTACAAGCAGGTTATCCCCCTGCAGATGGGCGACAATGTGATTGGACGCTACCAGAAGGGAAATCCCATCAATACTGCTTTCGAGACGGTTGACCCCAGTGTGGACCTCAACCACTGCACGATTACCGTTTCACGCGACAAGCGCGGACAGCTGCGCTACACGCTCAGCGACAACAACAGCAATACCGGTACCTTTGTGGGCGATGTAGAGCTGAAGCCCCGCGAGCGTCGCATCATTGAGGACGGCACCCTCTTTACCCTCGGTGCCACCAGCATTATCCTCCATACTACTACAGAGGAATCCTAAATTATTTAGTCGGAAGATCAGAGAAGTGCTTTCGTCCCTTGGCATAATACTGCCAAAGGAGGGAGAAGCTATAGCGTTCTGGTACGCGCTGTGCTACGCGCGAAGCCTGAATCTGCTGACGGTCGGCATCAAAATCCTTACGCCACCGCTTAAAGGCGCGACGGGCACGATAGATGGCTTTGAAGTCGCCCCAGTTGCGATTAAGAATCAGCGTCTCCCAGGCAGCGAGATAGTCGAGGAACCAACGCCAGCGCATGACATGCTGCAACTCTTGGTCGGGCAGATTCTTGTAGAGCATCGTCAGATTGTTGCGGAAATTAAGGAAGGTCTTCATGGGATTGGACTTAGGCAGCGTACCACCACCGACATGATAGACATAGCTTTCGGGCAGACAGTAGATCTTACGACCACGGATGCAGAGGCGCCAGCAGAGGTCTATCTCCTCGTTGTGGGCAAAGAAGCGGCCATCAAGTCCACCAACCTCCCAATAGTCTTTAGAGCGTATCATCAGCGCAGCACCTGTAGCCCACAGTATCTCGGTGGCGTAGTCGTATTGTCCATTGTCTTCCTCGACCACGTCGAAGAGGCGACCACGACAGAAGGGGTAGCCAAAATTGTCGATATATCCCCCACTCGCCCCGGCATACTCGAACATATCCTTATTATATATAGAGAGCAGCTTGGGCTGGCAGGCGGCCACCTCAGGGTGTACGTCCATAAACTCTATGAGCGGAGTGAGCCAATGGTGCGTCACCTCGATGTCGGAGTTCAGCAACAAGTAGTATTCTGCCTTTACCTGGCTCAATGCCTTGTTATAGCCCTCAGCAAAGCCCCAGTTCTGGTCGAGCACGATGGTCTTGCACTCTGGGAACTCACTACGCAGCAGTTCTAACGAGTCGTCTGTCGAGGCATTGTCAGCGACATAGACTGTGGCCTCGTCGCGCGAATAGTTCAAGACGGTAGGCAGATACTGGCGCAGCATCTTGGCACCATTCCAGTTTAATATGACAATAGCAACCTTATCCATTGTTCATCCATCATTTATCATTTATTATTTATCATTTAGCGAAGCGCCCAATGCCGTCTTGTCGTGATTGAAGTCACCGAGAGTAACTTTCAGCAACTGATTGTCATATTCTTCACGAGCCTCAGAGGCTGGCAACTCTACACGGATATAGTTCTTGGTGAAGCCGTGCATGGCCTTGCCACGTAGTGCCTTCTCGAAGAGCACCTCAGCCTCCTGACCGATATAACGCTCATAGAAGGCGTGCGTCTTCTCGTCAGACAGAGCGAGCAAGCGCTGACTACGGGCTCGCTTTTCGGCATCGCTCACCACATAAGGAATATGCAGGGCGGAAGTGCCTGGACGCTCGGAATAGGGGAAGACGTGCAACTGGGTAACATCCAGGTCGCGCAGGAACTCGTAGGTCTCCTCGAAACACTCGGGTGTCTCGCCACGACAGCCCACCATGACATCGACACCGATAAAGGCATCGGGCATGACCTCCTTGATACGATGTATCTTGTCGGCAAAGAGCTGACGGTCGTAGTGGCGGTGCATCAGCTTCAGCACGGTATCGCTGCCACTCTGCAAAGGAATGTGGTAGTGAGGCATGAAGGCTCGGCTCTGGGCGCAGTAGTCGATGAGTTCGTCGCTAATCAGATCGGGTTCCAGCGAACTGATGCGATAGCGGCTGATGCCCTCGATAGCATCGAGTGCCTTGACGAGGTCGACAAAGTTCTCGCCTGTAGTCTTTCCGAAGTCACCGATGTTGACACCCGTCAGCACAATCTCCTTACCACCTTCGCGTGCAGCCTCCTCAGCCTGTGCCACCAGCGAGGCGATGGTCGGATTGCGACTGAAGCCACGGGCATAGGGAATGGTGCAGTAGGTACAGAAGTAGTCACAGCCGTCCTGTACCTTCAGGAAGTAGCGGGTGCGATTGCCTCGCGAGCAGGAAGGTGCAAAGGTCTTGATGTCCTTGGTCTTGACGGTTTTGTATGTCGCGATGTTATCGCGACGTATGAACCCATCAGACAGGAACTGGATGAGGTTGGCCTTCTCGTTAGAGCCCAACACCAGGTCGACACCCTCAATCTTGCTAATGCTCTCTGGCTTCAGCTGGGCATAGCAGCCAGTGACAACGACAAAGGCGCCAGGATTCTGACGAACCATGCGATGAATAGCTTGACGACACTTGTGGTCGGCCACATCAGTGACTGAGCAGGTATTGATCAGACAGATGTCTGCCTGCTCTCCCTTCTTAGCAGTAACGACGCCCATGTCACTGAGCATCTTGCCAAAGGTGGAAGTCTCTGAAAAGTTCAACTTACAACCCAGCGTATAATAAGCGGCTTTTTTCCCTTGAAAAGCAGAGGTATCTATCATATATAAATAAGGTGTCTTGTTTCCTTTTGCAAAGGTACGCAAAAAAAAGCATTTTTACCTCATTTTTAGCAAAAATTCAGTTAGGTGTATTTTTTACATGAAATTTAACATTTCGTAATTAACTGATTTATAACGATTTGCAAAAAAGTTACAAAATTAGCCTAAAAAAAAACGAAAAAAATGATACAACGTAACAAAAAAATGCCTAACTTTGCAGCGTTTTAATAAACAAATGATTGTTTTACAGATTTAAAAAGCTTAGAAAAATGAAGAAATTAGTATTTATGTTCGTTGCTGTTGCAGCTATCTCTTTCGCTTCTTGTGGTAACAAGACCGCTCAGGCTGAGGCTGTTGATTCAGATTCAATCGCTGCTGTTGATAGCGCTGAGGTTGATAGCGTAGTTGCTGACACAACTGCTGCTGACAGCGTAGTTGCTGAGTAATTCAAGCACGAACTCAAAGAAATTGAGAGAAAGACCGTCGGATGTGAATCCGGCGGTTATTTTTTTGCTTTTTGGGCAAGCCTAGGAAATCCTAGGAAGACCTAGGAAGACCTAGGAAGATCTAGAAAGACCTAGGCACAAAAAAATCCCGACTGCTTGATAGCAATCGGGATTCTCGTTGTATAATAACTATGATTTGCTTTACAGCGGTTATTACTCTTCAACGGGAGCCTCAGTCTCCTCTACCTCGGGAGCTTCAACCTCAGCTACAGGAGCCTCAGCCTTCTTCTCCTCAGCAGGAGCATTCTCAGCTACAACCTTTACAGGAACCTCAACGGTTACCTCCTTGTGGAAGTGTACCAGAGCAACGAAGTCACCAACAGTCTTAGCCTCCTTCATGGTAATGATCTTACGATCAACATCCTTGCCCAGCTTCTTCAGCTCCTCAGCAATCTGATTAGCACCTACAGAACCGTAGAGCTGACCAGTAGTGCTTACCTTAGCAGCGATGCAGAGAGCAACGCCGTTCAGAGCCTCAGCCTTCTTCTCAGCATCAGCCTTGATAGCGGCCAGCTTGTGAGCCTGCTGCTTCAGGTTCTCAGCGAGAATCTTCTTAGCCATAGGAGAGGCGATAACACCTTTACCCTGAGGAATCAGGTAGTTACGGCCATAACCAGACTTTACATTCACGATATCGTTCTTATATCCCAGACCGATAATATCTTCTTTCAGTATAATTTCCATGTCTTGCGTCCTCCTAATTATTTCATCATGTCAGTTACGTAAGGCAGCAGAGCAATCTGGCGGGCACGCTTAACGGCCTGAGCCACACGGCGCTGGTACCTTCTTCAGGAACTCGGGATCCTTGTAGTCGATGTACTTGATACCGCTCTTCTTGAAACGGCAGTACTTCTTCTTCTTCGTGTCGATAGAAGGAGCGTTCAAATAACGGATTTCAGTGTCTTGCTGTGCCATAGTTTAAGCCTCCTCTTTTTTACCAAATTTGTTACGACGCTTCTCAGCATACTCTACAGCATACTTGTCAAGCTTAACTGTCTGGAAACGGATCACTTTCTCGTCACGACGGAAAGCAGTCTCCAGAGTCTTAATCACTGATGGCTCAGCCTTGAACTCTACCAAGAAGTAGAAACCTGTAGATTTCTTCTCGATAGCGTAAGCCATCTTCTTCAGTCCCCAGGCCTCTTCATTAAGAATCTCTGCACCCTTATCGGTCAGAACCTTCTTGAATTTAGCGACCGTTTCCTTTGTCTGTTCATCAGACAAAACGGGAGTCAAAATGAAAACGGTTTCGTATTGATTCATACTTTTAAATAATTAAATAAATGTTATTTTTGCAATTTGCGGGTGCAAAGGTACGAAAAAAAGTGAAAAGTGAAAAGAGAAAAGTGAAATAATTCGTATATTTGCAGCAAATTTAACGATTTTATGAAGTTTTTCAAGCATTATATAGGTATTATACTTATTATAATAGGTGCAATCGTGCTCATTTCTACCCGATTGAGCACGTTGGCAACCCATAACTGGCTGCTACTTACTGGCCTCTTTCTGATTGTAGCCGGTATCGTATTTCATATTCGTAGTATCAAACACGAAAGCAACTACTAATGGAAAACATTAAGATATTTACCCAACTAATATCCTCAGAGCTGCACCTGCAGGAGCATGCTGTAGAGAACACGCTGAAACTGCTGGACGAGGGTTGTACCATTCCCTTTATCTCCCGCTACCGCAAGGAGCGCACGGGCGGACTCGACGAGGTACAGATTACGAGCACCAGCAATCGACTGTCACAGTTGCAGGAGATTGCTAAGCGCAAGGAGACCATCGTCAAGACAATTACTGAACAGCAGAAGATGACGCCCGACCTGCAGAAGCGCATCGACAGCTGTTGGGACAGCACCGTACTGGAAGACATCTATCTGCCCTATAAACCCAAACGTCGCACTCGTGCACAAGTGGCTCGTGAACAAGGACTTGAGCCACTGGCCACCATCCTGCTCATGCAACGTGAACCAGACCCCAAGCGTGCCGCCCAGCGCTTTGTGGTAGCTGGCGGTTCCCCCGCCAACGTCGAAGACGCTTTGAAGGGAGCACAGAATATCATTGCCGAACAGGTCAGCGAAGACGAGCGTTCGCGCAATCTGGTGCGTAGCGTTTTCCGTAGGGAGGCCTTCATAGAGTCTAAGGTTGTAAAAGCCAAGAAGGACAGCGACGAGGCACAGAAATACAGCGACTATTTCGATTGGGAGGAACCGCTGAAACGCTGTTCCAGTCACCGTCTGCTGGCCATGCGTCGTGGTGAGAACGAAGGAATCCTGCGCATCAGCTTAACCATCGACGATGAAGAAGCCGTTCAACGTTTGCAACGCAACTACGTTCATGGCAACGGCCCCTGTCAACGCCTTGTCGCAGAGGCTGTTGAGGATGGTTACAAGCGTCTGTTGCTGCCCTCTATAGAAACAGAATTTGCCAGAATCAGCAAGGAGCGCGCTGACGAAGAAGCCATCAAGGTGTTCTCTGAGAATCTGCGCCAACTGCTACTCTCTGCGCCTTTAGGCCAGAAGCGTGTAATGGGCATCGACCCAGGCTTCCGTACGGGTTGCAAGGTGGTATGTCTCGATGCACAGGGCAATCTGCTGCATCATGAGGCCATCTTCCCCCACCCGCCCATCAATCATCGCATGCAGGCCACCATCCATCTACAGGAGATGCTGAAGAAATACCAGGTAGAGGCCATCGCCATTGGTAATGGTACTGCCAGTCGTGAGACGAAGGAGTTTGTGGCTGAGGTGCTGACCGAATCAGCACCCGCAGTCTATGTCGTTAGCGAAGACGGCGCTTCTGTCTATAGTGCCTCCAAGGTGGCTCGCGACGAGTTCCCCGACGAAGACGTTACTGTGCGTGGTGCCGTGAGCATCGGCAGACGACTGATGGACCCACTGGCAGAACTGGTAAAGATTGACCCTAAGAGCATTGGTGTGGGACAATACCAGCACGACGTAGACCAGACGCAGCTGAAGCAATCGCTCGACCAGACGGTAGAGAGTTGTGTGAATATGGTGGGCGTCAATCTGAATACGGCCTCACAACACCTGCTGACCTACGTCAGCGGATTGGGTCCCACGCTGGCACAAAACATTGTGGACTACAGAAAGGAGAATGGTGCATTCACCAGTCGTACACAACTCAAGAAGGTGCCACGCCTTGGTCCCTCAGCCTACCAGCAGTGTGCGGGTTTCCTGCGTATTCCCGCTGCCAAAAATCCACTCGACAACTCAGCCGTTCACCCAGAGAGCTATGCCGTCGTTGAACAGATGGCTAAAGACTGCCATTGCACCGTCAGCGACCTCATCAACAAGAAGGAGTTGCGCGAGCAGATTGACATCCATCGCTATGTCACTGCAGAGGTAGGATTGCCCACGCTTACTGATATTATGAAGGAGCTGGAGAAGCCTGGTCGTGACCCTCGCGAACAGATTGAGGAGTTTGAATTTGACAGCAGCGTACAAACTGTAGAAGACCTGCATGAAGGAATGGAACTACCTGGCATCGTGACCAATATCACTAACTTCGGCGCCTTTGTAGATGTCGGTGTGCACCAAGACGGACTGGTGCATGTATCGCAGTTGGCCGACCGCTACGTCAGCGACCCCACACAGGTGGTGCATCTCCACCAGCATGTGCGTGTCCGCGTGATTGGCGTCGACCTTCGTCGCAACCGCATCTCACTCAGTATGAAGGGTATAAAATAAAAAAAAGGCGATCGTAATGACCGCCTTGTGATCCGGCGGGGATTCGAACCCCGGACCCACAGCTTAGAAGGCTGTTGCTCTATCCAGCTGAGCTACCAGACCAGTGATTTTTTCTAAATCGGCTGCAAAGGTACGAATTAGTGAGCAAAAAACCAAATTTATAACGCATTTTTTATGAATATTATCGAGATATCGTCTCTCCAAGAGAAAGGTTTAGAGGTATTTAGCACGCTGACCGAAGCACAACTGCGCATGGAACTGGAACCCGAGAAGGGACTCTTCATCGCAGAAAGTCCCAAGGTGATTCGTGTGGCACTGGATGCTGGTTGGCAACCTACTGCCCTACTCTGCGAGCGCAAACATATAGAGGGCGATGCCCGCGATATTGTAGAACGTGTGGGAGATATTCCTATCTATACGGGTAATCGTGAACTGCTGGCCAAGCTGACGGGCTATACGCTGACACGCGGCGTGCTATGTGCCATGCGTCGAAAGGTGATGCCCAGCGTAGCAGAGGTGGTGAAAGACGCCCGTCGCATCGTGGTCATCGAGGCTGTTACCGATACCACCAACATTGGTGCCATCTTCCGTTCGGCAGCAGCATTGGGCATTGATGCTGTATTGCTGACGCGCGATACCTGCGACCCACTGAACCGTCGTGCCGTCCGCGTATCGATGGGTAGCGTATTCCTTGTACCCTGGACATGGCTCGACGGCCCTATCACTTCGTTGCACGAATATGGTTTCCGCACAGCAGCAATGGCACTGAGCGACAACAGCATCTCGCTCGACGATGCCCGTCTGAAGGAAGAGCCTCGGCTGGCAGTCATTATGGGAACGGAGGGCGACGGTCTGCCTCAACAGACTATCAGTGAGGCTGACTATACCGTCAAGATTCCCATGGCCCACCATGTAGACTCGCTCAATGTGGCTGCAGCAGCTGCCGTAGCCTTCTGGGAGTTGCGAAAATAATACTACTTAGATATTGATGCCGTAGTTCTGCTTCACCTCGCTCATCACGAAGGTGCTCTCGATAGCACCCACATGGTCTATGTCACCCAACTTGGTGAGCACAAACTCCTGGTACTGCTTCATGTCGCGAGCGCGAACCTTTAACAGATAGTCGTACGCGCCAGAGGTGTTATAGCACTCTGTCACCTCCGGAATACGATGAATGCGACGCACAAAAGCATCGGCTATCTCGTGGTTAATCTGCGTCAGCTTCACCTTACAGAACACCAACAGTCCCTGATCCAGCTTCTCTGGGTCAAGAATGGCCACATACTTCTTGATATAGCCCTTCTTCTCCAATCGTTTCTGACGTTCAAAGACAGGTGTTGGAGTCAGATGAACGGCATCAGCCAACTCTTTGGTGGTTAGTTTCGCATTTTTCTGCAGCGTTTTCAGTATCTGCAAATCTACTTCATCTAATGTTGGCATGACTATTGTGGTTTAGAAGATTTATACTTGACGTTGACAGCCTCGCCCTTCAGCACATCGGCAAAAGTCTGCGGCGTAATGGTTACGGGGCCTTTCATGAATTCTGGGATATTATAGCTGCGCATAAACTGTCGATGGTAGTCAGGATCCTCGCTCGGCAGTTCAAACGCTTTGGAGGCACGGCCGTTCTGGTCGATATGGGCTATAAACGGCCGCGTAAAAACGCCATCATCGCGACGACTGCTAAAGATCACCCAACGGCCGTTGCTCGACCACGCATGATAGCTCTCAGTATCAGCGCTATTCGCCTCAGCAAGGGGACGAGCGGTAGCATTCTCTTTACTCAAATCCAGCATCCACAGGTCAGCATCGTGATGCCAGATGTGGAAGTAGCCATAGTGTGCCATGGTGAACATCAGGTAGCGTCCGTCTGGCGAGATACGTGGGAAGGTGGCACTGCTGTCAATAGCTGCGGCGTCAAACACCATCTCACGAGGACCGAACTGACGGGTTTCAGGATCAAACGACTTCTTATAGATGCTGTACTTCAGCTCCTGATAACGTTTCTCTACCTCCACATTTTTCTTCACCGTAGTATCCTTGCGTTCAAAGTGTGCACTGCAATAATAGAGCGTCTTTCCGTCGGGTGCCCATGCTGGGAACACCTCAAACTCTGTGTTGCTGTTCTCAAGGTTGGTCACCTCGTCAGTCTCCACATCGTATGCAATAATGTCGCTTTCCTCGTCATACACCTCCACCTTATTGGGGTCGGTTACGTGGAAGTTCTGCATAGTCTTGTCTGTAGCATAGACAATGAGGTTGAGCCATGGGTGCCAGGCAGGATAAACACCTGCAGAGAGTATAGAGTCATTGCGCATGTTCACCTTCTTCAGTTTGCCATCATAAGCAATCACCGTACCACCTAAGTTCTGGCGAGCATGAAACTGCATACGCTGCGGATTATACTGCTGATAGTGGTGGCAGTTTATGCATTGGCCGTCCTTCTCGAAGCCGCAAAGGATGTTGTCGTAGATGACGCTCTCATCGTAATTCTCCAGGCAACGCTGGTTGATGGTCAGCGACTCATACGAGATAAACGACGGGGCTATCAGACGATAACTGATATAGGGGTCTATGGAGTCAGGCGACACATAGATGCTAAAGGGTTTGAAGCGTGTCCACTGGTCGTCCTTGCGTGTATAGACATCTACCGTGATGGCCTTGCCCTTCGCTTTCTCGGCCAGTGCATGCCACTCGTCGATGTCGGGTTGTCCGTTGCACACGATCTCGTCATCTTCTATAGCATAGCGGGCTACCATCTCGTCTGCCTGACCATCGTATTCAAAACTCAGCGGTGCAATATTCACTGGCACCGTGACCTGCTTATAGTCTGGATAGATGGCAGGTTGCAGTTTCGACTGTGTATATTCCGTCGGTACTGACGGCCCTCCACAAGCGACCAGTAAGAGGAAGGTGGAAAGAGGAAGGAGGAAAGAGGTTATCTTTTTCATAACTGTTTAGTATTCTGGCAGGTTTGACATCAAGTAATAATCATAAAAGAAGGTATCGTTATGCAGCGTTCCCATCTGTTCACGCACGTCGTCTATCTCCATGCCCTCGTATTGAGAGAGTGTCTGCGCAAACTTTTCGAAGCTATCCTTCACACCCTGACTGATGGGCAGCTGATTCAGGTCAGGTCGGTTTTCTATCTGTCCGAAGAGATAGGCAGCCTCCTGATAAACCACGGGAATAGGCTCGTTGGGATGCGTATGGACATAGTTGTCGAAGTGGTGCCAGAAGAGTTTTGAGTCTTTCACCCATAGCGATGCCAGCAACGACTGCTCCAAGAAGATAGGATCCTGGTAGTAGCTGTTTCTGGCCAGCTGACCCATGGTGAAGCGTTCTACATAACCCTGGTCGCCTCTCAGCTTATTCGAATAGTGCAGCATGTGCGTGATGGGCTCCATCTCTACGTCCTTGGCTATCAGCAGCGGATTGTCTAACATCTGCTCTGCCTTCTTTGCCCACTCATCGAAGAACATCGTTGTCTTCAGGATGTTGATATACTTCCTGGCCACCTGTTTCTCACCGTTCAGCAAGGCACAGCGTACTAAGTATTTCATGTTTTCAGCACGCCAGCCAAATTCCACGCCCATCTCTGTAGACAGACGATCACAACTGTTCAGCAGTCCGTATTGATAGTAGACGAGTGGACCGTTTACCAACATCTGGCGCATGCCAAATGGCGCATTGTATGCTTTCGAGCCATTCGGATACTGGTACATCAAGTCGGCCTGACGTCCCAGACGCGACAAGGCTATATTTCTCATCATAACAATGGCACGCGTTGGTTCGTCGTGCTGACTGGCAGCTTCCAGCAACACGCCCTCCCAGTCAGTCTGCTCTATCTGGTGTTGCATTTTCACCTCATGGCGGAAATTCTCATCCTTATACCAGAAGTGTACAACGCTCCACACGCCTACCAACAGTACGACACCCTGTACCACCCAAGGCATCCACGCCTTAGAGACGGTCTTCTTCTTTTCGCTGTTCGCTCCTATTGGCAGACAAGTCATTACCACCATGAAGAGCGCTAATATATAATAAGGTATATAGTACTGGTGGTACTCCTCGGTGATGAAGAATACGGGTAGTCCTGCGTAGTAGATATTGGCAAAATTGGTCTCGTGGTAAATGTAGCGGTAGCAAAACAGCGGCATGGCTATTGTTACGAGAACAGCCAACACAGTATAAAGGGCTGCACGTCCACGAGGCATCAGACGCCACGACCAAATACCCATCAACAAGGTGGCCGCCAAACCATAGATGCCCAACAGCGGATAGCCTGCCACACCAGTTATCAACAGCCATATAGCGCGCAGTCCGAATTTGTCGGGCAACGAACGGAAGCCCCATAACAAGGCGACGACAGAAATCGTGGCGATGGTGGTCAAGAAGAAATGGCCACGCAGTTTCAACATGTATATCCAGTAACCTAAATCGACATTGGTCAGCAACAGCAACGCCACAGGAATCAGCAGCAGCGAAGCCCATCGTGCTGGAACAGCGAAGGTGCGTTTCAACAACCATAGCAGCAGCAGCCAACACAGACACAGCACCGCTACACCCAACCATGGATAGTAGAACAGCTGCGTGAGCCACGTGCCAATGTAGGTGAGCATGCCTGCCGGCACCACCATCTGTTGCTTAAAAAACAAAGAAGTCTGTAGAAATAGGTTCAATTCCTGCACTTTCCATAGCAAATTACTCTCAAAATAGAGCAGTCCACAGGCTATGGCAGCAAGGGCAACGATCCAGCTAATAGCGTATTTCATATACATTTTAGAATTTTATTCTGTTATAGGTGGTTGAAAGGATTCCTTTTGAAAGGATATTCTTTTGAAAATGCAAATTTAGGGATATTTTCTGAATTACGCAAGAAATTTGGTGGAAATTTCTAAAGTCCGTAACTTTGCACCTAGAAAAAGAAACAAATAGTATTAACAATTAAAAGAAAAGAAAGGATAAGAATTATGGCACAGAAAGATTATCGTTTTGAGACACTGCAACTCCACGTAGGCCAAGAACAGGCTGACCCCGCAACCGACGCTCGTGCGGTGCCCATCTACCAGACTACTTCATACGTATTCCGTAACTCACAGCATGCTGCCGACCGCTTCGGCCTCCGCGATGCAGGTAACATCTATGGTCGTCTGACCAACTCTACACAGGGTGTGTTCGAGGATCGCGTCGCAGCTCTTGAGGGTGGTGTCGCTGGTTTGGCTGTCGCCTCTGGTGCTGCTGCTATCACCTACGCCCTGCAGAACATCGTGCAGGCTGGCGACCACATCGTTGCTGCCGACAACCTCTACGGTGGTTCCTACAACCTGATTACCCATACCTTAGCCACTCAAGGCATCAGCAATACCATTATTAATGTCAACGACCTCGACGCGCTGGAGGCTGCTATCCAACCCAACACAAAAGTAGTATATGCAGAAACCTTCGGCAACCCCAACAGCGACGTGCTCGACCTGGAAGGCGTAGCTGCCGTAGCCCACAAGCACGGCATCCCCTTCATCGTTGACAACACGTTTGGTACGCCTTACCTGATTCGTCCGTTGGAGCATGGTGCAGACATCGTCGTTCACTCTGCCACCAAGTTCCTCGGCGGTCACGGAACCTCTCTGGGTGGTGTCATCGTTGATGGTGGTAAGTTCGACTGGAAGCAGAACGACAAGTTCCCCACCCTCGCTAAGCCCGATCCCAGCTACCACGGCATCGTCTTTGCCGACGCTGTAGGTGCTGCAGCTTACGTCACCCGCATCCGTGCCGTCCTGCTGCGTGACACTGGTGCCGCCATCTCTCCCTTCAACGCCTTTATCCTCTTGCAGGGTGTAGAGACCTTGAGCCTGCGCGTAGAGCGCCACGTAGAGAACGCCCTGAAGGTGGTCGACTTCCTCAGCAAGCACCCGAAGGTTGCCAAGGTGAACCACCCCGCTCTGCCCAGTCACCACGACCACCAGCTCTATCAGAAGTACTTCCCCAATGGTGGTGCCAGCATCTTCACCTTCGAGATCAAGGGCGGTCAGGAAGAGGCATGGAAGTTCATCGATGCCCTGCAGATCTTCTCGCTGCTGGCCAACGTGGCTGACGTGAAGAGTCTGGTTATCCATCCCTACACAACGACCCACTCACAGCTCTCAGAACAGGAGTTGGCCGAACAGCATATCACCCCTGCTACCGTTCGTCTCAGCATTGGTACTGAGCACATCGACGATATCATCGAAGACTTGGCACAGGCACTCGATAAAATTTAAAAATTAAAGAGTTAGAAAATCATATAGTAATCTGTCAAATCTTCCTATAGATTTGGCAGATTGCTTTAAATTTCGTACTTTTGCCCCAAAACCGACAATTATGAGAAAGTACATCTTAGCCGACAATCAGGAACTGACGCGATTTGCGTTGGAGAGTCTCCTGCGACAAGACGAGGAAAACGTCGTATATAAAGCCTCCGACAAGGCTGGTCTCGTGGCGTTGCTCAAAGAGCACGAGAGTGCTGTGGTACTGCTCGACTACACGCTCTTTGACTTTGCCGACGAAGAGCAGCTGCTCATCGTTGCCGAGCGTTTTAATCTGTCCGACTGGATTCTGATCAGCGACGACCTGACGCCTCAATTTATCCGTCGGGTGGTCTACTCCTCCCATCAGTTCAGTGTGGTATTTAAAGACGGCCCTCTCAGCGAGGTACGCGAGGCCGTGAGTGCAGTTGATCGCCATACCCGATTCCTCAGCCAGCGCGCGTTGGAATCCATCATCAACCAACAGCAGGAAGAGGATAAGTCTGACCACATCCTTACACAGACAGAGACAGAAATCGTGAAAGCCATCGCACAGGGCAAGACCACCAAGGAGATTGCTGCCGAGCGCTTTGCCAGTGTTCATACGATTACGACGCATCGTAAGAATATCTTCCGCAAATTAGGCATCAATACCGCTCACGACGTCATTAAGTATGCCCTGCGTGCAGGACTTGTCGACTCCTCCGAATTCTACATCTGACCATTGAGGGGCTATCAGGAAAGTGTCTTGGCATTTAAACCATTTTAGATTAAAATGGTCTAAAGAAATAAATATGGACACAAAAACTATTATGCTACGCCTCTCCATGTTCCTCCTCCTGCTCACTGGTGTGTTGCAGGCGGAAGCACAATCTGCGTCACTGACAGGACGCGTCACTGACAGCGACACCAACGAGCCGCTTCCTCGTGCCACCGTACAGCTCTATAGACTGAGCTCTCGTCGCGACACCACGTTCGTCACGGGCACTTTCTCTGACGGCAATGGCCATTTCACCTTACACCCCTCGCCTGCCACTTACCTGCTACGCATCACGTTCCTCGGCTATAAGAACATCGAGCGACAGGTGACGGTAGCCAGTCGACCCATTTCTCTCGGCACCCTCAGCATGAAGTCTGATGCCACGCAATTGCAAGAGACGGTGGTTACAGCGAATGTAGCCAAGATGATTATCAAGGACGATACCGTCGTCTATAATGCCGATGCCTTCCGCGTGCCTGAGGGCTCAGTCATCGAAGCGCTGGTAGAAGCACTGCCTGGTGCCAAGATTGATGACGAGGGTAAAATCAGCATCAATGGTAAGAATGTCAAGAAGTTCAAGATGGACGGGCGCGACTTTATGACGGGCAACAACGATGCCGTCATGAAGAATCTGCCGTCGTATGTTGTCGATCAAGTGAAAGCCTACGACGAGAAGAGTGACCTGTCGAAGATGACGGGCATTGACGACGGCAACGACGACTTCGTGCTGGAATTTGTCACCAAGCGCAGTGCGCGTCGTGGTTTCCAGGCTAACCCTGACATCGGCTATGGCACTGATCAACGCTATGGCATCCGTCTGACGGCCATGAAGCCCTTCGGTGCTATGCGCTATACGTTCATGGGTAATGCCAACAACGTCAACGACCGCAACTTCACTGGCCGTGGTGGTCGCGGACGTGGCAACAACAGTGGTCAGCGAGATACCAAGACTGGCGCGTTGGACATCAGCTACGAGAACAACAAGAATCTGCAACTGAGTGGTCGCGTCACATGGAACCACAGCGATGCCGACAACTGGAATCGCACGGGCAGCGAGAGTTTTGTCAACACCCGTGGTGGTGCCTTCTCCAACAGCACCAGTCAGGGCTACACGCGCAACAACAACTGGACGGGCAACATGAATCTGCAGTGGAAGATTGACTCCGTCACTACCCTCTCGTTCCGTCCTGACCTGAGTTTCTCTACCAACGACAACCGCAACAATTCGCTGTCGGCAGCATTCAACGCCAACCCCTACGACTATGTCGCAGACCCGCTCAGTGCCGAGGGCTTGGCCAGCATGAACCAGCAAGGACTGGTGGTCAACGGCCGACACAACAAGTCATTAGGATATAGCGAGAACAAGAATGTCAACGCCCAGGTGCAGGTCTATCGACGACTGGGCTCCAACGGGCGCAACCTTGCGCTGAGTGCCGACATCCGCTACAGCGACGGCAACAATCGCAACGCCAGTCTCTCGGCCGTTCACCTCTATCAGCAGAAGGACCGCTTCGGCAACGACTCCACCTATCAGACCAACCGCTACACGCAGTCGGCCAGCGACGGTCTGAACTACTCGTTAGGCATCACCTATACAGAACCTCTACTCACCTTCAGGTCAACGGCCAAGAGCCCAGAGCCAATGGCCAATAGCCCAAGAGGTTCCTTCGGAGGTGGCAACCAGCGTCGTTCGTTCGGCCAGCAGGGTCTCTTCCTGCAGCTGAACTACCGCTACAGCTATAGCTACCAGAAGAGCGACCCCGCCACCTACGATTTCCCCGACTACAGCGACGAAGCCTTCAATGACGTGCTGCAGGACTATCGTGAGTGGACTGCCCTCTTCGGCTATCTCGACAATCCCTACGAGAGCTATCTGAGCACAACCCTCAGCCGCTACTCAGAGCGCACCGAGCACAACCATCAGGCCGACATCCAGCTGCGCTATGTTCGTGACAAGATGAATATGAACATCGGACTGACCGTATTGCCGCAGAAGTCGCACTACATCCAGCAGTATCTGGGTCGTCCTGTTGACACCGTTCGCACCGTTACTAATATCTCGCCCACGCTGAACATGCGCTACCGCTTCAATCAGCAGACCAACCTGCAAGTGCAGTTCCGCGGTCAGAGTCAGCAGCCTTCCATCACACAGCTACTCGACATCTACGACGATACCAATCCACTGAACATCTCTATGGGTAACCCTGGTCTGAAGCCGTCGTTCACCACCAACCTCTCCACCAATTTCCAGATGATGCGCCGTCCGACGTTGGTCACCGACAGCCTGGGCATGCAGATTCCCAAGGCGCAACGCCATTGGAGCTTCAACGTCAATGCCAGCTGGCGCACCACATCCAACTCCATTGGCAACATCGTCACCTACGACGAGAAGACAGGTGCACGCACCACACGACCAGAAAACATCAACGGCAACTGGAGTGCCAATATGGGCATGAGTTTCAATATCGCCCTCGACACACTGAATCGCTGGGATGTCAGCGGTGGCATCAATGCCAGCTACAACCATCAGGTGGGCTATGTCAATCTGAACCGCACGGCCGTTCCCGACCGCAATGTCACACACACCTACAACCTGTCGCCTGACGTATCGCTCAGCTTCCGCAACTCGTGGCTCTACATATCGCTCAACTGCCGTACCACCTATGCCCACACCGAGAACCGCCTGCAGGCGTCGAACAACCTAACCACCTGGAACTACAACTATGGTGGCAACACGCGCATCACCTTCCCATGGGGAACTAGCCTCTCTACCGACTTCCATTGCTACAGCAAACGCGGCTACGACGACGAGACGCTCAACACCGACGAACTGCTATGGAATGCGCAGCTGTCGCACAGCTTCCTGCGTGGCAAGAAACTCACCGTTATGCTGCAGTGGTACGACATCCTGCACGAGCAGACCAACTTCACTCGTACAGTCAATGCCAATGGCTGGCGCGACCAAGAGGTCAACGCCATCACCAGCTATGCCATGCTGCACGTCAGCTACCGTCTCAACTTCTTCGGAGGCAATGACAATGGTGGTCGTCGCGAACGTGGCGGTTGGGGCGAAGGTCGTCGTGGTCCTTGGGGCGAAGGTGGTGGCGGTCGTGGTGGTCGTGGAGGCTTCGGTGGCTTCGGTGGTCAGCGTGGCGGCTTCTAACCTTTCTTCATCTCACCAACCTAGCGGCAGCACGATATTCTCTACATCGTGCGCCTTCTCGAACTGAAGACAAAAGAAGGAAAAGATTAACACCTCTTCCTTCTTCCATAATACTAATACTCTCCACTTCTGAGAGCTGTTGGCGTTTGCGTCTCATTTCCCTAAACTCACTCATCCTAAAAAGTCAACCTTGCTTTATTTGTATTCGTATAGTTGAATGTGCAGAAGTTTCCAATCGCCTACGCTGATTCGGGCATGGCGGCCCTGATGACTCTGGTCGCCGTTATGACGACGAAGGAATTGCATCTGCCCTTGATGGTCGATAGTGACTTCATCAACAGAAAGAAGCCCAAGACGGGAACCTGTGAACTTTGAGGTTTGAGATTTGAAGTTTGAGGTCTTATTGCCTGCTTCTGCGAAACCGTCTTCGCCCAATATTTTCTGTTGTTCCTGCTGTTTCTCTGTGCGAGTCTTAAAGTCAACCACTACCCCACTGCCTGCCAACAGATAATCGAATTTGCTCAGTCGGATCAGCATGGCGCCACCCTCAGGCCATGTCGAGCCATCAGTAGCACGAGGATCCCAAGGCAAAGTGAAATAGTGGCGGCAAGTCATCAACACGCCTTCGTCCTCGATGACACGCTCCTTATCGTCTTGATCGAAAAGCAAACCCCAAGTATTCTTCGGTTTCACATTGAATACCTGAGACAAGAGGTTATAGGCTTGCGTTACCGATTCCGTCTCTTTGGGTGAAGCCTGGTCGATGGCGAAGGGCGAGAAGCCAAGGGCCTGATGCTCTCCGAAAGCATAGAGGGCACGTACACCACTATTCTCACAGCAACGGCTCTCAGGGATAAAAAGGCGGTTCTTTACTTTACCACCATCTTGTGGTCTCAAAGGCATAGCATATTGAGATGCCCACGACTTAAAGCCTGTATCATAGATGTCAGGGGCGAGAATGTCAATGCTGGGAGCACCTGCTTTCCAAATATCAGCGAGATGCGCCAGCGGACCTGCCGACGGATATTCACCTGGTTTGCGGCCTCGGCTGTTCATCGCAGCGTTCACATAGAGTGGCATATTGTGGATACGTCTTGCAGCCTGTGCCAGATGCTCCACATAGCAGGCATAGTGCCAGGCCATGAACTTCTCGTCGGCATAGTCATCAGTACCGAACACTTCTACCCATGAACCTTGCTGTTTGAGACCCAACGCCTTAAGCAATGCTTGTGGCACAGGCTGACGGTAGGCTTTCTCAGCTAGCGGTGAGTGGTCGCGTGCTGACTCTAACATACCTATTTCGTTCTCTATCTGCATCATGATAACCACCTCGCACTGCGGGTCTTTCTCAGCGATGTGCTGCATCAGCGCAGAAAAGGCTTTCAGGTCGGCCTGCAGCACGTTGTTACTGAAGCACGAGGCTATCTCCAATGGTTTTCCTTCTGCCGTCACGGCCCGAGGGAACCGCTTAACATCGCGTTTGAACCACGCCGGCGCATAGCACGACATTGAGTTTTTCCATGCTCCAAACCACAACGGAACAATCTTCAGTCTCTGTTGACGGGCTACATCGATGGTGCGGTCAAAAAGTGTGAAGTCCATCTGCCCCTCAACAGGTTCAAGGAACTCCCAATAGACAGGTACCAGCACCGTGTTCAGCCCCAGCACCTTCATGCGAGGTAACACCTCGTCAATATCACTCACCGACGTCGCTGCCGAGTTGCTCAGCTCACCGCCGAGAATATGAAACTGTGAAATGACGTTGTCAGCTCGCAATGTATTTGACAAGAGCATCATGAATATGCTCAACAATGCCGATATAATTCTGCCTTTCATCATAAACTATCCTAAATATGGCTGCAAATATACGAAAAAACTATTACAGAAAAGAATATCAAGAATTATTTTTTTAGTGGAGAAGTGTGGAAGTGGAGTATATTCTAAAATTCCATGCGTACCTGCGTACATTATTATATACATGTACGCAAGAAAGTTTATAATTCATAGCACACTTCCCCACTACCCCACTTGACACGTCAGGAAAAGACACAAAAACGTGACTTTGTGACATGTGACATTTGTGACATTAAGGTGTTTTTATATATTTTAACATACCATTCCGACTATTTTCTGCTCCACACATCTTGCAGGTCCTTATTGTCACAAAGTCACAATGTCACATGTCACAAACTGCGTGCGCAAATCTGCCGAATACAGAAAATTATACAGCTAATACAGAAATTTCTACAGCTAATACAGACGCGTATTAGCTGTATACGGAGTGCTACTACAGCTGTCTCGTGAGCGTATTAGGCTCATCTTGGTAGAAGGAGTAGAAAACAGGTGTTATTGTAAGATTTTGTGGAAAAGATTTGGAAGTTGCGGGGAAATTGTCTATATTTGCAAACAATAAGAGGATATTTAATAACTAAAACCCTAATATTACATGACAATTACTATGATTATTCAACTCTTGATAGTGCTTGGTGCACTATGGGTTGGTTCGCGCTACGGAAGTTTGGCACTGGGTGCTATTTCCGGTATCGGTCTTGCATTACTCGTTTTTGGATTCGGTCTGAAACCGGGTACACCACCTACCGACGTTATCTACATCATCATTGCTGCCGTAACTTGTGCAGGTATTATGCAGGCTTCGGGCGGTATGGACTGGCTGATTCAGATTGCCGAGCGCATGCTGCGCAAGCATCCAGATCGCATCACTTTCCTGGCTCCGCTGTGTACCTTCTTCTTGACGGTACTAGTGGGAACAGGTCACGTGGTATATACCTTGATGCCAATTATCTGCGACATCGCGCTGAAGAAGGGTATTCGTCCGGAACGCCCCTGCGGTGTGGCCAGTATTGCCTCGCAGGTGGGTATTACCTGTTCGCCCATCGCTGCCGCTGTGGTGGCCTTCGTGAGTATCTCGAACGCCAATGGTTTCGACATCACGATTCCCCGTGTACTGATGATTTCCATTCCTGCCTGTATCTGTGGACTGATGGCCGCTGCCGCTGCCTCTTACCGTCGTGGTCTCGACCTCGACAAGGATCCGCAGTTCCAGGCTAAGCTGAAAGACCCCGCACAGTATAATTACATCTATGGTTCTAATGCAACGACGCTGGACAAGGAGATTCCGAAGGAGTCCAAGCGTGCCGTCTTCATTTTCCTGGCAGCATTGGGAGTTATCGTACTCTTTGCCGCTCTGCCGCAGTTGCTACCCACTTACACTACCGTGAAAGTGGTTAAGGGTGCTGGAGACGTCATGATTATCGGCGGAACAAAGGTTTCTGCAGATGCACTTGCCAGAATTGGTATTGTGGCTTCCGGCTTAACAGAAACAGGTTCGATAGCCTTGAAGATGAATTTGGTCATCCAGATTGTAATGATTTCTGCTGCTGCATTGATGATTATCTTCTGTAAGGCTGCTCCCAAGAAAGCCGTTGCAGGTCCTGTATGGCAGTCGGGTATGGTGGCCGTGGTGGCTATCTATGGAATCGCCTGGCTGGCAGATACATATTTCTCGAACTACATGGACGAAATGCAGAATATGCTGGCAGAAGTTGTCAAGGCATATCCATGGAGCATCGCCTTTGTGTTCTTCATGGTTTCTGTGCTTATCAACTCGCAGGGAGCTGTCGTTGTAGCGATGCTGCCATTAGCCTATAATTTAGGTATTCCTGGTCCAGTCCTTCTGGGTGTGTTACCTGCCGTCTACGGCTATTTCTTCATCCCCAACTACCCCAGCGATATTGCTACGGTGAACTTCGACCGCACTGGTACTACGGTGATTGGTAAATACCTGCTGAACCACTCGTTCATGATGCCAGGACTCATCTGCGTCATCACCTCGACCATCGTGGCGTATGTGCTGGCGATGATATTCTATTAAAAGCCTCCCCCATCCCCTCCAAAAGGAGGGGGAAGTCGTGGAGAGAGCGATAATAAAAACGGAGGCCCGAAGGTCTCCGTTTTCTTATTGTATCGATTGATTACCGCCTATTACATCTGAGGCAGCTCCAGCCACTTCACGTAGCAGAAGTCCTGACGGTGAGGCAGGTTCTTGTTCTTAGGATACATGCGGATAGCGCTCTTGTACTGACCGAACTGGTTGGGTGACAACTCAGCCTCGAAGATGAAGTTGTTGCCATCGCGACCTGTTACATTCAGTGCTTCAACGCTGAAGACCTTCTCGTTGCCATCCTTGTCGAGGCGTACATTGACCTTCTCCAAGCCTACAGCATCGTCGAGGCCCTGCTCGTTGATGACGTACTTGATGTGGTACTTCTGACCAGCCTCACAACCTGTTGCAGGGAAGTTCCACTCGCAGCTGACCACATTGATAGCATCCCAACGCTCAGCAACGGTCTCCTTCCACTGGGCAATCTCCTTGGCCAGACGGTTGTCGTCCTTAGAGAGCTCCTTGAAACGCTTAGCCTGCTTGACATAGAAGCGATCGTAGTAGTCGTCGAGCTGACGCTTCATGGTGTAGTGAGGAGCAATGAGGGCGATAGAGTTCTTGATAACCTTGATCCACTCCTTAGAGAGGCCCTTCTTGTCCTTATTGTAATACATTGGGATAATCTCGTTCTCCAGCAAGCCATAGATGGTGGCTGCATCGAGGTTGTCCTGATAGCCCTGAGTGGTGTAGGTGCGCTTCTCGGTGAGTGCCCAACCAGCACCCTCGCGATAGCCCTCGAGCCACCAACCGTCTTTGACAGACAGGTTGACGACACCATTCATCTCGGCCTTCTCGCCAGAGGTACCGGAAGCCTCCAGAGGACGTGTAGGTGTATTCATCCAGATATCAACACCTGATACGAGGCGGCGAGCCAGCAGGAAGTCGTAGTCCTCGAGGAAGATCACCTTGCCCAGGAACTCGTCACGCTGAGAGATCTCGTAGATCTTCTTGATCAGACCCTGACCAGCACCATCGGCGGGGTGAGCCTTACCAGCAAAGAGGAAGATAACGGGACGCTCGGGATTGTTGACAATCTTTGAGAGACGATCCAGATTGGTAAACAGCAGGTGGGCACGCTTGTAAGTAGCAAAGCGACGGCAGAAGCCGATAACCAGTGCGTTGGGGTTCATCTTCTCGATGATAGACAGCACGCGTGAGGGGTCGCCCTGATTGCGCAGCCATGTCTCACGGAACTGCTCCTTGATATAGTCGAAGAGTTTTTGCTTCAGCGCCATGCGAGTGCTCCACACCTCTTCGTCAGGACAGTTGTAGATGCCGTGCCAGATTTCCTCGTTAGACTGGTCGCTCATGTGCTTCTCGTCGAAGTACTTAGCATAGACGCGGCGCCACTCGGTAGCACACCAGGTGGGGAAGTGAACACCATTGGTGACATAGCCCACGTGGCTCTCCTCGGGGAAGTAGCCGTTCCAGATGGGTGCGAACATCTTCTTCGACACCTCACCATGCAGCCAAGATACGCCGTTGACCTCCTGACAGGTGTTGCAGGCGAAGGTTGACATACAGAACTTCTCGCCCTTGTCGTCAGGATTGGTACGACCCATTCCAATAAACTCGTCCCAAGAAATACCCAACTTCTGAGGATAAGCACCCATGTACTTGCCGAACAGGCCCTCCTCGAAGTAGTCGTGACCAGCAGGAACAGGCGTGTGAACGGTATAGAGACCGCTGGCACGAACCAGCTCGAGAGCCTGGTTGAAATTCAGACCTTCATCGATATAGTCGCACAGACGCTGCAGGTTGCAGAGAGCTGCGTGACCTTCGTTGCAATGATAGATATCCTTCTTGATGCCCAGCTTCTTCAGCAGCAGCATACCACCGATACCGAGCAGAATCTCCTGCTTCAGTCGGTTCTCCCAGTCACCACCATAGAGGGCGTGGGTGATGGGCTTGTCGAACTCAGAGTTCATCTCGTTGTCGGTATCCAGCAGGTACAGCTTAACACGACCTACGTTGACACGCCAGACATAAGCGTGAACCTGATAGTTGGTATAAGGTACGTCAACAACCAGAGGATTGCCGTCCTTGTCCATCTCACGAACAATAGGCAGTGAACCAAAGTTCTGGGTCTCGTAGTTAGCAATCTGCTGACCATCCATTGACAGGCTCTGTGTGAAGTAGCCGAAACGATAGAGGAAACCAACGGCACACATGTCTACGTTAGAGTCAGAAGCCTCCTTGACATAGTCACCGGCAAGCATTCCCAGACCACCAGAATAAATCTTCAAAGCAGAGTGAATACCATACTCCATGCAGAAATAAGCAACTGATGGACGCTTGCTATCGGGCTTCACATCCACATAGGCGCGGAACTGGGCATAAACATCCTTTACGCGCTTCATCAGTGACTTATCTTTCAGAATCTCCTCCTTACGGGCATAGCTTAAACGCTCCAGCAACATAACTGGATTATGTTTCACTTCATGGTAAATTTCAGGGTCCAGGTCACGGAACAGGTCACGTGCCTCGTAGTTCCATACCCACCACATGTTGTGGGCAATCTCGTCCAAACACTTCAGCTGCTCAGGAAGACTAGACTTAACGGTCAAATCTTTCCACATTGGAGCATTTGCATAATCAGCTTTAATTTTCATAAGTTATACTATTAAAGTTCGTTTTTTATTTCTTTATTCTCTCTGCAGCTTTTCTCAAAGCAATATCATAAGCCTCGTAATAATACTCGATGAACTTGCTCCACAAAGCCTTCTTTGACAGGACATCAGCCTTCTTGCGACACTCGTCGACCTCCTTCTGGCTCATAGCCGAGAAGTCAGCGACGGCATCCTTGATGGCGTCAGCTACCTCAGAGTAGTTATAGTCTGTACGATGAATGACCTTCACACCGTCCTTCAACTCACCATAATGGCCAAACTCCTTGTTGGCCCACAGGCCAAAGCCTGCCAAGTCGGTCGTGATGCAAGGCACCTTGAAAGCGATAGCCTCCAGCGGTGTATAGCCCCACGGCTCGTAGTAGGAGGGATAGATGCAGAGGTCGTTGCCCAACACGACGTCGTAGTAGTGCATGTTGAGGATGCCATCCTTGCCGTCCAGATAACAGGGCAGGAAGATGACCTTGACATTCTCGTCCTTGCGGTTGTGCATGTCGTAGTATTTCATCATGCTGAGCACGTTGTCGTGAGACATGTTGTGCAACCAGTGGGTAACCTGGGGGACTTCAAGTGGAGAGTCGAAAGTTGAAAGTTGAGAGTTAAGACGCTCCTGCAAATCCTTGCGGGGCTCCCCTACCCAACCAGGTACCTCGATGAATGCCAGTACCTTCTTCTTCAGGTCGCGGTCACGCAACAGGCGGTTCATGGCTTCGACGAAGACATCGATACCTTTGTTGCGGAACTCGTAACGACCACTGGTAGAGACAATCAGCGTGTCGTCGTCGAGCTGTTCACCCAACAGGGCGTTGGCAACCTCCAACAGACGCTTGCGGGCAGCCTTGCGCTTCTTGGTGAACTGTGCACCCTTGGGTACAAAACTATCGTCAAAGCCATTAGGCAATACCACGTCGACAGGTTTGTCCAACAGCTCTACACACTCTTTGGCGGTGATATCGCTCACGGTGGTAAAGCAGTCCACGTGCCATGCAGTCTGCTTCTCGATAGAGTGCTTCGACTGCATATTCAGCTCGCCAGCCATCTGGTCGCCATTATAGGCGAAGAGATAGTCGTAGAGCGGCTTCTGGTTGCCAGCGATAGAGCGACCAATGCTGGTAGCATGGGTGGTGAAGATGGTGCCAATCTGTGGCAGCTTGTTGTTGATGTACAAAGCGCCCAAGCCACACATCCACTCGTTGGCGTGATAGATGACCTTGGTATTGTGGTCGAACGTTCCCCGTTCGACGTTGAACTTGTAAAGGCTCTCTACCACCAAGGCGGCAGCATACGAGAACATGGAGGCCTCGTCGTAGTCGCCATAAGCGTGCAACGAGTCAACACCGTAGTGTTCCCACAGCCAACCGTATATCTCGTTCTTCTTCTCAAAATAAGGGGTAAAGTCCACTAAAATAGCAATAGGCTCGCCAGGAACAGTCCAACGACCTACCTTGACGGCAAGGCCTTGCTCTCTAACCTCCCATTGCCACTCAGCAAAGAGAGATTTCTCTTCACGGAAATAGGGACACTCATTCTCCTTCCAGCAATCAGGACCAATAAAGATGACATGGTCTTTCATTGCATCCTGCAGTGTCTTTGCGCGAGTGGAAAGCACGGTATAGATACCGCCAACTTTGTTACATACTTCCCAGCTCGATTCAAAGATATAATCAGGCTTTAATTTAATATTTCCCATTGTGATACATGTATAACGCCTGCAAAGATATATAAAAAAAATAAAATCTTGCCACATTTATCGAGATATTTTCACGTAAACGATGTTTTATTGATTTAGATTTAGTACCTTTGTCAGCAAAACAGAAACGGCATGAGATATTTTCTCCTTACAACAATGCTGGTCGTTGCTACCATGAAATGCTTTGCCCAAAAGGACAGCACAGCATTTCGCGCGTACCTTATTAATAATGAATATGAGGTTTATCTGCGCATCAACTTCTACGACCAGAACATCAAGATACCAGGACAGGAGCTCTATGGCGAATTGCCAGGCTTTCTGGGCAAGAAGAACAACTCGTTCTGCTGGGTAATTACGTCGTGTGAAGTCCAGAGCGAGAAGAAGGCCACCTTGCAGCTGATTAATGATTTCGGCAGCGAAGACCTGAAAGCCACGCTGATTCGCAAGAACGACTCTGTCTATACGCTTCGCCAGGAACAAGGCAATGCCATCAAGGTACCATTCAAAGGCAAGTGACTGAAGCTTCCAAAGACTATTGAACTGAAAAGAAAATGATTACATTCCCTGTTGCAAAGATTAATCTGGGTCTGAACGTCGTAGAGAAGCGTCCGGACGGCTATCATAACCTGCAAACGGTATTCTATCCTGTGCCCATTATGGATGCGCTGGAGATTGTCCCCATGAGCGACGGTTTCCCATCAGATGTGGACTGCGACCTGAAAGTAACCAATATCCATATTGAGGGCGACGAGCAGCGCAACCTCGTGGTACGCGCCTACCAGTTGCTCAAGGCTGACTTCCCCTCGCTTCCACGCATCCACACCCATCTGTGGAAAGGCATTCCTACGCAGGCTGGCATGGGTGGAGGCAGCAGCGACTGCGCCTATATGATACGATTGCTGAACGAGGCTTTCGACTTGCAACTCTCTGACGAGCAGATGCAGCAGTATGCCGCCCGTCTGGGTGCCGACTGTGCCTTCTTCATACAAAGTCGTCCGTGCTATGCAGAGGGCATTGGCGAGAAGTTGACGCCTATTGACCTCGACCTGAAGGGCTGGACGCTGTGTGTGGTGCGCCCTGACATCCCCGTTCCCACTAAGGAGGCTTTCTCACGCCTTCATCCCCACTACCCTGCCATCAACTGTCGGGAAGCCGTCTGTCAGCCTGTAGAGACGTGGCGCAAGACGCTGGTCAACGACTTTGAAGAGAGCGTCTTTGCCCTGCATCCTGAGATTGGCGCCATCAAAGAAAAGCTATACAAAATGGGCGCCACCTATGCAGCCATGAGTGGCTCGGGTAGCGCCCTATTCGGGTTGTTCAGAGAAGAGCCCGCAGAATTCAACACAGAATTTGCGGAGTTCTTCCACTTCAGTTGTGTTCTTTAGTCTTTGTCGTCCAGCAGCGCTGACGTGCGTACACGACTCAGCGTCTCTGGCGTCATCTGCAGATAGCTGGCAATATATACCAGTGGCGCACGCAGTACCAATTGTGGCGAGCGCTTGACGAGTTTAGCATAGCGCTCTGGTGCAGACTCAAAGCGCAGCATGTCGGCACGAATCTGTGCAATCATCAGCGACTCTTCCAGAATCTTACGATACAGCATCTGGATATTCACATTGCGCACAGCCTCGCGCTCCAGCTTGTCCTTCGGCAGCGCAAAGATAATGGTAGGTTCAAGGGCGTGAATCTGCTGGTGGCTGGGCTGTTCCTTAAACAGACTCTCGATGCTCATAAACATCGTATTCTCCGCAGCCATATATTCTGTCAACTCTTTGCCGTTCTTGATATAGAACTGGCGAACCAGACCCTTTACTACCCAATAGATATTGGTACATACCTCACCCTCTTTCAGGATGAAGTCACCCTTCTGAAATCTCATGGGTACGAGAATACTCTCCAGCACATCCAACTCATCGTGAGTCATTGTACTGTAGCGACGAGCCAGTTCACGAGCTACGTCACGTGTTGTTAGTCCGATTGTTGTCATTGTTCTGTTCTCTATAAATTAGCCTTAGGTTATGTTTAGTCTAACTTCAGCACGGCAAGGAAGGCCTTCTGCGGAACCTCCACATTACCAATCTGCTTCATGCGCTTCTTACCGCGTTTCTGCTTCTCCAAGAGCTTACGCTTACGACTCACGTCACCACCATAACACTTGGCGGTAACGTCCTTACGCACCTGCTTCACCGTCTCACGGGCAATAATCTTGGCACCGATGGCAGCCTGAATGGCGATATCAAACTGCTGACGCGGAATCAGCTCTTTCAGCTTCTCGCACATGCGACGGCCAAAGGTGACGGCATTGTCCTGATGGGTCAGTGTTGACAGGGCATCGACAGGTTCGCCATTGAGCAGGATGTCCAACTTGGCCAGCTTTGACGGACGGAAGCCGTCGATATGGTAGTCGAACGACGCATAGCCCTTCGATATGCTCTTCAGCTTATCATAGAAGTCAATCACGATTTCGCCCAGTGGCAACATGAAGCGCAGTTCCACGCGATTGCCAGAGACATACTGCTGATCAATCAACTCGCCACGCTTGTCCAGACACAGCGTCATGATAGGACCGATATAGTCGGCAGCAGTAATGATGCTGGCCTTGATATAGGGCTCTTCAATATGGTCTATCATCGTCTGGTCGGGCAGTCCTGAGGGGTTGTGCACCTCTTTGACCTCACCCTGCTTGGTGTAGCACATATAGGTTACGTTGGGCACCGTTGTGATAACGTCCATATCAAACTCACGATCCAGGCGCTCCTGTACAATCTCCATGTGGAGCAAACCAAGGAATCCGCAACGGAAACCAAAGCCCAAGGCGATAGAGGTCTCTGGCGTGAAGGTCAGCGAAGCATCGTTCAGCTGCAACTTCTCCAACGAGGCGCGCAGGTTCTCGTAATCTACTGGGTCGATGGGATAAACACCCGCAAACACCATGGGCTTCACTTCCTGAAAACCCTCAATGGCCTTATCACAAGGTGTAGCCACGTGGGTAATGGTATCGCCCACCTTCACCTCCTTGGCATTCTTGATACCAGAGATGATATAGCCTACCTCGCCCGTATGCAGCTCCTTGTGTGGAATCATGTCCATCTTCAGCACACCCACCTCGTCAGCCACATACTCCATGCCGGTATTGAAGAATTTTACCTTATCACCCTGACGGATGCTACCGTTGGTAATCTTGAAATAGGCAATAATACCGCGGAAGGAGTTGAATACCGAGTCGAAGATGAGCGCCTGCAGAGGAGCGTTCTCGTCGCCTACCGGATGAGGAATGCGCTCAACAACAGCGTTGAGGACATCCTCCACACCCTCGCCCGTCTTACCTGAGGCACGCAGAATCTCTGAACGGTCGCAACCAATCAGTTCTACAATCTCGTCCTCTACTTCGTCGGGCATAGCCGAGGGCATGTCAATCTTATTGATAACGGGGATTATCTCCAAGTTGTTGTCGATAGCTAAGTAGAGGTTAGAGATGGTCTGTGCCTGCACGCCTTGCGTGGCGTCAACGACCAACAGAGCACCCTCACAGGCTGCTATCGAACGGCTGACCTCATACGAGAAGTCAACGTGTCCTGGAGTATCGATTAAGTTCAGTATATATTTCTCACCCTTGTACATATACTCCATCTGGATGGCATGACTCTTAATCGTGATGCCACGCTCACGCTCCAGATCCATGTCGTCCAGCATCTGTCCTTCCGTTACCTGGATGGTCTTGGTAAACTCCAGCAAACGGTCGGCCAGCGTAGACTTTCCGTGGTCGATATGTGCAATGATACAAAAGTTTCTTATATGGTTCATGTTTACCTAAAAGCACTATTAGAGTGCAAAGGTAGAAAAAAAAATCGAGAATCTATCACAATTCCCGATTTTTTTATTTTCTTTACTCAGCTTCAGGAGTAATCAACTTGTAACCCTTTCCGTGGATGTTGATAATCTCAATCTGCGGATCGTCTTTCAGATGCTTACGCAACTTGGTAATATAGACATCCATTGAACGGGCATTGAAGTAGTTGTCATCAATCCAGATGGTCTTCAGAGCGAAGTCACGCTGCAGAATCTCGTTGGCATGTGAGCAGAGCAGCGCCAGCAGTTCGTTCTCCTTGGTAGTCAGCTTAGTCTGCTTATCACCAATGACGAGCAGCTGCTTCTGGGTATCAAAGATAAAGTCGCCAATGTGATAGACGGAGCTTTCCTTATTCTTCTTACCACGTACACGACGCAGGATAGCCTCTACACGGAATACCAACTCCTCCATAGAGAAAGGCTTGGTGATGTAGTCGTCGGCACCAATCTTGAAGCCTTCGAGGATATCTTCCTTCAGCGTCTTGGCGGTCAGGAAGATGATGGGGATCTCTGCGTTTGCCTGACGGATTTCCTGAGCCAGCGTGAAGCCGTCTTTTTTAGGCATCATCACGTCGAGCACGCAAATGTCAAACTTCGTCTTCAGGAAGGCCTTGTAACCAGCCTCGCCATCGGGACACAACTCGGCCATATAGCCCTTAGCTGCTAAATACTCGCGGAGCAACATTCCGAGGTTCTCATCGTCTTCACAAAGAAGAATTTTCAGTTTTTCGTCCATAATAATAAAGTTTAAGTGTTACTATTTTTATTTGTTATCTTCTTTCAGTATGGGCAAGCTGATGGTAAACTTGGTACCCTTGCCCCACTCGCTCTCTGCCTTGATCTCGCCCTGATGCAGGTCGATGACTTTCTTCACGTAAGCCAAACCGAGGCCAAAGCCCTTCACGTCGTGCTTGTTACCAGTGTGTACGCGATAGAACTTATCGAATACTTTCTTCAGGTTCTCCTTCTTGATGCCGAGACCAGTATCACGGATAGACAGGTAGAGTTTTTCGTGATCGTTCCAGGTGTGGATATAGATATCGATAGGCTCGTCGGGCTTGCGATATTTCACAGCATTGTCCATCAGATTGGTGATGGCATTCTGGAAATGCACCTCGTCAACGAAGATGGCTGAGTCGACAGCTTCGATTTCTGTATATATCTTACCACCAGTATGCTCCACACGCAGATTAAAGGACTGTGCAATATTCTCTACCATCTCGTTCAGGTCGAGTTCCTTCTCCTTGAACGTAACGGTCTTCTTGTCGAACATCGACATCTGCAGCACCTTTTCCACCAGGAAGCGCAGGCGCTTCGACTCGTCGGTAATTACACCACTCAGGTGCTTGGTCATCTGCTCTGTCTTGGTTACACTATCGTCGTTCATCATCTGGGCAGCTAACGAGATGCTGGCAATAGGAGTCTTCAACTCGTGTGTCATGTTGTTGATGAAGTCGTTCTTGATTTCTGAGTAGCGCTTCTGGCGGAACACTACCACGAGGGTAAACAAGAAGGTGATCAGCAGCACGATGGTGAAGATGATAGAGGGAATCATGAAGCGTACGCTGGAGAAGATGTAGGAGTTCATCTCTGGGAAGTGAATCTTCACAATACCTTTCTTGGGATACGGGTCGTTGTGGAAAAGCTCCTGCGTATAGGTATATTCCTGACCCTCCTCTTCGTAGTCCGGACAGCGGTAAACCTCACGGCCATCAGTGGTAGATACGGTGAAATGATACGGGATATTGATACCGTTGTTCATCAGTTCCACGCGGATATCCTTATCGAGCATGCGGAAGTTGACGCGCTCCTTCAGGGGCTTCTCGTTGGCAGTATACAGGATGTTATAGACTACCTCGTCGAGCAGTGCCTTCTGATAGACATATCGCTGACGGACAATCTCCTGCATGGTCTTCGTCGCATCAGCCAGCGAGTTCTTGTCCTTGCGCATAATCATTGCCTTGGGGACAGAAGCGGGCTTCATCTTCAGCGCCTTCACCTGGAACGAGCTATAGACAGTACCATCGTCGGCTGCTACGGCAAACTGGTGGCTATGGGTGATAGAACCCAAACCGTCGACGATAATGCTATCCTGCGTAAAGGCGCGACGTTCAGTCTCATTGACGTCTTTCTCCAGATAGCGAGCCGTCTCGTTCATCTCCAGATTTCGCGAGGCCTGATAGAGAGCACGGTTCACACTCTCATCGAACTGCTCCTTCTTCATCTTTACCATCTCCTCTACGTAGGAGAACTGAAGGAAGAGCAGTGCGAGGAATGACACTCCCATGATGACTGCTATGGTCCAAATAGTTGACTTCTTCATATCGAGGGCAAAGATACGATTTTTCCCGATACGAAGAAGTCAAAGTGGTTAATTATTTCCGTTAAATTTAACGTTTTTAACTGAATTACTACATTTTAATTAAAAATACACATTCAAATCAATTCCCAGCTGAAGTGGATTACCTCGTTGTGCGAAGCGTAATGGCTGACCTGCCGCCTTGCTCTCTACAGCAAAGGTATTATACTTGGTATCTGTCAGGTTACGTCCCCACAGTTTGATATTCCAACTGCCAAAGTCATAACCCACATGAGCACCCAAGAGCACATAGGCTTTCTGACCGAAGGTGTTGGCCTCGTTCCACTCCGTATAGCCCTGTCCTGTCAGGTCGGCACCCACAGAGAAACAATCCATGCGGTAGTTGGCTCCCAACGCGTAGGTGGCTGAGGGTACAAAAGGTATCGAGTTGCCATCATAGCCATCGTACTCATCAAACTGCGCCTTCAATGCACCCAAATTGCAGAACCAATCCAGGCGGTCGTCAAAGGCACGGCCACGCAACGACAGCTCAAAGCCCATCGTGTGACTCTTGCCCGCATTCACCATGATGCGTCCGAAATTGTTTTCAGGACTCATCACTGACAACTGCTGGTTTCTAATCTGCATATAGTAGAAGGCGACGTCGGCGTGCAACTTACCATCCAGCAGATTCAGATGAGCACCAGCCTCATAGTTCCACGACTCCTCGGGCTTGTAGCTGATGGTTTTGTCCACGGCATCATAGTCTTCGTCCGTATATTCGATAGTCACATCACCCTGGCTCAGCGTCTTTCCCTTATTCATGAATTCAGTCTGATAGATCTCAGAGAACATCTGAATGTTGTATCCTCCAGCACGATAGCCCTTTGATACGGTAGCGTAGATGTTTGAACCGCTGTCGTCCATGCGATAGGTGAAGCCGACCTTAGGCAACAACTGGTTAAACGAACGCTTGCTGTCGCTCTCCAACACAGCCGTCAGTCGATTGGTCAGTTCTATCGGCGGCATGGCGTAGTGCAGCGCCACTAGTCCTTCGGTATGATAGTCTATCTTCACCTGACTAAACTCATAGCGCAGGCCTAAGGTGACGTCCAGACGATCGGTGAGCGATAGGGTCGACTCGTGGAAGGCGCCCAGATTGGCTGAGGGTGTATGGAATGTTTCCGTGACGTTGAAGTCAGTAATCTCAAAGATTTTAAACATTGACACCACGTAAGCCGGCATCATCGACAGGATGCGCGCTGCCGTCATATCGTTCATAGCAGGACCAAAGGTGACTGGAGCCTCGGTGCGCAACCACTGGTAGGAACCGAATACGCCGAAGGTCCAGTGCCACTTGCGCTGTCCGTGACTGCGCAGAATCAACTCCTGGGTCAGAGCCTGCTGTTTCTGCAACTGTGTCAGGTGCATGAAGTCGGCAGGCAGATAGTCCTGGTCCATCTCCATGTGGTCGCGCAGATACTGCCACGACGTTGTAGAGCTGAGCAACCAGTTGTCAGCCTTGTAATTGATGTTCAGACCTATATTCAGCATCTGACGTTTGTAGCCATTCATCACCGTTGTCGACGGGTCAGCCACAGTATTGGCATCGGCGTCGTACAGACCATAAGGGAAGGCATTCTGACGGGTCCACTGGTAGTCGGCCGTCATGTCCAGCGTCAGCTTTTTGGTAGGCTGATACACAAAACGCATCTTTCCACCAGTTTCCTGCAACTTGTCGTTCCAGTCGTCCAGCGTCTGGTTCTTGAAGAATCCGCGCTGACCATTCCAGAAAGCAGCTGCAGAGAAAGCGAACTTCTCTGAGGGGCGATGGAAGTGGGCCACCTCTGCATGAGACGTCAGACCAGTACCGATACCCATAGAGATGTCAGTACCCTGATACACCATGGGATTCTTAGAATAGATGTGCACCAGTCCGCCCTCTGTATTCATGCCATACAATGTGCCTTGCGGACCACGCAACACATCCACACGATCGATGTGGTAGAAATGGTGGTTGAAGGCAGCCTTCGACATCAGCGGTATGTTGTCGTAGTAGATACCTACCGCAGGATTGTTAATGCGCGAACCGATACCGCGGATGTACATCGACGACGTCAGACGAGAGCCGTACTGAGGCATTGAGAACGACGGTACATATTGCGACAGCTGGGCAACATCATTCACTCCCAGCATCTGCATTTCACGTTGGGTCAGTACCGTCGAACTCAATGGCTGATGGCGCAACAGACGGCCGTCCTTGGGTTGCGATACGACGACAATCTCGTCAAGGTCCACCACCTTCGATGTGTCGTTCACCTCGTTAATCTCTTCCGCCTGAACCGTCACGGCGGCGAAGAGTATAATTCCTGAAAACAAGAGTTTACCTATCATATTATATATAGCAGTTTGTGTGTTGGTTGTCACTTTTGTGTGTATTCATGCTTGCGCTTGGGATTCATGGGAAACCATCCCTTCTCCACGCGCCTCTTCTGCGAAAACAGTTCACCGATACCCCACAGTGCCGAGGCGCCAAACACGCCCAGGAACGACGACAGATAGACGTTTTCCGTGAACAGTGCGCCCATGCAGCAACTGATGCCTACCAACAGATAGACCACCCAGGGACGAGTGCCCCAGTAATACTCTGTCTTAATGACGATGGGATGCCACAGTCCTATGGCCAGAAACGTCATAACGGCGATGATGATACCGGTGAAATACATTAGCGCTGATAGAATTTCTTTCCGTTCTTGATGACGATGCCCTTATAGCCAGTTGTGGTGCGCTGTCCGGCAAGGTTGTAAGCCGGTGCATCGTTCTGCTCTATAGTCTTCACAGTTTCTACGGCTGTTACGTCGCCCTCGCCAGGGAACTGTGACGTAATCTGGAATGGCATATTACCTGGGTGGAAGGCATTGTTCACCTTGATCTTCTTGCCTTCATAAACCAGCAGTATGTTATTGTCGCCCTGAGTCATAGCGTAGTCACCGTCCATGCCTACTACACCATCCTTCACTGACTTGAAATGCATCGTCAGTTCGTCGGCAGCATAGTCACGATAGTAACCACCTTTCTCGTTGTCCATAGCCAGACCTTTGACAATATAGCCACCAACAGACAACTCGCCCAGAGGTGTGCCACTCAACTCATAGCTGGGCACCTGCACATCCAACAGCGTGTTGCCATCCTCAGGATAGGTACGAACGCTATAGGTTACATTTGCTGCGGTATAGTTGAACATACCACCGATGCTAACATCCAGCTTATCGGAATAATCCTTAATATAATAAGCCACGATGTCATAAGTCAGCGGCATGGGCATGCTACCATACTTGAAGACAGCCTTCAACTTAAACGTATTATAAGCATCGTGGGCATAAGTGCCTGAAAGCGATGTACCGGTAATGGTTTTCTCCACACCGTCAACAGTGATGGTCTCCGTAAACTCCTGCTCAGGGAAGGTTACCGTCATCGTTGACATATCCATCGAGAACTCGGTACCATGAATCGTAAACGAAGGAATCACGAAGTTGCCATACCTCATCGCAGGCAATGTCACATCCGATCCCGAATACCTCACGGTGTCACTCTCCAGCGTAGAAACAATGTTTCCATTTACCTCAATCGTTGCTTTTCCTGAAAACTTCATAGGGACGTGGGCGCCCTGAGCCATGGCCTGAAGCATGGCAGTGGTTAAGAATAGTAGTGTAAAAATCTTTTTCATTATTATATTGATTAAATCGAGTGCAAAGGTACTGCTTTCCCTTCACACCCACAATCCCTATTTATATGGATTTTACTACGAGAGATTTCTATTTTCTACTATTGAATATATTTTTTTGACAAAATATTTTGAAGTTTGCAAAAAAATACGTATTTTTGCCATCTGAGAAACACCAATTGCATAACTAAACTATTGTCACATATTAAACTGCCAATCTATGAAACTGTACCAACTATTCTTAACCATGACGGTCGTGCTATTCAGTAAGACGGCTGCCAGTGCTCAACCTTACGACTTCCAAAATATGAAGCTGAAAGATGAGAAACGTGTAGAACTGTTTATGAAGCATCTGACACTTGACGAAAAGATGCAGTGGCTGTCGCCTATGCTCGGCACGCCACGTCTGGGTGTACCCACTACGGGCTGCTACGAAGGTCTGCACGGACTGGCCCTCGGTGGTCCGTCGCGCAACAATGGTGTGAAGACCGTTGACGGCAAGGAGGTGCCCAACGATCTGCCCACCACCATCTTCCCACAGGCCTATGGTATGGGGTGTACGTGGGACCGCTCACTCATCCAACGCATCGGCCAGATAGAGGCCGAAGAGGTGCGCTGGTATGCTCAGGGCAATATTGCTCGCAGAAAGGGTCTGATTGTGTTTGCTCCGAATGCCGACCTGGCTCGTGATCCCCGTTGGGGACGTACGGAGGAGAGTTACGGTGAAGACTCGTACCTCGTCGGGCAACTTGCCATATCAATGGTGAAGGGTTTGCAGGGCGATGACGTTCGCTATTGGAAGACCTGTGCGCTGATGAAGCACTTCCTTGCCAACAGCAATGAGGACGGTCGCGACTCGACCAGCAGCAATTTCGACGAGCGTCTGTTCCGCGAATACTATTCCTATCCTTTCTACAAAGGCATTACCGAGGGTGGCAGCCGTGCCTTCATGGCGTCGTATAACAGCTGGAATGGCATACCGATGGCCGTACATCCCTGTCTGAACGAGATTACGCGCCAGGAATGGGGCAACAATGGTATCATCTGTACGGATGGCGGTGCCTATACGCTGCTGGTCAATGCCCACCACTACTATCCCGATTTCCCCTCGGCAGCAGCAAGCGTCGTGAAAGCTGGCACCAGCCAGTTCCTTGACCGCTATCAGCCCTATCTGAAAGAGGCCGTTGAAAAGGGTTTGCTGACGGAGGCCGATATCGACAAGGTAATCAAGGGTAACATCTATGTAGCCCTGAAGTTGGGACTGCTCGACGACAAATGTCCTTATGCTGAGATTGGCAAGGACTCTACCGCTCTCCCACCCTACGAGCGCGAGGATGTGAAGCAGTTTGTGCGTGAGGTGACGGCCAAGAGCATCGTGCTGCTGAAGAATGACCACCAGACGTTGCCTATTAATACTAATAAGGTGAAGAAGATTGCCGTCGTTGGACCTTATGCCGACAAGATTGTCTACGACTGGTATAGTGGCACGGCACCCTACGAGGACACCATCCTGAAGGCGCTGCAGGAGGTAGGTAGTGCTGAGGGTATCGAGATTCTCTATGCGCCCGACAACCAGTATGGTCGCGCCGAGGATATTGCCAAGCAGGCCGACATGGTACTTATCTGCACGGGTAACCACCCCTATGGCACCAATCGCGACTGGAAGGTGTGCCCCGTACCCTCTGATGGTCGTGAGGCCAACGACCGCCACTCGCTGCAATTGCCCGACGAGGACGAGGTGCGCCGCATATACAGTCTGAATCCCAATACGGTGCTGGTGCTCGTCAGCAGTTTCCCCTATGCCATCAACTGGAGTCAGGCCAATCTGCCTGCCATCATCCACGTCACCCACTGCTCACAGGAACAGGGTCACGGCGTTGCCGATGTGCTGTTTGGCAAGGTGAATCCTGCAGGTCGTACTACCCAGACCTGGGTTCGCGACATCTTGGAGCTGCCCCACATGATGGACTATGACATCCGTCACGGGCGTACCTATATGTATTATAAGGGCCAGCCACTCTATCCATTCGGCTACGGCCTCAGCTACACCCGTTTCGAGTATGGCGATGCCAAGGTGGTGAAGCAGGACAAACAGAAGGTGTATGTCTCTGTGCCCGTCAAGAATGCAGGCAGTCGCGATGGCGACGAGGTGGTACAGCTCTACGTCAGCTATCCGGAGTCAACAGTCGAGCATCCGAAGCGCCAGCTCAAGGCCTTCGAGCGCGTCAACATTCCTGCAGGAGAGACACGCGACGTAGTGCTGACAGTAGACAAAGCCGACCTCACCTATTGGAGTCCTGAGGCTCATACCTTCGTTCCTGAGACAGGAACCATCCATTTTGAGATTGGCGCCTCGTCTGCCGACATCCGCTGCCAGAAAGACTACGTGATGAAGTAACTATTGGCGATTTCTAATCGACCAATACCATTCTCATTTCGATATCATCGACGGGACGATCGCCACGGGCTGTTGCTGTACCCTGTATCATCTCCACGACGTCAAGACCCTCTTCTACTTCGCCGAATACGGTGTACTGGCCATCGAGGTGCGGCGTCCCGCCGATGGTGGAATATATCGTGAGCTGCTCGTCTGTCAGTCCTTCACCAGTGACCTGTGCTTCTGCCTCGGCAGCCAGCTTGTCCTGCAACTCCTGCTGTCCGGCACGGTTGCGTTCACGGCGCATCTGCATAATCTCGTCATGATGCTGAGCAGCTAACTGATTGAAGGCCGACTGGATCTTCTGCATCTTCAGCTGCTTGGAGAACTGGCGGAGCTGTCCCTCGTTGTACACCTGTCCCCAGACGATATAGAACTGCGAACCACTGCTGCGGCGCTCAGGATTTACCTCGTCACCCTGACGGGCTGCGGCCAAGGCGCCACGTTTGTGGAAGATACCGTCCTTGATTTCGGCTTCCAGCGTATAGTCTGGCCCACCCATACCCAGCATTTTACCTGCTGGTGCGCCCTTTGAGTCAGGATCACCGCCCTGAATCATAAAGCCCTTGATTACTCGATGGAATAGCGTACCATCATAATAGCCCTCCTTCACCAACTTAATGAAGTTATCACGGTGAATGGGAGTCTCATCATACAGGCGAACTACGATGTCGCCTAACATAGTTTGTATCTTTACTTTCATATCTTATATCATAAACAATCATAAAAGTGAGTACAAATATACAAAAATATTAGGGAATTATCACCATATTTGCAAATATTAATTTGTCCGATAGCGGAAATCATCATGAGAAACGCTACAATTTAATTCCGTACTTCACGATCCGCTCTTCCATCATCCCTTCGGGCATGAATCGGAGGAGCGTTTCTGTGATAGAGTTGAGCATACGCTGGCGGATGTAGTCCTCGCGGATGTAGAGCGAAATACGGCGCTGTGAGAGATAGTTGCCCTCGATGCGGCGCACGTTCCCTCGCTGACGATCAGAGAGGAACGGCAGATGCATCTCTGGAATAATGGTAAAGCCGCCGTTCTCATCAACAATGCGAATCAGTGTCTCGATACTGCCAGCCTCATACACGCGGTTACCTTTGGTGCGTGCCTTACAGAAGCTGAAGGCACTCTCACGTAGACACTGTGCCTCTTTCATAATCCACATCTTCTCGTGTTCCAGGTTTTCTGGTTTGAACACGGGCAACTTGCGCCAACAATCCTCAGCCAGATAGACCATGAACCGCTCTGTGTAGAGTGGTACTTCGAGGATGCCCTGACGCGTATTGCCGCTAATGGCTATACCAGCATCGAGATGCCCCAACAGCAGTTCGCTAAGCATCACGTCGGCCTTCATCTCACGCACAGAGAGTTTCACCTCAGGATAATTTTCCACGTAATGGCGAATGAACTTAGGCAGGATGTATGGTGCGATGGTAGGGCCAACAGAGAGTGCCAGTTCACCATTGACGCCACCCTTGTCTTCAGCCACGAGTTCCATAATGCGTTCCGCTTCAGCCAATGCCTTTTCTGCCTGACGGATAATCTTTTCGCCAGCTGCTGTAGGAGTGACAAGTTTGTTGCTGCGCTCGAAGATGCGAACGTCGAGTTCTTCCTCCAGTTTCACGAGCATGGCACTGAGCGTTGGCTGTGAGATACCACACTGTTCGGCAGCCTTGGCGAAGTTGCGCTGGCGGTCGATGGCCACGATGTATTTCAGTTGTTGTAAGGTCATTTCTTTAATTGAAAATTGAAAATTGAGAATTGAGAATTATGATTTATTGATAGACAATATCGATGCAAAGATAGACAAAATAATTTGTTTATCTATCATTTTCTTCGTAATTTTGCACCGAAAATCAAACTAAACAAAGAAATTATGGCACAAAAGCAATTCCATCGTCACTTTGCGACAAAAGGATTAAATCTCTATTGGATTATCATCGCATATATAGTAATCGGATGGTTCTATCCAGTTATTGGACTCATCGCACTCATCTGTATGATTGGCCCTGTGCTGACAAGCATCTGGAAGGGACGCTACTGGTGTGGCAATGTATGCCCTCGCGGCAACATGTACGACCGTCTGCTTTCGAAGTACTCACCACACAAGCCGATACCAGCCTTCGTGCGCACCTTCGGCTTCCGTCTGTTCATGGTGTTCTTCATCTTCAGCATGTTTGGAATCCAGCTCACATTCACCGTACCCTGGAGTGAGGGCGGATTGGCTATGTGGAGTGGCATCGGTCGCGTATTCTGGACCATTATCGTGGTGACGACTATTGTCGGTGTAGTGCTGGCCTTCATCTATGCGCCACGCACCTGGTGCTCGTTCTGTCCGATGGGTACCATCTCACGTTGGGTGGCTCCAAAGCATACTCCGCTTCCCAAGGCCTTTACAAATGTCCACGTCAGCAGTGCCTGTCAGATGAAGTGCAAGAGTTGTGCTCGCGTCTGCCCGATGCAACTCACACCCTACGACAGCCGTGGTCAGGAAGTTGGTTATCTCGATCCCGACTGCATCAAATGTGGCAAGTGCACGCTGGCCTGTCCAACCAAGATTATGACATTAAGACATTAATGAGTCAGACGCTTGATGTGCTGCTTCAGAATGTAATAGGCTGGTTGTGGCATAGCGCCGTGGTCGTAGCCCTGCATCTCGTAGAGCGTCACGTCCTTATGACCAACCAGTTTTAGCATGCGCCAGAAGTAAGCCTGCTCCTCATAGCGGCCATAGAGTTCCAGTTCCCTGTCACCTGAAATAATAATGATAGGTGGCGCATCGGGACGGACATAGGTGAGCGGAGCGTACTGGTCGATGGTTGCCTGCAGTGGAGCGATGCCCTGCTGCTTGCGGATGTTGTAGTGCGTGATGCATTGTCCGCTGAAAGGTACAAGGGCAGCCAGTGAGTCGGCATCAACACCGTACTTGGCCAGCCATTTCTTCTGCAGACCTATCATGTCCAGCAGATAGCCACCAGCGGAGTGTCCAGCCACAAAGATTTTGCGATGGCTGCCACCGTATTTCTCGATGTTCTTGTAAGTCCAAGCCACAGCAGCTGCGGCATCGTCGAGGATATCATCAATATGAGCCTTAGGCAGGAGGCGATAATTGGCAGCAACGACTACCAGACCGCTATTTTTCAACTGCTCGTCTATGTGCTTGCTGCCACCTTCGATACCACCACCGTGAAACCACACCACTACAGGTGCATCCTTTTGGTCGACAGGGTAATAGACATCAAGCTTACACCGCTCCTGAGCGTATGCATCGGAGGATGCTATGTAGGGAATGTCATTTACTTGCTGATACTGCTGACGCTGTGCCTGTGCAATCATCGGCAACAACATAAGCGTGAGGATTGTAATAATTTTAAATCTCATAAGTTTGTTTGTTTTTGTGTAGTTACTTCATTAATAATGATAATTCTTCGTGCAAAGATAGCGATTATTCCGTAATTCTTACTATCTTTGCACATAAAATTAAGTGAATTTATGAGAATAATACTTTTGCACCTTTGCAAGCAACAAACTACATATCTACAGAGCGCTGGTCGTGGCTGAAGGAAGTAAAGGATTGAAACAGAACATGAAGTGGACAGTCTTATCAGATAATCGCACCAATCAAGACCAGCTGCAGACGGAGCATGGTTTGTCGATACTTCTTGAAACAGAGAAGTATCGCATTTTGCTGGACACTGGAGCAAGTGATGTGTTTATCCACAATGCAGAGCGATTGGGCATCGATCTCAGCACGGTCGACTATGTGTTTATCTCTCACGGACATAGCGACCATGCTGGAGGTCTGAAGTCTCTAATGAATATCAACAACAAGGCACAAGTCATTGTATCGCCCGATGCCGTCAGCGGAAAGTTTTACTCCAAGCGCCGCTATTTTCATAGTATCACAGCGGAGTGGCCAAAGGATATCCAAGAGAGGAAGGTACTTGTAGATATAGACCCAGACTTGCACATCATAGCCAACATTCCTCAGATTCACCCGATGCCACAAGGCAACCAACATCTGTTTGTAGAGAACGCAGAAGGTTGCTATGTGAACGACGATTTCCGCCACGAGTTGGCGCTGTATGTCGACGGTCTACTGTTTACTGGCTGTGCACATAGCGGTTTAGAGAACATCCTGGCGGCTTGTCCTTATCCTTGCAAAACCGTTGTAGGTGGATTCCATCTGCTTGATGGTCACGAGAGTGAGGAGGAACTCACCGGACTTGCAAAGAGACTGACAAAAGCCTATCCCAAGACACAGTTCTACACCAGCCATTGTACTGGTGACAGGGTGTATGAGATTATGAAGAACGTGATGGGTAGCCAGCTACTATCCTTCAGATGCGGAACTATGATTTCCGAAGCTACTACTATAGACACGTTGGAGTGACATTCCAGAAACTACATAAATAATATATAATATGAAAGAGATTAACTACAAGGAAATGAAGTTCAATCCATTCAACCTCATTGGTAGTGAATGGATGCTGGTGACTGCAGGCAACGAGCAGTGGGGTTGTAACACAATGACAGCCTCTTGGGGACACCTCGGATGTCTATGGGGACATAATGACCCGACGGCAGTGATCTACCTGCGCCCTTCAAGATACACCAAGAAGTTTGTAGACGAAGAGCCGTATTTCACGCTCTGCGTCATGGACAAGTCGTTCAAGAAGCAGATGGCCTACTTAGGCAGCGTATCTGGACGTAACGAGGATAAGATAGCCAAGTCAGGCCTCACGCCCATCTATGCCGACCACTCCGTCTACTTCCAAGAGGCTAAGTTGGTACTGGTCTGCAAGAAGCTATATGCTTCAGAGCTTCAGGAAAGCGGCTTCCTCTATCAGGAAACCCTTGACGAGAGCTATCCACAACGCGACTTCCATACCATGTACGTCGGAAAGATTGAGAAGGTGCTGGTACGCGATGATGTCTCCAGTTAGAGAGGGGAGAATTTACTCCCTGAATGGTGTGAAGATTGAGAATCCATCTAAGGGAATATATATAAAGAATGGTAAAAAAGTTATATTATGAAAAAAGTAATTGTTATATCGACTAGTCTTCGTCGTGGCTCAAACAGCGACATGCTCGCTGACAAGTTCGTGGAAGGTGCCAAGAGTACCGGAAACGAGGTAGAAAAGATTTCTCTCGTTGGTAAGGAAATCCAGTTCTGTAAGGGTTGCTTTGGCTGTCAAAAGCTGGGCAAGTGCGTTATCAAGGATGATGTGAACGACATCATGGCAAAGGTGCTGGAGGCCGATGTGGTAGCTTGGGCTACTCCCATCTATTATTATGAGATGAGCGGACAGATGAAGACTCTCATTGACCGCATGAACGCCATGTACTCGCAGGACTACAAGTTTCGTGATGTCTATCTGCTGACAACAGCTGCCGAGGAAGAGGAAGAGACTCCGAAGCGTGCTGAGATAGGACTGACGGGATGGATTGACTGTTATCCCAAGAGCCGCTTAGCAGGTACACTCTTCTGTGGAGGTGTGAACGAAGCTCGTGAGATAATGGGTAATCCCAAACTCCAAGAGGCATTTGAATTAGGAGAAAAGGTATAACATCAATAGTTCGTTAAATTTTGAATAACTACGCCGCATTAGCGACGCCATAATATAAGAGTTCTTTGAAATCGTTGGTATTTAATAGTTTGTTCGGCAGT
>OMXL01000021.1 GCA_900314985.1 uncultured Prevotellaceae bacterium | reverse complement strand
GCGGATATAGTCAGCCGCAAAGGCATACTTCTTATGTTCGAAAGCCTCACGTACCCACTGCGAACTGCTGAGGTCGAAACGATTGGTGTCCCACAGCATGATCTCATAGTCAGGGAGAAACTTCTTCCACGAGGCGATGCACTTAGCAATCTTGGCAGGATAGGCATCACCGCTGAGCCAACAAAGATGGATAATTTTAGGTATCATAGTTCTATTCTCAATTATCAATTTTCAATTATCAATTCATCTAGCACTCGCTGCATCTGCGTCTTCCATGACAGGTAGTCAACACTCTGACGGATGTCGGCAGGTTGCTCGTGATAACTGTCGAGGAAACGGATAACACCAGCAATATCAATAGGTGACTCATCAGCTGGTGCTTTCAACACGTAGGGCTGATGGTCGAAGTCGCTATCCTCTTCACTATAAATGAAGGGGATGCCACGAGCGGCATACTCTCTGTTTTTCAACGTCTTGATACACGTGATACCACTGCGATGACGCGCCAGAGAGCCAATGGCAAACTGGCATTGGGCAAATACCTCATCAAGTTGTGTGCCAAAAAGCTTACCATGGAATACAATCTTATCCTCAATATGGTATTGCTCGATGATGCTACGGAAGTCGTGCATCATGCTGGCACTCACTCCTCCAACAATGTGGAAAACGATTTGTCGTTCCCCACCCTTTTGATAGTATTCACCCAAACCTGTCAGCATACGGTCGAAGCCATGCCAAGGATGCACTTCAGCGACACCGATTAGATGGAGAGCCTCTCTCCCCGCCCTCTCCGAAGGGAAAGGGGGCTGATGCAACGGCAGGCTGTCGAAATCTACACCGTTGCTGATGCGGATAGTGCGCTGTCCAAAAATCTCTGCGGCATCAGAGAAAGTGACGATGGCATTCATATACGATGCCAACTGGTTACGGAATAGTTTATCGACGATGTGCTCTACCCGATATTTTAAAGGCAACGAGGCGAATTCTCCGTCATAGGGATACGTAGGCACTTCCATCACTGCCTTGATGCCATCAGCCTGCAAGCGCTTGAACAAGCAGATAACAAATGGTGAGGCATTCATGAAACAGCGCACATAGACAAATTCTATCTGATGCGCTCTGCAATAGTCGTTGACACAGCGATAGTCCATACGCTGCAGAAGTGTTGCCCAACGGCCTTGACCATAGTTGCGGATAACCTCCCCATCAACATAGCGACAACGAGAGCCATCGTCAGCAAGGTCGTAATAGCACACATGCACCTCATGACCATTCTGTCGCAAGCCTTTAATCTGTGCCAGCATCTTCTTTGAGATACCGCTGGCCTCCTCAAAGCCGTGATAAGTTAGGAATAGTATCCGCATTATTCTTAAAGTATGCCACAAAAGTACGAAGAAAATTTGGATTAATCAAGATTTATCCGTATTTTTGTACGCAGAAATGAAAAGAATCTGCTTTCTGACCGACTCCATCTTCTCGTTTGGCGGTGTTCAGCGAGTGACGGCGGTGATTGCCAAGGAATTGGCGAAAGACTACGATGTGACCATCGTCACCAAAGACAGACCAGAACAGAAAGACACCACGCTCTACAATCTTGCAGAATCTAACATCCACTATCGCTTCTTTAGCTTTCCTAAGGTAGCACGGTGGAAGCAATACTTCTGCAAGGCCTACAGCTACCTCTACCGTCGCCAACTGCCACAGACGCGACTCACTTCCGACATCTATGCGCACAGCTCGTTTCCCTACGAGCAACGCAAGGCATTGTGGACGGAGCTCCAAGCAGGCAACTACGATGTCATCATTGGTGTGCATGCGCCATTGGCCGTGCGTCTGGCTACATGCCGCTGTCATCTGAAAGGGACACGCCTCATCGGATGGGTACACAACTCCTACGAGGCACTCTTTGGTGAGGGTTCGCTATACATTGGACCTGAACTTCGAAAACACTATGAATTTCAGTTAGCAAAGCTTGACAAGACGGTGGTACTCTGTAACGACGATGCGCAGAAATACCACTTGCCTACACAGGTTATCTACAACCCCTTGACGCTGGTTCCTGACACGCCCTCAGAGGGTACGTCAAAGAAATTTCTGGCCGTAGGACGTTTCTCACGCTTGCACAAAGGTTTCGACCTGTTGATTGAGGCCTTTCGCATCTTTGCTGAGCAAGAGAGCGAATGGACACTCGATATCGTGGGAGAAGGTGTAGAAGAGCCTCTCTACCATCAACTCATCGAGGAATATCATCTGCAAGAACGTGTCCACATCCATCCCTTTACCAACCATGTCCAGCAATACTACCACGACGCACAGGTCTATGTGCTGTCGTCACGCTGGGAGGGGTTCGGACTGGTATTGGTAGAGGCTATGGCACATGGTCTGCCTGTAGTATCTTCAAACCTACCTACCAGCAAGGAGATTATGGGCGACTTCGGACTCTATTTCATCAATGGCGACGTCAATGGCATGGCGCGCCAGATGCTGGCAGCCACCCAACTCGATTGGCAAGAGAAGTCAAAACAGGCACTACAGATTGCCGCACGGTTCAATCTGGATACGATTATTAACCAATGGAAACAACTGATTGATGAAAGATAAAGAAGATATCAGACAGGGATTGAAGTCAAGTCCTAAAATCAAGCGATTCTTAGACTACCTTATCATGAACCAGCGCGACGCACGACCACGATGGTACATCCGTCTGTTGGCACCACTCTACCAGCATCGTGGCAGCGGATCAAAAATCTACTGGAGCGCTCGCATGGACACGCCACCCTATCGTCGTTTCTGGTTGGGCAAGCGTAGCGTCATCGAGTCGTACTGCTGCATCAACAACGCCGTGGGCGATGTTACTATTGGCGACTACACGCGCATCGGAATACACTGTACCGTCATTGGTCCCGTCTGCATTGGCAACCACGTCAATCTTGCACAAGGTATCACAGTAACCGCACTGAACCACAACTTCAAAGACACCGCAAAACGCATTGATGAGCAGGGAATTAGCACGAAGCCTGTCGTCATTGGCGACGATGTCTGGATTGGCGCCAATGCCGTCATCCTGCCTGGCGTCACCATTGGTCGTCACTGTGTGGTAGCAGCAGGTGCCGTCGTCACTAAGGACGTGCCCGACAACACACTGGTTGGTGGCGTTCCTGCAAAAGTTATCAAAACACTCACCCCTCACCTCTAACCCCTCACCTCTATGAAAATCGGTATCGAGGCTCAGCGCATATTCCGCAAGAACAAGCACGGCATGGACTATGTCGTCTTGCAGGAAATCAAAGAACTGCAACAGATGCAGACAGGCGACGAATACTATGTCTTCGTCAAGCCTGGCGAGGACCGTTGTGTAGAGGATTCTACCAACGTGCACATTGTTGAGTTGAACTGTCCCTCCTACCCACTTTGGGAACAGTGGGCCCTGCCACGCGCTGCCAAGAAATATGGCGTAGAATTGTTGCACTGTACCAGCAATACAGCACCCATCTGGTGCGACATTCCCTTGGTGCTCACCCTTCACGACATCATCTTCCTGGAGCCTCGCGACAAGTCTAACAAGTCGCTCTATCAGAATATGGGATGGTTCTACCGCAGACTGGTAGTACCACGCATCCTCGACAAATGTCAGCGCATCATCACCGTCTCTAACTTCGAGAAAGATAACATCATCCGCAAACTGGGCATCCCCGAGGAGCGCATGGCGATGATATATAATGGCTATAACGAGTGGTTCCAGCCGCTAAGCTCCCCTCCCCTTGATTCTGCGCAGCCATCCCTTCCCCTTTGGGGAGGGACTGAGGGAGAGGCTTTCTTCTTCTTCCTCGGCAATACTGACCCTAAGAAGAATACAGAGCGTACGCTGGTGGCCTACTCCAAATACTTGGAACAGTCTGCTGTCAAGCGTCGTCTGCTGATGGCCGACCTCGACAGAAACTACCTCAACGACATCATTAGTCGCAACCACATCGAGAATATCGTGCCAATGCTCGACATGCCTGGCTACATTCCCAACAGCGAGTTGCCTAAGATATACAACAACGCCTTTGCCTTCCTCTACACCTCACTTCGAGAGAGCTTTGGCATCCCCCTGTTGGAAGCGATGGCCTGCGGTACGCCTGTCATCACCAGCAACACGTCGTCGATGCCAGAGATTGGTGGTCCAGATGCCATCCTCATCAATCCTGAGAGTAGCGACGAGATAGCACAGATGATGCTTCGTCTGGAGACTGACCAGACGTTCTATGAACAACAAAAGCAAGTGGGATTAGAGCGCGCCAAACTATTCTCCTGGCGCCAGACAGCAGAACAGCTGCACCAATTATATCACGCCATCAAATAGGTCGAGCGATAAATCCTGCTGTGTTGATGGCTGCACATCGTCATTCACGATGTCATCACGAAACAGGAGCATCAGTTGTTGCGCATCCTTCGAACCCATTGTGTTCAGACGGTAATAGCCACGCTGTCCCGTGCTCTCAATGAGCGACTGTTGCGACTTCGAATTCTTCAGCAGATACTGCTGCACGTAATTACGCACCTCCTCATAGTCAGGCTGATGAAAGAACGTACAGTTCAGGTTATAAACGTGCCTGCTGATATTCTGCACGCTTATACCCCGCTCACCAGCCTCAGTGAGAATTTTCAGTATCTGTTGGTCGTAACTCACTATTTAATGCTTAATGGTTAATGCTTAATGCTTAATGTTTAATGTTTAATTAAAAAAAAGGCCGGTACGCCGTATAGCACACCAGCCTTTTTTCTATTGTTCCTAAATACTCCAGAATTAAGCCAGAGTAATCTTCTCGTCAGCAGTAGCCAGCTTGCCCTCCTTGAAGAGCCAGCCCAGACCCAGCAGAGTCTCTTCCTCGCTGATCTTAGCAGCCTTAGCAATTTCCTTAACTGTCAGAGCCTTGCCAGCAGCAGCCAGAGCCTGATAAACATCACCAGCCTTGAAACCAGCGTTCTCTGCATTTACAGCGATAGCTGCTTTCTTGGGAGCAGCAGCCTTCTTTACGGTTGCCTTCTTGGGCTCCTCAGCCTTGGGAGCAGCAGCCTTCTTAGTTGTTTTCTTTTCTGCCATAGTTGTTTAAAATTATAACGCTAAAAAATATTTCTACTCTTTGCGGTGCAAAATTAACAATTCTTTCTGTTTTTTTATCCGCTAACTGACTGTTTTTAAGATTATTTCGCTTAATTCTTGACCTACATCAATTAGTACGAAATGGTTATCACAAAATCAGTTTCCTGACTCTTCGCTATGCAGTTCCACCTTCAGCTGCAGTTCTTCCAACTGTTTGGGATCCAGCTCACCAGGAGCATCGAGCATGACATCACGGCCACTGTTGTTCTTCGGGAAGGCGATGCAGTCACGGATAGAATCGAGACCAGCCATGATGCTGACGAAGCGGTCGAGACCGAAGGCGAGACCAGCGTGAGGAGGTGCTCCGTACTTGAAAGCATTGATCAAGAAGCCAAACTGAGCCATCGCACGCTCGGGTGTGAAGCCCAGAATCTGGAACATCTTCTCCTGCAGCTTGCCGTCGTGGATACGCAGTGAGCCACCGCCCACCTCGATGCCATTGCATACGAAGTCGTAAGCCACCGCACGCACCTTCTCAGGAGCGGTATCCAGCAAGGGGATATCGTCAGGATTGGGCAGCGTGAATGGATGGTGCGTAGCCATCAGGCGCTGCTCTTCGTCACTCCACTCGAACAAGGGGAAGTCGACAATCCACAGACACTTGAACACATTCTTGTCACGCAGTCCCAGACGGTCACCCATCTCCAGACGCAGCGTGCAGAGCTGTGTGCGTGTCTTGTTGGCCTTGTCGCCAGAGAGAATCAGCACGAGGTCGCCATCCTTGGCGCCCGTCTTCTCTTTCAGGTTCTGCCAAACCTCAGGCTGGTAGAACTTATCGATAGACGACTTCACGGTGCCGTCGCTGTTGAACTTCACATATACCAGACCCTTGGCACCCACCTGCGGACGCTTCACGAAGTCTGTCAACTGATCCAACTGCTTGCGGGTGTAATCGGCACAGCCAGGAACTACGATACCACCAATATATTCTGCCTCGTTGAAGACAGGGAACTCACCTGTACCCTTCAGCACATCCATCAGTTCCACAAACTCCATGCCGAAACGCAGGTCGGGCTTGTCGCTACCGAAGCGACGCATAGCCTCGTGCCATGTCATGCGCTCCAATGGTGGCAGCTCTACGCCACGCACCTCCTTGAACAGGTGACGTGCCAGGTCCTCGAAGATTTGCAGCACATCCTCCTGGTCGGCGAATGACATCTCACAGTCAATCTGGGTGAACTCAGGCTGACGGTCAGCACGCAGGTCCTCGTCACGGAAACACTTGGCAATCTGGAAGTAGCGGTCGAAACCACTGACCATCAGCAGTTGTTTCAGCGTCTGTGGCGACTGGGGCAGCGCATAGAACTGTCCGGGATTCATGCGGCTGGGCACCACGAAGTCACGGGCACCCTCAGGCGTTGAGCCAATCAGGATGGGCGTCTCCACCTCGATAAAGTTCAGAGAGTCCAAGAAGTTACGAATCAGGATGGTCATCTTATGACGCAGTTCCAGGTTCTTGCGCACGCAGCTACGGCGCAGGTCCAGATAGCGGTACTTCATACGGATATCGTCACCACCATCGGTGTTGTCTTCGATGGTGAAGGGAGGCGTCTGACTCTCGCTCAGCACGTTCAGCTGCTCAGCAAGAATCTCAATATCACCCGTCTCCATCTTCGGGTTCTTTGCCTGGCGCTCGCTGACGGTACCCGTCACCTGGATACACCACTCACGACCCAGCTTGTTAGCCTGTTCACACAGGGCAGCATCCTTCGACTCGTCGAACACCAACTGCGTGATGCCATAGCGGTCACGCAGGTCGACAAATGTCATACCACCCATCTTACGGGTTTTCTGAACCCATCCGGCCAGCGTTACCTGCTGACCAGCATCGGTGAGTCGCAGCTCACCACATGTCTTGCTTCTATACATTATTATATATATTATTCGTTTTCGACCTGCAAAATTACGAATTATTTATGTAATTCTGCAAACAATAGCGAAGAAAATGCACAATACACACAAAAAGCCCCGCATGCTTGGAGGCATGCAGGGCTCATGAATCATCTTTTTACCTTATTATGCGATATCAATCTGGCGAGAGACCTTAACCTTCTCTTCTACCACCTTAGGCAGTTCGACGGTGAGCACACCGTTCTCTACCTTGGCAGAGATACCGTCTTTCTTCACGTCGTCGGGCAGAATCAGGGTCTGCTCATACTTGGAGTAGCTGAACTCGCGACGCAGATAGCGGGTATTTTTGTCCTCCTCCTTGTGTTCCTGCTTGCTCTCCAGCTTGACGACCAGGTTGCCCTCGTCGTTGATATGTACGTTGAAGTCTTCCTTCTTCATACCCGGAGCAGCGAGCTCTACGGTATACGCCTTGTCCGATTCTTTCACATTGATAGCGGGAGCCGTAGCGTTGCACTTTGGCATGAACTCAGTATCAAAGAGATCGTTAAACACTGCAGGAATCCAACTGTTTGTTCTCATCATTGGCATCATAATATTTACCTCCTAATTATATTTTTAGTTGTACATGTTTGTTAATTCATTTGATTGCCTCATCGGCGCTCATCCAATACTATGCAACCTACATGCCAAGACGAAAATTCCGCCAATTTGTCGTATGTTTCCGACAAATTGACAGAATTCTATAACCGTTAACCGCTAACCGTTCAATGTTCAACGTTCAATGTTCAATGTTCAACGTTCAATGTTCAACGTTCAATGTTCAACGTTCCCCTACTATCACGATGGCATCGGTATCGACATGGCCAAGCTGCTTAGCGCCCTTGGGGAAGAACTGGTTCAGCTTCTTGCCAATCTTCTTCTCGAGGGGTGTGCCGTCGCTGGTAACGCCAGCTACATACCACTTGTTGCCTGCGCGACGGGCCATGATGCAGTATTTGCCAGGATAGCCATCGATAAAGCGCGTCTCGTCCCAGTTGGTGGGTACCTGCTTCATGAAGTCAACAGCCCATGCGGGAGCATCTTCGAGGTTGTTGGGAGCCATAGCGAAGTGCTGTACGCTCGACTGGAAGAGGACGGCAGTGGCCAGTGCGAAGACATCGCTGGTCTTGCGCGTGGTGCCGTGCTGGTTGTCCTTGTTATAGTGCTTGTTGAGCGTAGAACCACCAAAGTCCATAGAGCCCACCGTGTTGCGGATGAAGGGGTGGATGCAGGCATTCTGTGCCTCAGCATCGCAAGAGCCCTGACCAAAGTGCAGGTTCTCAGAAGCCAACACAGCCTCAGAAGCTACATAGTTAGGATACATGCGCTCCCAACCACGAGGCAACGTACAGCCGTGGAAGATAACCTGCAAGCCGAAGTCGTTGGCATCGGTGAGGATGTCCTCATAGAGCTGCATCATAGGTTGTTTGTCACCACCGAAGAAGTCGACCTTGATACCCAGGATGCCGTTTTTCTGCATCCATGCCATCTCCTTGCGACGGGCGGCAGACTTATCCATCTTGCCCTTAGGCGACTGGGGTGCATCGTTCCATGAGCCATTGCTATTATACCACAGGAAGAGCCCTACCCCACGCTCACGACCGTAGCGTGCCAGCTCAGCCATTTTCTCGTAGCCAATCTGTACATCCCAGAGAGCGTCAATCAGCACTGAGCGCCAGCCCATAGCGGCAGAGAAGTCGATGTAGCGCTTCTGCTCGTCGAAGTTACAGCTGGAGTCCATGCCGATAATCCACGACCATGAGCCCTTGCCATAGGTATACTCCTTAGAGGCCTGGTACTTGGGACGAACAACATCGTTGGTAACAGTGGTCTCTACGATGGGAGCCAGCGTAGTGCCCAACGTGATGGTGCGCCAAGGCGTCTCGCAGGGCAGCGACACAGCAGCAGAGGTAGAACCCATGCCGTTCATCTCGCCAGGCTGAGGGAAGCCAATCTGATAGTTGGCAGCACCCGTGTTGAGCAGGCGGCAACCTACATAACCACCATCCGTGCCAGCCTCGCTGAGCAGAATCCAGCCAGCGGGCGTCTTAAACAGACAGGGGAAGGTGAAGCCATTGCCCCAGCCATTCTTACCCATCTGGTCGTCGAGGGTGTAAGAGGTCTCATAAGAAGGAGAGGTACGTGCGAAGCCACCCATAGGACCCGACTGTGGGCAGAGGAAGGTGGTGGTACCCTCAGGCATCACGAATCCGCTGGCCTCGCCATTAACGACAGCCACCAGTGTCTCACCGCCACGTCCCCTCTTAGGATAGATCTTGTAGCGATAGGCCACGTCGCGGTCGGTGATGTGGAACTGAATGTCGAGCACGCGCTTGCCATCCTTCTCAAAGCGGCATACAGCCTCGGTAGCATCGTAGCTGATATGACTCTGTTTGGTGGTCTTCAGCGAATACTCATCGTGCTGAATCTTGCTCTCACTGCCTGCCAGCGTCAGACCCTGTGTGAAGTCGCTAATGTTGGTGAGCAAGCCCAGTGGTGAGGGTTTCAAGAACTGTACACCACCCAGCGACACCTCGTAGGTAGGTTTGCCGTCCTGCACGTCGACCAGGACTACGATGTCACCCTTCGGACTCGTCAGGCGCTCAGCGGCACCGACTGTCTGCAGCATGCCTGCCACGGCCAGCAATGCCAATAATACTCTTTTTTTCATTTTTCTTGTTGATAGTTTATAGTTAGTTACTCTTGTTGATTGATGACAATATCTGTACAGCCTCCTCGATGGTGGGCACGTCGCTGATGACCATGGAACGCTTGCCATTCACCTCGCGGAAGTTGCAGCGACGCGGGTTATGAGCCACATAGTCCAACAGCATTCCGAAGGCCTCGCTCTGGTAGAACGGACTGTCGTTCTGGGTGACGAAGAAGAGCGTCATGCGCTGTTGTTTCAAGACAATCTTCTCACAGCCAAACAACTGTCCGAGACGACGCAGTGGTACCACACGCATCAGCTCCTCGCCACAGTGAGGCACAGGACCGAAGCGGTCTATCAGGCGGGTGCGGTAAGCTGCCACCTGTTCGTCAGTCTGCAAGCCATCCAGCTCCCGATAGAGCAGCATACGCTCTGAATCGCTGGGCACATACTGGTCGGGAAAGTAGAGCTCGAGGTCGGACTCCAGGGAGGCCTCTCCCCACCCCTCTCCAAAGGGAGAGGGAGCTGAGCAGCGCTCCGAGTCCCCCCTCTTTTTGGAGGGGGTTAGGGGGAGGCTTTCATTCCTAATCTCCACCAGCGCCTGCTGCAGAATCTTGATGTAGGTCTCGTAACCGAGGTCGGCAATGAAGCCAGACTGCTCGGCACCCAACAGGTTGCCAGCACCACGGATATCGAGGTCTTGCATGGCAATATGGATGCCACTGCCCAGGTCGCTGAAGGTTTCCAAAGCCTCCAGACGACGGCGACTCTCCTGCGGGAGGTCGGCCAAGGGAGGCGCCAACAGGTAACAGAAGGCCTTGCGGTTGCCACGACCCACACGACCACGCATCTGGTGCAGGTCGGAGAGTCCGAAGCGGTGGGCACCATTGATGATGATGGTGTTGGCGTTGGGGATGTCGATACCGTTCTCAATGATGGTGGTAGAGAGCAGCACGTCGTAGTCGTAGTTCTGGAAGTCGAAGATAATCTTCTCCAACTCCTCGGGTTTCATCTGTCCGTGACCTACGGCCACACGAGCATCGGGCACGTACTTCTGTATCATCTCCTTGATGCGCTGGAGGTCGTTGATGCGCGGATTGACGAAATACACCTGACCATTGCGCGACATCTCGAAGTTGATGGCATCAGCCACAATCTCCGCACTCAGCGTATGAATCTCCGTCTGGATGGGATAGCGATTGGGCGGTGGTGTCTGGATGATGCTCAGGTCGCGCGCTCCCAACAGCGAGAACTGCAGGGTACGCGGAATGGGCGTAGCCGTCAATGTCAGTGTGTCGACACTGGTCTTCATCTGGCGCAGTTTCTCCTTGGTAGAGACGCCAAACTTCTGTTCTTCATCGATAATGAGCAGACCGAGGTCATGGAACTTCACCGTCTTGCCAATCAACTTATGCGTACCTATTATAATATCTACCTTACCGGCCTCCAAGTCTTTCAAGAGCGCAGAGGTCTGCTTGGTGCTACGGGCACGCGAGAGGTAGTCCACACGGACGGGCATATCCTTCAGTCGGGAGGTGAAGGTCTGGTAGTGCTGATAGGCCAGCACCGTCGTGGGCACCAATACCGCCACCTGTTTGCCATCGCAAGCCGCCTTGAAGGCAGCACGCACAGCCACCTCGGTCTTGCCAAAGCCTACGTCGCCACAAACCAGACGGTCCATAGGCTGTGCCTTCTCCATATCGGCCTTTACGTCGTTGGTAGCCTTCAACTGGTCGGGGGTATCCTCATAGAGGAACGACGCCTCCAGCTCCTGCTGCAAGTAGGAGTCGGCAGAGAAGGCGAAGCCCAGTTCACGACGACGGGCAGCATACAGTTTGATGAGGTCGCGGGCAATATCCTTCAGCTTGCTCTTGGTGCGCTCCTTCATGCGCTCCCACTGACCTGTGCCTAAGTGCGACAGACGGGGCGGCTGACCATTGTCCTGCGCCTTGTATTTAGACACCTTATATAAGGAGTGGATGCTGACATAGATGGAGCCCCCACCCTCGTACATGATCTTAATCATTTCCTGGTAACCATCGCCCTGGGGCATGCGTACCAGTCCGCCAAACTTACCGATACCGTGGTCAACGTGTACCACATAGTCGCCCACCTCAAACTGCTGAATCTCTTTCAGCGTGAGCGCCACCTTACCAGAGCGTGCCTTGTCGGACGTTAAGCTATACTTATGGTAGCGGTCGAATATCTGGTGGTCGGTGAAGACACAGATGCGCAGGTCGTTGTCGGCAAAACCCTCATGGATAGTCTTTTCGACAGGAGAGAAGTCTATCCTCTCACCTCTCACCTCTGACCCCTCACCACTGAAGATGTCGCGCAGGCGCTCCAGCTGCTTCTTACTGTCTGCCAAGATGCAGAGTTGGTAGCCATCAGCCAGATACTGCTCTAGCGACTGCTGAAGGAGGTCGAAATTCTTGTGGAACTGGGGCTGTGGCGAGACATGGAACTCAATGGTAGCATCAGGCAATCCAGAGGGACGATGGCCTATTTCAATGCGACGGAACTCGATGGCATCGCGCGTAAACTGCTGACCACTAATGAGCTGCGACTCCTTACGCATCTGTTGCATAATCTCGTGCTGCTCCTGTTCGGTAGCACCCTCCATGCGCTCTGTCAGCGCCTGCTCGGAGAAGCCCTCTTGATAGATGCGGTCGATGGCATCGCGAACATAGAGGAAGTCTTTGACAACGAGCAAGGTATCCTTGGGCACGAACGAAAGGAACGGCATCTTCTCCTCGACCATGGTCAGCTCAGGAACAATGGTTACCTGCTGACACTTGTCTTTAGACAGCTGCGTCTCTACCTCGAAGGTGCGGATGGAGTCTATATCGTCGCCAAACAGGTCGATGCGGAAAGGTAACTCACTGCTGTAGCTATAGACATCGAGGATGCTGCCACGCAGGGCAAACTGACCAGGTTCATAGACGTAGTCCACCTCCTGGAATCCCAGCGTGCGCAACTGCTGAGTGGTCTGGTCGGCATCGATGGTATCACCCACGCTAAGCACCACAGAGCGGTCGTCTAACTGTTTCTTAGAGACCACGAGTTCGGCGATGGCCTCGGGGTAAGTGACGATAAGGAGCCTCCCCCTAGCCCCCTCCAAAGAGAGGGGGGACTCTCCTGCGTCAACGCCCCCCTCGCTACTTAGGGAGGAGTTGGTGGAGAGACTTAGTCTTGCCAGCACCTCGGTGCGGAGAATCTCGTTGGCACTATCGCGCTGGGCATACTTGATGGCGCGGCGATAGCTGGAAGGGAAGAAGAGCACCTGCTCCTTGCCCAGCAGCTGTGTCAGGTCGTGGTAGAAATAGCCTGCCTCGTCAGCGTCCTGCAGGATAAAGAGGAGGAGCCTCCCCCCAGCCCCCTCCAAAGAGAGGGGGGACTCAGAACCGCGTGCTTTCCCTTTCCTTTTGGAGAGCGTTTGGGAGAGACTTGCAAACAGCATCGGTGCCGATGAGCACATAAGTCCTTCGAGAAAAACCGTTTTTACCGACTTTTTCCCTAACGTATTCGCCAGTGCGCCCACCTGCGGCAGCAAGGCGTATTTTTTCAGTAAATCTTCAATCTTCATACCGATTTCGCTGCAAAGATACAAAATTTTTATAATAATTGAGAATTGAGAATTGAGAATTGAGAATTATTTGCTAACTTTGCAGCGTTATTCAACACAAACAACAAAGAAATCATGCATCAGAGCGACAGCATAGTCATCATTCCTACCTATAATGAGAAGGAGAACATCGAGAAAATTATCCGTGCCGTCTTCGGTTTGGAGAAGTGTTTTCATATTCTGATTATCGACGACGGCTCACCTGATGGTACTGCCGCTATCGTTAAGGGCATGATGGCTCAGGAGGAGTTTAGCGACCGTCTGTTCTTGGTGGAGCGCACGGGTAAATTAGGTTTGGGAACGGCATATATCGCTGGGTTCAAGTGGGCGCTGGAGCGTGACTACGGCTATATCTTCGAGATGGATGCCGACTTCAGCCACGATCCCAACGACCTGCCACGACTCTATGCTGCTTGTGCCGACGAGGGCTATGACGTGGCTATCGGCTCACGCTATGTCAGTGGCGTCAACGTGGTCAACTGGCCTATCGGTCGCGTGTTGATGTCGTACTTTGCCTCGAAGTATGTGCGCATCGTTACGGGCTTCCAGGTTCACGACACTACCGCTGGTTTCAAGTGCTACAAGCGTCGCGTGCTGAAGACCATCGAGCTCGACAAGATTCGCTTCAAGGGCTATGGTTTCCAGATAGAGATGAAGTTCACTGCCTACAAGATTGGTTTTAAGATTAAGGAGGTACCCGTTATCTTCGTCAATCGTCGTGAGGGCACCAGCAAGATGTCGGGTGGCATCTTTGGCGAGGCTTTCTTTGGTGTGATGCGTCTGCGCTGGGATGGCATCTTCAGAAAATACCCGCAAATCGTAGACTAACAAAACAGTTTCTTTACCTCTTTTACGAAGAATCATTGATAATTAGTTCTTAATTCAATAAAATCATGAAAAATTGACATTAGCCTTATAACAGGCTCTACATCTATGGTTTAAACAGAACGCTAACGACAATATATGGAGATTTTTGGCGCAGGAGGATGAAGTCCAACATCCTCAATAAGAGGTTACGTGGTTTCAGACAGTCTACCCGAACCCAGTATCTGAGACCTAAATACCTCCCCAATCCTTCTGCCAGAGTTTCTTCAAGTCCATATGAATCTGCTTGAGCAATCAACGTGGGCCAGACACCCATCAGACCATAATGGACGCCCTTCACTCTCCATCGCATGCAGCTAAACGTCACACGGGTACTTTTCTGAACAGGGTCACCAACGAACCTGATAACAAGATGCTCCCACGCACTTCTTTTCATGATAATCCTTTCACCCTTCTTACCCCACTTAACCTCTGCCTCAGGGAAGTTGGTATGCAGATACCCCTCAATGGCTTTACCCATCCGCGGGTCATAAGCATTTACCATCAAGAATTGGTTCATAGTTTCAATCATTATATTTTCAGTTGCGACCAATGCTTATTAGTATAAGTGCCGCTTAGCAACTCGTAGAAGTTTCCGATCCATTCATGTACAAAGTTGGAATTATCACATTTATAAATGATATAGGCCAACAATGATTTGGGCATACTAATTTCTTGATGAAGCATGACATTTGTCTTTGACAATCTATTCTCCATATAATTCACCAATTTATCTCGATTGGTGAAGCTATCTGCCAACAACTCTGCCCACTCCTTCTCATACTGCCAACATATTTGCTGCTTCTTAGAATAAAAAGATGGACAACTAACTTCCCCATTGTAAAAATGACATAGATGAAGAAGTTGTTTTATTCTTTGTTTTTTTCTAGTCTCTCTATCCATTGACCATAAAACATGGTGGTTCGAAATCGCAAAGGAACTCACGATAATGCTTGTCTGAACAATACCGCAAGGTAGCACAGGCCAACATGAAAGACATGATTTCTCGGTCTGGCAGTTTATAGGTTTTCTCCACCTTATACTCCAGGTCCCCAGGAACAGGCAGATTCCCTGCATTCAAGACCCTACAGACATAAGGGCTGTAGTAGGCATCGCAAAACTTATCTCCATAAAGAATTCTGCAACAAATGTCATCGTGATTGTCACACGACAATGCCATCAGATGCTGTTCAAAATAACATGCCGCATTGACATCATACAACTCCAACGTTTTCTTCACCAAAGCCAATTCATAGCCATCGGTATAGATGACATAGACCTTTCCTTTCCGTAAATCCGACCAATTCTTCTCAATATACTCGATGGGAGAAGCATGCAGCGCAAGGAAGGTCTCAACACTCTGGGCAAAAGCATTTGCCAAATCAAAGGCGCAAGGGCGAATCTCGTTACGGCACTGTTCTATGAGAGCAGAATGAGCGTCACTGACAGGGTCATAACCCGTAAATATGGTATACTCAACCTTGTCATCGACATACACGTTACCCTCATGATAAGCCTCTATACATCCATAACGAAAAGAAATTATCGATACACTCATACGCTACTTTCGTTTCATTGCATCCTCTGCCCACCGCATTCTCAGTTTAGCTTTGTCGCGGGCATCTTTAGCCCAACTGAGGCGCAACTGCGCCTTAGACATGGCATCATTGGCCCAACTGGTATATAGTCGAGACTGGTTATAGTCTTTCTTTCTGGCATAGTTTTCAGCCTGGCGTGTAAAATTATTAGCCTTCTCCACCAATTGCTGTGCATCACGCTCATATTTTGCTGCCTGCTCGTTATACTGCTGTGCTTCACGCAGATACTGCTGCGCCTTGTCTGCCTGTGCACAGGCGACAGAAGGGACAGCAACAGCCAACGCAGCTAATAGAAGCAGTATCCATATTGGATGTTTTTTCATTGGTCAAATCTTTAGTTAAACATCATTGAAAAATACGTTGAAGAGCTACTGCCAACAGCGGTTCGTCGACTCTTCCAATATCACCGACATATGTCTTATCCCCGCCAGACACCAGAAAGTCTGGGACGAAACCCTCGTCAGGTGTAGTATCCATCACACTATTGTAGTATCTCATGGTAATTGGATGAAGTTCATAATAATATTGGGACTCCCTGACAGTAAACGACCCTACGCCTTTACCTACTGTCTGGTCGCCAATGATGATAGTCTCTGTAAATGGTCGCAAACAAACGATAAAGGCCTCGCTAGCCGATGCCGTTCGATTAGAGGTCAGAACATATACACGCTGCATATCCAGAGGATATACGGGAGTTCCTAATAGACCTTCATAAGATGGAGGCGGGTATTCATAACTCTCCCATTCTTTGTCTTTCCCCGTTCGTTTCAACAGTTCCGCAGACATGATGTCATTGTACACCTTATACTGAAAGACCTCTCCATAGGCTGCTTTTGCAATTACACAGTTAGAGAGATAGCGGCATACAGACACATAACCGCCAGGGTTGAAACGAAGATCGACAATCAATTCGTCAACGTGTTCTTTCCAGAACCGCCTCATGATAGGAACCAGTTCAACAGCGTTGGAAAATTCAAGATAACACAGATAACCTATCTTCTTGTCGTTAATGAAATATATCGAGTCCAGCAATACGGAAGATTTGCTACCACCTCGTGTTGGGGAGGTAAATAAATCATCACCAGTATCATCTAAAACAACAGTGGCTGGTCCACTATAATTAGTATTGTGCGTGCAATAGGAAAAACGATCCTTAGGTGACAATAGACTTTTAAAGAATACAGCAGGTTCCAGTGAATAGTCACAACTCAACGAATCGGGCAAATCAGCGCGCCACAAATAATAATGGTTCATCTGCCGATAAATCCAGCGACACTCGTCAGCATTGATTTCTGCACTACTCCTTACAGAAGGATGCTCCTGCTCTGGCGACAAGTCGTCAGAGGAGGAACATCCCAAAAGGATTGTAATAGGTATAATCTGTAAAATATACCTAAAATGCATCAACTTTAGTTTAAAGCATTTCCAACAAATCTACCACTCTCATGCTCTTCACCGAAGTGGCAGGAACAGACGGCTGAGCACTCTTTATCGGAGATTTCATAAGAGATCTGGAAGAAGCACCATTAATCTTTCCGTAATAATATGTGACTCCGTTATTATAATCTTCGTCACACAGATCAAGAATGAAGGCGTATTCGTCACCGGCATTCAATGATAATGTCAAATCAGGAGTGATAGCCTCATCTGTGACGTTTTTGGTAGAATAAACATAGCGATAGCTGACATTATTCATTGGGAATGAGAAAGAATAACGGTATTCTCCATTGCTGCTGGCATAGGCACTCTGCTGTGGATTAAAGTAACACAGTCTCCACATGTACTGATTATTCTTGTTTTCTGGTGTCGTAACATAGTCACCACTGCTATTGAATGCGAGGAAATCACATGACCTATTAGCCTGTAATTTGTATTCTGTCACATCTGAGAACTGATGAATCTTAAGGAATTCAATCAGAAGAAGTGCACCAGCAGGCTTGGGTTGCATAGTAAACGACTCTGCGCCAGAGCTGACTGAAATATGCTGTGAGGCAATACCGAGGATTTTGTTCTTTCCTCCGATATAACCAGCATCTGTCAACTTCAAAGTGTTGATATTTTCCTCACCCGTAAGACTCCAGAACTGAAAACTCGTCGCTTCATTTTTACGCTGAACGACATCGGTAATAGCCAGCATAACATAGTTGCCTGCCGGTACATACAGCGTAGCGTTCATCAACGCTGCGTAATTAGTCAAGTATGCAGTATCTGCAGCAGCAAGAAGACCTTGGTCATTATATATCATCACACGTGTGCGCAACTTATAATCTGTTCCAAAAGACTCCAATTCGCCAGGAACTACCTCATACGTAAAGGGAGCTATAACCCCCGAAGGATCAACTTTTACAGAAATACCCTGAGCCACCTCAATCTCGTCATTGGTACAAGAGGTCGCGAAAGCCGCTGCGATGGCAATAGCCATCAGTGAAATATATTTTCTCATAACCATAGTTTTAATTGTTAGAACTTAAAGATATTGAATTTGTAGCCAACGGTGAAGCTGATGGCACTGACTTTCGTTTTGAAGTTCTTAGCCAATTCGCTCGTTCCCAGATTGTAACGCAGACTAGCATAGAGGCCGTTCTTTGTTTCATAGCTAGCACCCACACATGCCTTGACATCAAAACCCTTGAGGTCGCCTGTTGCTATACGGGAGTTCTCCGCATAGATATAGTCTGGCTTTGACGAAAGTGTAGCACAGAAATTGGGACCCACCTCAATGTTAAAATTAGGCGTCAGATAGAACTTCATCAGCACAGGAGCCTCGAAATATGAAATCTTGATATCCTCACTGTTTGTGCCAATGGTATGCTGTATATAGCTTGGCTCAATCTGGATGCCAAACAAACCAGTACCAGGATCACTGCCCTGGGTACGCTTACCAAAATGAGCGGCAATAACGAGACCACCACCAAAACCGACACCACTCTTAAGACCAAGATCGACATCATCATACTTGCTCATCGATGAGTAGTTTCCTTCAGCTTTGATACCCAAAGACACGACATTCTTGCGTTTGTCTGGGCCAATTCCATCATCATCAAACTCATCTTGTGCGCTTGCTGAAATCGCCATCATCATGATGGCAGCTAAAAAGAATAATTTTTTCATACAACAAATTTTAGGTTAATACTATAATAAATATCTAAATCCTCTCTAATAGAATGGTACGATAGGTATTGTCACTTCTTGACTGCTTTTACCGTCACTGAGGGTTGCGCGAACCTTTGCATAGCGTTCCTTCTTAACATCCGTAGCTGCAGCAAATTTCGACTTTGAAGTACTGCGTCCCTTAACATTTACACGTTGCGTACCAACATTTTTGCCATCCACGAACAAAGATACGGAAGCCACGCCTGTCTTGTCACCACTGTTGCTAACAGTCACAGTAACAAAGAAAACGTTTCCTGGGGTAGCTCGTTTAGCACTCGCCTCGGGTCTCGAAAGAGAAAAAGAAGCAATCTGCATCTTCGAAGTTGATGTAGAACTTTTACCGTTGGCCGCTGTCACTTTCACTGTTTCGCCCATAGCGACAGGTTTTATTACACTATAGTTCACACTGCCCTGATTTTTCCACAGCAGCAAGTTGCCACTCCACAACTCCATCTGATAACTAACTTCTCCGCTTTTGGTTGGCACAATAGCTGGCAGGAATGAGAAACTACGGTGCTCACCCTGCGTACTATTGGGCACAACAGCCATCTCGCGGCCCTGAGCATCAACCATTCGCAAGCGTACGGAGGCATCGTTGTAGGCTTCAGGAAGGTTCAGTTGTAAGAAGCCTTTCTCGACGTCACTGCCGACAACCTCAATCTTATTCTTCTCCAACTGGCATGAGAAAGTGCCTTCTACGAACTGTAACACACCAGACTGTCCTTTATATTGGACATTAGCATATTCACCACGCACTGGTTCAGCCTTGTCCAATTGGGCAGGAAGCACAACAGATCCATTTTTCTTGTATCCATACAAACCATCCTCCTGATAGACCTCATAGCTATTATTGATGCTTGCCTGCTGTACTTGCTGCATATAAAGCTGTGATTTGTTACCAACAGAATGGTCTTCCTTATTAATCTTCAAATCTGCAGGCTTCACCTTATACTGTCTAAGTATGCGTCCCCTCCTATTGATAACATATCCCTTTGGAGTATAACTATCACCACTATAGACTATGGCCTCTCTACCAGAGAAGGTTGACGCAAAGACCAGATTTCCATAGCCAGCCTCAACAGCCAGATAGTCCATATTGCGATCAATGTAATACGCCTTGTCGTTAATCTTTACTGATGCGAAGCCCTCACTAAAGGGGTATGCTACCTGGAACTGACAAGGTATTGCCATATTAGCATCGGTACTCATGTAGCCCCAGCCACCATCGCCCTTAACAGGCATCTTGCCGTCGCTGAACCACATATAACGAGTAGCATATACTGTCTCTGTGGGAACCAGCATCTCATAGTCGCCCTCAGACAGTACGCCCTCGATGCGGAGCTGGTTGCCCGCTCTATTCATCACAAGGGCAAAGCCATCACGGAAAGGAGATATGCTGTCGTACTGTACAGGAACAATCTCCTGATCGTTCATATTCACCAGTCCACACTTACCACCCTTTTTAACCTTGAGCAGACTACCATAGTTCTCTATCTGCGCAGAAGTAGGACGAACAGCCCATTGAACCGTTTGTGCAGAAAGCGTTCCAATGAACAGTGCCCCCAAGGCAAACAATATGATTCTAATATTCGTCATATTTAATCTTTATATTTTTCCATTTGTCTTTGTATTCTGCTGACGTAATCATCGTCGTTCTGCTTCTTTGCATAAATCAACGCCTGCTTAAAAAACGAGTCAGCCTTGTCAACATCACGTTCAACAGCCTCCGTACGCATATCGCCACCTAAGAAGTCACAACCTAATTCATATAGTGCGCAATAGTTCTCAGGATTGGTTTCAATAGTCTTCAGCAACAGCTTATGGGCCTTCTTGTTATCTATCTCTATGTCAAGAGCTTTCTGCATCATTAATACAGAGTCAGAAACCACATCACTTGAACTTTTGCTCCTGAAATACAGACGACTCAGCAAGAATACCGCATCTGCATCATTTTTCTCAGCCATTTGTTCCAACTCCTGAAGTCCTGCTTTTGCAGTATTCGGACTTTTCATCATATCGGCAACCTTCGCAATACCCGTCAACTGCACTTTCTGTTGTACAACAACTTTCTTCGTAATGACCTTGGTTTCAGGAGTGATGACAAAGAAATAGACACTGACACCAGCCAATATCACAACGGCAGCGACAACAGCTGCAATAACTTTCTTCGCATTGTCTTGCAATCCGACAGGCTTGCTGTTCATGGTTTCCAGAGCAACACGCATCTGCGCTGAAGTCTGATAGCGTAAAACCTGTCTCTTTTCACAAGCTGTAGCAATTATACCTCTCAGTGCCTTATTCTTAATTACCTGTAAAGGCAACTTATCCTTCAGTTGATGCTCTAATATCTCATGCCTTGCTCCCTCATAGGGAGTATGACCAACAATACACTGATATAGGAGAATACCCATGGCATAGATGTCCGTGGTCTGGTCTTGATGCTGGATATCACCCAAAACGAGTTCAGGAGCTGCATATTCAGGTTTACCCATAAATTTACCAGCAACTGTCAGTCCTTTATCATTTGTTGTAAGCGTTCTCATCTGCTTGGCAATACCAAAATCTATAAGTTTAATATGTCCATCGTGAGTAACCATAATATTTGACGGGTCGATATCACGATGAATGTAACCTGCATCATGAAGTGCCATAAGACCAGACAGCACATTCATAACGACGGTACGAGCAAAACGCTCTGAATCGTTTTTATAGTCAGCCAACAGTTTTTCTGCGAAAGCCACAGACTGTCCATCACGATCGGTAGTCTTGCCTTCCATGAGATCTGACAATGACACACCCGTCAACAATTCACTGACTACATGGTAGTGCATTTTGACATCACCCAGCGGAGTACGCTCTGCTATCTCGATAAAGCCTAACATCTCTACAAGATTATCATTACGAAGCTGGATGGAAGCCTCACGACGGGCACGTTCTATAGCATGAGGAGGAAGATCATCAAACATGAATTTTATCGCAACAGGACGTGTCGCTCCGTTGCGCTCATTGACGCAAATGCCCTTGTACACCTGTCCCATTCCACCAACTCCGATAGGTTGGTCGTTGGAATCCAGTTGGTAGAAGATACCATTCCTCTTCTCAGTTTCTCCTTGTAATCTTATTACTGACATTTCTTATAATTGTTTCTTTATTTCCTTGATTTTATTTGATAGTTGCTGTATCTTACTCTTGGCAGGGTATGTAGAAACAAACTCATTTTTGTTCTTTGGATTAACCGCAACCTTATCGGTAACAGGATCAGAACTCTTCAATTCCCTATTAACTCCTGCTATCTTAGAGGCAAATCTACCACCAGTCTTCTTGTCAAGCATCAACAATTGCTCCACAATCTTGGTTCGATATTCCGTCTTTTTCTTAGCAGCTTCTTGCCAGGTAGAGCCCTTGGCATTTTCCATCTCAACAAATAGATTGACAACCCGTTGTGCCAATTCCTGTGCAGTAGCGCTAGAAGGGGAAGTTTTTTGAGTTGGCTTCGAAACTGTTTCCTTTACAGACTTATTGGCTTTCAATAGTAATTCTGCTACTACTTTCTCTAGTGAGTCAATCTTGCCAATCAGCGCTGCCTGCGACTGTTCAAGAGATTCTTTCTCATATTGAAGAACAGCCACTCTTTTAACAAGTTCCTCAGTATTTCCATCCTTGACATGCTGATACATAGCCATCGTGGTTTCTAACTTAGAATTCTGCTGCTCCAACTCATCAATCTTTGCGGTAGCAACACCAAGTTTCGACATGCAGACAACGTTTACAACGATGCAGGAGAACAACAGCACAGCAAGTACTGCAAACGATATTTTCACTATTTTACTCATCTTATCCTTCAATATAGAGTCTGTATTCATTTCCAGGGCAGCTAACGTGTGATTGTCATGATGTCCACCAGTTGAAAAGCCCGTCTGGTCTATCTCAGCAGAAAGATTATCAACCAACGCTGACAAAGTTTGCTGGGATGTCAACCGCTGTAGCAACTGTTCATGGGGCATAATGCCCCATACACCATCTGTACATAATAAGAAACGGTCACCTTTTCTATAAGGGAGCTCCGCAATCTCTGCCGTATGGTTGCTGGTATTACCCAAACCACGCATAATGACATTCGACTGGGGCGATGTGCGTGCCTGCTCTTCTGTCAAGGCTTTATTCCGTACTAACTCCCCTACTAACGAATGGTCATCTGTCCGATAGGCAACACGCCCATGAGTAATCCGATAGCAACGACTGTCACCCAAATGAGCAATGATAGCTGACTGTTGATTTACGAGAATTGCCACCAACGTAGACCCCATGCCTCTAAGCTGAGGCACCTCGTCCATTTTCTGGTAGAGCGCGTCGTTAGCCTTACTGACAGCCATCTTTAAGGCATCGACTCGTGAAGACTGGGCACTACAACTCTGTAGCGCAGCCATCAGCGTGTTCTTAGCAATATACGATGCTGTCTTGCCACCAGGACCGCCACCCATTCCATCACACACCACAAGGAGAAATCCAAGGGGGGTGTCCACAAATCCCCAATCATCCTGATTTTCAGGACGACCTCCCTGCATGGAGCTTGCAGCCCCTTGCAGCAGAAGGGTATGGGAAATGATGGGTGTTGACATAGGGTACAATTAGCTAATCATTACTTTATCCTAAACGGGATTGCCTTTTTGTTCTTGGCATCATACAGTGCAAAGACGCCCTGGCCACCCACGAGATACTCTGCCTTTGTGGTATGGTTCACACTGGTTTCCAGCGTAATGGGGCGCACCGTAGTATTGACAAGGTCGCGATAGCTGAAATAGTATATATTCTCCTTGCTCTTTTTCTCCGTATGCTTTGAGACTTTTACCACCTGATAAGCTTCCAGATTGGCAGCACCAGCATTACGGTACTCCACAATCACTTTGGTATTGTTGTTGACATCCTTCTTAATAATGACCTTTTGGGGCAGGCTATCAAGCACAATGTTATCATCCTGTTCCTTGACATTGACCTGAGCAACCTCCTGACGATTGATGACAACATCACCTTCTTTCAGCAGAATGTCAAACTTGGGATCATATTTGGGATTTTCCTCTTTGCGCGTCTCTGCTATTTCCGAAAGCTTAATACTCTGAATGGCTCCAGACTGCTGCTGCACCAAGAAATAGTTCTCAGCATCCTTATTGCTAGTATAATTCTGCTCAATGATGATACCCTTGGTCTCTGCTCCGTTCTTAGACTTGACAACATCAAGTAACTGACTCTGAGCAAAGATATCCTGATTGGGATTGATAGGACGGAAGGTATATTTCACCACATCGTTAATCTTAAACGACTGGCGTACACGATTGCCCAAATAAAGGGTCAGCATGGAGTCATTCTCCTCAGCATACTGTCCTTCAAACTCCATACCCGACTTCAGCTGGTAAATACGGTTAATGCCTGACAATGCTGTCTTGGAACGAGGCTCACCCTTGATAGAGACAACCTCTTTCCAAGGAATCATATAGGTATTGGGGGACATCTCCAGATACTTCACCACCTCACCACGCTCCAAGATCTTTACACGGGTTACCGCCTTGTCTTTAGAGGTGACATCAGCAAGGAACAGGGTGCGGTTGTCACCGATGCCCTCAAACTCCTCGTTCTTCTCAGCCCAGTCTACCCAAGCCTTGCTCAAATCCTTGACGTTATAGTTCTTCTCATTGCTAATGGTGGCATCCTTACTCTTCAGACATATCTCTGCATTGTCAGAGTGGAATGTCAAGTTACCATTGCCGTCCTGTTTCTGGATATAGCCACTGAGCACAGAGCCGTCCTTTAGATAGATTTTCTGTACGATAACTGCCTCAGCACTGCCTGCGAAAGCTAATGCTAATGCTACTAATGATAATATCTTTTTCATAATCTGTCAATATTAATTGCGTGCCTTATACTTATCATACATCTCTTTCAAATGCTTGATATTACAACCATATGCGACTTCCGTACCACGATGGCTGCCCCAAACAACACCCACCAAACGGTGGTCTTTGTCAATGATGGGAGAACCACTCTGGCCACCAACCACATTGCTTTGTATCTGGAATTGATTATCATTAGGCGTCTTGCTGATATAGGTCCTGTGAACCGTTGGCTGGAGTTCTGAGCCTTTGCCAATTTTCTCAGTCAATGCAATACCATATTGGCTGGGATAGCCAATGGTTGTCAGTTCATCTTCCTGAGGCATCAGTGACATCTCATCGGTGCGGGCTTCTTGGATATCAAAGAATCCACCTTTTACGATATCCTCAGGAGTTTTTTTCGAATTCAGACGTAACAAAGCAACATCTTTCTCTTCGTCGCCACTTTCTGCAATAACCTGACAAGCGGACAAGTCCGCCTTAGTTGTGATATTTGTTCCCGTCAAAGCAATACCAAGATATTCAAAACTACCTGATATCTCATAGTCTGATTTTTGTAAGCGCGTCAGCCATGCATTTGCATCATCTACCGATACACTTCCTGCCTGTACCGCTCCCACTAACACCTTCACTAGAAAAGCATTTCGTGAGTTTAGGAATTTCTCCATAGTTTGCCGAATAACCTCTTTGTCATCATTTGACAAGTACTCCCATGGACAAGCTATATGCCGGTTCGTTCCTAATTCTCCGTCCTTTGAGATAAAGAAAGCTGTACCCGTATATGAAATGGGTTGAATATCCGTATTGGTCAATGTTCCTAAGGCCAATCTAAATGATGTTGCATTCTTAGGAACTCCGAAAACCCACTTCTCTGGCCATCCGTTGATTTTCCCGATAAATGGATCGTCTTTATATCTAAGTTCTATATAGTATTGACCAGCTACACATGCCGTAGCTTTCTGAAGCGCATTAAGACTAGTCTTTCCAGAAGCCAGAAACTTGTAAATACCAAATCCAACGCCTAACACTATCATTACTGATGCAGCAGCCATCAGAATGGTTTTCCAAGCCTCGCTGGGCCACTGGACAGGGGTATTCTTTAGATTTACAGGGACTCCGCCACAAACCACAGCACTGCTTTTCTTGATGCGATAGGGATTGTGAGGTGTGATTTTCTGTCCATCGACGGTAGTGCCATTCTTACTATGGTCAATAATATATACCTTGTTGTCCTTACCAACCTTGATGGTAGCATGATAGCGGCTTACCGTACCACCAGAAATCTGAATATCGTTGTTGAAATGAGAGCCAATGCCATAGATGGCCCTATAGGCAGAGTTGTCCTCAGGCATGGGTACTTGGCTCCACTGCAGTTCCACATCAGCAAAACGGATGGCATCGCCACGTCGCACATTGACAGGCTTACCTGGTTTGATGGCCTGATTCTGTATGAATGTGCCATTGTGACTACCTTTATCCTCCAACAAGATATCACCACTATTCATAAGTGTTAATTCCGCATGGAGCGAACTGACTTTGTCACTATACAGAACGATGTCACATGAAGCATCGCGACCAATTTTTAATAGTCTCATAGTCTTATCATTTTTAGTTATTATTTATCCACGCACACGAGTCGTCTTAGGCTCTTCTTTCTTAGGTTCAGGCTTCTTCGGCTCGACTTTCTTTGGCTCAGTTTTCTTCAAAGTACGGTTCTTTTGCTTAAGCTTGTTTAAAGAATCTTGTACATGTTTCTGGAGAGAGTCCTGCTTCTGCTTCTCCTGTTCCTCAATCTTCTGCCTTTCTTTCTTCAGTTCTGCTGAATCTACAGCTACAGGAGCGGGCTCTTGACTTCCAGAGGATCCGCTGTCAGATAGTGTACTGAAACCCCACACGCCTCCAATGACCACAAGGAGTGCTATCACAACGATGACAGCCCAGCGTACGATGATAGCACTGGTATTGGGGACCATATTCCAGTCAAGTCTGGCCACATGGGCAAAAGACACATTATCTTTACGGGTTACGGGTACAGGAACATTCTGGGCAATTCTGATGCCATTAACGTATGTACCATTATGACTTAAGTCCACAATGGTCATCTTTCCTGATGGTGTCACATTAAGTGTGGCGTGTCTGCGACTAATCACATCACTGTTGTCATTGATAATGATGTCGCAGCCAATTTCTCTACCGATTGAGTAAACTTTCATATGCTTAATTCTTTAATTTGTTCTTCTTTTAATTAATGCTTTGTTAGTGAATCCACTGAATGTTTCAAATTGACGATTTCAGCAGCTTGTCGCTTTATCGTGTCTTGTTTTGCATGCAGTTCGGTGCTATCTGTTGGCACAGATTCCGACGGACCGCTACTTGTGGCCTGCCATATATTTCCAACTAAACTGATGGCACATACGACAGCCAATATCACGAATGCATACTTTATTTGTTTCGACATAGTTATTCTGAGTTTTGAGTTTATCTTTGTTTCTACTATTGCCAATGTCAAATTATCATGGCCACCACCATTGGAACGTCCCATATTATCCACATAGGTCGCAATATCGTCTATTACAGCTCCAAGGGCAGTCTTCTTGTTAGCTACCATTTTCAGCAGTTCCTTCTCTGGCATACTTCCATGAATGCCATCAGAACAGAGTACGAAGCGATCGCCTTTCAGATACGGTACCTCAACAACATCTACTTCCAAGTCGGGCTGCATACCCAAGGCTCTAGTAATGACGTTCGACTGTGCAGACAAACGAGCCTGTTCTTCGGTGATGACCTTCTGTTTTACCAACTCAAACACCATAGAATGATCAAAGGTACGGAATACTTTCTTTCCGCCACGAATCTGATATATACGGCTATCTCCGACATGAGCCAAGAAAGCGGACTTATCAGAAAGTAGCAAAACAGTGGCAGTGGAACCCATTCCCTTTAAAACAGAATTCTCGTTTCCTGCTTCTAAGATTGCCATATTGGCACGACGGACAGCCTTAATGATGATGTTTGATACTTCTTCGTCATCATTTGCCTCATCAATACCTGTTATGATTTCCTGAACAGCAATGCTTGAGGCTGTTTTTCCTCCAGGGCCACCTCCCATGCCGTCACAGACTGTAAGCAAGAATCCCAGACGCGTTTCCTTGAAACCATAGGAATCCTGATTTTCTGGTCTGCCACCTATTCTTGACTCAGCAAAGCCAACAAAGATGTCATTATCAGTACTATGAAGTTTCTTTAGTTCCATACAAATCTCACATCAATAATAGAATCATCACAAAAATGATTGCAGCAATAGCAACTGCACCAAGTATCACCAACAGCACATGCTCTTGTATCCAGTCAGAGATACGTTCCGATAATGGAGGATCAGGAGCCAAAGCATCTTGAATGGCACGTTTAAAGTCCAAGGCTGTCTGGTAGCGTTTACTCTGCTCCTTCTCTGTTGCCTTCCAAATAACCCGCATCAACTTATGTGGAATTTTCTCGCTGGCAGGAAGTTGTGACTTCATCTGCTTAGTCAGCGTCTCTGCCTCGGAAGAACACGACATCGGGTTCTTTCCAACTAACAACTCATAGAAGGTGATACCCAACTCGTAAATGTCCGTTGTGGCATTAATCTGCACATTAGCACCATTTTGCTCACGCAGCATTTGTTCAGGAGCAGAATACTCGGGAGTACCTATAAAGCCATATGAGGAGAATTTGTTTCCACCATTCATTCGAGCGATTCCCAAATCCATCAAACGCACGTTTGAGCCATTCTCAATCATAATATTTGAGGGTTTGATGTCACGATGAATGACACCACGTGAGTGTACATAGTCAAGGGCATCAAGCACCGAACAGATGGCATTACAAATTTTCTCTACACGTAGTGGTGAGTTCTCAAAGCTCTTAGCATACTTGTCAATATCCTCACCCTGAACAAAATGGCTTACAATGAAGATAGGACCAGAATCAGGAGCATACTCACAATAACCCACCATCTCTACGAGATTGGGGTGACGAAATGCCAACGAGGCTTCCTGACGCGCACGTTCACGGATCATCTTATTGTTGGCATAGGCATCCTTGACCTTCTTAATGGCGACCAATGCGCCATTACTGCAACGATAGCCACGATAGACGTCACCCATGGCACCACTACCCAACAGAGCCTCCATTGGATTATAGCAATACCACTCACCCATCACATATAAATATATATAAGGGTCATTGGGACGTTGAACAACTGTCTGCATCCTTGATAATCACTTTAAGTTACATACCGATAGTACCGCCCTTGTTTCCATCAGAGCCAGAGCCGTCAAAACCTACCGTTCCACCAGGATTGAAACCAAAAGGAGGAGGTGTTGGGCCACCATAAGGCTGGAACTGTTCGCCAGGACGAGTATACCCAGCGCCTCCACCTTGCTGGTCGTCATAGTACGATTCTTCTGTTTCAACAGCAATAAAATTATCCGAAACCGACAGTCCTAACGTTGGAGCATCTATAAGAATCAGATAGAGCTCATAATTATCACCTACAGTAATTATATCACCATTCTTACATTCTACTGCAGAAAAGCCAAGACTTTCACCATTAATCATCGTACCATTGGTAGAACGTGCATCACTGATTGAAGCAATCACCTTCTCAGGATTCTTCATCTTTCTCACTACAAGCACAGCATGCTCTGAAGAAACAGTGCCTTCCGCAAGGGAGATATCGCAGGAAGGATTCTGACCAATTGTATTCTGACCAATATGAAGTGGCCAAAACTCACCAGCAGCAGTACGAGAAACCGAATATAAAAAACCTACGACTGGTTTTCCTGACGCTGCAGCTTTTTGCTGAGATTGTTGGGATGGCTGTTTTGGCCTCTGATCACCGGCTACACTAGAATTGTCTGACATTCCAGGAACGACAGTTCCACGATAGCTCTGACCACCTCTTGAATAGAAACTCTGTCCTGCACCACCAGATTGGTTCGGACTATCAGCAGGTTCTAAGCCCTGAATAACAGTTTTGTTCTGTGACATAATACTTATAATTTATTATTAATAGTTATTGTTGCTTCTTGCTTATATTTGTACACACTGCACACCCTTATTGGTTTTTGCAAATTTAGACATTTATATTTCATTAACCAAATTTTCGTATTGCTTTTTCATACGTCCTTAGGACACAAAAACGAAAACAAAGTCGCTTTAAACGTCAAAAATTACCCGTTATCAACATATAGGACATTTTGGATGAAAAATACATCCATTCAAACAATAAATAGAGGGTATTTATGTCATATTCTTTAAAAAAGAACTACCTTTGCATCACAATACGGAATCATGGTAGTCCAGTCAAGAACAAAGCACAATATGATCAAAGTACTTCTCATTTTGATGAGTTGCGCTTCGTTGTTTTCATGTGGCAACAGCAAACGACCTACTGACGTATCACGTATGCAGCAGACGATGGATTCGCTGAAGATGTGGTACACACAGATGGAAGGCGACTCGATGGAGGCAAAAAGCAGGCGGATAAAGGATTATCTGGACCAGCATCAGAATGATAAGAGTGAAGCATTGCGCAGACTGCGGGCAGAATGGCTGAAAGCACAGGGAGTATACTACACAGCACTCAAAGGACAACCAGACAGTGGTTTGATTTATACAGAACTGGCATTGGAAGAAATGCAGAATCTGGAAGGTGTCGACGAATTACGCGTACTGGCTATGGCCAACAAGGCTGATTTCTATCGTCAACTAGGAAAACTTGACAGGAGCGCAGACGGATATCTGCAAGCGCTGCAAGCCGCAGATTCTACAGGAATCGGAGACTCATTGAAGATTCCACTCATGCTTGGTATCAGTACAGCCTACACCTTCATGGGGGACTATATCAACAGCCATCGATGGTGGGAACGCCTTGGCTCGTTGCTACCTATCATGAAACGGAACGACCAGTTTATCTATTATAACAACCTAGGCAACGACCACTACTTCCAAGCCAACTATCAGGAGGCACGCGACTGTTTTCTGAAAGCTGCCGAACTGGTCAAGGGAGATGAAGCCAAACTGTGGGACTACTATACTGCGTTGGGCAATCTGGGTGAGATATACACTTGCCTGCATAAAGCAGACTCAGCCCAAAGGATGGTTCAGCAGGCTGACTCTTTCTTCCGCAAAGTCAACTTTCCTCCTCTTATCTATTATTTGGCCACGACACGCATCAACCTGAAGTTGATGGAGGGTGACATTCAAGGGGCACAAGCCATTGCCGCGACAAGTCCTAAAGACGAAGTCAGCATTCCTGCAGCAAAGGTACTCAGACTGAAAGCGCTTGAGCAACTGATGAAGAAAACGGGACGTTGGCAAGAGGCCATGAGTATCCACGAAGAGTTCCATCAGCTAAACGACTCCATACAAACAGCACAAACGGCCATCAGAATGAGTACCCAGCTGTTGCAGTACCAACACGACAAGCAACTGATGGTGCAGCAGCAGGAGATTGACCGTCAACAGATGAGAGCGCAACAGGCATGGGCGTTGTTTGCCGTAGCTGTTCTGATCGTCGTCGTGCTGATCGTGCTCTATCAATTACGTCGTCGTAAGCACCGTCTGCAGGAGATGACTACGCAACAGCAGATTATTGCCCTCCGCATGGAGAACACCCGCAATCGCATCACTCCTCATTTCATTTATAATGCGCTCAGCCATGAGATGCTCGAACAGATGGAAGGCAGGGCGGTTGACCTGAATGCCCTTACACAACTGTTGAGACGCGGTGTCGACCAGGCTGATATGCTAGAAACATCCCTCAGTGAAGAGTTGCACTTCGTAGATTATTATGTAGAGATAGAAAGCAGACAAATGGGTGACCATTTAGACTACAAGAAAGTCATCCATAAGGACGTCAATTCTGACAAAGTCTGCTTACCAGCAATGACCATCCAGATATTTGTGGAAAATGCCATCAAACACGGTCTGCAGCGTCAAGGTGGAGAGCTTACCATCCGTGCCAGTCGCCAAGATGAGTGTACGCTGATAGAAGTCATCGACAATGGACAAGGACTCAAACAACCCATCCCTATGGCACACACTGGCATGAGAGTAGTACGCCAAACCATCCAAATGCTCAATGAACACAATCGCCAACAAATCACATTTGGCATTGGCAACTGGCAGCCGTCTGGTTGCAGGGCATGGCTTCTCATTCCAGACGAATACGACTATCATATCTTCAAGAACAACTAGTAAAAATTATCTAACACCAATATGAATAAACAAAAAATGACCAAGGCTTTCATCTTAGATGACAACAAAGATGCTGTAGAACTGTTACGACGTCTATTGGAAAATAACTATTCAGTAGACGTTGTAGGCACAGCCGCTGACGCTGAAGCAGCGACAGAACTCATCATCAAGACGGAGCCAGACATTATCTTCCTTGACATTGAACTACCCACTATGTCTGGGCTGGAGTTCTGCTCACTCATAAGCCAAGACCTTAAACCAGAAACGAAGGTTGTCTTCTATACAGGGCACGACAAATATATGCTGGAAGCCATTCGTTGCCAAGCATTTGACTACCTACTAAAGCCACCAACGGAGCAAGACCTTAGCCAGATTATGACACGCTATTATGAAAACAAGCTGGCAGGAATCCCGACTACGGAACACGCCATGGGGCAGTTGCCTATCATCCTTGTCATCAACTCCATGAACGAGCACACGACACTGCGCATCGGTGATATTGCTTACTTCCGTTATAATCAGGAGCGTAAGATTTGGGAAACAGTCTGCATGAATGGTGACATTTATCTTTTAAGACATCGAACTACTGCAGATGTTATCATCAACTACTCAGCAGACTTCATACAGATACACAAGCGTTACATTGTGAACATCAATCAGATTAAGATGATACAAGAGTCTGCCTGCATCCTGATGGAACCCATGGAGAAGGTCAGCGAACTGCGCATCAGCAAGAGCTATCGCGCCCAACTGATGTCAGCATTCTATTCGTTATAGACTCATCATCAATAGATTTTCTCTGCTATCCCACCCTCTTTCGATTCCGCGAGTGGACAGCCATTCAAGACAATACAGGGATTGGTCAACATCTTCTCTTCAGTCAATCCGTTCAGTTCGGCAATGGCAAACTTGGGCGTGTAGTTCATTCGACAGACATAGACGGTCACATCGACCAGCTTGCTGATTTGCAGCGTGTCAGTGACCAGTCCCACTGGTGCCGTATCCAGAATCACATAGTCGTAACTCTCCTTGAGGATATCAATCACCTGTCTCAGGCTGTCGTGTGCCAACAGTTCGGTAGGATTGGGTGGTACAGAGCCAGCCATCAGCAGGTCAAGATGCTCCTCTACCCCTGACGGAACCACAATGCGCTCAACGTCTTCCTTGTTCACCACGTCCATGGCCAGCAAAGAGGTGATGCCCCTTTTCGGTTCTGCCATACCAAACTGCTTGCCTACCGAGGGCTTTCTGATGTCCAGTCCACACAGGATTACTCGCTTGCCCAACAGCGCATAGCTCACGGCAAGGTTGGCGGAATTAAACGACTTACCCTCACCAGAGGTGGACGACGTAAAGAGGATGACGTGGCGACCCTCTGTCAGCATAAAGAACAGATTAGTACGCATCATGCGATACACCTCATCGATAGGCGTATTCGTACCATAATGTACCACGATGCCTGCCTTTCCCTTCTCGTTTTCACCAGCAATCGGCACACCAGCAATGATGGGCAACTCTGTCAACTTCTTCAGCTCCTCCAGACTTTCCAGCCTGTAGCGGAACAGTCCTAAGGCTATCAGTACGGCATAGGGACCACCCAAACCGAGTCCTACGGCGATGCTATACACCAGCCACAGTCGTGGTCTCAGTCGTTCGTCACACTGTGGCGCGTCTATCAGCGTTCCCTTATCTGCCGTGGACGACTGTTCGATGCTGTTTTCCTCACGTCGCTGCAACAGCAGGCGATACAGCCACGACTTTACGCGACGTTCACGACCTGCTTCTTTCAGCGCACGCTCCACGTTAGGGATGCCTGCCACACGTCCCTTATAGTCGGAATACTGCGACTCGATACCCTTACAGATGATATCGGCAGCCTCCTTCGCATGTTGCAGTGCCGTGATAACTGATGCGCGCATCTCAGCGATATTCGTGTTGAGTTGCTTCACCATGACAGCATCCTCTGAGGCACTCATCAAGATGCGGTTGCGCTGCTGCACCAGGATGTTATATTTGCCAATGAGTTTGACAGACTCTTTATCCATCAGACCTATGCTCGACGGAATCAGACTGTTCCGGTGGGCAGGATCAGCGATATACTTCTTCAGGTCGTCAATGATCAGCGACTGCGTGGCAGCCTCCATCAGCTGGCGCGAGTAGTTGTTGGTCTGTCTCAACGCATTACCTGCATCTTTGAGCGACGACATCTTCGCCTCACGCTTGATGTCCACAATGTCCACATCCAGCGCACCAAGTTCCTTGCTCAGCGTCACCAGTCGCTGGTTGATGAAGTCCTCTACGCACTGCGCCTTCTCGTCCTTGTCGGCATTGGCCTGACGATTGTAGTAGAAGGCCAACTGATTGAGCACATCTGTGCCACGTCTGACGTTCTGGTCTGCATACACCAGATTTATCACCGACGACATCTTGTAGTAGTTTCTGAGCATCGTACGCAGGCTGCGGTCACGCTTGGCAGGACGAGCAGCAAAATGGCGCAGACAGATCAGCGTCTGGTAGAGCGGCGGATTGACGGTGACATACCAGTAGCGACCTGCCTCCATCTCCTCACCTTCAGGGTTGCGGGTAAAGGTCAGCTTGCCGAAGGGCGTCTTGATGGTGGCTGGCAGCGACTTCAACTGGCGGGAGAATCCCCACACCTTGTCGCGCCCACTCCTCAGCACGCCCTTGACAATGATGCTGTCGCTCGTCGCGCTGGGTTTGACCATCTTCATGGTGATGGTGCGGAAGTCTTCGTAGGCCAGACGGTCCATGATATCCTGATGCACGGAGTCCAGATCCACGTTGATAGGCTGCGTGGCATATACCTGGCGGTCTTTGATTCTTCCCTCTTCTTTATAGTTGACGTAGAGTTTCAGATGCTTCACCACCTCGCCCATCAGCTGCGTCGACCATATCATCTCCGCTTCGTTGGCCACACCTTCACTCATAGACATCGTGCCGAAGGTCTGCATGTTCGACGAGAAGTTTTTGGAGTATCGCTGGTATTCATAGACATCGGCGTCCTTCACCAGCAGCTTTGCGGTAATCTTGTAGATGGGAGTAGTCAGTCGGGTGTAGAGATAGGCAGTACAAAGACAAATCATCATTGACAGTAGAAACCACTGCCAATGACCAATAAACAGTTTTAGAAGGACTTTCTTACTGTATATATCTCTCCACGAGGAATTCTCCCAGTAGGTCGCCATCCTATTCCTCCATCAGTTTTCGATAGCGGGCACGCTTGGGTTCGTCGAGTCCTAAGCGCAGGGCTTTGTTGGCCTCATACTCGCTGTAGTTGCCTTCGAAGTAGAAGACGTTGCCCTCGCCCTCGAATGCTAAGATATGGGTACAGATACGGTCCAGGAACCAGCGGTCGTGACTGATAACCACGGCACAGCCGGCAAAGGCTTCCAGACCTTCCTCCAAGGCACGCAGCGTATTGACGTCGATATCGTTTGTCGGCTCGTCCAGCAACAGCACGTTACCTTCTTGTTTCAGGGCGATGGCCAGATGCAGGCGGTTGCGCTCACCACCTGACAGCACGCCACACTTCTTCTCCTGATCGGCACCGCTGAAGTTGAAACGGCTCAGGTAGGCACGCACATTGACGTCTTTGCCACCCATGCGGATGGTCTCGTTGCCACCGCTCACCACCTCATAGACGCTCTTGTCGGGCAGGATATCCTTATGCTGCTGATCCACATAGCTCAGCTTCACCGTCTCGCCCACTGAGAACGAACCGGCATCAGGCGTATCAAGTCCCATAATCAGACGGAACAGCGTGGTCTTACCGGCACCGTTGGGACCAATGACGCCTACAATACCGTTGGGTGGCAGGTTGAAGTTCAAGTCCTTGAACAGCTCCTTCTCAGGGAACGACTTCGCCACGTGCTCAGCCTCGATGACCTTGTTGCCCAGACGTGGACCGTTGGGAATGAAGATTTCCAGCTTCTCCTCCTTCTGCTTCTGCTCCTCGTTCAGCATCGTCTCGTACGAGTTCAGACGGGCCTTACCCTTCGCATGGCGCGCCTTTGGAGCCATACGCACCCACTCCAACTCGCGCTCCAGCGTCTTACGGCGCTTCGAAGCCTGCTTCTCCTCCTGAGCCAAGCGCTGCGACTTCTGTTCCAGCCAACTGCTATAGTTACCCTTCCAGGGAATACCCTCGCCACGGTCCAGTTCCAGTATCCACTCTGCCACATCGTCCAGGAAGTAACGGTCGTGCGTCACGGCTATCACCGTACCTTCATACTGCTGCAGATGCTGTTCCAGCCAATCTATTGACTCTGCATCCAGGTGGTTGGTAGGCTCGTCCAGCAACAGCACGTCGGGTTTCTGCAACAACAGGCGACACAGTGCCACACGACGGCGCTCACCACCTGACAGCGTCTTTACCGACCAGTCGCCAGGAGGACAGTTCAGCGCAGCCATCGCACGATCCAGCTTCGAGTCCATATTCCAAGCGTCCGTGGCATCAATAATGTCCTGCAACTCCGCCTGGCGCTGCATCAGCTGGTCCATCTTGTCTGGGTCTTCGTAGTATTCGGGCAGTCCGAATTTTACGTTGATCTCGTCGTATTCAGCCAGCGCGTCATACACATGCTGCACGCCTTCCATCACGTTCTCCTTGACCGTCTTCTCCTCATTGAGTGGCGGATCCTGGGGCAGATAGCCCACCGAGTAGCCAGGACTCCACACCACGTTGCCCTGATACTGCTGGTCCAGTCCGGCGATGATCTTCATCAGCGTTGACTTACCTGCACCATTCAGACCAATGATACCTATCTTCGCTCCATAAAAGAAGCTAAGATAGATATTCTTAAGCACTTGTTTCTGGTTCTGCTGGATGGTCTTGCTCACGCCCACCATCGAGAAAATCACTTTCTTATCGTCTACTGTTGCCATACCTTTTAACCTATTTGGGCGCAAAGTTACGAAAAAAGCTTGTAACAAACGAGCGATTTTGGAAGATTAACGCTAACCGTTTCTAAGAAACGCTTGCCAAAGCAAGAATTCGGCCTAAAATATAGGAAAGACGGGGAAATATGAGGATGTTCAGTTTTAGGCTGAAAGCAAATTAGGGAGGAATAAAGAAGTCGTTAGGTTTCTTATCCGGACTCGGCTTTGCCGCTTGCCTAAGCAAGAACCCGTGAGACGGTCTTTGGAGCCAGTTAAACTTCGTTAATCGGACAGGCAAGATGGGACATAACGACGCACCTCTCACCACCCGTTTCTGATTCCGTAAACTGCTATACTTTGCGTAGCGATGGAACCAGCAAAAGATAGTGGTTTTGCAGCCGGAATTAGAAAAACAAGTAAATTTCGTCCTTTTTATTTGTATTTAAACTGATTTGTAAGAAAACATTTGTTCCCTTGCAACAAATTTGTTATATTTGCACACGAAACGCCTATAAAAATAGATTTCTACTAACAAGGAATAAACGCATCAATATATATGAAAAAAGAAGAGTTTCGTACTAATGTGAGGCAAGATAGGGGAACGTCCTAGGTTGTTAAGTTAATCTGTGAATTATTTGTTAATTTTAGGGGATAATATTTTAACTAAATATATTTACATATTTTAGTATATTGATTACTATTTTTCTTGTATAATTCGCTGATTTTTAGTAACTTTGTAGAGTTTATT
>OMXL01000028.1 GCA_900314985.1 uncultured Prevotellaceae bacterium | reverse complement strand
AGCGTGACAGCAAAGTGAAACCAACTTGCGCACGGTCCACTCGCGCGAACCATAATAAATAAAGGGCTTACACGCAGAAAGTGAAACGTGAAAGCATATACATCTGACATCAGTAAAGTATGTGTCAGTCCTGTCCCCGTGGCATCGCTGAAAGCATATTTTCAAAACACTGTTGTGAATGGGTTAGAGAGTCTCGTATTTCTATCTGCCATCTGCCTTCTGACCTCTAACATCTGACATCATTATAGTATAGTATATCACTCACCTACTGGCATGTTATCAATATTTGCTCAGTTTATTGAATAAGGATTGCATGTTCGGAGTTATCTTATTACCTGGAATGTTTTTAATATAATCAGGATCACATACTACAATTAACTTATGTCTTGCTCTACTTACAGCGACATTAAGTAACCTTTCGCCACCATTATCATGGTAGAGTTTGCCTAATCTATTGGAATGCCCATTTTCCAGTACATAACAATCAACCATGTCAAAGATAATGATGTCGCATTCTGAACCTTGGAAAGTATGTACAGTTCCTATCTTTACTCGGCTACCGAAATGGTCATCGTATCCGCGTTCTCTCTTTAGGGCACGCAGTAGAGACACCTGTCCTTTATAAGGAGTAATAACACCAATCGTAAAATCGGCATTTTTATCTTTAGCGAGTGTGTCGAGAATGTCAATAACATTTTCTGCAAACACTTTGTTTTGGCGGGTGCCGCCTTTCGTATATCTTACTGCACCATCCTTAACCCTTTTCAGAGCAATAATTTTACCAGGGAACGGGTCTGAATAAATAACCTCTTCGTTCTCCTTTGCAGCAGGTATAAGTTTGCCCTGATAAAATGTTCTATTAATGAGGTCGACTATTTTTTCATTTGAGCGTCTCTGGTTAAGCAATTGATGTAATGCAGGATGGTCAGTGTTTTTAATATTCACACCAGACATCTCAAACACACTTTCGATTAGCAAATCATCTTTAACCATAGATATTGGCGAAAGCTGTTGGAAGTCCCCTACGAGTATAAGTCTTTTTGAGATATTATGACCTAATGCCAATAGACTTGGCATTGCCATCATACTGGCCTCATCAACGATTAAGTTGTCAAATTTACTTTCGTACAGATTAGTATTTAAGATGAAATTAGATATAGTTGAGAAAACCAATCGAGAACTCTTTACAAGAAAGTCCGTATGAGCCTTCAGTTCTTCACGAAGTTCTTTATTCGCAGCCTTTAGGACTATAGACATTTCTGATTTGTCCTGTTTATGTTCCTTTAGTTTAAGGATTTTTTCATTATTATCTTTAATCTGATTTCTCAAAGATTTAGTCCTTTCATCATTAGGGAACAAATAATCGGTGCCAATTATTCGGCTATCCATAGATCTTCCAGCCCGGTAGATATTACCAGGACTGATCATAAGACCTTCACGCTCAATGATATCTAATAGTTTACAGAGCAGCTGGTCAACTGCCACATTTGACAGACAGCATACAACCGTTCTATCCTCCCCCAACTGATATAGGGCATAAATAATAGAGGCCAGCGTGAATGATTTGCCTGTACCTGGAGGTCCCCAGATTAACGTCAAATCTGTGTCAAGAGCAGCAAGGAATGCTTTCTTTTGTGAGCTGTCGAGTCTGTCAAAGAAGCTAAGTGGAGCTGTTTTATGTGATACCTTGCTGATCTCTTCTGTTTCTTCAAACAGAAATTTAGCAAAAGGCAACTCTTCATTGACACCATGATTCTTAATGTCCTCAAGTCTATGCCTTAGCTCTTCTAATATAAAACTCGAGTCTAACAGTACTTTACAATATGAAGCTGGGTTAATTTGCCTATTGGTCGTAAAGAAGAGAACTCCCGTCTCATAGTCAAAATCAATAGCTTCACATGTTACTTCCTTATCATAAACTTTCAGGATAAAAGGAATACTCTCATGAAAATTAGGTTCTTGACCATCATTAATTGTAATCCTAACTTGATAGATATATGATCTCCCTTGGTGACGTACCAGAGTCAAGTCATTACCTTTGAATGATTCTATATTCTGAGGGTCATTTTGTTCAGCGATTTCCTTGTTCAGTGCCTTTATGGTATCCTTAATCAGACTATCTGTTGTATAGTCTCCCTCTTCTTCGTCCTCTTCTATTCCTAAAAGGTATGGAAAGTCTCTCGCGATTTTACCTTCATCGAAAGAATATTTCAACTCATGAGTAAAGTATATATCGTATTGATTCTTTACCTTACTCATCAAGTCAATTCTTGTATTGCTATTAGATTCATACCCAAAGAGAATGTTAGACCATTGACTATGCATCATAGCCTTAGGAAAAAGATTTTTGTCTTTTACCTTTTTGACACAGTATTCAAATAAATCCTTAGCGGAACTACCTGCTGGTCTATCCTCACGTACATAGTATTGATGCATCTTTACCATATAATTTTGTCTGATCTGCTATATTTAATACTTTTTCCATTATCACCAGTCTGAAAGTCCATATTCATATTTGTCTTCCCAGTCTGGCCTATTACCTCGTTGAGCTTTATCATTTTGCGCATTAAGTCTTCTGACTTTGTTAATCGGGTCATCATACGATAATCCGGCTCTCTTATTCGTTCTTCTTTTATTACTCATTTTGTTTTAGTTTTTAGTTATTCTTCAATTACCATGCTATGCCGCCAATAATAATGCTGCAATAGCACCAAGCCCTTCTGCTGCGATTTTCCCTAAGCAACTGTCATCTGTCAGCTTATGCTCCACGATGTAATCGCGTAGTTTCTGTCGCCAGACCTTGTTCTGCAATAGCACCCACAAATCATCATCAAAATAGGCATATGATACTCTGTCTTGCAGCCAGCGTTTTGAAGGAGTAGTGCATTCATGTGGTTTCTCCTCATATTGCAAATGCCAGAATCCATCCGTTTGTAAGTGCCAGAAAGGATTGGATATGTCTGTAGGCTTATCAAACTGTGAACCCTTCATGTACTGTTGCATCAGCATCACGTACCGTGCCTCCAACCAGTCAGTCAAGCAGAACATATTGTCGCTAAACATATCTACACTAATCCCATCAATAATGGCAAGTAATAACACTGGTTTAGCAACAATTATCTCACCACGTATCTTTGCCTGTCTGATGCTCATGATACGTTTTGTGTAATTGGCATAGCATTGCTTATAGAAGTAAAGCGTCAAGTCTTCCCTATGAGCCCTTCCACATTCCTTCTCCAGACGCTTAATGTTCTCCAACTGGTCTTTGCTGATTGGCAAGTCCAGTGCTTTCAACATATCAGCCGTCTCGTATGCTTTATCCAATTCGCTCATAGTGTAACCCTAATCTGATAGCACTTTTTCAATTGTGAGATTCAAGTTCAGTTCACGATTAATCATCTTAAGAACCTCATACTTTTTATCTGTATCTAAAAAAGTATTAACGTATACTCCCGGTTCTATTTCACGCTGATAGGGACGGTATTGTTCCTTTTCGTGCAGCTCATTAGTAATAATATTCTGTCCAAGAGCCATAATTCCTAACCTTTCAACATTTTCAGCTCCAGCATATTTGATTACGTCAAAAAAGGTATTGGCCACTATTTTTTGACATGATACGCGATTACCGGGGAACACAACTCGAATGATGAATTCTTTCTTTCGATAATTACGTTCGTCAGTTCCTGATAGTGCATTCGAACTTTGCATATTTGGTTCAGATAAATGAATATCTAACCCTGTCTCTTTGGAATAGACGACTTTCATATAGAATTGGTTCCTCATCTTTTTTACCATTGGCTCCAATTCTTGTTTAATCAGTGGAATTATCTCATCACGTAGATAATCCTTCTCCATCTGAGCAATGGCATTTGACTGTTCGTTACTGACTGGAAGTCCAAGAGTTTCCAGCAAGTCAACGGCTTCATATGCTTTATCAAGTTTATCCATACCTATTCTATATTAGATGTGTTACCTTTATTTTCTGCCAAGGTTTGCCTATGCCAAGGGCCATATTTGCAGAATCCCTTGTAATAAGTTCGCCCTTCTGTAATCCAGTGATGGCCTGCTTAAGCTCTTGAAGCAACGCACCTGACACCCCAAACAAGTCCTTCAGTACGGCATCGTTCTGCTGTTGCTGTTTCATAATCAACGGATATTGAGCGTTTGCATAGAAGTCAAAGTACTTGCTCTTGAAACTTTCCATGTTTTGGGTGGCAAGAATGATGCTCATTCCCTTATTGCGTCCTACTGCTATGAGGTTCTGCAGCGGTTTGTTTTCAAACCCCAGCATGTAATGAGCCTCATCAATAATGGTAAAGTGCCTCAATTCAACCCGTTCATCGTTCATTGCCTGCTTGGGCAGTTTTTCATAGATGTTGTTCAGCTTGGAGATGACAAAGTAAACGATAGCTTTTGCCATAATTCCATCTTTTTCGAAACCACCTAAATTGATGATATAGCAGTCATGCAACAAGTCCACTCTATCTTCATCAGCAAAGATGTTGTTCTTTACCAACTGGTTCAATACTGAACTGACACTATCCTTTTCATCCTGCTTATTTCCTGGCAACAAAGCTGTGTATTCCTCCAACACCATCTTAAAGGTTATTGGCTTGAAATCACGTTTCTTATAAGCATTAATAATAGCATCGCTAAGACGATCATCCATTTTTGCGCTAATTCTTGCAGGTGCTATAGAACTAAGAGCAGTAGCCATTGATGTAGCGTAAAGATTTACTTCATTGATGGGTCTACCCGTAAAGTCCTTGAAAGGCGTAAACGGCAACGGGCGCTCAATAGGATTCAAAATTGATGTCCTATCCGTATCGAACAGCTGCAAATTGCTCTCAAATGCGGGGTCAGAGAATTCACCCTTGTAGTCGAATAACAGGAAATTAACTGGATAGTGTGTATCTGATGATGCGTTGCGAATCTGATTGATTAATACAGATAACAAGTTTGACTTACCAGAACCAGTTGTTCCTGCAACCAATATTTGAGTATTGGCAATCTGGCGACTGTTCATGTCCAGACAAGCATCCATTCCATTTTCATACTCACCAATACGCAGGTTCAGCTCTGGAATATCTGTCAGCGACTTTCCTGCACGCAATGGTATATAGGTCAGCCATTCTTCCAACCCACCTTCCTTCATCAGGATATCTTTACCACGTAGTATTTCTCGTCCCATTACGCGGCTCACCAGGTTTGGTTGTGTCCAGTCAGCCTCAACATCCTTATATCTTAGTTTCAGTAGGATTTCAAATAACGTACCGATATTCGACTTAGTGAAGAATGTCGTTGCGTATGGCGTTCTTGAAACGACCATGTTGTAATCATTCAGATCGTCAATCTTTCGAGGTGACTTGTCGCTCAAACCTGCCAGCAAACAGATTCTGAGCACCACACTATAGTTGAGTACGACAGGACGGATGTCGTCTGTGTATTCATCCAGATTCAAACGCTGTTCCAAAGCGGTCTTCACGTCTTGTATGCGGTCGTGCATGCCGTTGATGGCTGTCACGCCTCTTATGGTTAGCAGATTAATATTACTCATAATATTTAGTCTCTGGTTCTAAGTCCGAAGTAATCTTCAGAGATGGTAGTACATTGGTTTTCTTTGTCACGATGCAACGTATAGGTCTTGGATACGTATGCCTGAATTTTGTCGAAGTCGTGCTCCGCCGTTATTTCCGTATCCGTACTTAGCAAGATGGTCTGATGAGCGAGGTCAGGGAAATAGCGTTCCAGAATCACTTCACGGCTTTCTTTGTCGAGCACGCCCATCACGGTGTCTATCATCACAGGCGGTTCATAATCACCAAGATTATAAAGCACTTTCAGCAGCACTTGCATTACTGTCTGCTTGGCTCCGGCATTCAATTGACTCAGATATATCTCATTGTTATTCTTGTGGAATATCTTGAAGGATATTTCGTCGCTGTCGTCAGCAGATAGTTCTACACGCCCAATGAATCCAGCATAAACAATGAGATTGATATTAAGCTGGTCACGCATCATCCGCTCTATGCTAGCCTTTTTTGCCTTCAAAAGTTTCGTCGACAATGCTTTGAAGAAATCAGGCAATTTGCACAGCATGTCATATTGAGGATCAGGAATCTGCGGCATGTCATAGTCGTAAGTGGCTATCTTCTTCCCAAGTTCCTTTACCTCATTCTCTTTACGCTCTATGTCGTCCTTCAGTTCTTGAATCTTCTTGTTGTTGGCTTCGTAGAGCTCAATGATAGTATAGTCACTTCCATTTAGTGCCTGTTGATATTCTCTCAGATGCTCTCGCTGACGTGGCATTTCGTGTATCTCTTGGTTCAACCGGATACGTTTCTCGTCCAGTTCAGTCAAAGGATTAATAATGGCAGTATTCACCAGTTTGTCCAGCTGAGTCACTTCATCGGTTGTCAGGAAGTCGTACTTGTCTTCCACGCCGTCTCCATCTTCCTGTTGTCGCTTCAGTTCATTAATGAGCGACAGTACGTCTATCTTGTTTGACGTGAAGTAGCGTTCCTCAATCATGCGCACCAGATTTCGAGTAAAGCTTTCTATCTGTTCGTCAGAGAGTATGTTTGCCCGCTGGTTTTTGGCCTCGTCTTTCGTATGAAGTATCACGTCAACTTCAGTCTTCAGCTGACTTGCAAGTTTCAGGAAGATTACCTTTGTCTCCAGGTCTTTAGCCAGATTGTCGATATCCTGGCGGTATTCAGTTTCCTGTCTGACGGTATTCTCCAGCGACTGCTCAATCTTTCTCATTTGGTCGCGCGTGATGTCGTCAGCATTCTTACCTTCTTTCAGATGGTCGTATTGCTCCTTATGCTCATTGGCATAGTTAATGGCAGCTGCATACTCATCTTTCAGTTCTTCTATTTTCTTTTCTAAATCTTGCTTTTGGGTAGTCAACTGAGAATATTCTTCGCGAATCTTGTCATTAGCCATTCGTTCTGCCTTCTTCTCTGCAAGCATCGTTTCTGACACTTTGCGCAGCTGAGCATACTTATTAAAGCCCATCACCGAATTGATGTTCTTCATGATGAGCTTGTTGATTTGTTCTTCTTTCACCAATTCGCTGGTCTTCATCGCATCAAAGAGGAAATAGTTGCTCAACTCTGCTGGCAGGTTGGCAGCAATTATCTTGTTGACAATTTCCTCGCTCTGGCTTTTCTGTGCCTGTGGCGTTCCTGACCCATAGTTGAACTGATTGCCTCCCATGTTCAGCGTTACTGATTCCAATACTTTGCCGTCTGCCAGCATATAGGCACGCTTCAGTTTGTACTGCTGTTCCTGACTCAGCACCATTCCAGAGAAAGTCACCTCCAGAATGATATGTTTGTTCATCAAGCCAGATTCGTTCTTTACACCAGCATTAAACAACTCTTCAAACTGACGGGCATCCTTAATTTTTAAGCCATACAACGCATGATAGATGGCATCAAACAGCGTTGTTTTACCACAACCGTTACCACCACCAATCAGGATGATGGGACGGTCGTCTGTTACTTCCAGGTCTAAGTCGAGCAACTTATAGGTCTTATAGTTCTCAACGTGTATTTTCTTTATTTTCATAAGCCTATACGTTCTTTAATGCTTTCTTCAGAATCTTCGTCAGTTTCTTCTCCTCCACGAAATTCTGATTGTTGCGTTCCTCGTTATAAGGCTTCAGAATCTGTTCTTTCAGCCATTCTGTATTGATGTCGCTGTCCTGACAGGCTTGTTCTATCAGAGCCATATCTTCCGTTCGCACTCCATAGTGCAGAAAGGTGCTGTCTATTCCTTTTCTTGCCATATTGTTTTAGGTAATATTTATTGATTTTCTATTTCTATTGTTTATCAGGAAAGAATGCATCCCAACCTGTCACATCTTCTGTTGTAGTAATAGGATAACGTGAGTAATACCAAATATCATTCTTCTCAACAATGACACCTCCCTGTAAATCCTTATCTTTCATATACTCTATCAGAGCATTATGCTTATTGGGAGCTTCTGAGTCACTATTCTCCGTTTTGGTATCAAACAGGAAAATCTTTCCATTCTTCATTCTTATGACGAAATCCACATAGAACAAAGACTTCTCTTTTTGAGAGTTTTCATAAGGAATGCTATAGTGTTGTTTACCCTCGTCACCATTCTTATACCACCAGTCAATATACTCCTTATTGGACTCTAAGAAGTCAGAAAAACGACGTTCCGGTGTAGATACTGTATTCAACTCTATGAAAGGCAGCAAAGCATGATCTTCTACCTTTGGCATCACATGATGAGTGCTCTCTTTATAGAGCCTTTCAGCAGGAACCTCCCAAGTATATTTCTCAAAGGCGCGTTCTTTAGCCTTGCGCTGCCTTTCCTGCAACTTTCGTTCATAGTTAGCAAGTGCCTTGGTGATAATGTCTGTAAACTTAGGCTTGTTGGCATGATATAGAATTACCTTCTTTGCATCAGTCTCAAACAATTCAAAAAGTATTTCCATTGCCTGCATCAAATAGCCCGCCAAGATGTCTGTGCTATGGGCCTTCTCAAAACTACCCAACAGCGAACGGCAGTAGTCAATATAGATGCGATGCACCTCACCAGCACTTTTTGCAAACTCCTTGCGTTCACGCTTGTCAATATCGATGATACCCACCTCGTTTTGGAATACGATATTCTCTGGCACTTCAACACCCAAGCGGAGTACGTCAAACTTGATATGCTCGTTTTGCTCTACCTGTTTCCTGTTTTGTGCAGCTATACTCTCGTCAGGTTCTGACTCAGGAATCTCTTCATCATCAAAACTGAAACTGAACTGTTCCCATTTCACTAACCAGTTACGACTGAAGCAGTCTATCAGTTCTTTCTTAAAGTCTGGGCCAAGACGGTTACGGTCACTACTTTTATAGACGCTATAATAAGAGGTCAGAGCGACGTTCTGTAGATTCTCTCTGCGAATAGCCTGCAACGCATCCTTATTCAGATAGTCCATATCCTCAGCCACAATCTGTATCTGGTCTTTGCTGATATCCGTATAGACATAGCCCACATTTAGCAAGTCGTTCTTATAGAACTTCTGTTCAGGCATTCTAAGGATACGCCCTACTGTCTGGATCGTAAACTGATTGCTCTGCAACTTACGGAAGATGAGCAATACAGCTGCTCGAGGACAATCCCAGCCAAGAGCGATTGCCTGTTTGAACAATAACACTTCCGTCATATTGTCCGGCTCTTCAAGACCTTCCAAGTTCTCCTTTTCGCCAGACAACCATACAGCCAGTTTTTTATTATCAGTCGTAATATCCTTTATCTCTTTTAGATATGTCTTTACCTGAGTAGCAATGGCAGAATCTTCTGCTGTCATGCTTTCTGTAGTATCGTTAGGCAACTGGATAAGAAGTAGCGGATTGATGTTCGTTCCTTCTTTCTTATAGGCTTCTGCCAATAACCTGCGCTTCTCCAAAGCACATTGAATCAAGTGGATGTTCAGCTCGTTCTCATCATTATAGCCCTTAGTGATGTCAGGATTTAGCACCACTTGTTTCTTGATCATCTCTTCCTTCACAACCTCCTCGCGACTAACAGTCACTTTGTGGTCTGAGTTAGTCTTGGGCGTAGCAGAGATGCGGATCTCCACTTTGGGATTAATCTTTTGGAGCACCTTTGCACTTTTGTCTGCTGACTTCGACCAAAACAGGTGTTCTTCGTCAATCACCACGACGATGGGCAGACCATGCTCTTCCTGAGTTCTGCGTGTAATCTCATAGAGCGAAGCATTCTGCTCTGAGTCGCGCACCATCACGTTCTTCTCCTTATTGATGCTCTCCCAGTTCACGAACAGGATTTCTCCTGGATGTATTACACCCTCGCTTTGGTCTATCTCGTCATACATCACAGGCTTCAGCAGACGTGTCTCTGTGAAGTAGTTCTTCATCTTGAAGTAACTCTGCTGATGTAGTTTATTTGGTGCTATCCAGATTAAAGCCACCTGCTGGTAGGGACTGTCACCACGCGACTGCAGTTCTTCCGTTAAGTCTGCCAGCATCTGCGAGGCCATCACCGTTTTGCCAGAGCCTGTGGGAGCCTTGAATATTAACGTCTTCCGATGACCAGTCAGTCGCAGCAAGTCAATGGTCTTATCCACTAACTCACGCACATATTTTTGTTGGTATTTAATCTCTTTCATCGTTTTATCGTCGTTTTCTTTGTTTATTCAGAATAAATTGCTAATTTTGCAGCCAGAACAATTATAATTCATACAATTATGGAAGCAAATACGCCGAAATATACTCTCGGATCTCCAGAGGAGGTTAAAGCATGGTTCAAGCGTGCCAAGACGCGTATTGCTGCTCGTGAAGCAGAAATTAGAACTATGTACGAGGAAGAACTTCGTATGAAAGCAGAGGCCAAGAAGAAACATCTTTATGACTTGGAAATCGTATAGATTATGAACAGGCTTGAAATTGCTTTTATCAACGTCTTCTCTCCTTATAAAGTATGGAATAAAGGAGATGTCCTTTATTTTGAAACAGATAATGGGTGCAGATACGCTATTGATTTTGAGATCGTTGAGCACCCAATTTTTCATGCCTATTGGTTTAGTCTTACAAATCTTGACAGAATAGCATCTCATCATGACAATAAAATCATGCAAACAGTTTTTTGTGTGATTGATGAGTTCTTCCGTTCGAATCCAGATATTCTGCTTTATATGTGCAGTACTGCTGGCGAACAACAGGCTCAGCGTGCAAGACTTTTCTCTTATTGGTTTAACAAAGCTGGCCAACAAGAGCGCTACTATTTTAAAACAGCAGAAGTTAAGGGAGAAGAGCCTGGAACAAAAGAGTACGTTGCCATCATCATCCCACGAAATCATCCGCAGGCTGAAGATGTCATTGCATGGTTTGACCATGACACTCAGATGTTCGACTCTATGAAACCCTAACACTTCCATACTGAATCATTATTATACCTCCTCCCCTTCGAATAGATCGGTAGGGATTTTTGTTTCTTTCTTCTCTTCCGTCTCAAATAGTTTCTCCCTGCGTTTAGGCAGCACTTTCTGATAAGCATCGTAGATAGCAGCAGGCAGAGCCACCAGTTCTACTTTGTCTTCCACCTCACGGAAGTTATCAGTAAAGGCATAACGGCCAGGCGAGAATACGTAGATTTTTAGACGCTTGCCAGCAAAGTCGAGGTTCTTAATTTCTTCAGCAATCTCGTCAATCAACTCCTCTCGATAGATTATCAGCATGTGCTTCTTGCCATTATTGAAGTAGCGAGCAAGTCGAGGCTTTAACTTAAACCGTCCGAATGTCTTCTGCTCGTCGTACAAGTTTTCTTTGATACACAGTTGATCTGTAGCTGCTGCCACCAAATCCCTCATATTCTTCTGAGTCCTATCACGAGAAATATAGTCTGTTTTATAGTAGCGCAACGTATTGGCTTTCAGTCCTGCCACTGAGATACCTTTTGGAGTCGTATAGCCATTGATTACTCGTTTGTTTCGTTCATAGGTTACCTCCTCACAGATATTATTCTCATTGTTTGTCACAAGGATGCATTGTCTATGGCCTCCATCCTCTGCATTCAGTTGCATGGTAGCGTGGAGGGTGGTACCAGAGCCTGCGAAGAAGTCAAGTATGACAGATGGATCTTGACTATACAATCCAATACAACGTTTGATTAATCGCATTGATTTAGGATAAGTAAATCGTGCTTCTCCACCAAAAATATCTTTGACTTCTTTTGCGGCATCTTGTGAATGACCAACTTCTGAGTATTTCCAAATAGTCATCGGAGTGATTCCTTGTTTTACTTCTGACAGGAACTTCTTTACAGCGGGTGCGCTGTCACCATTAGCACCAAACCATATTCGATTATCCGATACCATTTCCTCAAAGCGGTCCTTTGTAAATAGCCAACATCGTCCTGAGGGTGGATTTACTATACGTCCTGAGGGTAATGTAATTTGATATAGTTTGTCTTCAACGGCAGGTCCTACTGTACAGTCTGTTGATTTCCAAACACCACGTGGATCATTGTCTGGATTTGAATAACGTTCATTTGCCTCATTAGAACGGGGTAAACCATTATTGATAGCATTTTCTATCCTGTTTGCATACACAATTATATAATCATGGCTCTCAGAAAAATGCTTCTTTAGATTTACAGGCGAGTATGCCCGTTCCCATATAACTTGTGCTATAAAATTTGATCTTCCAAATGTTTCATCACAAAGTAGTTTTGTATTAGCTTGCTCATTGTCGTCTATTGAAATAAAAATAACACCTTTATCCGACAACAACTTCTTGGCAATCTTTAATCGCTTATTCATAAACGAGAGCCACTTGGAATGACGATAACTATCTTCTGTATCGACAAATGAGTCATTATAGACAAAGTCTTTGTTACCTGTATTGTAAGGAGGATCAATGTAGATAACATCAACCTTTCCTTCATGGGTATAACTGAGGGCAGTAAGTGCCTCCAAGTTATCACCCTCAATCAAAATATGATTGGGGGCATCAGTTGAATCGCTCAATATCGCCTTGTCTTTCACTTCACGAAGAACAGGCAGTTTCTCGCGAAGTCGCTCTTCAACGTCCTCTGGTTTATCTTCCCACACCAGCCCATACTTCTTATGCTCTCGCAACAGTCCTATAAGGCTGCTACGCTCGTCGTTGCTGAGACCTTCCAAAGTCTGCAACTTGCTGATGAGTTCAGATTTGTCTATTAGATTATTCATGCTTGGTAGGAGCTTTAAATCTGTTAGCAATTTTTGTTTTAGTTCATAATGTTAGGGGAAATAGAAAAAGCGCACCCTCATCCCTTATGCACTTACATCCGAGCCGTCGCCAAACAAGCCCATACACGATACACAAGAGAAGGGTACGCCATACAGGCGCATCCCTAATCCCGCGAGGTCGTGTATTCAATTTAGTTGGCGACTATTTGGATGTAAACCTCATCAGAATCTTCGATACGAATTATTCTTAACCCACAATGTCCTGCAAAGTGACCTGCACACCGATGTAGCACAGTTTACGTCACAATGCATTTGCAAAGATACAAATTAATTTATACAATTGCAAGATTTTAGCGAAAAGATTTGGAATTATCAGAAAAAGTACTTATATTTGCACGGTGGCATGGCTGCAGCAATGCAGAGATGATGAGCAATTCGACCTTGCCGCTTGGTTTCCTTCACTTGCATACAGCTGGTCACGTGTGGCCAGCTTTTTATATTTTCCGATACTAAATGGTTGTACTGACGAATAGCCTTTCTGGCTAATATCCGTCAGTACAGATTTTATCAACGTCTCTATAGCATCAGACTTCAGCTCCATATCTATTGCAAAGATACACATTAATTTATACAATTGCAAGATTTTAGCGAAAAGATTTGGAAACAAAAAAGAAATCAGCGAGATATTTTATGAAATACCTCGCTGAGTGTACGAAATAAGCCTATGTTTCATGCTGGATTCTTATACCAGACATGGCCTTATACGAATTTCACGATGCAGTCAATACAAATAGGTTTTGCTGTAATGTTATCAACAAACACATTAGCAGGGTGCATATCTTCCAAAGCCAAGCGATCTGAGATATAGTTTACACCTTGACCGTTCCAATTATCACGAAAGCCTTTTGCGGCCACCATGTCATCTATCTCTTTCTTTGTAGCTAATCGCAAACAGTTTACGTATGGTTGTGTCAACACGATGCGCATAAGTCCATCGCTATCGCGAGTAAAACCAATTACTTTCATAGCGGTTTCTGGAAAGAGGTAGTTGTGTAGTACGATAGCATCAAGAGCTTTCTGTGTAGTAGAATAAATGGAAGTTCGTTCTTTTACGACAGATGTATTTCCTTCTTTGTAATATACCTTTGCCTCTGCTCCTTGTGCTATCATGGGACCAAACTCTTCTACGAGGAATTGCTCTGAGTTATCTTCCCATAGATTGGCAGCCTTAGCCCATTGTTCAATAAGACGCTCTTGTTGCTCGTCTATTTCCCAATTTGCTGGGCTTCCTTCGCAGCCTTCAACATGGCAACTTGCTGTAAGGCTTGCTGTCGCGTAGCATGCGACGATGGACGCCCCAATGAGAGGCGCACCTCCCTTGCTGAGTCCTGCATGCTCTGATAAATTGAATCGAGAAAAATCTTCTGTCCCATTTTGTATGTCTTTTACGTAGTTGTCGATTTCTTGTAATGCTCTGCTAGAGAATCCTTCTTGGTCAATCGTGTCATAGATATGTTGTAATCTTTTCATCTCTATACATATAGTTGTTAACTATGGTGCAAAGATACAAACAAAAAAAGAAATCAGCGAGATATTTTATGAAATACCTCGCTGACTCTCTGTATGAATAGCTTACTTTAGCAATTTTCTACTTTCATTATCCTCCACTCTTGTTATTTCAATCCAGCGAGTGGGACTCATCGTGAACGAATTACTTCCAGCTTCTGCCAAAAGGGGGTCGAATTCGACCCCTTTAAAGGATGGATTATACAATCTCTCCCATAACCATAGATATTCCAGGGTATTTTTCTGTCGCATCCAGTTCTTAATTAGGCTAAAAAGAGGGAGCCAATCTGATAGACCAGGGCGCTGACCACCCATGCCAGGACGGTGGTGTAGATGGCGGCAAAGAAGGCCCAACGCCAGGAGCCACTCTCTTGTTTGATGGCGGCAATGGTGGCGATGCAGGGGAAGTAGATGAGCACAAAGAGCAGGAAGCTGTAGGCGGTGAGCTGCGAGAAGTTGTAGGCGTTGTCGCCATAGAGCACGCCGATGGTGCTGGCCACAATCTCCTTGGCACCGACACCTGCAATGAGGCTGACATCGAGTCGCCAGTCGAAGCCCTGGACGGCAAAGATGGGTTCTACGGCCTTTCCTAACAGTCCGATGAAGCTATCCTCCAATGAGGGCGCTACACCCATGGTGCCGAAATAGCCTAATGCCCAGACAATGATGCTGGCCACGAGGATGACGCCACCCATCTTCTTCAGATACTGCTTGCCTTTCTCCCACGTATGACGGAAGATGGCCTTGGCCGTGGGGAAACGATAAGGGGGCAGTTCCATCACAAACGGCGTGTCTTCGCCCTTGATGACCCATGTGCTCAAGACACGAGCAATGATGACAGAAAGCGCGATTCCAACGACATAGAGCGATATCATGACCAGGCTCTGATAGCGGACGGTGAAGAAGGCGCCCGTTATCATAATATAGATAGGTAGGCGCGCAGAGCACGACATCATTGGCAGTACGAGCATGGTGATGAGTCGCGAGCGACGACTCTCAATGGTTCGTGTAGCCATGACAGCAGGCACATTACAGCCAAAGCCCATAATCAACGGGATAAACGACTTGCCATGCAGTCCCATGCCGTGCATGAGCTTATCCATGATGAAGGCAGCACGAGCCATATAGCCTGAGTCCTCCATGATGGAGATAAAGGTGTAGAGTATCAGAATCTGTGGCAGGAAGACGATGACGGAGCCTACACCAGCGATGATACCATCGATAAGCATCGCTTTCAACGGGCCTTCAGCCATCGTATCACCAATGATGGTTCCTAGTTCGTTGACACCCAAATCTATCCAATCCATCGGGTATTGTCCCAGGATGAACGTCACCTCAAACATCAGATAGAGAATGAAGAAGAAGATGGGGAATCCCACCCAACGGTTGGTGATAATGGCATCCAGTCGATGGGTTGTCTTGTAAGTATTCTCCTTGATGCCGACCACATAGCCAGCCTCGCGCAAAGCACCACGGATGAAGCCGTACTTAGCGTCCATAATGGCCGTCTCAGAGTCGTCGCCCGTCTCTTCCTTGATACGACGGACAGCAGTATCACGAGCCGCAATAATCTTGTCGTAGTCGGGCAAGTCGCGCACAATGGCATCGACCTCCTTATCCAGCTCCAACAGTTTAATGGCCAGCCAGCGCGTAGAATAGCGCATGCGCAGTAAGGCATTATCTTTCAGATATTTCTGAATATTTGCTATACCATCTTCTATCTCGTGGTCATGCTTGATATGGAAGTGGCGATAGTACTGGTCGTGACCCTCACTACTCTCAAAAATGTGTATCACCTCGCTGAGCAACTGCTCCAGTCCCCTACCCGTCTTGAACGACGTTGGAACCATCGGCATACCCAACAGTGAGCTGAGCTTGTCGACATCCAATTTGTCACCACGCAGCTCCAACTCGTCAAACATGTTCAGCGCACAGACCACACGCAGGTGCATATCCATGAGCTGGGTAGTGAGATAGAGGTTGCGCTCAATGTTGGACGCATCAATCACGTTGAGCACCACATCAGGCATGTCGTCAACAAGTTGCTTGCGGACATACAGTTCTTCAGGAGAATAGGCCGACAAGGAGTAAGTACCTGGCAGATCGACCAGACGGATGCGGTATCCCCCAAAGTGGGTATAGCCCTCTTTGGCATCGACGGTAACGCCACTATAGTTGCCAACATGCTCGTGGGCACCTGAAGCGAAATTGAACAGCGACGTCTTACCACAGTTGGGATTGCCCACCAAAGCAACGGTAATCTCCTTGACACCAGAAGAAGCGTGTAGCTGGTTGCGAGGCGTCGATGTGGACGTCATAGGATTGTCATCGTCAACAGCGCGCTGACGTTCGTAGCTCACCTCTATCTGTTCAGCTTCCTGACGGCGCAGACTAATCTCATAGCCCATCACCTTGTATTTCACGGGGTCTTGCAGCGGAGCACTGAGCAGTGCCTCAATCTGCTGGCCCTTGATGAAACCCATCTCAATGATGCGTTTACGGAAGCCGCCATGTCCTTTTACCTTTACTATATAGGCTTTCTCACCTGTCTTCAGCTCTGAAAGATACATACCTTATTCTATTTGACTGCAAAGGTAGCAAAGTTTTTCCACATGAACGAATGTTTCTGTAGAAATACCTAAAAATAATGATGAAAAGGGTTAGCGGTTAGGGGTTAGGGGTTAGCGGCTTAACGAACTTCATCTCACGAAGAATGCGGCGCTGGCGTTTCAACAGGTAGCTACTAGGATTAGCAGAATTGAAACGACGTGGATTAGGCAGTGTGACGGCAATGAGTGCGCACTGTGCCTTGGTGAGCTGGCCAGCAGTAGTGCCGAAATGCCACTGAGCTACAGCATCAACACCATAGATGCCATCGCCCATCTCGATGCTATTGAGATAGACTTCCATGATGCGCTCCTTGCTCCAGACGAGTTCGATGAGTACGGTGAAATAGACCTCGAAGCCCTTACGTATCCACGAGCGACCAGGCCACAGGAACACGTTCTTGGCCGTCTGTTGAGAGATGGTCGATGCGCCGTGCTTACGCTTGTCGGGATGCTTAATGTTGCGCATGGCAGCCTGTTCGATGGCTTTGAAGTCAAAGCCATGATGCTCCAGGAAGTGAGCATCCTCAGAGGCCATCACGGCAGTGGCCATCGATGGGTTCATCTCTTCTATGGGCACCCAATGGTGGTGGAGCGTCAACTCCTGATGATTGGCTTTCTGTTGTGCCAGGCGGATAAACATAAGAGGTGTGAAATAGACGGGCACCCACCGCAGGACAATAACAGAAAGAATAGTGGAGGCGAAGAACGCCACCACTATCCATTTAACGGTTTTCTTGAATTTTTGAATGAAAGTCAGTTTCTGCTTCACTTTTCACTCTTCACTATTCGTTATTCTTCAACCTAAAGGTCGAAGTGTGGCGTCGCAATCACTAGCGAAGCGTTAGTTTGCCTGAGCCTGAGCTTCCTCGATCATCTTCTTAGAAGCGTACATGTAAACCTCTACACGACGGTTCTGCTTGCGACCAGCCTCAGTAGAGTTGTCAGCAACAGGATTAGAAGAACCCTGACCCTCAACACTCTTAATCTGAGAAGCGCTAACGCCACAAGACTTCAGGTAGCTATTTACGCTGTTGGCACGGTTAACAGACAGAGGCTGGTTGACAGCGTCAGAACCAGTGCTGTCGGTATGACCGATGATAGCAACGTCGCAATCCTTATTCTCGTTCAGCACCTTAGCAAACTGAGACAGAGAGTTCTTAGCGCTCTGTGAGAGGGTAGCCTTACCAGTAGCAAACAGAATACCAGAATCGAAGGTAACCTTAACAGCCTCCAGACCATTAGCGTCCTGAACGGTTGATACCTGAGCGTTCTGAACTGCCTCAGCAGCCTTCTTAGCCTTATCCATGCGGTTACCAATGATTGCACCGGCACCAGCACCAACGGCACCACCGATAGCAGCACCAACAGCTGTGTTACCTGCAACATGACCAATGATTGCACCCAACAGAGCACCACCACCAGCACCAATACCTGCACCCTTCTGTGTGTTGTTACATGCTACGAGCAGACCAACACAAAGCATCAAAGAAAGAATTTTTGTCTTCATAATGTTTTTGTTTTAAATTGATTTAAAGTGAAACTTTACTTATAATGATGCAAAATTATAAAATAATTCTCAATTCTCAATTGTCAATTATCAATTATTTTGTACCTTTGCAGCAAAATTTAAGAATTCCATTAAAAAATATGGCAAAAGAACTAAAAGATTTAACAAAACGGGCTGATAATTACAGCCAGTGGTATAATGATCTGGTAGTAAAGGCAGACCTTGCAGAGCAGTCTGCTGTTCGCGGTTGTATGGTTATCAAACCTTACGGCTACGCTATCTGGGAGAAGATGCAGCACGAGCTGGATCGTATGTTTAAGGAGACTGGTGCACAGAACGCCTACTTCCCCTTGCTGATTCCGAAGTCGTTCCTGTCAAGAGAGGCTGAGCACGTAGAGGGCTTCGCCAAGGAGTGTGCCGTAGTAACACACTACCGTCTGAAGGCTACTGAGGACAAGAGCGGTGTGGTTGTTGACCCCGCTGCCAAGCTGGAGGAAGAGCTCATCGTGCGTCCTACCTCGGAAACCATCATCTGGAACACGTATAAGAACTGGATTCACTCTTGGCGCGATCTGCCCCTGATGTGCAACCAGTGGTGTAACGTGATGCGTTGGGAGATGCGTACCCGTCCATTCCTGCGTACCTCTGAGTTCCTGTGGCAGGAGGGCCATACGGCTCACGCTACCCGCGAGGAGGCTGAAGAGGAAGCAAAGAAGATGCTGAAGGTATATGCCAAGTTCGCTGAAGAGTGGATGGCTGTTCCCGTGCTGCAGGGTGTGAAGAGTGAGACTGAGCGCTTCGCCGGTGCCCTCGACACCTACACCATCGAGGCTATGATGCAGGATGGTAAGGCACTGCAGAGCGGTACCTCACACTTCCTGGGTCAGAACTTCGCCAAGGCTTTCGAGGTTACCTATCTTAATAAGGAGAACAAGCCCGAGTATGTTTGGGCTACCTCTTGGGGTGTTTCAACCCGTCTGATTGGTGCACTCATCATGACCCACTCTGACGACAATGGTCTGGTACTGCCTCCACGTCTGGCTCCTATCCAGGTAGTCATCATTCCTATCGCTACCAAGCCCGAACAGATGGAGCTGGTCAACAAGGAGGTTACTCCTATCATCGAGGAGTTGCGCAAGAAGGGCATCAGCGTCAAGTTCGACGATGCCGACAACAAGCGTCCTGGCTTCAAGTTTGCCGACTACGAGCTGAAGGGTGTTCCCGTACGTCTGGTACTGGGTGCTCGCGACTTGGAAAACGGCACCATCGAGGTGATGCGTCGTGACACACTGGAGAAAGAGACTCGTCCTATCGAGGGCATCGCACAGTATGTGGAGAATCTTCTGGACGAAATCCAAAAGAACATCTTCGAGAAGGCCCGCAAGTATCGTGACGAACACGTCTACGAGTGCGACAACTACGAGGAGTTCAAGGAGAAGGTCAAGGACGGCGGCTTCTTCCTCTGCCACTGGGACGGTACTGCCGAGACCGAGGCACAGATCAAGGAAGAGACGCAGGCCACTATCCGTTGCGTACCTTTCGCCTACGAACAGACTCCTGGCACCGATATGGTCAGCGGCAAGCCTGCCAAGTATCGCGTCATCATTGCCCGCAGCTATTAATTAGCTGTTGGCAATAAACCATAAAAAAGCCTGCTCACTTGAGCAGGCATTTTTTATTCACTATTCACTATTCGTTATTCACTAGCGAAGCGCCTATTGTTCACTATTCGTTATTCACTAGCGAAGCGCCTATTGTATGCCCTCTTCGCGGAGCTTCTGCTGCCACTTCCATGCAGACTTCAGCACCTCTTCAGTAGGAGTCTCTGCCTTCCAGCCAAGTATCTTGTTGGCCTTGTCGACATTGCCCCAAACCTGCTCGATATCGCCCTCACGACGGGGAGCATAGGTCCAGTTGACCTTCACGCCAGTAGCCTTTTCAAAGCCCTGAACGACCTCCAGTGTAGAAAGTCCCTTACCAGTACCGATATTGAATACCTCAACAGCTTCAGCATCAGGATTGTCGAGCACGCGCTCCATAGCCTTCACGTGAGCCTTAGCCAGGTCTACTACATAGATGTAGTCGCGGATACAGGTGTGGTCGGGCGTATTATAATCGTTACCGAAAATCTTCAGCTGCTGACGAATACCCATAGCGGTCTGGGTAACGAAAGGAATCAGATTCATGGGCACACCGTTGGGCAACTCACCAATCAATGCTGTGGGATGTGCACCGATAGGATTGAAGTAGCGCAGGAGAATAGCCTTGATGGGAGCACCAGAGTGTACGTAGTCGTGGATAATCTCCTCGTTGATCTGCTTGGTATTGCCATAAGGCGACATAGCCTTCTGTACGGGTGCATCCTCGGTAACGGGCAGGTACTCCTGTGAGGGCTGACCATAGACAGTACAAGAACTTGAGAAGATGATGCCCTTCACGTCGTACTTCGGCATCAGCTCCAACAGGTTGATGAGCGACATCAGGTTGTTGCGGTAGTACATCAGCGGCTTCTCCACGCTCTCACCCACAGCCTTAGAAGCTGCAAAATGGATAATACCTGAGATATCGGGATACTTCTGGAAGATGCGCTCCATGGCGTCATAGTCGCAACAATCTGCCTGTTCGAAGGCTGGACGCACACCCGTAATCTTCTCTATTCCGTCTACGACGTTGGCATTCGAATTGGAGAGATTGTCAACGATTACTACTTTGTAGCCTGCTTCCTGCAGTTCTACAGTGGTGTGGCTTCCAATAAAACCAGTACCACCAGTAACAAGGATAGTCTGTTTCATAGTTTTAATGCTATTTTGTATAAAAAGCCCACTGGATGTTTTCCAATGAGCTTTCTAAGTTTTTGGCGGTGCGTACGAGACTCGAACTCGTGACCTCCTGCGTGACAGGCAGGCATTCTAACCTACTGAACTAACGCACCAATATGATTTGCAATGTGACGATTTACGATTTACAATTTGGCGGTGCGTACGAGACTCGAACTCGTGACCTCCTGCGTGACAGGCAGGCATTCTAACCTACTGAACTAACGCACCAGAGTTGCATCGTTTGTCGTTTTGCGGGTGCAAAGGTAATAAGAATTTTTGGATATACAAAACTTTTTCGCGAAAAGTTTATAAAAATCTTTGCATTAGCACCGCATCATGGTATTTTCGACCATCAAAGAGCCATTCTGAGAGCACATTTTGGGTTGTAAAGCCTTCTTTCTTGAACAAAGAGACTGCCGCCACATTTGTCTGATCGATGATAGCATAGAGCTGATGCAAGTGAACAATACGTATGGCATAGTCGCATAATGCCTGAATGGCTGCCGCTGCATAACCCTTGCGTCGGAAGGCTGGCAGGATGACAATACCCACCTCGGCACGCTGATGCTGTGGATCAAAATGCACCAGGTCAGCTATGCCCACTGCCTCACCCTGCTCGTTCTCCACAATCAGGCGCACCTGACGGTCAGCAAAGATGTCGTCGCTGGATGTGGCGATGTAGTCGTGCAACGTATAGCGACTGTAGGGCACGTTGGTGGCACCCACCTGCCATAACTCTCTGTTGTTCTCTATCTGGTAGAGCAAATCCAGATCCTCAGGTTCTAAAGCACGTAATGTCATGGGCGCGGATGTAATAAGTGGTGGAAACGGCTACCCATCATCTGCATCAGTGCCATGAGGGCACGAAAATAGATAGCCAGCTGAATAGGTAGTGAGAAGAAGATGCTCAGATGGCCGTAGTGTTTACGGAAGAAGATGAGCATCGCCTGATAGAAGGTATGAACATAGCGGAAGGTAGACTTCTGCGTCGACTCACCCTTATAATGAATAATGTCGAAGGGCAGGTACCAGTTCTGCCAACCACCTTTCAACAGTCGGTAGCTGAGGTCAATATCCTCACCATACATAAAATAGTCTTCATCGAGCAGTCCTATCTGGTCGAGAGCCTTACGACGCAACATACAGAAGGCACCACTGATGGCTTCTATCTGTCCGGGCTCGTCCCACGACAGATGACTCATATAGTAGCGACGGGTAGCTCCTAACATCTTCAGCATGGCCACCCATGGTGTAGGAATGGCACGACGCGACTCTGGCGCAGGCTTTCCTTCACGTGTCAGCATACGCACGCCTGCCCCACCCGCCTCCGGGTGTTGATCCATGAAGTCGAGTACACCACGCAGGGTATTCTCATAGACCACCGTATCAGGATTCAGCAGCAATACATACTCTGAATCAGTACAGCGAATGGCCTGATTGTTGGCACAGGCAAACCCCACATTCTGCTTGTTGGCAATGAAATGCACGTCGGGATGACGAGGTTGCAGGGTTTCTACCGTACCATCCGTCGACAGGTTATCCACCACATAGATCTCACCATCGATGCCCTGCAGGGCACGCTTCACACTCTGCAGACACTCGTCCAACAGTTGGCAGACGTTATAGCTGACAATGACTATGCAGATTTTCTTGGCCATACGAAGGGGATACAGAGTAAGAGGATGACACCTAAATAAAAGAAAGGTGTCGTTTCGTAGATAGCATACAAAATGGCATTAGCCAACAGCGGTACCAGGAGCATCGCCATACGTGGCTGCCACTTCTTTTTATACAGACGCAAGGCAGCATAGGCACACACCAGTGTGGCCAGCTCCATCAGCGTCGTCAACAGGAATTGTATTGTTTCTGCGTTCATATTCTTTAATGCTTAATGCATAATGCTTAATGCTTAATGTTCAATGTTAATGTTCAATGTTCAACGTTCAATGTTCAACGTTCAATGTTCAACGTTCAATGTTCAACGTTCAATGTTCAACGTTCAATGTTCAACGTTCAATGTTCACTATTCACTTCCCCTCAAAGGGTGTTCTGTTCAGTATCGAGCGTCCCAGCGTCACCTCGTCGGTATATTCCAACTCATCGCCCACGCTGATGCCTCGTGCTATGATGGTCAGCTTCACATCCGTAAAGGGTGCCAATTTGCGGAAGATGTAGAAATTGGTGGTGTCGCCCTCCATCGTGGAGCTCAGCGCCAATATCACCTCTTTCACGCCACCCTCTTTCACTCGCTCCACCAGCGACTCTATCTCCAGATCAGCAGGTCCAACGCCATCCATGGGCGAGATGACGCCACCCAATACATGGTACAGACCCTGATACTGCTGGGTATTCTCCACAGCCATCACGTCCTGGATGTTCTCCACCACGCAGATGGTCGACTCGTCACGACGTGGGTCGCTACAGATGGGACACACCTCACTGTCGCTAATGTTATGGCAGATACGACAGTGTTTCACCTCCTGTCGCATGTGGGCAATGGTCTCCGTAAACTGCATCACCTCGTCAGTATCTTGGCGCAACAGATGCAGCACCAGTCGCAAGGCCGTCTTACGCCCCACACCAGGCAGTTTGCTGAATTCCTGCACCGCCTTCTCCAGCAGTTCCGATGGATATTGTTGTTGCGTCATCAATGTTCAATGTTCAATGTTCAAAGTTCAAAGTTCAAAGTCAGATATCACTCAGTTCCAGCCATCGCATCGACTTCTCGTCTAACTCTTCATTGAGCACTGGCAGTCGCTTGCTCATAGCCGTTATCTCGTCGACAGAGGTCACACCGCCACACAGTGCCTCCTCTATCTGTTTCTTCTCATCCTCCAGTGCAGCGATGTCCTTCTCTAGCTGCTCCATCTCACGCTTCTCCTTGAAGGAAAGACGGCGACGGTCGTCATGTCGATAACTAATCTTACTAGAATCCGCCTTTTTCTCCCCTCCTACTTGGGAGGGGCCGGGGGTAGGCTCCTTCTCCCACTCCCTATACTGCGTATAGTTGCCAGGGAAGTCTTTGATTTCGCCCTGTCCCTTGAACACCAACAGGTGGTCCACCACCTTGTCCATGAAGTAGCGGTCGTGCGAGACGACGATGACACAGCCAGGGAAGTCTTGTAGGTATTCTTCCAGTATCTGTAGCGTCACGATGTCGAGGTCGTTGGTAGGCTCGTCAAGCACCAGGAAGTTGGGGTTCTTCATCAGCACTGTGCAGAGGTACAGTTTCCTGCGTTCACCACCGCTCAGCTTATATACATAATTATATTGTTGCTCTGGGGTAAACAGGAAATACTGCAACAGCTGTGAGGCACTCATCTTGCGACCACCGCCCAACTCCACATAGTCTGCAATATCTGTTATCACATCGATAACCTTTTGGTTCTCATTGAATTGCAGACCTTCCTGCGAGAAATACCCGAAGCGCACTGTATCACCTATCACGATGCGGCCGTCATCTACTGGCTCTAATCCCAGCAGCATCTTGATGAATGTCGACTTGCCCGTACCATTATTTCCCACAATGCCCATCTTCTCGAAGCGCGAGAAGTTATAGTAGAAATCCTTGAGGATAACAGTATTGTCGAAGGCTTTCGAGATATACTGGCATTCAAAGATCTTGCTACCGATATATACATTAGAAGCCTTCAGTCTCAGCTGGCGCTCTTCCAAGCGCTGCTTGGCCACCTTCTCCAATTCGTAGAAAGCCTCCTCGCGGTAGCGAGCTTTGTGACCACGAGCTTGTGGCATGCGACGCATCCATTCCAACTCTGTGCGATACAGGTTGTTGGCACGCGCTATCTCTGCCCTACGATTGTCGATGCGCTCCTGGCGTTTCTCCAGATAGTAGGCATAGTTGCCACGATAGGTATAGATGGTATGGTCGTCAAGTTCAAGAATCACCGAACACACACGATCCAGGAAGTAGCGGTCGTGCGTTACCATCAGCAGTGTTTTATTGCCGCGCGACAAGTAACCCTCCAACCATTCAATCATTTCAAGATCGAGGTGGTTGGTAGGCTCGTCAAGTATCAGCAGATCGGGCTCCGTCAGCAGTACGTTGGCCAACGCTACACGTTTCTGCTGACCACCACTCAACTGTCCCATCGGCTGCTCGAGATTACGAATCTTCAGTTGGGTCAACACCTGTTTAGCTCTCAACACCTTCTCTGGATCGCCCTGGTGGTTGAAGCAGGCGTCAAGTACCGTCTCGTCAGGGTCGAAGACGGGCGACTGTTCCAGCATGCCCACCTTCAGGTCACGACGGAAGACAATGCTACCACTGTCGTAACCCTCCTTGCCAGAAAGTATCGACAACAATGTTGACTTACCCGTACCATTCTTGGCTATCAGTCCCACCTTCTGGCCTTCGCCAATGGAGAAGCTGATGTCGCTGAACAGTTGCAGGGCACCGAACGACTTCGATAAGTGTTGAACGTCAAGATATGGGATCATGCCTTCAGCGACTTGTTGATCTGATCAATGTAATCAAGCACATCGTCGCGACCATCCTTCTTTTCTGATGACGTCAGAAATACAGGTGGCAACTCTTCCCAAGTCTCCAGCAGTTTCTTCTTATAAGACTCTACAGCCTGACGTGCTTTATTGGGCGTCAGCTTGTCGGCCTTGGTAAAGACGATGGCAAAGGGAATGCTCGACAAGCCCAGCCAGTCGATAAATTCCAGGTCTATCTTCTGTGGTTCCAGACGGATATCCACCAACACGAAGACGTTGACCAGCTGTTCGCGCTGCAAGATATAGCCACGAATCATCTGGTCCAACTTGTCCACCTCCTTCTTCGAGCGCTTGGCATAGCCATAGCCAGGCAGGTCGACGAGATACCACTCCTTATTTATGATAAAGTGGTTGATGAGCAACGTCTTACCTGGCGTCGATGAAGTCTTCGCCAACTTCTTGTTGTTGGTCAGCATATTGATCAGACTCGACTTACCCACATTCGAGCGACCAATAAAGGCGTATTCTGGCTTTGTATCCTTCGGACACATTGACACCACAGGAGCTGACAGGGAGAATTCTGCTTGCTTGATTTCCATAATAGTACTATTTTCTGTGTGCAAAGGTAGTATATTTTTTCCACACCACCAAATTCTTCGTTGTATCTTCATACAACAAAAAACGGGAGGACGTTGGTCCTCCCGTGATAACTATTTATCTCTTTTTGCTTAGAGCTGTCTGTTGCGAAGCGTCGTTAGCAGGATGCGCATATAGGTGTGGAACTGTTTGTCGTTAAGCACCTGTCTCATCTGTTCAGCGTCCTTTCTGACTGCCTGACGAATACCGAATCTCTGCTGGAAGCCCTTCAGTGATGCCAACGACTGCATCTCGTTGCTGAAGTTATCCTGAATCTCCTCTACTGCATCCATCTGCTGCTCGTCGAGGTCGAGCGTGACAGAAAGACGATAGATATCACAACTCATGTCAAATCGCTTGTCAGCACTATTCTTTGCAAAACCAAACGTTACTGCCATCATGGCAACCAGTGTTAAAATCATCTTTTTCATATTCATGTACTTTTAATTAGTTATTAATTTTTCTTGTTGAATTTCAAACAGTTATGTTGTTCTGTTTTCTATTCTTTTGACGCCATGACACATGAATAGTTTAAGCGTCCGCTGTCCATTTTCAGCGAACGCCCTGTTTTATTCAGCCAAACCCGAAATTATTAAATCGATTTCCGTTACTACTCTTCAGCTCGGAATAGTCATTTCTGAATTATGGGGTAATCAGCTGTAGCATAAACATACTTATACTGGGTAAGATTCGTATGAGTGGAATACAAGGTTGTAAGGGCTGTATTCAGTCTGGTAATAAGGTCCTTCAGGTGAGACTCATCAAAGGAGACGATATCGTTTGCCGTATAACAACCAACGGTATGGCCATTCTCCGTACCTACGAGTGGAGTTGTACCCGTGTGATAGCTGGCATAAATAATACCACTATTAGTTCCCACCAAAGCGCCACCGCCAACGGCTACTGTGACGTCGTCAACGACCTTGCAAGCGCCAATAACACCAGCATTCGTCTCAGTTAAAGCGCCACCACCCGAAATACTGCCGATTGTGGTAATCTGCAGTTGCTCAATACAGGCTTTCTCACCTAAGTTCATAAACAGCGGACTGCCATACAAACGATTGATATAACGGTCGCCACCCAGGAAAGTACCATTGAACGGATGAGTAGCATCACCGATACCCATCCAACTCACTGCCTTCGTAGTAGATGTTGTGTCTTCTACATTCGTCTTCGCCGTGCTGGCCTGCATGGTGATATCGGCATCCAAGCGGACATATTTATCTTCAAAGTCCAAACCGTTGTTTACCTCTTTGGCAAACGACAGCAACTGTGAAGCTGACGAGATACGGAAGGGATAGTCCGACGAACCGTCGTTGCCATAGATATCCATCAGTTTGCCGTTTGCATCCATATATAGCCATGTGGCATCATAGACATTAGCATCGTCATCGGAGTGGATGGTTACGTTGCTATTGATATCCATAAAGGTCGACTTCTTACACAATTCTCCCAAGTCGGGTGTTGACACGTAGTTCCAGTCGTTGTATTCCACATCCATAAACATCTGCTCGTCCTTATGGTTCAGCGAGATATTGAGGGTGGTACATTTACCAGAATAGAAGTTCACCGTCTTGCTGAACGAGCCCTTGTAGGTCTTGGTAACCGTCTCACTGGGATTCATGGCATTCGGATAAGTCACAGTAAACGAGAACGTCAGCGACATGTCGTTGCCATTGATGGCATGGAAAGTGTCATCTTGGGGCGTGGTGAGACCATAGAAGGTATAGGTCTTGCTTTGTGCCGTTCCTTCACCATCAGCTTTAGGACACCACAGTTTAAGGTCTTTGATATGCTCTGTGCCCTGTGCGCTGAAGTCCTTTACCGTGAGGTGTTTACTATTGGCACCCCACGTAAACAGACATGGCTGACTGTAGAGTATCATATTGCTGACACCTACCTGTGTATCGACAGCACTACTGCTGGCAGCAAAATTTTTGATATTAACTACTACGCGCACATTACTCAGAGCGTGTGTAAACTTAATCTTGGTGGAAAGACCATCAGACTCTGCTTTCGTGGTATCACTATAGTTGACCAGCAGGTCTTCAGCCATCAACGCCTCATTGCCAGAGGTGTAATCCAGTTCCGTGCGACCGTAACCCAACTCACCGGCATAGGTATTACTTCCCGTGGAATTGGTAACTGTCTCCCAATGGTAAGTGCTTGACGGTATACTATAACCGATGAAGGTATGATAAGAAGCGCCATCAGTCCAATAAATCTTTTCAGGAGTATTACCCTCTGTGCGCTCCCAACTGTTTCCGTCGTAGGCATAAATAATGTTGCTATACGTGAACGCCTCCAAGGGATTTTTAGCACGTTTGATGGATGTAAACACGATTTTGTCGTCTGCAGTAAACGCGCTACGCCCTATGACATCACCTAATTTAGGAACGGCACGCGTAACCTGCATCTCATCGTCAATCGTAGCACGAATACCCTTCATCTCCAACGCAGCATCAGAGAGCAACGAGTCTTCCTCGTTGCTACACGCCATGAGGAGAGCCATTACAGAAAAGAGAAATATCTTGTAAGCGTTCATCATATCTTCATCGTAATTTTATAGAGTTTGCCTGCCTCGAAAGTCGTCTGATTCAGCTTCATGCTATAGCGTTTCTCGCCATCACGGAGCCAGAAGGTGGCATTCTTAGTCAGTTCACAAGGCGGTACAATCAGTCGATACACCTTGCTGCCAGCATTATATGCAGTATAAGTAGCCGTTTGGGAAATCTGGTCTATCGGCTCAGTATATGCTTTTCTTTGGGAATCATCGATAACGGCAACACCTATTACCTTTCCATTCTGGTCGGCAGTACAGGCATGCTTGTTCTGATAGCCATAGCTGTTGGAGTTGACCTTGCTTTTTTCAGCATAGTAGTCGCCCACTATCACCTCCGCTTGGTCAATGTCAGGCATACCTTCAAGTGTCAGCACGGCATCATGGGTGATAGTCAAACCTTCAGCAGCATCGACGGTGATAAGCAGAGCAGCCATCACATGTTTGAAACTGAGATGTACATTATAGGAGCCCGTCTGTTGGATGGTCTGTGCCCACAGCAAGTCGCAGGCCTTATAGTCGGCAGCCTTAGTCTGGTTAGCATGGAACACATCACTATACTGCTCCACGCGAGTACCTGAACCCGCAATAAAAATCTGTTTCTCGCTCCACGTCTGTGCCGTATAGACATAAGGTGTCTGCTGAGCCTCATAGCGTTCGTAGATATTAGGCGATGCCGAAGGGCTATAGTCACCATTGATATCATAGCCGTCTGCAGCTGTCAACGTAGCCCATGAGGCACCATTCCATTTCAATAGCCAGAACGCATCGAAGCTGTTGCCATAGGTGGTTTCGCCAAACTCGGTGTGCGAGGAGAAAGGACATATTATCTTCAGTTTTATTTTGTCGCCCTCTTCAAAGGTATTGCCAATGAGATTAGAACGCGAGATGAGTTCGCCCTCATAATGCTCTATCGATGTTGAAAAAGAGACAATGCCTTGTTGCTGATTCTCAGAGACCTCGTCAGCAGAACAACTGGCCATCAGCATAGCCATTCCCCATAGCATAATCTTATTGATGTTCATAAAAGTCTGCATTAGTTGTTTTGAATTAACGGGTTCCAACTGCTTTCCATAGAAGGTGCACCAGTAACCAGTGTAGGATAAAGATGCGCATAGCCTACAGACGAGGTCTGATACTGCATGTTGCATGGATACTTCTGTCCTACTGTAGAACTATTATATTTCCAGATGGCATAGTTCATGGCTTTCCAAGGAGCCAGTCCATACATTTCTTTTTTCATATTGGTACTCAATTTAGAGTAGTCCACACTGGAATCTATCAGATAGTCGTTCTTGGCCTTCAGGATATGCGACTTACTGCCACGGATATACTGCTGAGGCTGATAGGCATCAGTAATACTACCTACTGCATTCGTATTAGGCGACTTCTCCACATCGTAGTAGTTGCACATAAACGAGCCCCACGACAAGGTGCTTTTGGACTGTGGTGCGAAGAAGTCGGACGTGGCATTTGCAGAATAGCTACCCAACAAGGCACCAGTATTGGCATTGATACCTGAAGCAGCCTGCATACATCCCAACATCGTGAGATCGCTGGCCGAACCCACCAACGCGCCACCAGCATTTCCCACATGAATACAACCTACTACGTAGCTGGTACCCTCTAAACTCGTAGCTATCGTATTAGTAGTACTCGGGCAAATCATAGAAATACCAGCGATATAACAGCCCCAACCGGTGGTGCCGCTACTTACTGCAGTGTTTAACAAGCTGGTATTATGTGTACTCTCTATCTTTAGGTTGGTGATAGCACCGTCTTTCACATGATTAAAGAGATATTCGTTCGTCATATTCAGGTTGGAAAGCGTATGACCATTGCCGAGGAAATTTCCTCTAAATGGTTTCTCGCTAACATTACCAATGCTTGGCAGTTCCCAATCATAGAGATCCAGATCGTGTGTCAGCTTTACCTCGTAACGGTTACCGAAGTCGGTGTCATAGAAATCCATAGGACCTGTGACATAATCCTCAATTACGTGAGCAGCCTGCGTAGAAACAGTGGGATAGAAATGAGGATAGAACACATAGCCTAACAGCTCTGCCTCTTCCTTGGTGATTCGTTTGGGATTACCGCTCTCGTCGGTCTCGCCCTCCAGAATCCACCAATAGGTCTCAAGACCATCGCTATCAAGAATTGCATGACCACTATCGTCAGTACGTATATCTCCACGTTTCAAGCCACTCATTCTTGTAGCAGCAGTGCCATTAACAAGGTGGATGAAGGTAATAAACTCCTTTTGATTTTCGATGCTGAATTCTGGAATAAAACTACCACCTGCAAGTGCTGTCTTTGCAGCTTTGACGTAAGCACTTGTCCACCAACCAAAATCAAGTAGTTCCTTGCTATGCTCCTCATTATTGGCATCAGGAGAAATCACATCCTGCTCCTCCCATGAGAAGTTATCGGCAGGTGTGATGGTAAGCTTGTCGTAGTGATAGCCCACGCTGAACAGATAGCTGTAGCCCGCTTTCAGCGTGAGACCATTAGCGTAGATGGCATGACCATTGCTGTCTTTGATGTCGCTGAGTGCAAAGATATGATAATTGCTCTCGCTGCCCGTAGAACCTGTCGTAGTGTTGCGGTCGCCATTATTCACATCATAAAGCCACACCTTAAAACGGGTACAGGCAGGCAACACCAGCACCTGACCAGCTTCAGTGCTACTCATGTCCATCGGTATCGACATCATATACAGTCGACCGTCGTTACCATTGAACACGGGGCGTTGGACAGAGGAAGCAATATTCTCTGTACTCATGGAGCCGATCTTCACAATGCCATCAGACACACCATATTTCTCAAAATTCTTAAAGTCCGTGTCTGTTCCATTATACAAAGACTGTGTCATCGCTGTCAGCTGGAAGGTTTTGTCGTCTACACCAGCAGGCATACACATCTTATTATATACCGCCAATACCAAATCACGTTCTTTCTGTGCTTCTTCGTCTGTTTTCGCAGTCTCTGCATCATCGTGTTCCGTGGTATCGGCATTGTCTTTGCGTTTATAATCTGCCACATCCGTACAGATCTGTGCGCTACCAAATTCGTTGCCAGACTTACAGATCAGTCCGATACGGCAGGTAATATGACGCATAGTAAGCGGAATACTCTTCGTAGGTCCAGACACCGTGACCCAGTCGGATATCGTATAATCAGGATAGTAACTGCCTTTTGTACCATTATTAAGTGCATTGGCAAGATTGCTACGTCCCCAGGCACGGAAACGTACCGTCTTACCATTCTCCCACGTCAGTGAGTCGGCAGACGTCTGAGTAGCAGTGGTACCAGGAACATCTGACTTCAACTTACCTGCCATAGGAACCCAGTCGGAGTTAAGCGATACGGACGTTCCAGTAGCATAGTCCATCTTCAGATAATAGGTACGAAACGCCTCTGTAGTGGCATCAAACGATGAGCCATCAGCATATTGGCGGAAAATTCGCATCTGGTCGCCTTCGTTGAAGGAGCCATCGTGATGGTAGGTGGCACGTGTTACGAAAGGCTCTGCGATAGAAGTTTCGAAACAAACGCCTTGTCCCATCAATGCTTGTTGCTGCTCACTAAGCGACTCTTCATCGTCAGCTGTACAGGCAGCAAGCAGCGCCATTGTCATTAGATATATAATATGCTTTATCTTCATCTTCTCAATTAATATGTTGGAATGGCAGGAGTATGGTTTGCCACAGCACCATCCGCATCTTTACAGTTGTTGACATAACCCGTGATAGTAGCCCCATCTTTGAACATCTTTCCGGCAGAGAGTGTCATGTTGACCACCTCGGCGCGCCAGCCTGTGGTGGGTACCCATGTATCACCTTCCAGATGCACATTGGCTTCCCATGTAGCATTCTTGTCATCCTCCTGGTTTGTCTTATACGTGCCATTCAGACCATTAAACAAATAGGCACGAGAGCCCGTAATAGTGATTGTATGATCGAGGGCATCCAGGTGACCCGTGAAGGTAAAATCAGAAGGGAATACATAATCATTGGTGTTAATAGTGATATCCTTCTTTAGAATAAAGTAGTCACCATGATGTGTCCCACCCTTATAAGCCTGCAAGAGCATTTCTATCCATTTGCTATCATCCACATACTGTGCTTCCTCGTCCTCACTGTCAGCATTGTAGAAGTGACCATCGGTAACTCCTGTATCTAAAGTGCTATTAGTGTAAGCTCGCTGCCAACTGCTTCCAGCTTTTGACAGGTTATTACCATTCTGGTTGTTCACACCATAATAGTTGTCGTGATTAGCACTCTCTTTCCAGAGACGAGAGCCAGCACTATTATAGTCGATACGCTCCGGACTTACGCGCAAGAATACAACCGTCTCATCGTTCGCATTCAAGTCGAACGTAAACTGTTTCTCATATTCCAGATCATTGTCAAGAGTCAACTCAAAGTCAATATTATTCTTCCCCTCAGCAGTCGGTACAGCCTCATCATACATCACGTTCGTCCCCTCCTCAGCCACAGTATATGTAGGACGAACGATGAGATCATAGCAAGGAACCTTCCCATAGTCGGTACAAGTATAGTTCTTATCACCATTGGCTGTATAGTCTTCTTGAGCTCCTTGCCAGTCGTCATCGGTAGGGAAGATGAGTTTGCCAGAAGACTTGGCCTTATAGAGTTTCACACTATACTCGCCCAGGTAATGCGGAATGGCCTTTCGCTCTTCTTTCCATACAGGAAGTCCATTGGCATCCACGTAATTCAGGGTCTTCACGTTGCAAAAGCGTAGCTTGGTTTCTTCTGCATTATAATTGCTGGCATCATAACCTTTCAACTTGGCATTCATGCTTTGGTCAATGAGCACATAAGCTAAAACACGCGCCAGACGATGCTGCAAGGGAATGGTAATCTTTCCCACGGTGGCAGCAATTTCGGTTGAAGGCGGAATGGCAGTATAATGTATCAGGTCATCATAGTTCTGTGTAGTGTTCTGCGCTTTCAGTCCACTCGGTACATAAACACCTTCAAACGCATGTTTACCATTATCCAGCCATTTACAAACAGTTCCGTCAGGTGTCTTCATGCTATAAGTGCCATCAGCCTCGAGTTTCAGAATGGCTTTCTGTTTTGCAGACGCTTCCTTGTAATATTGCATGTTCATACCCTGTGTCAATCCCTCTTTCAGCCAGTCGAGTGTTTCGGCTGCCACTACTGAACGAGTGACAGTAGCAGTAGTCACCATTGGGTCGGTATTCACGCCCCCCACATGGATCATATTCTGTTCATCATTTGACGACAGGACATCTTGCGAGTCGCATGCAGCAAGCAGCATGATACTCAATGCCAGAGTTATGTATGTTGTTATTTTGTTCATCGTCACCAATTTGTTTGTTCTACTGGGGTTATTGCATTGCGCTTGCCTATAGTTGCCTCATCGCTACCAACTTTAGTACCTACGCCATTACAGTCGCTTGGCCACCAGTTACCCTGACAATCCTTTGTCGCTGTTTCACTTGTTCCAAGCAACGCATTACCCAGTATGCCACCATGCTTTTCGTCTTTAGCCACTGTTATGAAGCAGGTACAGTCGGTAATGGTCAGTTCTGGTGTGTCGTTAGAATCATTTTTCTTTTCTATACCTCCCACAATGCCACCATAATAGATAACCGTAGCCTCCGTACCAGCGAGTGTACTACCAGAATGAAGGATGCATTGTGTAACAGTAGCCTTAGAAACTGTTGAGACGATACCACCAGCAAACTTACGACCTTGCTTCACCGATGTTGCCACATTGGCATAAAGATTTACCTGTGCCTCACAGTTGGTGACTGTTGCTCCATTGTATGCCCAAACTACCACACCGGCAGGGTTGGATGCCTTGATGACGGCACCATCGGCCATCTTTACTTTGATGTTACTGATTGCAGCCTTTTCGCCATGCACCTCAAAGGCCAGTGGTGCAATAGCATCTGTAGCAGCTGCCGCATCTTGTGTAGTTTCCAGATTGCTTGCCACATAGACTGTCAGGTCATGAATCTGACCAGTAACAGCATTGAAGATCATAGCCTTTGTCGTAATCTTCTTGTTATTACCATTCAGGTTGTAAGCCACATTACCCACCGTAGATGATACGCTGATATCCTGAGCCAGGCGATAACGGTTATCATCGATATTATAGGCGGTTCCAACAGAAGCCTGCAACTCAGCCTCACTATCAATGATACCATGATAGAGATTAGCCTGTGCGGTATTATTCTTTATGTTGCCATTGGTATTATAGGTAGGCCATGCGTTATTCTCTGCCTCGATAGCATGATTGCTATTGATTTCACCTACAATATTCTTATACTTTGTAGAGTCCTGCAAGAGCGTGATGCCATACTCGAAGGTGTTGTTGGTCACATAGCCGTTGGCTTTTCCTACGATGCCGCCACCAATGGTGCTACTGCCACCTTTTACACCATTGTTCACCGTACATGCATCAATAATAGCGGTCTTGGTATCTGAAGATGTTGATGTAGCTGCAATACCACCTACATAGCCCGTTGTGCCTCCATAGACTCTCAGTGACGAGTGACATCTGGAAATAGTGCCAGTATTGTCGACCACAGCACCAGCCACCGTAGCATGAGCTGTGGTAGATTTTTCTGCCGTAATCTTCACATCGTCAATAGCACCCTGATTGGTGGTAGCGATGGCCGCATCAACAGCAGCACCAATCTGGATAGTTCCGTTCTGCAGACTTGCTGCATCACCCAGACTCTTCAGGAAACGATGGTTACTGATAATGGTATTGCCGCCAAGACTCAGCGTACAGTTGAGGTCGTATGTGTTATAGGCATCCCACGTACCAGTGTTCGTTTCAGAGGGCTCCTCAAGTTTGATATTCTGTGTAACAAGCGCAATATTACCTGCCTTATTCTTATTCTCGTCCTTCAGGAATGCTATCAGTTCATCACGATTCTTAATCTTGATAGGCTCTCCTGCATTACCGTAGTCATCACAGATGGTGTTGGTCACTTCTTCAGTCCAGTCTTCTATATAGGCAGTCATCATCACCTTTCGACTGTCACGACTCAGCGTCACAGTGATAGTCAGATGTTTGCCCGCCTCCAGTATATAGCTGTCTTTGTTTGTATCGAAATGATTATCGTTCTGGGCATAGAACGAATAGTGCTGACCAGATACGGATATTTTGGTAATCAAGTCTGTCGACGGATTAGCCGAATAGTCGTATGGTTCCACGATGGCGTCATAACGGGTGCTACTTACATCAGATGCTGCAGCGCCATTCTTGTCGGTTTCGTAGTCAATAAGTGTTTCACTCGTCAATGGAGTAATCTTCAAACGATCGGTTGAATACGAATAAATCTTTGCGCTCAAATCGTTTTCTGCCACATTGTAGGCCAGCGCTTCACGACTAACGCCCTCCCCTGCTTTTAGAATGATGGTAATAAGTGAGCGCTTATGTTGCAAATAGAGCGGTATCTTCTTGTAATCATCATGATTATCGGTCAGTCCTGATGCCACATTGATTTCCTTCCATTGTTTGGCAGTGTGATATGTCATCTCTTCTGTTTCCAAACGATCTTGCAGCAGCCAGTCTTCTTTGGCAGACTGGTCTGATGCCAGCGTTTCCGATCCTGCCGTAGCCTTAAAGCCATAGGGGACTGTTGTGCTGGGCCAATATAATGGTGTCTCAGCCTTTAAGGTTCCTATGGCATCATCCTTTATCGTACGGTACAAGCCCTCACCTACATAGTGGTCAGTCTCCGCATACATACCTATATTAAAGAGATAATCCTCGTTCACCACCTTATAATCAGCAGAACGAGTAACACCGACATTGGGCAGAGAAGTAGTAAATACCACCTCTTCTCCCTCAGCAATATCATCGCTGCCAAAGGTATTTTCAATAATCTCACTACAGCTTATCAACGACAAGACGAAACATGCCATCAACATCAGTAGTGATTGTTTATATATCCAGTCCTTCATGCTATCAATTCTCATTGTCAATCGTGCCATCCGCCTCATAGTTTGTCTGGTCTATATCCCATGAAACAATCTCGGCCTTTACCTGCGCTATCAGACTGCGTCGCAGCTCTATATTATAGATGTATTTCTTGCCACTCTCAAGCGTCATATTCTTCACACCTTTATAAGTAGCCACATGCTTTACAGCATTTTCATCGTTAGACTCTTTCCAAGTAATGCGGATGCCCTGCAGTGTACCAAAGGCAATGCCCTCGAACGATTTCAGATAACCAGGAACGGTCTCACGAACAAACAGACTGAAACACGAACCATAAGGATTATCCTTTTCTGTAGCATCATATTTAGGGTCATCCAGATTGATAGGAGCAGAGGTTGTGGCAGGTACTGTTCCATCGGGCTTGATGCAATAGGCCACATAGCCAGTCTCAGCAACGCCCAGCAACTCAACGCTCTCTATCAGTGTATGGTCATCAATCGCCACAGAGCCATCTTGTGAACTTTTCAGGTTGACCTGAATCTGTGAGAACTGATGCTTGAAGAACAACTTCACACGGTTGGTCTCAGGCGTGGCTCCTGCAGGACTCATGGTTACTACCGCAAGAATCGGATCAGGTTGTTCCGCCATGCTGGTCTTGTCACCTTTAGTCAGGTCGTAAGCCTTCATATATTGATTCTTATACTGAGTGCTTTCGTCTGGGAAGAGTTTCAGCATGCCAGTCTCTGTTCCATCATCTGTGCTGAGCTTGTTATTATCTGCCAGTGCCAAGAAGATATGGTTCAGGCGGTTCTGCCAATAGAAGCATTTGGCAGAGGCATCAAAGCCATAGGTGTCTGTGGAGATGTTTTCGTTGTTGTACGATTTATTCCAATATACCGCATTACCTGTCGCATTGCTAATCTTCAGCCACGTTGTAGTCATGTTCACATCCGATACTGGGGCGCCAAACTCCGAATCGTTGGTATCGTTGGCACCAGCATGGAAGAACATGGAGCAGACAAAACGACTGTCCAAGGGCATATAGGATGCCGTAGCACGAGTCAGCGCCACACTAGTATTACCCGCAGAGAACAACACAGGCATGTGACTCACCTGCTGAGGCTCGTCATACGCATCCTGTGCTGAGCAAGCGCTCATCAGTGCAACAAGGGCAATATATATATAATGTCTAACTCTCAATTCTCAATTCTCAATTCTCAATTTTCAATTCCATCAGTCCCAATCAAGTGTCGCATTGCCGCTTCCTGTTTCAGGAGTCCAGTCTTTTACCAAAGCACGGAACTGTATGTCTTCCTTGCTTAAAGAAATGGTATAGGTATATTGATGACCACCCTCCCAAGTATTGATGGCATTGTCTGAAGCATCCTTGCATGTGTTAAGCTGTAGCGAGTACGTCGTACCGTCAGCAAGAGTAATAATCAGTCTCGATTCCTTACCAATCGTTTGTGGTACCATGATGGCAGATGCAGTCACTACAACATTCCCCTGGGTAGAACCAGGTGATACGATACCTGTTGCGATGTCGATGGTACCATCCGTTGTCAGCGTGGTTAATGTCACTGTAGCATTGTCTAAGAATACTGCTGAGGCATCGCTACTCGTTGTCAGGTTGATGACGACATTACTCATCACATGGGCGAATGTCAAAGGAATATTCCCCGTACGAGGATTAATGGCCGCACCCTCGGAGTAGTTGACTTCCGTATTATCTGCCAGTTTACCTGTATGTTCAGAGGTGGTGCCCCAAAGTAGGTCGGTACCCTGATTGACACTAACTGCCGTAACAGCGTCTAACGTATGTTCTGTTGTCTTCTTTGCCAAAGCACGGAAATAGTAGTTGGTAGAACCGTTGGGCCAGTAGATAGCAGGCGTATTCACAAACTTACTGCCATCATAAGTCGCTGTTGTTGCAACGGTACCAATGCTGGCGAGGTCTGTTGACATCCACAAAGCAAAGGAATCGCCTTTCTTAAGAGCAGCACTGTTTTCTTTGTCAATGTTCGTCACATCGGCATCGAAGTTTATCTCGCCCGTTCCTGTCGCACTGACATCTGTCCAGTCAGCAAGGGTGGCAACCACGCTGATGGTTTGTTTGTTCAGCGTGATGGTCAGTTTGTAGTTGTAACCACTTTGGCTAACTTTATTAACAATACCATCAGCCCAACTCGTCAGGATGTCATCCGTCAGAAGAACCTTGTAATCATTGCCATCCACATTCTTGATGGTTGCATGAAGCTTGTCAACTGCTAAAGATGTTGTTGGAACAGCTACAGCCTCATAGACTCTGCAGGGTTTGCTATCTGTCGTTGTCGTTGCAGCGTTGGCAAACATCTTGACAGTAGTTGTTCCTGTAGCTTCTACCGTTGCAGTCGGTGCAGTAAAGGTACCCGTCAGATTCATACCATCGAGAGTAACGCTGGTAGCATCCAAGTCGCCAGCCTTAAATCCTTCACCTGCTACCACTACAATAGTAAACTTACTCATGGCGTGGGTGTAGGGAATTTCCAAACCACTGCGGTTTTCCTTGGCGTGTTGATAGGTAACCAGTGCTTGCGTCGATGACCACAGCAGGTCATTCTTCTTCATGTCACCCTCAGCAGTCTGGTCAACGTCTGTTGTCCAGCCCAGTACGCCTGTTGCATCAACAAGGTCTGTTGATGGCGTACCACCATTATAGCAATAGCCATAGAACGACTGCAAGCCATGTCCGTCAGTACGCAGGTCTTTGGCACCATCATCGGTTGATTCACTGAAATCGTCCCAATAGAGTTTCTCAGTAGGCTCTCCGTTTATGATGGTAATGAGCTTAGACTGAACAACGTCAGCATCAGAGATGTGGCGCACATAGCACAACAGTTCATCGTCGGCCTCTATCTGGCTACCGACAGCGCGTGTCATAGGACGACTCTCTGTCAAGCTGACATCGAATGTCAAGGGCAGACGCTCCTCAGCCAGTGAATTATTGTCGTTATCACTGGTACAACCTACAAACAACAGGGCTGTTAGTGCGAGGATTGTATATTTCTTTATTGTCATCTTCTTATCTTTAGAACCACACCTCGTCATCTGCCTCTACCGTAGCCCAGTCGGTGAGTGAGGCCGTAGCCTTAATCTCCGTCTTGGTAACTTTCAGGTTATAGACATAGTGCGTACCAGATTCCCATTTGCCATTGGGTGCAATCAATTCGGTCGTACCTTTCTTCAATATGGGATTCACATCGGCATAATAGATATCCTTCGTAGAGTCACTGTTTGTCACCGTAATCTTGATGCGCACATTCGTTGCAGCACCAGCCGTAGTGTAGGTCAATGCTTGTGGAACGATAACACCCAGATATTTGTGGTCAACGGTGCTCACTTGAGGGAGTGTGAAGTTACCAGCGTCGCCAGTCACCACAGCTGAGCGATCCTTCAAAAGGATATTACCACTATCGTAAACATTCACCAGTTCTACCACAACATTACTGAGATCTACATGGTTGTGAGTTCCTTCGGCACTTGTACTCAAAACGACCTCCACCTGACTCATCATATAGCGGAAGTTCAGATTGATGGCAGCCTCACGGGCACAGATACCATAGATACTCATGTCCACTTGCTCGTGGTCAGGGTTGCCACACATCGTTCCAGCAGCAATCTCTGGCATACCCATCACGAAGTTGCTGGGGAATGTGCTGGCATCGTAATCGCCATTCGACACAGCCACACACTGACGTCCCTTGTCATCTGTGGTTACAGTAGTCTTTTCAGGATAGATACCACGGAAGTGATAGTGCTGGTAGTGACTGGTCCAGTAGAGTGTGGTAGTATTAGTCCAGTCTATAGAACCATCAGTCTTCGCAGTTGGAGAGGCTGCTTTCACATACTCTTTCTCGATATTCTCACTACGATAGAACGCAAAGACGTTTTCCTTGGTAGGCGCTGTATCACCATTTCCTATCGTCGCATCGACATTGATGACAGGATGTACCTCTTCGGAGTTGACATCCACCCAGTTGGTGACAGTGGCAGTAAGCACGAGACCAGTCTTGTTGACCGTAATATTAATAATGTAGTTATAGCCGGCCAACGTCTTAAAGTCCGTATGACCACCTGCCGCCGTGATAGCATCATGCATCTCCTTTGCCTTGATATAGTAGATGTTGTCGTCTGCATTCAGCACGGCAATCACAGTATTATCGTCAACACCCAGTTGTGTACCAGGATAGACAATGGCTTGCTTGATGACGGTGATATCAGCATCTGTAGTGCTGGTAGTACCTGCGATAAGCTTTGCCTTATTTCCGTCACTCTCAGCACTTGCATTTTTGATGCTTACGGCACCAGTCGTAAGGGCATAGTCATTACTTGTTTTCCCAACGCCCTCCAATGTTGTTGAGTTAGAAAGCCAAAGCGTTGGGTCTTTCTCAAACTTATTGGTGGTGGCACCAACTGTTCCTTTGGTGAAACCAGCACCAGCCTTGAGGTTGAAGGTTATCTTGCTCAAGGGGTGTACAAACACCATCTTCTTGGCTTCGTCATTGTTTCTATTGGCAAACGTATAGTTCGTCAGGTTGTTTGAAACGATGATGTCGCCATTCAGTACATTCTTGCCATCGGTGATGACAGGCCAAGACAGACTCTCCCACTCTGCTTCAGTCGTAATAGCAGGAGCCTCAGCCATACCGTCGACAGCGACGCCTAATACATTCACGCCATTGGCAGTATTTGTGGCATTGGCAGGGTCGCCAGTACCATAATCATCCCAATAAAGCATCTCGCTATCTGTGAATGAAAGGGCGTTGATGCTGGTGGTTGAAGCCTCAGTTGTGCAGGTAGTCTTCTGACTGATGGCTTCAGGCTCTTTTCCTGTCCATGTGCCATCCACCTTCAGACGCACCTGCGTGCCAGCCTTCATGGCATAGTATGTGGGCGTCTCTCCTGCACGAGTCACAGCCCTTCTCAGTGGCGAACTTTCCACTCCTATGGTGAAGTCTATAGCACCATCAGCCGTTCTGTCGAAAGAATCACCCATATCCTCATTGGTGCAGGAACAGAGTCCCAGCACAAATGAGGCGATGAGCGTTTTTATGATATTCTTTCCTGTCATGACAGAGAATTAATCTTCCAGTGAAATGTTCTGATTGTCAGCAGTTACGTTAACCCAGTCCTGAACGGTGCAGGTCACATTCTTAATGCCAGCCTTTGTCAGGGTGAAGGTATAAGTATAGGTGTGGTTAGGATACCAGAAGCTAATCTTTCCATTTTCTGTCTGGTTCTGGCTGCTGCCATTTGCTGTGGCAACAATATCAGCCAGTTTCTCTACCACATAATACTGGTTGTTGTCAGGTGTCTTGATAGTGATACCAACATATAGATGATCTCCTGATGAGCGCTTCAATGCCTGAGGAACAACGGCAAAGGTGAATGCATTAGTCTTAATATAATCAGTACCATCTGCAGAAGTTCCTGCTGCAGGCTGTGTGAAGAGTGCGCTGGTTGCAAGACTTCCAGTTGTTTTAACCAGACCATTACCCATGTTTACCGTACCATCTGCATAGAAGTAGGTCAGAGAAACCTCACACTGGTCTGTAGCTTTCTCAAGAGCCACAGCGTCAGAAGTCTTGGTTGTGCGCAGCACCACATTGATGTTACTCATCATGTGCAACTCTGTCAGATTGATGATGTCTCCTGTAGCACCGATGGCAGGACTGAGGTTTGCAGTATAACCATCTGATGTGCTGTAAACGATAGGACTGGTTGTTGAGCCCTTGAAAGGAGCACCCCAGTGGTAATCGTGACTGCTCTGAGCACCAGAAGTTATCTCAAAATAGTCGTCTACACTATTATCTGTATCCGTTGTACCCTTAATCTTTCTATCTTTATCAACTGTACGGAAGTGATAGAATGACTTGTTGTCCTCGAAGAACCAATCCGTAACCCAGTTAGTGCCGTTTTGGGTAAGTGTCGCTTTATCAGTATAGTTTCCACCCCAGTTGGTTGCTGTACTTGCGTCAGTGCTAATCGTTACAGATTTGTCGTTCAGACGATACAGGTCGAAGTTGGTACTTGCTGTACCGCCTGTGTTTGTGAACAAGTCGAGTGTGATGTGTGAGTTGTCCATGGTCTGATCTTTTGCAGTCACGTTAACCCATGGTTCCAGTGTAGCTGTTACATTGATAATCTTACTCTTACCAACAGTGATCTTAAACACATAGTTTTTACCCTTCTCCATAGTAAGAGAAGTTTCCGTTGTGTTTTGTCCTGCGTTAAGAGCATCGAGCATCATATCCTGTGTGATGAAGTACTTGTTGTCATCGATAATGAACTCCAGTACATTGGTATTGTCACCATCTGTCATGGTATAGCCTGGCAATATCTGAGCAACAAGCATGTAGTCGGCACCAGAATCGTTAGTTGTGGGTGCCATCGTTGTGATACCAGCAGCATCAGATGAATTCCATTTACCCGTTTCAATGTTGAGCGTACCTGTTGTGGGAACACCGAGAATCTTAACATTGGTACCGTCCTCAAACTTGAATGGACTATTGCCATAGCCAGTACCCTTAACCAGATTCACGGTAATACGGCTCAGTGCGTGAGTGAACTTCAGATTACCCTGGTCGAACTTACCAGGACCGTCAGCTTGGTTCTCGTCGGTCAAACGGAACTTCAAATAGCCATCCTTTTCCGTAGGATGATTTGAAGAGAAAACGCCACCTTCACCTTTCTCACTAATATTATTACTGAATGCAAGGTCCTCGTCAGCAATTAAGTCTGTGGTCTGCTTGGGAGAAACAGTCCAGGTAATCTCTTCAGACATAGTTCCATCGCTCCATGAGGTTGAACCACCCAACAGAGCAGATAGATATTTTTCATTATTTGTCACAGCAGTTTTACCAGGAATAGCAACTGCAAATACAGAGAGTTTTGCATCGCGACCGTATGCATCATCCCAATAGCGTACAGACTCGTCATCAGGAGATTCTATAGCAGAAGAGGAAGTTTCACTGAGTGTTTCATCTATTTTAGCATAAGCCTGTGTACGAGTTTCACGAATGTTGTTAGCATCCTTCGTACTGCGAATGTGCATGACAATCTCAGTTCGAGCTGCAAATCCTGCACGGGTCGTTGTATTGTTCTGACCAACGAATGCAATAGCCTCCTTGTCGCCAGAGACCACTGCATTAGTGTCATTCTCCAAGTCATTTGTACATGCTGTTGTTAGCAGTGCAGTTGTAACAATCAGCGAATAGTATAATTTGTTCATTGTTGATGATTGTATTTTTACTATGCGTGTGTTATTTTTCGAGATTCGTCTCGATGTTACCATAAACATCAGTCCAAGGGGTCAGTTCTGCGCTGAAGTCGATGCTCAACGGATAGAACTCTGTTATCTTGATGACATAAGTATATATGTTATTTGACTCCCAATGGAAGTATTCCATATTGGTCTTGGTATCTTTGATGGGGATGTCAATATAGTGAATGGTCTTAGTGGCTTTGTCATACACGATGCTACCATCAGGACTGGTAAAATCGTTTTCGTAATCCAAACCGCAGACATCAAACGAGACCGTCATCCTGACGCCATGCTGCGGAATCTGTAGCATGCCATTCGGACATTCACAGAAGTAAACATGCTCACGGTCAATAGCCGTATTCAGATTGCCCTGCTTGCTATCATCGGTTTGAAGCAGTATCTTTTGCTCTTCAGTAGCAGCCTTTGTCGTTTCAGTGAATGTGCCATTCAGCATATCACTGATTTTCAGATTCGCCTCATAGCCGTTGCCTCCAGTGACGAAGTTGTCTGATACAACTCTTACCTTCACATTATTCAGATAGAAGTTGTTGGGAGTCTCCTTTCTGTAATTGTTATAAACGGCAAAACGCACCTTCGACGTGAAGTGATGGAAAGGCAATGCCACATAACGCTCATAGTCTGTGGTGGCACCGTTCATCGTACGGTCTTTCTGGATGGTGTTGCCAGTCAGCAAATCGAAGTCGTTCACATTAGAGCCATCAATACATTCCACTTCTGCAGGCATGTATGGTTCTGCACCTGCTGTCAGCACACCGTTGGTGCAAGTCTGATAGGCAAAAGCTACTGATGTTGGTATAACAAGCCGTTCATCCGACAAGGTGAAGTTGGCTATGTCTGCTGCTGATGGACAGGGTGTAATGGCATAGAAACGGTAAGGGAATGCAGAGATGTCCCAATAGCGTTCTATCTGTGACTGATAGTAACCCTCAGAGGTAGAACCGACATAATCCCATTTCGACAGATTATCCCAGGGAATAGACTGGTATTTCACCTCGTACTTGTCCATCGTAATGAACTGCTTATCGGTATTGTAGCCTTTCCAGCAGCTGACGAGAAACCCTTGGGTAAGATAATTGGTTGATGAAGAACGACTGACAGGATTACTGATTGCTGCCTGACTAAACTGCATGGGCACACCTTCATAGCTGTCCTCTTCCCAAATGGTTGAGTCAGAAGAACATGCCATGAGACTGGCACACAACAAAAGGGCGCCAGTCCACATGAAGGCATGGATATAGTTTTTAGAAATCGCTTTCATTGTTTTTGGTGGCATAATCCTCAACAGTAGCACCATCGAATACGATAGGATAAAGAGCTTTATCCGTTGGAACAGTAGGATCTGTGATGTCAGGAGTTGTCGTGGCGGTAGAACCAGTTGAGTTCGTCGTAATCTTAAAGGTGTAAGTATATGCGGTGTTAGGCTGCCAAGCAGCGATGAATTCATTGCCACTCTTAGCAGGAACATATACACGAGCATCATGAACAGTAATCTCCTCACCGTTATCCTCAGCAATAATCTTGTAAGATACGTGGAAGGTGAAACCAACCTCACTGGTTGTGGGCTGGGCTACAGGATAGTATGTTTTAGGTGATGCGGCATATTTTTGAGTTCCGGTAGCAACCTTCTCAGGGATAACATTGTATTTGGTGCCTGTCACTTTAGCAGTGTATGTTGTCAGATTTGTAGTAGGAACGTCGAACTTCAAATTCTCCTGAGTATAGTTAGCTGCATCGTCAACATGGCTTACAGCAGCAGTAGGCTCCATGTTTCCGTCGTAGGTAATCGTAGCGCCACAAGTGGTATAGTAATCAGCCTTTGTATAGGTGGTACCGCTCTTAGTGGCAGGAGTAGCCTGAATACCAGTTCCAGAAGTCGTTACGTCGATAATCTCTACTTTATAACCAGGAATATCCTCATAGAATTGCAGGTTTACCTTTGCGCCAAGGTGATGGAAATGAAGGATTACGTCCTGCTTATTTGCATTGGTTGCTGTGGCACCTGCATAAAGGAATTCAGTCTTGCTGTTGTCACTGTAGCCTGCTGTCTGAGCACCGTTCTCTACGGTTATCTTACCATCGGCATAGCTTACGCCACTGGCCTTGTAAGGAGCATAAGCATAGAAGTTGGTGTTGGTATAGGCCAAGTCCCAGTAACGGAGATACTGGTAATCGTTGGCTGACATGTACTCAGTCTGAGTAGCGAGATAGCCCTTAGAAGAATCTGTATTCTTATATTCTGCTTTACCGAGTTTCTCATAGAACCAAGGAGACTGGTGGTCGTAAACATCACCGGCACTTGCATTCCATGTTGAGGCACCGTTCAGAGCATAACCCTTACCATTGCCATCAGAGTAACCTACCAAGTAGTTGTTCATCACCTGCTGGCTTTCAGAACCTTTCACCTTGTAGGCCCAAACACCGAAGTTGTAACGCTCAAGCGTCTCAAAATTCTGACTACGTGAGAGGTTCTTTGCCTCCACGCCGAATGCAATGGAAGCGTCTGTGTCTGCAGCTGATTTGTTGACTAACTCATCGCTGCTACAGCTGGCCAGCGCGATGGTGGCTGCTGCAAAAAGAAAAGCTTTTTTCATTTGTTCCAAGTATTTTAAAATTAATATATTATGCATTGTTAGATTTCTACTTCCCAAAGCACCTCATCGTAATCCTCTACGGTGGGTATAAACAGACTTCCTGTGCCAGTCTCGGCAGGGTCTGGAGGCGTCAGTGTGGAACAGTCAATCCATACGGTGAGGATACCGCCATGGGCTTGTGACAGACATTGGTCAGTCACATCAAACTCATAGGTTTTCGTCTGTCCGTTGTTCCATATCAGATCGTAATACAGGATGTTTCTCAGATTTGAACGAGAGCCTACATAAGTGGCTCCAGAGCGTGTGAACGGCTCGTTGTCGCAGAGGCCAAAGGTATTCAACTTTCCACCAATGACATCACTCTTGCGTCCCTTCACCATAATATTCTTCTTCATGCGTGTATTGAAGTACACGAAAGCAGGCTTATAGCTCGTGTGACCAGTAAAGAGGTTGGTGCTACTGGCCATCGACGAGAGGGCCGCATTGCCATTAACACCGACTATCTTTCCATCTTCATTATTATACAGAATGAACTGTACAAGATAGATATATACCAATGGACGAAGCTTCGCCTCGATATGCTTGATATAGATATCCTCTATGGGGTCGTACTCATAATCGCTCAGATTGTGCGAGATGAAGATATTCTGCGGATAGGCCTCATAGACTATCTCTGGCTGGTTGAGCAGACCAATGGCCGTGTTCGAGTCGTCTTGGCTTGCGTAAGCCTTGTCCAGAATGCTTCGTGAAATACCACGTACACCAGTTGTCGTTGCAATGACGGAGTCAAGCGACTCTTCCATCACCAACACCTGCGTACCGTCTTCAGAGTCAATGTCGTTAAAAATCAGGATGTCATAATATCCGAACTGGAAATAGCGTCTGAACTTGGTCTGTTTGGTAGAGAAACCATCCACGGTCTTGTGTTCATCCGATGTGCTTTCTCCTTTATAATAACGACGCACCTCATAGCGTGCCGGAGTAGGATAACCTAACGTTCCCCATATAGACTCGTCCTGGCTATCCCAACCATAATACCACTCCTGCTCCAGATTGATCTCGTGATCCCAAACCACTTCCAATTGTGTTTCCACCTGTGGTATCTTCATCTCCAACTCCTGTCCTGGCAGATTCAGAGGAGGCTCAATACATGAGACCACGCAGTACATGACAGCTGTGACATATAATATAATAAGGTGTATGCGCTTCATTTCTTGACCTCCTTCTTCTTTCTGTAGATGATATCATAGGTGAGATGTATGCCAGCGTTGGTGGGTCCCAACCATGTAAAACGGTGATTGCGCTCCTTGAACTTATTGGTGCTGCCATGATAATCGTAGTAGTAGAGTCCGTCAATAAGTCCATTGATGGGATTGCCCCAAACATAAGGGTCGTAAAGCGAAACATACGCGCCCATGCTGACACTGAATTCCAGACGCAGACTGCCTTTCTTGTTCAGTTTGCAGGTATGACCAAGAGTCACACCGGCTCCTCCACCTTCTCCTTCCCACCCTTTTGTGGCACTGAAGCCAATACCGTACTTCATACCTTCGGCATAGACGCCCAGATAGGTTCCTAAGAAAGCACCCTCGCCCTTGAAATAGCGACGAACCTCCAACTGTGCATCACGCATCTGAAAGAACTTATGACTATCCCAATGACGATGGTTGTGGAACGTAAAACCTGCATTAAAGGTATAATGGCCTGAGAGCGGATAATATTCTAACTGGATATTGCCGCCAGGAGCAAAGCCGAACTGTGGCACGTAGAGGAAGTCGTGTAGGAGATTGGTTCTCACCGCAATCAAGTGACGACGCGAATACTCCTTCTTCATCTCTGGCTCAGGTAAATCAACGTGGATTTTGCCTGGCAGCGCGGGGTATTCCGGCATGGTGGGTGCTACCGCTATCTGGTAGGAAGGAATGGGCATGTGACGAGGATTCACTGCAAACCACAATACCACGCGACTCTGACGCAGTGTGGGGAAGTATTTCTTCAGCAGTCTGTTCCAAGTACGTCCACCATTCAGGGCCATCAGCTTCTGCTTGCACAGACGTTCGTCATTGTTGCAACTCTCCCAGATGTTCTTCACCTGCTTATATTCTGCATCGCCAGCCATTTCCATCAGTTTCACCAGATAGGCGTAGTCCTCCGTTACGCACTTGGCATTGACAGGATGATTGGCAATAGCGTTATCCATATTGCTGCTCAGGAATTCTATCAAACGTCTTGTACGCTCACGACTCAAACGTACATTGTTATCATAAGGGCCTTCAGGAGAAGCAGCACCTTTAACAAACACCTCACGCAGCACCAGATTGTTCTTCTTAATCCAAGGCACCAGACTGTCGTTATACAGGGCGATAAAAGGATCATCCTTCTTTATCTCAGTACGGTTCACCTCAAATCTAAGACCTCTGGCAATAACATCAAACAGCGAGTCTGAAATAACAGGTGGCGAAATAACGAAAGAATCTGACACAAAGACAAATGGATAATCAGGCAATTGCTTATAATGCAACGTATCAGGTGTCTGACCCCAAACATATTGTAGGCCAGATAAAAGAAGGACCAAAATGCCAAGAATGCGTTTAAGTAGTTTACAGTTGACTTGTCTTTGCATTTGTGTTATTTATATAAGTCTCTCCTGAGTATAATCCCGGCTAAGGTTGCGCAAAATTATTAACAATTTGCGCAAAAACCAAGAGAAAAAATAACGCTTTGCAAAGATTAACAAATGAATTAGTCTATATCTTACATTATTTTTCCATTATAAAACATTTGTTTTTGGCATTAAGATTTGTTCACATTTTTCATTCAGAGAATTGTCATTTTTACTGCTACATCTTCGACAGGTCTGTCAGCTTGATTAGTGGGCAGATTCTGTATCTTCTCTACCACATCCATGCCTTCTTCCACCTCACCGAACACCGTATATTGACCATCAAGGTGCGGGGTGCCACCCTTTGAAGCATAGATTCGCTGTTGCATCTCTGTGAGGCCTCCCGTTTCAGGATGCTCCGTCTTGAGCTTCTCATTCAGATATTCGATTTGGCGAGGACTGAATGTGCGTCCCCAAACGATATAGAACTGCGAGCCGCTACTTCTGCGCTCAGGATTAGTATCGTCGCCCTCTCGTGCTGCTGCCAACGCGCCTCGCTTATGGTACAGGCCCGTTCTGATTTCTGCCTCGAGTGTATAGTCAGGGCCGCCCTCGCCTAAGAACTTGTCGGCTGGCGCTCCCTTGGAATCCGGATCGCCACCCTGAATCATAAAGTTCTTGATGACACGGTGAAACAGCGTGCCGTCATAATACCCTTCCTTCACCAACTTGACGAAGTTATCACGATGAATAGGCGTCGCGTCGTACAGACGAACCACGATATCCCCTAACCTCGTCTCTATCTTCACCCTCACCGTTCCTTTGGTGATGTCAGCCTGTTCGTTACTGCTTGTCGTCTGTGCCATCGTCGTCATGGACAACAAGAGAGCAAGCACAATTGTCACAATGATAAATCTGTTTTTCATACTTTCTTTATTGAGAAGCCAGCCGCCTAGCCATTTCGTTAAGAGCCATAAAACGATAACGCTGAGAGGTTACAGGAATGGGCGTATAACTGTAATGTCGTTCTTCTGCCTTATGACGCAACCGCTCTTCCACAGCTTTTTGTATAGAGTCATCAAGGAATGCCTCTTCCGTAGGTTCCAGTAACAACAATTGACCTTTCGAACACGCCTCGAAATAGACTCCTCCAGGTTTATAGTAACGCTCATGAGGTGACCCTTCCTTGGGGAAGCCATCGTTGAGCAACACTACCAACGGATAACCTTGCTCACGCAAAGTACGAGCAATAATTTGCTCCCCCTTACTGATGGCCGCCGTATAGGTGACAGCACCATTATGCGCAGCAGCACTTACCGAGCATAACCGCTCTTCTATTTCCTCGTTAGTGGCACTACGTGTCATTTCTACCACTTGACCATCGGGCCAGTTCAATAGAAAATGATTACCCATAGAGGTGAACGACAGGCCAGCAGCCTCTGTTCGTCTGTGTAGCTTAAAGAGGTCTGGGTTGTGACTCTTCAACCAAAGACGGCGCGGATTATCCTTCACATAGTCAATCATCCTGCGCAACTGTCCTGGCGCATGCAAAATGCGCTCATGATAATACGCAGCGTCCTGCTGCCAGACACTACCTCTGCCCGCAAAAATCCGGGCAAAATGCACAGGCACCTTCTCGTCCTCTCCGTGCACTTCAGCGCTGTCCTCGCCGTTTCCTCCGTGCCTTTCAGCGCCCTTCTCGCCGTTCTCTCCGTGCCTTTCAGCGCTGTCCTCGCCGCTGCAATAATACTCCTCTTTATAGACCTTAGTGCACCCGCTCTTAAATCCCCGGACCACCGCCCCTATACTTTGCGGAAGCGGCTCCAACACCTGGATAACCAGATGCACATGGTCCGGCATCACCATCTGTGCCAACACTTTCAGCGCATAGCCCTTTCCCCTGTAGAACTGTGCAAGCCCACTGAGCATCCGACACACACGCCACCCATAGGCGTTAAGCCTGACATAGGCCGTTTCAGCACTATCACCTACAAGCGTTCCAAACAGAGGATAACGCCCTTCCACTGGAAGCGTAAAATGATAGATGGCACGACCACGGTAGTCCCATCCATTTTCACGATGGTGACGCATGGGGTCTACCGGCCTCCATTTCCCTTCTCTATTATCGTTTGTCTTTGCCATATTTCCCAAATCACCTATCCCCATGGCATCCTTTGGTACTTGTCTACCGCTTCAGCAGGTGTTTCACCTGCTCCTTATCTACCAGCACGAACACTTGTCCCATGATGCCCAACGTCACTGGCAGATTAGTGCCTCTATAGTTCAGCATACCCACCGTCGCGACATAGTAATCATCCACCTTCATGTGACTCTGCAGATAGAATCCTGCCGTGTTCATTGCCATATCCTTACCCAAGTCAGTAACCTCTGTTAAATCCACATCAGCACCCAGTTTCTCCAGCGTTTCTGCATCAACGCCATCAATGCCCAACTCTGACAATTTCTCAGCACCCATCTCAGCAATCGAGCTCTTCACGTTGTCGCTGGTCAACTCCTGATCCACCACACTCTGAGCCAGTCCAATCATGGCATCATAATGCTCCTTAGGCTCTGGCTTCGTCAGCAGCATCGTCACCATAGGTGCTGACAGCGAGAATTCTGCTTGTTTGATTTCCATACATTATAATCTGAATGCAAAGGTACAATTATGTGCGCATAAAACAAAGAAAAATCTTCTTTTTTTGAAGAATATTTGCTACCTTTGCACCAACTTTCACAGAGACTAATATTGGCAATTGTATAAATTATTATGTCCTTATTAACAGACGGTATAAAAAAAAATTTACCCCTACGTATCAGTTTGATTGTTTCATCAGCCATCTCACTGCTACTAATGGTGTTGCTGCTCTTCATGTTGTATTACAGCCGTAAATCCATGAAGGAGGATGCGCTGAACAGAGCATCAAACTCTCTGGAGCAGGCTATGACAAATATTGACAATATTTTGTTGAGCGTAGAGGAGACTATAGGAAATACTTATTACAGAATGCATCTCGACAAGCCGGAGTTGTTGCCGTACTATTCACAGAAAATCACCGAAACCAACCCCTACATCTCTCATTGTGTGATAGCACTTGACGGTCCGGACAACCCTTACAAGGAAGAAAATTGGTTCACGCAAACCATGAAGTCGAAGAAGGGCAAGTGGATTGTGCAGCCTGTTGACACCACCCAGAAGGGTGACAGGTTCATCTCCATCTGTCTGCCCCTCTACAAATCAGGCGACGGCCTGATAGGCGTTATCCGCTCTGACGTGTCGCTGACTCTGCTGTCCAACTTGATTGCCAAGGCCAAACCTTCAGCTAACTCCTATTGCATGCTGCTCGACAATGATGGTTCACTGATAATAGGTCCCGACGAATTACAAAACTTCGACATTAACGAACTCCTGCAGGACAAGTCTATCCATCATGCTTTCAAAGCCATGACATCAGGCAAAGAGGGTTATGTGCCATTCTCGTTCTTTGACAGCAACTTCCTCTTGTTCTACCAGCCCTTTGAACTGGTTGAGGTACCCTACCGAATCATGGAGGACATGCACTGGAGCATCGGCGTAGCTTATTTCGAGGAGGACATTGTAGGCGACTTCTTCCGACTGTTCAATTTAACGGTTATCTTCGCCATAGTGGGCATCGCACTGCTGTATCTGCATATCCGCCTGATTCTTACTCATCGTCTCAAACCACTCAAGAGACTGACAGAGCAGGCAGAGCACATAGCTCAAGGAAACTACAACGAGCCCTTCAACGATAGAGCCAACAAAGACGAGATAGGTATGCTGCAGCGCCACTTCAAGGTGATGAAGGACTCTGTGGCAACGCAGGTCAGCGAACTCGATGCGCTGAACGGTGCCATCAAGGAGCGTAGCAAGGAACTGCAGAAGGCATACAAGGAGGCTGAACAAGCCAACAAACTGAAGACGATATTCCTGCACAACATGACCAACCAGATGATAGAACCGACTATGACCATCAGAGATAATGTAAATACACTAAGCCAGTATAACAAGGAGACGTCAGAGGAGTCGCTCAACCAACTGGTAGACAGCATCATCCATAAAAGCCAATCCATTACCAAACTGCTGAGTCAGATGATAACGGCCACCGAACAGGAAATGAAGGAAGAGAAAGGAGGTGAGGCATGATACAAATTCGCAGTTCATTCTCTGCCAAGGTCGTTCTCTGGCTGTTGCTCATTGTGCTGCCCATCTTCCTGGTTACGGTGGGCTACCTGTTCATGCAGACTCGCAAGCTGGTGCATACCGAGGCGGAAGAGCGTGCCCACGGTGCGTTGCATGCCGCCATGCAGTACATCAACCGCTACTTCATCACTGTTGAGACGGCTGTCAATACGCACGCATGGATGGTCGAACAGTCGCAGGACCCCGATACGTTAACCAGTATCATCCACACCATGGCGAGTATCAACCCCATTATTGATGGTAGCGTGTTAGCCATGGAGTCCAATGTGGTAAGACAGCATCCGCAACACTTCATGACCTACTCTATTAAAATAAAAGACTCTCTGAGAACGGGCATTGAGCAAGAGTTGGACTACTTCTGTCGCGAATGGTACACTGAACCACGCAGACAGAAAGCTCCCTGCTGGCTGCTATACCAGGAAGACTCGCTCTCACTGAATCTGAGCGACATGGGTATGGTAGCTACGTACAACAAACCAATATATGACGCACAACAGCGCTTCATCGGTATCATCTCGGCAGAGATGTCGCTGCAGCACCTGTCGAAGATGCTATTGGAAGAGACGTTGCCATACGCGCATTCCTATTATGTCATTCTTGACGAGAAAGGTCGCTACGTGGGACATCCTGACACAACACGACTGTTCAAGAAGACCATCTTTGACGTCGCTGATCCTCAGAAGAATTCGGACGTGATAGCGCTGGGCTACGAAATGACGAAGGGCAAAGAGGGTCACATGTCGGTCAACATCAACAATCAGCGCTCCCTGGTGTGCTACATGCCCATTCCCAATACGAAGTGGAGCCTTGCCATCGTTAGTCCTGAGAGCGATATCTTCAAATACTACAACCGCCTGACCTATATCATGGTCATTCTGTTCATATTGGGTCTGACGGCTGTGTGTGTACACACCTACAAGTCGGTTACGATGGCCATTCGCCCACTCGAGCTGTTGCTGGACAAGACAAAGGCCATTGCTGAAGGTCATGTTGATGTGGATATCGTACATACGGAGCGCACCGACGCCATCGGTGTGCTACAAAACAGTTTTGCCACCATGCAGGAGTCACTGAACTACTACATGAACAGCGTACAGAAGGCCAGCAAACAGAAGCAGCAATACAATGAGGAACTGGAACAGGCCACGAAACTCGTGGTGGAGAGCGAGAAGCAGAAGACGGCATTCATACAGAACGTAACACACCAGATACGCACCCCGCTCAACATCATCATGGGCTTTGCCCAGGTTCTGCAGACTTCCTATGAAGGGGGCAACTCTCAGACCATTTCTGGCGAGGAGTTGAAAAGCATCACCGATACCATGCATTATAACTCGATGCAACTGCTACGCATGGTACTGATGCTGTTCGACAGTTCTGAGAGTGGCATAGCCAAGGAGAACCGTGATGACAAGAAAGAAGAATTGCAGATAGGCGCCATCAGAGAAGAAGTCATCAACTACACGCGCTTCCAGTATCCAGAGAATTCCATCAGCAGCCTCACCACACTGCCCGAAGACTTCAACATACTGGTCAGTCACAAACTGCTGACTTACACCATTCAGGAGTTGCTCAACAATGCCATGAAGTATTCTGACGGAAAGAACGTGACGCTGATAATCAAGAAGATGGACCACACGTTGCGCTTCATCATACAGGATACAGGCCGCGGCATAAACACAGCTGATCAAGACCGTATTTTCACCTTCTTCTCCAAAGTTGACGGTTTCAGCGAGGGTCTGGGACTCGGTCTGCCGCTCTGCAAGCGCCACGCCGAACAGATGGGTGGCAGTCTGACGCTCGACACCAGCTATACCGAAGGTTGTCGCTTCGTGTTGGAAGTGCCGATGACGTCTTGACTAGTTTCTTGTTGTTGGTCAGCATGTTGACAAGCCTGGATTTGCCCACATTGGAACGTCCAATGAAGGCATATTCAGACTTCGTTTCCTTCGAACACTTTAGTGTTTCTGTTGTATCTTCAATTTCAGTATTCGTCGCACGCTCTGATTGATACGCTCCTCGCTGATAGATCCATCGTTCACCGCTGCCATGACCGCATCAAAGGCCTCAGTGAAGTCACGGGGACCAAGCACGATGTCAACACCAGCCTTGATGCTACCCACAGCAGCCTCGCCACTGGTATAGTGCTTGGTGATAGCCCCCATCTCCATACCATCGGTGATAATGATGTTCTGATAGCCCAACTCGCCACGCAGCTTATCCTGCAGGACGACGGAAGACATCGTAGAAGGTATGGTAGACCCAGTGACATTAGGTACAGCAATATGGGCAGTCATAATCAGCTGACAGCCCCACTGGATGCCTGCGCGGAAGGTAACCATCTCACAATCCTTCATCTCTTCCCAGGTCTTCAGCGACTGTACATAGCCCGTGTGTGTGTCGTCCGACGTGTCGCCATGACCAGGGAAATGCTTCACGCAACCCGTGATGCCGGCATCCTTCAGACCTTGCAGATAGTTGGTAACCATTGGAGCGGCAACGGCAGGGTCGTCGCTGAAGGCACGAGGACCAATGATGATATTGTCCGGATTGGTGTTCACGTCAGCCACGGGAGCAAAGTCGATGTCAAAGCCGTAGTACTTCAGGTAGGTACCGATGGTGTTGCCACACTCGTAGGCGTTCTTCGGGTCGCCAGTAGCACCGATAGCAGCCATCGACTCGTACTTTTTAACATTAAAGTTGGGATTGTTGGCTATGCGAGATACACGTCCTCCTTCTTCGTCAATGCAGAGCAACGGATTGCCCTTCAGCGAACGCACTTGCGAGATGATGCTGGCCAGTTGTGTTTCGTCCTCAATGTTCCACGCATATAAGATGATTCCGCCCACAGGATACTGCTCGTTGGTTTTCCTCATCTTCATGGTAATCTCCTGATTCTTGAGATTCGCCAGGTCGTCATATTTAGTCCACTCTATCGACGGGTCCAGTGATTCTATGCGGATATAGAACATCTGTCCCACCTTTTCACGGAGTGTCATCTTCTGTAATTGTGCTTCAACCTCGTCAGTAGGAGTCTCATTAGGCGTGTCATTGTTCGAACAGGCTGCAAACACCCAGCCACAAACAAGTAATACTAATAATTTTTTCATTTTCATATAATTTTATATCTTACCGCATCATACTCTCGCGGCATTTTCCGCTGCAAAGGTACAAAAAAATAGACTAGTTCAGCACAGTATTCCTGATTTATTTTTCCTGAGTATCTAAATTCTTGCAGATTTCGTCGCTTTGACTCATTTTTTGGTATTTTTTTGTATGCATATGAGGGAAAAAGTGGGATAAAGTTTGTGTAATTTAGATTTTTTATATATATTTGCAGCAACAATCTATTAATCAATGTTATTTTCAATATTACCAATGATTTGATTACTCTCTCTCTCAGATACCCACCTACAATAGCTTCATCTTTTTATTAATTAAAACTATAACAATTATGAAGAAGAAGTATCTTTGGATGATGGCCGCCATCCTCGTTTGCGCCACAAGCGTGCTCACTTCATGCTCCGACACCACCGATAACCCTGTTACGGAGAACGATCCGCTTGCTGAGAAAAGGGCGCAGCTGCAAGCCTTGTACGGCGAGAACAGAAAAATCACCGACGGCAACTACGACAAGTCGCTGGCCGTGAAGTGCATCAACGGCACCTTTGTGGGGAAAAGGTCAGGAGGCATCGTTGCTTACAAGGGAATC
>OMXL01000013.1 GCA_900314985.1 uncultured Prevotellaceae bacterium | reverse complement strand
GTTGTTACTGGTGTTGAGATGTTCCGTAAGATCCTTGACGAGGGTCAGGCTGGTGATAACGTTGGTCTGCTGCTCCGTGGTATCGATAAGAACGAGATCAAGCGTGGTATGGTACTCTGCCACCCAGGTCAGATCAAGCCTTTCAAGAAGTTCAAGGCTTCTATCTACGTCCTGAAGAAGGAAGAGGGTGGTCGTCACACTCCATTCGGAAACAAGTATCGTCCTCAGTTCTACCTCCGCACCATGGACTGCACAGGTGAGATTACTCTCCCCGCTGGTGTTGAGATGGTAATGCCTGGTGATAACGTAGAGATCACTGTTGAGCTGATCTACGCTGTTGCTCTGAACAAGGGTCTGCGTTTCGCTATCCGTGAAGGTGGTCGCACCGTTGGTTCTGGTCAGATCACTGAGGTATACGAGGACTAATAGTCCGCTTTGCCGCAACAAAGTTGCAGCATAGAAGACCACAATAAAAACAAGCCCCCGCTTACGGGTGGGGGCTTTCATACGGGAATAGCTCAGTTGGTAGAGCATCGGTCTCCAAAACCGAGGGTCGTGGGTTCGAGTCCTCCTTCCCGTGCTAAGAAAGAAGATAATATGAAGATTATTAAGAAATTCATCAATTATTGCAAAGCCTGCTATGATGAGCTGGCTCATAAGGTAACGTGGCCTTCATACAAGGAACTGACCCAGAGTGCAGTGGTCGTTCTTTCGGCTTCGTTGATTATCGCTATTGTGGTTTGGCTGATGGACGTGGCGTTCAAGGCAGTCATGAGTGCCGTTTATCCTAACTAATCTTTAGAGTAATGGCTGAAACATCAGGAATGAAATGGTATGTGCTGCGTGCCGTTAGTGGAAAAGAAGGCAAGGTAAAAGAGTATATCGATGCTGCTAAGAAGCATAACGATGTGCTCGGTACTCACGTTGGTGAGGTTCTTCTTCCTACTGAGAAGTATGCCATGCTTCGCAATGGTAAGCGTGTCATCAAGGAGAAGCTCTTCCTTCCGGGCTATGTACTCGTACAGGCTTGTCTGCAGGGAGAGGTTGCTCACATGCTGCGTTTCATCCCTAACGTATTAGGATTCCTTGGAGGATTGGACAATCCCCAGGTAGTAAAGCAGTCAGATATCAACCGCATCCTTGGTACTGCTGAGGAGACGACGATAGAGAGCGCTGAGCTCAATATTCCATATAGTGTTGACGAGACGGTCAAGGTTACCGATGGACCTTTCAGTGGTTTCAGTGGTATCATCGAGGAGGTGAATACCGAGAAGCACAAGCTGAAGGTAATGGTGAAGATCTTCGGTCGCAAGACTCCGCTGGAGTTGTCTTTTACACAGGTAGAGAAAGAATAGGGCATTTGTTACGGAATGCTCGTTCTATATAAGGTTATGGGAGGCTTCCACTCTCGTGACTCATATATATAACTCAATAAATTTTAAAAAACAGAAATGGCTAAAGAAGTTGCTGGATTAATCAAATTACAGATTAAAGGTGGCGCTGCGAATCCCTCTCCCCCCGTTGGACCTGCACTGGGTTCTAAGGGTATTAACATTATGGGATTCTGCAAAGAGTTCAACGCCAGAACCCAAGATAAGGCAGGAAAGATTCTTCCTGTTGTTATCACCTACTATGCAGACAAGTCTTTTAGCTTCATTATCAAGACTCCCCCTGCAGCTGTTCAGCTGTTGGAGGCCGCTAAGGTTAAGAGTGGTTCTGCCCAGCCTAACCGTAAGAAGGTAGCTAGCGTAACTTGGGATCAGGTTCGTACTATCGCTGAGGATAAGATGGCTGACCTGAACTGCTTTACTATCGAGTCTGCTATGAAGTTGATCGCTGGTACAGCACGTAGCATGGGTATCACTGTTAAAGGGGACTTCCCTGGTAAATAATAAATAACTTCAATTAAGACAATGAGTAAACTGACAAAAAATCAAAAGTTGGTAGCTGATAAGGTTGAAGCAGGGAAAGCATACTCTTTGAAGGAAGCTGCAGAGCTGGTGAAGGAGATTACCACCACCAAGTTTGAGGCTTCTGTTGATATCGATGTACGCTTGGGTGTAGACCCACGTAAGGCTAACCAGATGGTTCGTGGCGTTGTATCGCTGCCGAATGGTACTGGTAAGGTAACACGTGTGCTCGCTCTCTGTACTCCCGATCAGGAAGCTGCTGCTAAAGAAGCTGGTGCCGACTATGTTGGTCTTGATGAGTATATCGACAAGATTAAGCAGGGTTGGACTGATGTTGATGTAATTATCACCATGCCCTCTTGCATGGGTAAGTTAGGTCCCCTCGGCCGTATCCTCGGTCCCCGTGGTCTGATGCCAAACCCCAAGAGCGGTACTGTTACTATGGACGTTGCTAAGGCAGTTAAGGAAGTTAAGCAGGGTAAGATTGACTTCAAGGTTGACAAGGCTGGTATCATCCACGCCTCAATCGGTAAGATCACTTTCACTCCCGAGCAGATCTACGGAAACGCTAAGGAGTTCCTGCAGACCATTATCAAGCTGAAGCCCGCTGCTGCCAAGGGTACCTACATGAAGAGTATCTTTATCTCCAGCACTATGAGCGCTGGTATTAAGATTGATCCTAAATCAGTTGAATAACTCGTAAAAGTTTAGTAAAATGAAAAAGGAATTAAAAGATACTATCGTAGTAGAACTTGGACAGAAGCTGAAGGAGTATGCTCACTTCTATCTGGTAGATACTGCCGGTCTGAATGCTGAGCAGACAAGCGATCTTCGTCGCAAGTGCTTCAAGAATGAGATCAAGATGGTCGTTGTGAAGAATACTCTTCTCCACAAGGCTTTCGAGGCTTCTGATATTGATTTCTCGCCCCTATATGATAGCTTGAAGGGTAACACCGCTGTGATGTTCGCACAGACAGCTAACGTTCCCGCTAAGCTCCTCAAAGAGTATAAGAAGGATGGCATCGTAACCCTGAAGGCTGCTTATGCAGAGGAAGGTTTCTTCGTAGGTGCCGACAAGCTCGAGGAACTCGTATCTATCAAGAGCAAGAACGAACTTATCGCCGACGTTGTGGCTCTGCTGCAGTCTCCGGTCAAGAACGTTGTTTCTGGACTGAATGCTGGTGGCAAGCTCCACGGCCTGCTTGACGCTATCGCTGAGCGTAACAAATAAGCGAAAATAAGTAACATTAACATTAAAAAACAATTAAAAATTAAATAAAATGGCAGATATTAAAGCTATTGCTGAGGAGTTGGTTAACCTCACAGTAAAAGAAGTACAAGAGTTGGCAACAGTCCTGAAGGACGAGTATGGAATTGAGCCCGCTGCTGCAGCTGTTGCTGTTGCTGCTGGTCCCGCTGCAGGTGGCGACGCCGCTGCTGCTGAGGAGAAGTCTTCTTTCGACGTTGTTCTGAAGGAGGCTGGTGCTGCTAAGCTGCAGGTTGTAAAGGCCGTTAAGGAGGCTTGTGGTCTCGGTCTGAAGGAAGCTAAGGATCTCGTAGACGGTGCTCCTTCTACTCTGAAGGAAGGTCTGTCTAAGGACGAGGCTGAGAACCTGAAGAAGGCTATCGAAGAGGCTGGTGCCGTAGTTGAGCTGAAGTAATTCAGTCACAACAATAAACAATGGTTGGGAGCTCTCCAGTAGAGGGTTCCCGACCATTTTCTTGTCTTTAATGCTATAGTTTCTATAGAGACTATAGTGACTATAGTAAATAACAACCGATTTTTATGGCTTCAAAAGTAATAGATAACAGAGTAAACTTTGGCAGCGTCAAGAATCCGATGCCGTTTCCGGATTTTCTCGATGTGCAATTAAAGTCATTCAAAGACTTTCTCCAGTTGGACACTCCGCCTGAGGAACGCAAGAACGACGGTTTGTATAAGGTGTTCGCAGAGAACTTCCCTATCACCGATACACGTAACAATTTCGTCCTTGAGTTCTTGGATTACTATATCGACCCGCCCCGTTACACCATCGACGAGTGCTTGGAGCGCGGTCTGACCTATAGTGTACCCTTGAAGGCTAAGTTGAAACTCTATTGCACCGATCCCGATCATGAGGACTTCGGCACGGTGATTCAGGACGTCTTCCTCGGTCCTATTCCATACATGACAGCAAACGGTACCTTTGTCATCAATGGTGCTGAGCGTGTTGTTGTATCACAGTTGCACCGTTCACCTGGTGTGTTCTTCGGTCAGAACGTGCACGCTAATGGTACCATGCTCTATTCAGCCCGTATCATTCCTTTCAAGGGCTCTTGGATTGAGTTTGCTACCGACATCAACAACGTCATGTATGCTTACATCGACCGTAAGAAGAAATTGCCCGTAACAACCCTGCTGCGTGCTATTGGTTTCGAGGCCGATAAGGACATTCTGCAGATCTTCGACCTTGCCGAGGAGGTAAAGGTTAACAAGAAGGCCCTGAAGGAGGTTCTTGGTCGTAAGCTCGCTGCCCGTGTGCTGAAGAGCTGGAACGAGGACTTCGTTGATGAGGATACCGGTGAGGTTGTTTCTATCGAGCGTAACGAGGTCATCATGGAACGTGAGACCGAGATTACCGAGGACAACATGCTCGATATCCTGGAGAGTGGTGCTTCTACCATCCTCGTTCACAAGGACGAGTCAGTGGCTCAGGACTACTCAATCATCTTCAACACCCTGCAGAAGGACCCCTCAAACTCAGAGAAGGAGGCCGTGCTCTACATCTACCGTCAGCTGCGTAATGCAGACCCTGCCGATGATGCCAGTGCCCGTGAGGTTATCCAGAACCTGTTCTTCTCAGACAAGCGTTACGACCTGGGTGATGTAGGTCGCTACCGTATTAATAAGAAGCTTGGTCTTGACACCGATATGGATGTTCGTGTACTGACCAAGGAAGACATCATTGAGATTATCAAGTATCTGATTCAGCTGATTAACTCAAAGGCTACTGTCGACGATATCGACCACCTGTCAAACCGTCGCGTACGCACCGTTGGTGAGCAGCTCAGTAATCAGTTCTCTATAGGTCTGGCACGTATGAGCCGCACCATCCGTGAACGCATGAACGTTCGCGACAATGAGGTGTTCACTCCTACCGATCTGATCAATGCCAAGACCATTTCGAGTGTCATCAACTCGTTCTTCGGTACCAATCCGCTGTCACAGTTCATGGATCAGACCAACCCGCTGGCTGAGGTGACCCACAAGCGTCGTCTCTCTGCCCTTGGTCCTGGCGGTCTGTCTCGTGAGCGTGCTGGTTTCGAGGTTCGTGACGTACACTACACACACTACGGTCGTCTCTGCCCGATTGAGAGCCCTGAAGGTCCTAACATCGGTCTGATTTCGTCTCTGTGTGTCTATGCAAAGATTAACGAGCTTGGCTTTATCTCTACTCCTTACCGTAAGGTGGAGAATGGTATTGCCAACCTGAACAACGACGATATCGTTTATCTGACTGCCGAAGAGGAAGAGAACCACGTTATCGGTCAGGGTAATGCACCGCTGAACGACGATGGTACCTTCATCCGTCCTGTTGTTAAGTGTCGTCAGGATGCCGACTTCCCTGTTGTGCCTCCTACGCAGGTTGACCTGATGGACGTTTCTCCACAGCAGATTGCCTCTATCGCCGCTTCGCTGATTCCTTTCTTGGAGCACGACGATGCTCACCGTGCACTGATGGGATCGAACATGATGCGCCAGGCTGTTCCTCTGCTCCACAACGAGGCACCTATCGTTGGTACCGGTATTGAGAAGCAGGTTTGTGAGGACTCTCGCACCATGATTACTGCCGAGGGCGAGGGTGTCATCGACTATGTTGACGCTACCACCATCCGTATCCTCTACGATCGTACTGAGGATGAGGAGTTCGTCAGCTTCGAGCCCGCTATGAAGGAATACCGCATTCCTAAGTTCCGTCGTACCAACCAGAACATGACTATCGACCTGCGTCCTATCTGTAACAAGGGTCAGCGTGTGAAGAAGGGCGACATCCTGACCGAGGGTTATGCCACTGAGGATGGCGAGCTCGCACTGGGCCGCAACCTGTTGGTAGCTTACATGCCTTGGAAGGGTTACAACTATGAGGATGCTATCGTGCTCAACGAGCGTATCGTTCGTGAGGATGTGCTGACCTCTGTTCACGTTGATGAGTACTCTCTCGATGTTCGTGAGACCAAGCGTGGTGCTGAGGAGTTCACTTCAGATATCCCCAATGTCAGCGAGGAAGCTACTAAGGACCTCGACGAGAACGGTATCATCCGCGTCGGTGCCCGCGTAGAGCCAGGCGACATCCTGATTGGTAAGATTTCACCTAAGGGTGAGAGCGATCCCTCTCCTGAGGAGAAGCTGCTCCGCGCTATCTTTGGTGACAAGGCTGGTGACGTGAAGGACTCTTCACTGAAGGCCAACCCATCACTGACTGGTGTTATCATTGATAAGAAGCTGTTCACCCGTGCCGTCAAGACCCGTCAGACCAAGCAGCAGGACAAGATCACGCTGGCTAAGATTGACGAGGAGTACGAGGCTAAGTGCGACGACCTGAAGGATATTCTGGTTGAGAAGCTGATGACCCTGACCAAGGGTAAGACCTCACAGGGTGTGAAGGACTACACTGGCGCAGAGATCATCTCTAAGGGTGCTAAGTTCACTGTTACCAACCTGAAGAACCTCGAGTATGGTGACATCCAGATCAGCAACTGGACTAACGACGAGCACAAGAACGAGCTCATCGGTAAGCTGATCATTAACTACATGAAGAAGTTCAAGCTGCTCGATGCCGAGAACAAGCGTAAGAAGTTTGCCATCACCATTGGCGACGAGCTGCCCTCAGGTATCCTGCAGATGGCTAAGGTATATGTTGCCAAGAAGCGTAAGATTGGTGTCGGTGATAAGCTGGCCGGTCGTCACGGTAACAAGGGTATCGTCTCTAAGGTGGTACGTCAGGAGGATATGCCATTCCTCGAGGATGGTCGTCCCGTTGACTTGGTACTGAACCCGCTGGGTGTGCCTTCTCGTATGAACCTTGGTCAGATCTTCGAGGCTATCCTCGGTGCTGCCGGTAAGAAGCTGGGTGTTAAGTTCGCTACTCCTATCTTCGACGGTGCTAAGCTCGACGACCTCGCTGAGTGGACCGACAAGGCAGGTCTGCCACGTCTGTGCTCTACCCACCTGTATGATGGTGAGACTGGTGAGCGCTTCGACCAGCCTGCTACCGTAGGTATCACCTACTTCCTCAAGCTCGGTCACATGGTTGAGGACAAGATGCACGCTCGTTCTATTGGTCCGTACTCACTCATCACGCAGCAGCCTCTTGGCGGTAAGGCCCAGTTCGGTGGTCAGCGTTTTGGTGAGATGGAGGTTTGGGCCCTTGAGGCCTTCGGTGCCAGCCATGTGCTGCAGGAGATTCTGACCATCAAGTCTGACGATGTTGTTGGTCGTGCTAAGGCTTACGAGGCCATCGTTAAGGGTGAGCCCATGCCTACTCCTGGTATTCCTGAGTCACTCAACGTGCTGCTGCACGAGTTGAAGGGTCTGGGTCTCAGCATTAAGATGGACTAAGAGAAGTGAATAGTTAACAGTGAAAAGTGAAAAGTTAAAGAAAATATGGCTTTCAAGAAAGATACAAAGATAAAGAGTAATTTCCAGAAGATTACCATCGGTCTGGCTTCTCCTGAGGAGATCCTTGAGAACTCCTTCGGTGAGGTCACCAAGCCTGAGACCATCAACTATCGTACCTATAAGCCTGAGCGCGACGGTTTGTTCTGCGAGCGCATCTTCGGTCCTACCAAGGACTATGAGTGTGCCTGCGGTAAGTACAAGCGCATCCGCTATAAGGGTATTGTCTGCGACCGTTGTGGTGTAGAGGTTACCGAGAAGAAGGTACGTCGTGAGCGTACTGGTCACATCGAGCTCGTTGTGCCCGTAGCTCACATCTGGTACTTCCGCTCACTGCCTAATAAGATTGGTTACCTGCTGGGTCTGCCCACCAAGAAGCTCGACGCCATCATCTACTATGAGCGTTATGTGGTTATCCAGCCCGGTATCCTGGCTGGTAAGAAGGATGCCGATGGCAATCCCGTACTGGGCTCACAGATGTACGACCTGCTCTCTGAGGAGGAGTACAATGACCTCATCGACAACCAGATTCCTGCTGACAACGACTACCTGGAGGATAGCGACCCCAACAAGTTCATCTGTAAGATGGGTGCTGAGGCCATTTATGACCTCCTTGTCCGTCTTGACCTTGACTCACTGTCTTACGAGCTGCGTGACCGCGCCAACAGCGACTCTTCTATGCAGCGTAAGAACGAGGCTCTGAAGCGTCTGCAGGTAGTAGAGGCTTTCCGCTCATCAGTAGAGAAGGGCATCAACCGTCCTGAGTGGATGATTATGAAGATTATCCCCGTAACTCCTCCTGAGTTGCGACCTCTCGTTCCCCTGGATGGTGGCCGTTTCGCTACCTCCGACCTGAACGACCTCTATCGTCGCGTCATCATCCGTAACAACCGTCTGAAGCGCCTGATGGAGATTCACGCTCCTGAGGTCATCCTGCGCAACGAGAAGCGTATGTTGCAGGAGGCTGTCGACTCATTGTTCGACAACAGCCGCAAGTCTTCAGCTGTGAAGAGCGACAGCAACCGTCCTCTGAAGTCACTCTCTGACTCACTGAAGGGTAAGCAGGGTCGCTTCCGTCAGAACTTGCTCGGTAAGCGTGTTGACTACTCAGCCCGTTCAGTTATCGTCGTAGGTCCTGAGTTGAAGATGGGCGAGTGCGGTCTGCCTAAGTTGATGGCTGCCGAGCTCTACAAGCCATTCATCATCCGTAAGCTCATCGAGCGCGGTATCGTGAAGACGGTGAAGTCAGCTAAGAAGATTGTTGACCGCCGCGAGCCCGTTATCTGGGATATTCTGGAGAATGTGATGAAGGGTCATCCTGTGCTCCTCAACCGTGCACCAACACTGCACCGTCTGGGTATTCAGGCCTTCCAGCCTAAGCTCATCGAGGGTAAGGCTATCCAGCTGCACCCACTGGCTTGTACCGCGTTCAACGCCGACTTCGATGGTGACCAGATGGCTGTCCACCTCCCTCTGTCTAACGAAGCTATTCTGGAGGCACAGATTCTGATGCTCCAGAGCCACAATATTCTGAACCCTGCTAATGGTGCTCCTATCACTGTGCCTTCACAGGATATGGTGCTCGGTCTGTACTACATCTCTAAGATTCGTCCAGGCGCTAAGGGTGAGGGTCTGACCTTCTACGGTCCTGAAGAGGCTATCATTGCCCACAACGAGGGCAAGTGCGACCTGCACGCTCAGGTAAAGGTAATGGTTGACGACATCGTTGACGGTAAGCCTTGCAAGCACATGGTAGAGACCTCTGTTGGTCGTGTCATCGTAAATGGCATCATTCCTAAGGAGGTAGGCTTCGTCAACAAGATCGTTTCTAAGAAGTCACTGCGTGATATCATCGCCGACGTTATCAAGAACGTTGGTTTCGCTGAGGCCTGTGAGTTCCTCGATGGTATCAAGAACCTTGGTTACCGCATGGCTTACGAGGCTGGTCTGTCGTTCAACCTTGACGATATCATCATCCCTGAGTCTAAGAAAGACCTGGTGGAGAAGGGTAATGCCGAGATTCAGCAGATTACCGAGAACTATAACATGGGTTTCATCACCGACAACGAGCGTTACAACCAGGTTATCGATACCTGGACCCATATCAACAACGACCTGGGTAATGTGCTGATGAAGGAGATGACCGAGGCCGACCAGGGCTTCAACGCCGTATTCATGATGCTTGACTCTGGTGCTCGTGGTAGTAAGGACCAGATCCGTCAGCTCTCTGGTATGCGTGGTCTGATGGCTAAGCCCCAGAAGGCAGGTGCTGAGGGTGCTCAGATTATTGAGAACCCAATTCTTTCGAACTTCAAGGAGGGTATGTCCGTGCTGGAGTACTTCATCTCTACCCACGGTGCTCGTAAGGGTCTTGCCGATACCGCCATGAAGACGGCCGACGCTGGTTACCTGACCCGTCGTCTGGTTGACGTCTCTCACGACGTGATTATCAATGAGGAAGACTGCGGTACGCTCCGCGGACTCGTCTGCACCGCGCTGAAGAACGGCGACGAGGTCATTTCAACGCTCTATGAGCGCATCCTCGGTCGTGTCTCTGTTCACGATATCATTCATCCTTCTACTGGCGAGCTCATCGTTGCCGCTGGTGAGGAGATTACCGAGCCTATCGCACAGATCATCGAAGACTCTCCTATCGAGAGCGTCGAGATTCGTTCCGTGCTCACCTGTGAGTCTAAGCATGGTGTCTGCATGAAGTGTTACGGTCGTAACCTCGCTACTCGTAAGATGGTTCAGAAGGGTGAGGCTGTCGGTGTGATTGCCGCTCAGGCTATCGGTGAGCCTGGTACTCAGCTGACTCTGCGTACGTTCCACGCCGGTGGTGTGGCTGCCAACGCAGCAGCAAATGCCAGCATCGTTGCCAAGAACGATTCTAAGATTGAAATGGAAGAGGTTCGTACCGTACCGTTCGATGAGGATGGCCGCGAGTGCGAGATGGTTGTCAGCCGTCTGGGTGAAATGCGCTTCGTCGATACGCATACCAACATCGTGCTGTCTACCGTTAACGTTCCTTACGGTTCTTCACTCTACTTCAAGAATGGTGACACCGTGAAGAAGGGCGAGAAGATCGCCCAGTGGGACCCCTTCAATGCCGTCATCGTTACTGAGTACGCTGGTACACTGAAGTTCCACGACGTTATTGAGGGTATCACCTTCCGTGCTGAGACCGACGAAACCACCGGTTTGACCGAGAAGATCGTTACGGAGTCTAAGGATAAGTCTAAGGTTCCTACCTGCGATATCATCGATGCCAATGGCGACGTCGTTGGTACCTATAACTTCCCTGTGGGTGGTCACGTTGTTGTTGAGGACGGCCAGACCGTTAAGACTGGTGAGACCCTTGTCAAGATTCCACGTGCTGCTGCCAAGGGTGGTGATATCACCGGTGGTCTGCCCCGTGTCACTGAGCTCTTCGAGGCTCGTAACCCATCTAACCCCGCTATCGTATCAGAAATCGACGGTGAGGTCACCATGGGTAAGGTAAAGCGTGGTAACCGTGAGATTATCGTTACCTCTAAGACTGGTGAGCAGCGCAAGTACCTCGTATCGCTGTCTAAGCAGATCCTGGTACAGGAGCACGACGCCGTACGTGCCGGTACACCGCTCTCTGATGGTGTTATCACTCCTGCCGACATCCTGGCCATCAAGGGTCCCACGGCTGTTCAGGAGTACATCGTTAACGAGGTACAGGACGTTTACCGCTTGCAGGGTGTGAAGATTAACGACAAGCACTTCGAAATCATCGTTCGTCAGATGATGCGCAAGGTCGAGATCAACGATCCAGGCGACACCACGTTCCTCGAGCAGCAGATTGTCGACAAGCTCGACTTCGCTGAGGAGAACGACCGTATCTGGGGTAAGAAGGTTGTCGTCGATGCTGGTGACTCTGAGAACCTGCAGAAGGGTCAGATTGTTACCGCTCGCAAGCTGCGCGACGAGAACTCAAGCCTGAAGCGCCGCGACCTCCGTCTCGTACAGGTTCGCGATGCTGTGCCCGCTACGTCTACCCAGATCCTGCAGGGTATCACCCGTGCAGCTCTGCAGACCAAGTCGTTCATGTCTGCCGCATCGTTCCAGGAGACTACCAAGGTGCTCAACGAAGCCGCTATCCGTGGTAAGAGCGACAACCTGGAGGGTATGAAGGAGAACGTGATTGCCGGTCACCTCATTCCTGCTGGTACTGGTCTCCGCGAGTTCGAGAAGATCATCGTCGGCTCTAAGGAAGAGTACGAGCGCATGCAGGCCAACAAGAAGAATGTTCTTGACTTTGGCGAAGGTCAAGTGATGGAATAATTTTTCATTCCCACTATACTAGAAACGCCCATCGTGCTGTAGTAGCATGATGGGCGTTAGTTTTTGCTGGGTTTAATGGGTCTAATGGGCTTTGTGGGTTTTTATGGGCGCCCATTTAGCCCATTAAAGCCCATTGACTCCATTAATTCTTTCGGTAAAGAACTGCTTGAAGTCCTGCCAGCGGTAGTAGGGATACTGGTCGGCAGGCAGTGGCAGTGTGGCCTCCTGTCCGTTCAGCAGACACTTCACCAAGATGTCCTGTCCCTGCTTCTTGCCATGATAGAAGATGAGCTGCATGTTCGACGCCTTACACGTCTCCCATGTCTGGTAGCAGTCCTTCACGTCGTAGGGGTTCTCGGGGTCCTTGTCGGCACCGTTGATGCCCATCAGCACGGTCAGCGGACCTAAGCAGGTGTCGTGACCGAAGCGCAGGTCAGCCACGCGCTGTGTCTTGCCTGTCACTACGTCGTCCGCCTTCTTGATGATGTCCTGTAGAATAGGTATCATGTCATAGCGAGGACCGAACACCCACGAGTAGCCGCCCAGGTTCTCTGTCTCCCAGCGTGCTGCCAGCTCCTCGTCGGTGATGATGCCCTCCATGATGCCCTCATGTCCGATGCTGGGCAGCGAGGTGTACAGGTTGATCAGGTTGCTGCCAATGTGGTGTGCAGTGCCAGGCAGTCCCTCTGTGCTGGTGAATACGCGTGGTATAATCATTTCTCGCAGCGAGTCCTTGCCAGTGAACTGACTTCTGTTCTTCTCGTAGCGGGGTTTCGAGCGTGGCCAGCGCTTGCGCAGCGGATTCTGGCGGTCGTCGGGCTTCACGCCGTCCAGCACCTTACGTGCCGACTCCTCACGAATCTCTATCTTTGGGTTCTGCTGTGTCAGCTCCAGGCAGAATGCCGCCATGCTCATCACACAGCGTCCCACCAGTGACGAGATGGCATACACGTCGCCACCATTCTTGAACACCTCTGGGAAGTTGTTATACATGGTACGGGCAATAAACTGATGCTGCTCCCATCCCAGGTCGCTCAGTTCGCTGACTCCTAAAGCCAACTCCTTCTTGCAGGCGTCGTATTTCTCACGGAATCGCTCGCCCACGGGAGTCAACTGTCCCAGTGCGTGCGCCTTGGTCAGTACTGAGTCAATCTCGCGGTACATCACGTCGTTCCAGTAGTAGCGCGAGCCGTGGCGTCCGTAGTGGCTGATGTAGAATGGCGTGTAGCCGCTGGGTGCCTTTGTCAGAGTCACTTTCTCTTGCGGGTAGGGGTAATCCGTTCCGTAGGCCTTTCTGGGGTCTGCTTTCACTTGTTCCAGTGCGTTGTTTCCTTGTGCCCATGCTGTCAGCACGAAGCCTAACAACAGTACGATGTGGCAAATTCTTTTCATTGTGTTGTGTGTTGTTAAGTAAATAGTTAGTTATGTTTTTTAGATTATAGTGCAAAAGTAAATCATTTCAGTGAAACGGCAAAATAAATACCACTTTTTCTTTGGTGGTTTCCGAAATAGTTTATATCTTTGCAACGTCGTATGGTTGCGTCTGTACGATTTTGCTGAATGCTTGAAAAAACGATATTTTACTAACTATAATATTAAAGTCATGAAGAAACTATTACTTATGAAAACCATGCTCCTACTATGTGCCCTGATAGTAGGTAGCTCGAGTGTGTGGGCAGAGGAAATTAAATATAATTTCACTAGCAAACAATGGACAGCCATTATCGATGGTACGTCTACGTCTGCCGACTGGACTTCTGGAAAAGATGGCGCAGGTTTTAGTAACAATGGTGTTCAAGTTACAACTTCTGTAACTGGAGCGAATGCGACATCACCTATTTCGTATAACAACATTTCAAAAATTGTTGTAACTTATAATACGAACAAATCAAAAGGTGCAGGTACTTTTGAAGTTAAGATTGGAACAAATGAAGCCGTGAGTAAGGACTGGGCTTATTCAACAGGTGATGGTACTTCTGCCAATTACACTCTTCAATATGACTATGCGACGCCACAAAGTGGTAGTGTTAAGATAACGGCGAATACTACGACCAATTCTATCTATGTTTCAAGTATAGCCATAACTTATACTCCTTCTTCCACCCCTACTTGCGCTACTCCAACGTTCTCTCCCGCTGCAGGTACTTATACTTCTGCTCAGAACGTGACTATCAGCACTGAGACTGATGGCGCAACAATCTATTATACTACTGACGGAACTGATCCAACAGCAAGTAGCACCGAATATACAGGCGCTATCAATGTTAGCACTACTACCACTATTAAGGCCATTGCCGTAAAGGATGGTAACAACAATAGCGCAGTGGCTACTGCTACCTATACCATTTTGGAACACGCAGGAACACAGGCTGACCCATATACTGTGGCTGATGCCCGTGCTGCTATTGATGCGAATGTTGGTGTTACTGGCGTTTATGTAACAGGTATTGTCTGTGTGGGCGGTTCAAATTTGAGCAGTGGTGCCATGAACTACTGGATTTCTGATGATGGCACAGAGACTGACAAGTTTGAAGTCTATAAGGGTAAGAACCTGAATAACACAAACTTCAGTGCCGTTACCGACGTGATAGTAGGCGATCAGGTCGTCGTTTATGGAAATATAAAGAAGTATAACACCACTTATGAGTTTGACCAAGGGAACTATCTTGTTAGTATTGTTAGTATCCACCCATCTGTTGCATTAGACAAGACTGCTATTAATGCGACTTATGAAGGTGCTGACGGTACCATTAATGTCGTATATAACAACATTACCACTGTTGTTGCTGAGGTGGTATTCTGTGACGAGAACGGCGATGATGCAACCTATGATTGGATTCTTGCAGACCTCAATGCATCAAATAATGTTGAATATATTATTGATGCCAACACAGGTGCTGCTCGCACAGCCTATTTCATGGTAAAAGCCCTTGATGATAATTCTAAGGAAGTATTCTCGGATATTGTGACGATTACGCAGACAGCTTGTCCTTACGCTACTCTGCCATTTGCATTTAATGGAGGAAAAAATAATATTGCTTCAACTGCTGGCCTGAGTCAGAGTGGTCTTGGCACCGATTATAAAACTGCTCCGTATTTGAAATTCGATAATACTGGTGACTATGTAATTCTACAGATTGGCGAGGTTCCTGGTTCACTGTCCTTCGATATTCAGGGTAACAGCTTTGCTGATGGTACATTCACTGTACAGACTTCTGCTGACGGTGAAACCTATACAGACCTTAAGGCATATACTGAACTGAGTGGTACTAAGACAACTGAGACTTTTGCTTTGGCAAGTACCGTACGCTATATCAAATGGATATATACAGAAAAGGCTGATGGCAATGTTGGCTTAGGCAATATCAGTCTTACTAATGTAATCCCTGTTACCGTTTCTGCCGCTGGTCTGGCAACATTTGCAAATGATTATGCTCTTGACTTCACCAACGTGGAGAATCTGGAGGCTTACATCGCTAAGGAGAATGGTTCAACGATTGAGCTGCACAAGGTCAACAAGGTACCTGCCAATACTGGCGTACTGCTACGTGCTAAGAACGACGCTACAGATTTCAACGTTCCTGTAACCACAGCTGCTGCTGATGACGTAACGGACAACATCTTTGTTCGTGGTACTGGCGCTGTTGTTGAGAGCGGCACAGGTCCATACAACTACGTTCTTGGTAAGCACGATGGCGTGGTAGGTTTCTACAAGGCAGGTGGTATGGTTGTTGCAACCAACAAGGCATATCTGCAGACTACAGTTGCTAAAGCACGTATCAACATCGACTTCGACGACGTGACAGCGCTGACACTAGTGAATAGTGAAAAGAGAACAGTGAATAGTGATGTCTTCGACCTGCAAGGTCGTAAGGTCGCTAACCCCACCAAGGGCCTGTATATTGTGAATGGCAAAAAGGTCGTAGTGAAATAAAATATAAACGTATAATTATCATATAATTGGTCCATATAATTAATCGTTAATGGCTAACGCAAAATATAATTAATGAGAAATTAATGGGTAATTTATGGGCTTCGCAACGCCACACTCTGTACCTTTAGGTCAGAGAATTAATGTTGAACTATAAAAACAAAGAACGATTATGAAAAAGACATATATAAATCCAGAATTAGTAGTCGTAAAGATCGCTACCCATCAGATGCTGGCTAGCTCTCCCGTGACTTTCGACGACTTAGGTGGTGGCACTTTAGACCTCTCAGATGTTCCCATGGATCCCACAGATCCTGAAGATGAAGTTCTTGGTCGTGAATACGACTTCGACTTCGACGAAGAAGGAATCTAACATACACTCTCGTTGCACAGGGGGACAGTCCCCCTGTGCAATACTTCGCTCTTTTAAATACTGAAAAACGGTTTTTCAAAAATAGACCTAACAACCTAACGTGGCCACTCTGAAATGCCTATCTACAGGGCATTTTAGAGTGGTCAGCGTGTGGCCAGACCTAACCCTAGACCTAACATTATCCCTAACCTTATCCCTACCATGCTGCGTAGGGAAATGCTCTGAGGTGATGCTGAGGACGAGGGTAGGGATTAGGTTAGGTATAAGGTTAGGTCTGACGTTAGGTGTAAATCTTGCATCGAATCTGCATGGTATTGTAACACAGATGGTTATAAATATTATGTTAGGTTGTTAGGTCTTTTTGAAAAAATGCTTTCACGTTCCACTATCGTCTCGCAATACCTTTGTATATAAGGTTTGCGCGCGTGGAACGGGCGCGCGGACGTTTCACTTTGCTGTCACTCTGCTTCCACGCAGGAGACAGCTGTATACGCTCGCGTATTAGCTGTAGGCGGAGACGAGACAGCTGTAGCCGGAGCTGGCTTAGCTGTTCTCGTGCGCGTATCAGCTGTACACGCCAGAAAACGGTCACCGTTTTCTGAAAAGTGCTCACCGTTTGGCCCAAAACGCTCACCGTTTCTCCACCGCTACAGTTGTCTCGTAGTTGGCTACAGCTGTCTCGCTACTGGGAATAGCTGTCTCGCCATTGAGCAGAACTGGTGGAAGCTACGTGGAAGCAAAGTGAAACGTCCGGACGCTGCCTTCACCCGCGCGAAGTCCGATGTCCACTGCCTTCTCACCACGTTAGTGAAACGTGGAACCATTTCGTCGCAAAAGCCCTGGCAACCCCTCGGCCCTCTGCGCCGCAACAGATAAGAATGAAATTAATGTTTACTAACTATAATATTTACATCAATTATGAAAAAACTATTACTTAAATCAATGCTCCTGCTATGCGCCCTAATAGTAGGTAGTGGGACGATGTGGGCAGACGATGTTTTAACTCTTGATTGTGCCACACCTGCACCAACAGGAACAACATCAACTGCTTTATCTTCGACAAGCGATGTTGCCACATTCCTCAATTCTGCAGCAGGTTTGTCTTCAGCAGAGAATAAAATAACTTGTAGTGCTAAAGGTGGAGATGTTTACAAAGGTAAAGGTTCTGGAGGTGGCGATATTCCACAGCAATGTTTGAAAGTCGGTAAGGCAAGTGGTGGAGGTAGTTTTACCTTTACAATACCTAGTACATATGACGAGATTGGTTCCCTTGATATTACTTGCTATGGTTGGAAGACTACATCATCAATTAGTATTAATGGCGGAACTGCTCAGACTTTCACTACTGCTCAAGTAGAAACAACAAAAAACTTTGAGTTAGCCAGTGCAAGTCGAACAATTGCCATTGCAGTAACTTCTAGTGCTGTATGTATTACAGAAATTGTATTAAAGTCCGCAGTTACTGGCGAAGCCACCACTGTTACAATAGATGACTCTGGCATTACTAATACAGATATTGCTTCTGGAACAGCAGCAGGCTCTTTATCTGCCGTTGTTAAGAATTCTTCTTCTGCCGCAATTGATGGGGCAACAGTTACATGGTCTTCAAGCAAGACAAGTGTTGCAACAATTAATCCTACGACAGGCGCTGTTACATTAGTAAAAAAGGGCTCTACAACAATTACTGCTAGTTATGCTGGTGTTGATGGAACATATCAACCTTCATCCAATACCTATGTATTAAATGTTACCAACAGTGCCGCCAACGATGGAACATCAGCTCATCCTTTTACCGTTTCAGAAGCCAGAGATGCTCTTGATGCCGGTGAAACTGATGCAGGAACCGATTATTATGTAAAAGGTTACATTGCAAAGATTGGTACGTTTGACAATGGCGTACTTACTTATTGGATTTCTGACGATGGCTTAATGACCGATAATTTGCAGTGTTATAAAGGTAAGAATGTTGGTGGTACAGATTTTGCAGCCGCAACCGAGCTTGAAGTTGGTGATATCGCTACTGTTAAAGGAAAACTTAAGATATACAGTGGCACAACTTATGAACTTGATGAAAATAACGAGGTTGTAAATATTTCTCCACGCACTAAGGTGAACATCGCTACCTTTACAGCAACAACAAATCCTCTTATCTTAGGCATTACAGAAACAACCACTACTACAGTTACCAATGACCAAGCAGGATGGACTCCTGTAAGCTATACTTATGAATCAGACGATGAAACAGTAGCTACCGTTGATGCAAGCGGTGTTATTACGGCTGTCGCAAAGGGTACTGCCAACATCACTGTTACACCTGTCGTTTCTGCTACTAATCCTACTTATAAGGTTGGTGACTCTAAGTCAATTGAGATAACAGTTAGCTATCCTAGTCATGAGGTAACGTTCTCTGTTAATGGAGTTACTAATATTCTTAATGTTGAAGAAGGTGAGGCTATTACATTCCCAGCTGACCCTACAGACATTGGAGGTAAGAAATTTGTAGGTTGGGCTGATGCTACTATTGATGGGGCAACGGATGTTGCACCAACATTCGTAAAATCTGCTACGATGAGCACCAGCAATGTAACCTATTATGCAGTGTTTGCAAATAAGACAGAAGAAACCAAAGTGATAAGCCAGAATCTGACAATTGATAATTCTGATTTTAGTGGCAAGCTTAGTGGTAGCTATGGAACGGTAACTATAAAGAAAACAATTGGAGAAACAGAATACAATATTGAGGTTAACGCATGCAAACAAAATGACTGGTGTCAGATGAGAGATAATGCTACGTTAAGTTATATTTATGTTCCTACATTACCTGGTAAGATAACAAATATTTCAACTACTGAATGTACAAATGCATCAGGCAATGCATATTCTGGCACAATACATATTAAAAACAAGAAAACAAGAGGAAATTCTGATACTGATGACATTACAAAAGCAACATTATCTAGTGCAGAGTCATTCAGCATTGATTTGACAGGTGATGATAAATCCTTCTATTTGTTAACAAGTGCAGGACTTAGGATATGGGATCTCACCATTACTTTTAGTGCAGAAGGAACAGTTACAAATTATTCTGGCTACTGCACCTCTATTCCTTCTTCTGTTCCTGTCACCATCGCTAGCACATCTGGCTTTGCTACATTATATACGGACTATGCTCTTGACTTCTCTGGCTTGAGTAGCGAAGTGAAGGCTTATACCGCTTCTGTAAGTGAGAATACTGTTACCCTCACTGAGGTTGACGATATTCCTGCAAACACTGGTGTTGTGCTGAAGGGTGACGTTAAGACTCATAATATTCCTGTGGCAGCATCGTCTTCTACTGCTAAGGGGGACTTGATAGGTAATACTTCTGCAGCTACCGCCTACAATGCATATGATGGTTATGACCTGTATATGTTGGCTTTGAATGTTGAAGGTAAGGCTCAGTTTACCAAAGTAACGGATGGCTCAATTGCAGCAGGCAAGGCTTTCTTGAAACTGAGTTCTGGTGCTGACGCTCGTGAACTGAACGTAGTATTTGCTGACGACGAACCAACAGCCATTGAGACTGTTAAGGTAGAGAAGGCTAATAATGAGTACTTCAACCTCGCTGGTCAGCGCGTAGCTCAGCCCACCAAGGGTCTGTACATCGTGAACGGCAAGAAGGTCGTAGTGAAATAATTAATGAGAAATTAATGTTCAAATTAATGGTCAATTAATGTTGAAACAAAAAAAGAACGATTATGAAAAAGACATATATTAATCCGGTAATGAACGTCGTAAAGATAGAAACCCAGAAGATGCTGGCTGCGTCAAACCCTGATGGCTTTGCAGGTGGCCTTAACACTACAGGTGGTAGCGGTAGTAACGCTCTTGGTCGTGAAGACGACGACTGGGACTGGGACGACTAATCCCTACATACAATCATCGCTCAGGAATTTCCCTGAGCGATGTTCTTTTTTGATAGAATGTGGCAGATTTCTTCTGCCATCTCATTGAGCGCCACACATTCCATGCGACTGATGTGGCGCTTGTTGGCATCGTATGGCCAAGGGCTAAGAATCAGTACACGCCCTGCAGCACAGGCGTCGAAGAGACTGTCGATGGGCTTGTAGAAGTCACGGAAGCCATTATCAGCAAGCACTATAAACGGCCGCTGTTCGCGAAGCAGTACCTGCATAACTTGTTTCTCTTGAGGAGAGATGAATGGTGAGACCATGATGACGCCTTGGCGGGCCTTTAGCACACACCCATTCATGTAGTCGCGAAGCTCTTTGTTATTGCCAAGCTCTGCCGCTTTTACCATTTTGCTACGCACATGAACTGTGTCATATTGTTCCCCCATGAGGAGCGTTGTATTGCCTACGCCATCGTAAGTGCGCTCACCAATGGTTATGCCTTGCTGTACACGGAAATAACCTGGCTTCATGCGCTTTGTTGCCAGACGCTGAGGGTTCATGTCGATGTAGCGGATGGTGTTGGGCAGTTGGGTGTTGTGAGACATCGGGCGGATGAAGGGCATCTCGGTGAAGACGGGCGCTAAGCGGTAGTAGGCTTCGTCACCCATTGTTTGGCGCAAGGCTGTGGAGGCGGACTCCAGGTGGGTGGTCTCGTCGCGGAGGGTGGGCGGCACTCCTTGGGGATTTTCCCGAATGGCATTCGGGGGAAATGAAGAAGGGGAAGTTAAAGAAGAGGACAGGACGGCTGTATGGGCACGGCCAAGCTTCTTGGCGGCTTGCCAGAAGCCACGCACTAACGTGCCAATACCTGTGGGCATGGTGCGCCTTACATATAAGACGGCATGCAGGTGGTCGGGCATGAGGCAGAAATGCAACACCTGCACCTCGGGGTGATGGGTCGGAATGCTTAGCAGGCAGTCCACCAAGGCATTCCCAAGAGCCGTGCGGTTTACTCTTGCCTTCAGCGGGTCATTGTCTGGGGTGGCAAGGGTACCGAGGAGGGGCTGCCTGTCGGTGACTGTCAGCGTGACATGGTAGAGGCCAACACCATTCCATGCTCTTCCAGGCTCTTGCCATTTCCATTTCTCTTGCTCTGCCATGCTTCCGCTTTACGAAAAGAGGACCTCACCGAAGTGAAGTCCTCTTGTGATTTTTTCTTAACAAGAATTATTTGTTGACAGCCTCAGCGAGCTCAGCGCCAGCCTTGAACTTAGCAACCTTCTTGGCAGCGATCTTAATCTTCTGCTTGGTAGCGGGGTTGATACCCTCACGAGCGGGCTTCTCAGCAACTGCGAAAGTACCGAAACCAACGAGCTGAATCTTGTCACCCTTTACGAGAGCGTCCTTGATAGCTGCTACGGTAGCGTCCAGAGCCTTCTTTGCGTCAACTTTTGTCAGACCAGCACCAGCTGCAATCTGATCGATCAATTCTGTTTTGTTCATAATTTTGTTGTTTTAAAGTGAATGATAAATAGTTTAAGTCGATTTCTGAACGCAAATATAGGATAAACTTGGGAAAAAACAAACAAAAATTGAAAAAAAATTGCTATTTTCATAAAAAAAAGTGTGTATTGGCCCATTTTCGTGCTTAAAATGGGATATTTTTCGTAATTTTGCGCACATAAATGGCACGCTTGTTGCTTTAGGGAATAGAGAGTAAATCGTAAATAGTCAAATAAGAAATAGATAAGATGTACAATATGCCTGCTATGACCAAGAATCTGTTGGTCATTAACGTTCTGGCCTACTTGGCCACCTGGGTACTGCAGCGTAGTGGGGTAGACCTGAATGCGCTGTTAGGCCTGCACTTTTTTATGGCCAGCGACTTCCGTGTGTATCAGTTCCTGACCTACATGTTTCTGCACGGCAGCTTTACGCATATCCTTTTTAATATGTTTGCCCTGTGGATGTTCGGTTCGGTGATAGAGCGTGTATGGGGTCCGAAGAAATTCCTTTTTTATTACATTGTCTGTGGCGTCGGTGCCGGTATCGTGCAGGAGTTGGTGCAGTATGGCAACTATTTAGCACAGGGCTTGGCAGCCTATGAGTATGTGAATATGGGCGGTGCGCAGATATCGATGGACAGCTACATCAACCTGTGGACAACCATCGGTGCGTCGGGTGCTGTGTATGGCATCCTGCTGGCCTTCGGTATGATATTCCCCAACGAGCGCCTGTTTATCATCCCCATTCCGTTCCCCATCAAGGCCAAATGGCTCATCTTGGGCTATATCGTCATTGAGCTGTTCTCGGCGATGAGTGGTCCTGGCGATGGCGTAGCCCACATGGCACACTTAGGAGGTATGCTGTTTGGATTCCTGCTGATACGCTACTGGCAGAAACATCCGGGCAGTAGCCAGCGTTACGGTCGCAGCTATGGCAAGGAGTTCTTCGACAACCTGATTCGCAAGCATGAGGACTACCAGCGCAAGCGCCACATGCATGCTGAGCAGACGAAAGCACGCCGCGAGACCGACGAGGAGTATAACATGCGACAGCGTCAGAACCAGGAGGAGATAGACGCCATTCTCGACAAGATTCGCAAGAGTGGTTACGACAGCCTGACCAAGGAGGAGAAGCAGAAGTTGTTTGACCAGAAGCGCCCATCGTGATTAAGCAACTGAAGAAGTGGACCGTGCAGATGATGACGGGGGCCAACGTGGCTACCGTCATCGTGATGCTGTTGGTAGGCTATAGCGATCGCATCCATCCTGCCGAGCACCCGCTGGTGTCGACCGTGGGCATGGCGTTCCCCATTCTGCTGCTGATCAACTTGGCATTCCTGCTGTTCTGGCTCATCTTCAAATGGACGAGAGCATGGGTGCCTGCCGTGGGTTTCATCTTAGCGTACGTACCTATTTCTATATATATGCCCATCAATGTCAGCGAGGCGCCTCCCGAGGGTGCACTGAAGTTGGTGTCGTACAACGTCTGCAGCTATGGCGGCAACTACAAATACGAGCAGGGCTTCGAGAAGGTGCGCGACTACCTGATAGACGAGAAGGCCGACATCGTGTGTCTGCAGGAAGACAACGACTCGTGGCGCCGCTACTGTTTCAAGCAGTATGAGGAGCGGGGTCTGACGTATAACGACACGCTGGAACTGTGTCACGACCAGACACGCTTCAACTGCTTGGGCATCCACACGTGCTTTCCCATTGTCCGTCGAGAGAAGATTGACTATCCCACGGCCAGCAACAACGGCAGCGTGGCATGGTGGCTGAAGGTGGACAAAGACACCGTCATCGTGGTGAACAACCACTTTGAGAGTTGCCATCTGAGTCAGGCCGACCGCGAACAGTACCGCCAACTGCTGAAGGGCGAGGTGGCCAGCGACTCGGTGCGTGCGGAGTCGCAGTTGCTGATGGTGAAGCTGGCTGAGGCCAACGCCATACGCTCTAGGCAGATAGAGGCCGTGTGCGACTATGTGAGTCAGCACATCATGGACTATCCCGTCATACTCTGTGGTGACTTCAACGACAATCCCATCTCCTTTTCGCGCCACGAAATGGCTAAACAGCTGCGTGACTGTTTCGTAGAGACAGGACGTGGTGTCGGATTGTCATATAATCAGAAGGCATTCTCGTTCCGTATCGACCACATATTCTGTTCACCAGATATCACTCCCTATCAGTGCTATATTGACACAAAAATGGACGCCAGCGACCACTATCCAGTGGTTTGTTGGTTAAAAATTGGTGTAAAATAGTGAAAATCACACGAATTTTCTAAATAAATTTCTGTAAGTGGAGAAAAATGTGTATATTTGCGGGCTAAAAATGCGAAAACATTAAATAAAACAATAAAATTAACAATGCAAAACAAAGGAATTGTAAAATTTATCGCAATCGTCTTGATTCTCGTTTGCTGCTTCTACCTTTCCTTCACCTTCGTAACACGCCACTACGAGAGTAAGGCTGCTGCCATGGGTGAGAAGGCTGGTCAGGAGTACCTCGACTCAATCATGAACGAGAAAGTGTACTGCGGAATCTACTCTTTCAAGCAGTGCCGCGAGTTGGAGATGGGCCTGGGTCTTGACCTGAAAGGCGGTATGAACGTTATTCTTGAGGTATCAGTACCCGACGTCATCGACGTGCTGGCTGACCACAAGACCGACGCAGCCTACAAGAAGTCAATGGAAGAGGCCAAGAAGGAAGAAGAGACAAGTCAGAACGACTTTATCTCGCTGTTCATCAAGTACTGGAAGCAGAACAGTAACGGTCGCCCCTTGGCAGCTGTGTTCGCTACCCAGCAGATGAAGGGCAAGGTAAGCACCCAGTCAAGCGACTCAGAGGTTGAGAGCGCCCTGCGTGCTGAGGTACAGTCTGCCGTTGATAACTCATTTAATGTTGTTCGCAACCGTATCGATAAGTTCGGTGTTGTACAGCCTAACATCCAGAAGCTGGAGGGTCAGTCTGGCCGTATCATGGTCGAGATGCCTGGTGTGAAGGAGCCTGAGCGCGTACGTAAGTTGCTGCAGGGTTCTGCCAACCTCGAGTTCTGGGAGACCTATAACACACAGGAGATTGTTCCCCTGCTGGCTCAGCTGAATCAGAAGTACGCCATCACCAATGGCGCTGCTGAGGAAGTTGCTGACACTACAGTTGCTGAGGCTGCTGCTGCCGACACCACCGCTGCTACCGCTGCCGCTACCGACCTGGCTGCTAAGCTGGCTAAGAAGGACGCTAAGGCTGACGACAGCAAGGCTGTTGCTGAGGCTAAGAAGCAGAACCCCCTGTTCAGCGTGTTCCAGCCCATTCAGGGTCAGGGTCTGGCTGTAGTAGGTTATGCTAACGCCCGCGATACCGCTGAGGTTGACAAGATTATCTATTCAGAGATTGCCGCTCAGGTGCTGCCTGCAGAGTGCAAGCTGCGCTGGGGTGCTAAGCCCGAGGACTTCGGTGGTCAGAACACCAAGGGTGACATCTTCGCCCTGTATGCCCTGAAGATTACTGAGCCTAACGGCCGTGCTCCACTGGAGGGTGACGTGATTACCTCTTCTAAGGACGACTTCGATCAGATGGGTCATCCCTCTGTTTCTATGCAGATGAACTCTGACGGTGCTCGCCGCTGGAGCCAGATTACTAAGCAGAACATCGGTCGTGGTGTCGCCATCGTGCTCGACGACGCCGTTTACTCTGCTCCACGTATCCTGACACAGATTGATGGTGGTAACTCTTCTATCACTGGTAACTTTACTATCGAAGATACTAAGGACTTGGCCAACACACTGAACTCTGGTAAGATGCCGGCTCCTACCCGCATCGTACAGGAAGAGGTCGTTGGTCCCTCACTGGGTGCACAGTCTATCCAGCAGGGTATCATGTCGTTCATCATCGCCTTCGTGCTGCTGATGGTTTACATGATCATGCTGTACGGCTTCATCCCCGGTATCCTTGCCGATATCGCCCTGCTGTTCAACCTGTTCTTCACACTGGGTATCCTGACATCGTTCCAGGCTGCTCTGACCATGCCTGGTATCGCTGGTATCGTGCTGACACTGGGTACTGCTGTGGATGCTAACGTGCTGATCTACGAGCGTATCAAGGAAGAGCTGAAGCGTGGCCTGAGCCTGAAGGAAGCTCTGCAGAAGGGTTACTCAAACGCCTTCTCAGCTATCTTCGACTCTAACGTTACCTCTCTGATTACCGGTTTCATCCTGCTGTTCTTCGGTACAGGTCCTGTCAAGGGCTTCGCTACCACTTGGATCATCGGTATCTTCTGCTCATTCTTCACCGCTGTGTTCCTGACCCGTCTGGTTTACGAGAACCGCCTGAAGAAGGACAAGTGGCTGAACCTGACCTTCGTTACTGGATATTCTAAGAACCTGATGCAGAACGCTAAGTACAACTTCATGGGTATGTACAAGAAGAGCTTCACACTCTGGGGCGTTCTGGCTATCATCTTCATCGTATCACTGTTCTTTGTTCGTGGCTTGAGCCAGAGCATCGACTTCACTGGTGGTCGTAACTATGTAGTAACACTGGATAAGGAGACTCACGTAGAGGACGTCCGTGCTGCTCTGACTGGTGCCTTCGTTAACACCATCGGTGAGAATGCCGGCAAGGATGCTAACACCAGCGTTATCGCTCTGGGTACTGATGGCAAGACCATCCGCGTATCTACCAACTGGGATATCGAGTCTAACAGTCCTACTGTTGACGACGAGGCTGAGACCATCCTCTACAACGCACTGAAGAAGGGCGGTTTCATCAGCCAGGCAAGTGTTGAGGCCTTCAAGAATCCTGACGTTCGTGAGGGTGGTTCAATCATCAGCTCGGCAAAGGTAGGTCCTGCTGTGGCTAAGGATATCACCATGGGTGCTATCTACAGCGTTATCATCGCCCTCTTCGCTATCTTCCTCTACATCCTGCTGCGCTTCCGCAACCTGGCATACTCTGCAGGTGCCGTTATCGCGCTGGCTCTGGATGCACTGGTAGTAATCGGTATGTACTCTGTACTGTGGGGTTGGGTGCCCATGTCACTGGAAATCGACCAGGTATTCATCGGTGCTATCCTGACGGTAATCGGTTACTCTATCAACGATAAGGTGGTAGTATTCGACCGTATCCGTGAGAACTTCCAGCTCTATGGCAAGCGCGACCGTCAGCAGTTGTTCAACGACTCGCTGAACCAGACGCTGGCTCGTACCATCAACACTTCTGTAACCACATTGATCGTATTGCTGTGTATCTTCATCCTCGGTGGTGACTCTATCCGCAGCTTCTCGTTCGCTATGATTCTGGGTGTTGTCTTCGGTACCCTGTCGTCACTGTTCATCGCTGCTCCTACAGCATTCCTCATCATGGGTCGTACCATCCGTGAGGATGAGGCTACTGCTGAGTAATGGAAAGTGATATATACAAATCAGCCCGCTTCCATCATGGAGGCGGGCTGATTTGTTTCTGGGGAAACAAATTTTTTTTTTTTCTGGAAACGAAAGTTATTTTTCTTAGAAACGAATTATCCTAATTGGTCCTAATTTTTATCACGAATTATCCTAATTATTATTTAAAATTTTAATTAATTAAATTCGTGGATAAAATTCGTTTTAATTATTCAAATTCGTTTCTTAAATAACAACTCCCCTTCGTTTCTGATGATCATTTTATTTCAATTAAAGTAGTAGAGGAACGCGGCGATACCTTCCAGGGCAGGCTTGCGCTGTCCTTCAATCTCAATCTTGAACTTAATCTCTGCCTTGCAGATGCCACGCAGATTCTGGATGCTGTGCAGCGTAGTAACCAGACGTACACGGCTGCCAGTAATCACGGGCTGACCAAAGCGCATATCCGTCATGCCGTAGTTCACCAGCATCTTGATGTTGTTGACCTCGATAATCTGGTCCCACATATAGGGCAGCAGGCTCAGCGTCAGGTAGCCGTGGGCGATGGTAGACTTGTAGGGGCTTTCCTCCTTGGCGCGAGCCACGTCAACATGTATCCACTGGTGGTCCAGCGTAGCGTCAGCAAACAGGTTGATACGGTCCTGATCTACCAGCAGCCAGTCAGAGGCTCCCAGCTCTTCGCCCAGGTGGGCGGCAAACTCGTCGTACGAGTTAATGACTAATTATCCCATAGTTTTTTGTCTTTTATAGAAATTTATAGTGCAAAGGTAGTCATTTTCCGCAGAAAATGACTACCTTTGCAGTAGTTTTTGTTGCCCTGATAGTTAAATGGATATAACAAGGCTCTCCTAAAGCTTAGTTCCGAGTTCGATTCTCGGTCGGGGTACCAAGAAAACGCAGGCTGAAGCATGGTGACTTCAGCCTGCGTTGTTTTTCGTTACTAATTATCTTTTTGTATAGGATGAATTACCTTGCGTCAGCTTTTTACTGCTGTATTCCATCTTAGTGCCATCACTGAGTTCCAATATAGAGCCTTTGACAACATATTTCCATGTCTTTTCGTACTCTGCCAGATAGTAGTAGTAAACATAGATGGTAACACTCTTTGAACCAGCACGTCCGCTGTAAGATTCTGTCTTGTAGACAACGGGAGTCCAGCCCTTTTCAGCTTTAGGCTCTCTGCCATTGGTGTTAACGTCCACGCGCTCAAACATCTGGTTAATGGTGTTACCGTTCTGTATCTGGTAGCCATAGCCCCAGAGGTTTTCTTCAATAGATTCCCAGGACTTCTCATTGTAGTTGCCCATCGATGTAAGATCGTTAATATAATTAGCTACCGACTTGGTGAAGGAGTCGCTGCTGTAATAGCCGTACATGTCAGATGTGCCAGCAGTACCACCACCGCCTTCTTCTGAGGCACCGCTGCCAGTCTTGGCCACTGTCCATCCCTCAGGAACAGTGCCTCTGAAGGTCAGCACAATTTCCTGCTCGCCGATGTCGTTCTTGTAGGTAATCAGCACTTTGTTGCCACTTACCGTGAACATGCAGTCCACCTCACCGTGGTCCCACCTGTAGCTGCCGTCTTCGTCGTAGCCGTTACCCCACATGTGGACCATCACGAAATTGGTGGTCTTGAACTCGATATACCAATGGGCTGTCTCCACGTTGCCGGTACTGGCATACTGCTCTGTCTTCTCAAAAGCCCAACCGACTAGTGATCCCGCACTAATAGTACTGCCGCCATCATCGTTGCTGTCATCACCACCACAGGCGGTCACTCCAAATACTGCAATGCCCATCAGTAAAACGGACATCCATTGCAAAATTCTGTTTTTCATAATTTCCTCTATTTGTTAAAAAGTTGTGCTATTGTCTGTATGTATTCTTTTGCAAATGTAGGTATTATTCTTGTAACAGCCAAATTTTCAGGTAGAAATCTTTTCAAGAAGCACATTCAATACCCCTTTATTATTTCTGTTTTTGTTGTCAGATGAACGGGATTAGTCTTTCGTAAATCCAAGGGTGAGCGAGCTTATGCGGATGCCCTCTACGTCTTTGAGGGCGTTGGCACAGGCGATGAGGGTGGCACCAGTGGTGCAGACATCGTCGATGAGCAGTACGTGGCGTCCTTTCAGGTGGCTGTCGTCAACAAGTTGAAAGGTGTCGGCTACATTCTCCTGGCGCTGCCAGCGGTTCAGCTTGGTCTGACTTTGGTGAAACTCTTTGCGGCGTAGTGCCTTGGTGACGATGGGCAAGTGTGTGATGTCGCTGACACCGATGGCTAGCATCTCACTCTGGTTGTAGCCACGCTGGCGCAGACGCTTGCTGGATAGGGGAACAGGCAAGAGTACATCAATGTTGCTGAAAAAGTCGGACTGCTGTAGTTCGTTGGCTATGACTCGCCCCATATTCTCACCAATGTCAGGGCGATTGTTGTATTTCAGACGGTAGACCAGCTGTGCTGTCTCGGAATGTGGCTGGTAGTAGAACAGGGCTGCTGCCTTTTGGACTGGCGACAGCTTCCAGAACAACTGAGCCATGGGGTTGTCTAATGGCTTCAGGTAGAAGCCGGTGCGTGGCAGATGGAACAGGCATACGCCACAGAGCGAACGCTCAGTGGGCGCCAGCCGCTGTCCACACACCACGCACAGTCGTGGGGAGATGAAGTCAAGAAAGCGGGTCCACCAGTTCATGATGATGGGTTAATGGTTCAGGGTTAATGGTTCAGGGTTGCTCCTCTTCGTCCACATCCAGACACTGGCGGATAATGTCGTAGGTGAAGCCACGAGACAGCGCAAAGCGCATTAATTTCTGGTTGAGTTCGTAGTCGTTGGCGGCCTTCGTGCTACGTCGCTTTTGTTGGAGTAGGGGCTTGAGCACGCTGAGATATTCATCGTCGTCCACCTCGTCAAGCACCTGCTGACGGATGTCCTCGTCGATATGCTTCTGCCACAGGGCTTGCTCCACCTTGCGGCGGCCCCACTTGTTGTAGCGCACCTTATCTTTTACAAAGGCACGGGCGTAGCGCTCGTCGTCGACATAACGCTCGCTGATGAGGCGTTGCATCACGCGGGCCTGCGCATCTTCTGGCAGTTCCCAACGGCGCATCTTCTCCAGCATTTCATACTGGCAGTGCTCAGCCTGTGCACACAGTGCAGCGAGCGTCAGGTAGGCATCGTTCTCTGACCTGCGGCCAGAGTGTGGCGTTGCGAATTCAGTTTTCTGTTTCATCGTATAGCTTGAATAAAACGGGTTTTGCCAAACTGGTCGTCGTGGGCTGTCACCTCGAAGCCCAACTCGAGCAGTCGTTCCTCAATCATTTCTTCGTATAGCGGATTAGTCTCCAACCACAGTTGTCCACCAGCGCGTAGTGCCGACTGGGCGTAGTTCATGATGGGTACATAGAACTTCAGTGGGTCGTCGTCAGGCACGAAGAGGGCAAGTCCTGGCTCGTAGTCTAACACGTTGGCCTCCATCTGCTCAGCCTCGCTGTCGCAGATGTAGGGCGGATTGCTAACGATGAGAGAGAAGCCTCCCCCCATCCCCCTTAAGGAGGAGCCTCCCCCCATCCCCCTCCAAAGGGAGGGGGAGCTAAGCACGTCGACCTCTTGGAAGGTGACGTTGGCGCCTAATCGCTGTGCGTTGTCTTTTGCTACACGCAGGGCGATGGGTGAGATGTCCCAAGCAGTGACTTGCGCCCCAGGGATGTCCAGTGCCAGCGTGATAGCGATGCAACCGCTACCTGTGCCGATGTCGAGGATGGAGCGGGTGGAGCGAATGGGGGAACCATTCGCCACATGCTCGGTGATTAAGCGGCAGAGGTGCTCGGTCTCTGGGCGTGGTATCAGGATGCCGGGCTCTACATGGAAGGTGCGTCCGCAGAAGTTGGCTACACCTAATATATATTGTACGGGCTCGTTGTCTGCTAATCTTTCGGCAATTTCCTGCAGTTCTGCTTGGTCATCTGCAGATAATTGTGTATCTTTGCCGAGGTAAAGATCAGACAGCGACAGGCCAAAGCGTACCTCATAGACCATCTGTGCGATAGCCTTCGCCTCGCCGTCGCCATAGAGCGGTGCCAACTGGTGCCACAATTCGTTGTAATTCATACTGCAAAGGTACGAAGAAAAGTGAAAAGTGAAAAGTGAAAAGTGAAAAATATATGAGCGTTGATGAAAAATATATGCAGCGTTGCCTACAGTTGGCAGCGAATGGAATACAGGGCGCACGACCGAATCCAATGGTAGGTGCGGTGATTAGCCTCCCCCCAGCCCCCTCCAAAGGGAGGGGGAGTTGGAGGATTATCGGCGAAGGCTACCATGTGCGCTGTGGACAGGGTCATGCAGAGGTCAATGCCTTTGCCTCTGTGCGTCCGGAGGATGAGCCACTGTTGAAGGAAGCCACCATCTATGTCAGTCTGGAGCCGTGCTCGCACTATGGCAAGACACCGCCTTGTGCTGACCTTATTATAAAGAAAGGTGTGAAGCGCGTGGTGGTAGGTACCATCGACCCGTTTGCAGAGGTGCAGGGTAGGGGTATCGAGAAGCTGCGCAAGGCTGGCATTGAGGTAACGGTGGGTGTGCTGGAGAAGGAGTGCCAGTGGCTGAACCGCCGCTTCTTTACCTATCACTCGAAGCATCGTCCGTATATCATCCTGAAGTGGGCACAGACGGCCAACGGTTTTATCGATGACCATGGCAAGGCGTTGCAGATTAGCAACGAACAGACACAGATGCTGAGCCATCAGTTACGTGCTGAGGAGGATGCCATCCTGGTGGGTCATACCACCGATGCCAGAGAGCATCCGCAGTTGACGGTGCGTCATTGGTATGGGCCCAATCCCAAACGCGTTGTGCTGACGCATCAGCGTCCGCTGCAGCAACAGATTGACGACCTCTATCAGCAGGGCATCCAGTCGCTCATTGTCGAGGGTGGTCGTCAGACGCACGAGTCGTTCATCGAGGCAGGTCTGTGGGATGAGATTCGTGTAGAGACAGGCACTGTCACCGTCAGTGACGGCACACGTGCACCGCAGGTTCCTGCCAACGTCACCCTGCTGTCTTCGGCAGACTATGATGGCAATAATATAAAGAGGTATATCAAGGCCCTTGAATAGAAAGCCCCTCCTTTTTGGGAGGGGTTTGGGGTAGGCTCTTACTTCCTACCGAAGTCGGCAGGCACTTCGCCCCATTTCTGGGTCTCCCATTTGATGATGGGATTGCGCCATGTATGTGTGTTTAGCCAACGCTCGGCGCGCAGAATAATCTGATAGAGCGGCTCCGTCTCAGGGGTGCGCTCTAATTTTGTCTTACATTTACGCTTGTTGACCCACAGAATAGCGTTGTACGAGTCGCTATAGATAGCCTTGTCGTGCAGTCCTTGCTGCTGCATCAATGCCAGGGCATGGACAATAGCCAGAAACTCTCCGATATTGTTCGTTCCCTTCATAGGACCGAAATGGAATACGCGGGCACCAGTCTGCAGGTCAATAGCCTGATACTCCATGGGTCCTGGATTGCCGCTGCAAGCAGCATCCACGGCCCACGCATCTGCCCTAACATCCAGAGGTAGGGGCAGGACGGTGTCGTGTCTATAGTCGGGAGGGTTCTGAACCATTAACCAATAACCATTATCCGTTGGGGGGAGGCTTTTACATTCTCTCAGGCACTTCGATGCCGAGCAGCGCCATAGCGTTCTTGATGATCTTGGCGACGTTCTTGGCCAGCATCAGGCGGATGGCCTTCTTCTGCTCGTCGGGCTCGTTGAGGATAGAGAAGTCGTGGTAGAACTGGTTGAACACCTTCGTCAGCTCGTAACAGTAGTTGGCAATGCCTGAGGGCGAGTAGTCCTTGCCGGCCTGCTCTACGGCAGCACCATACTCGCTCATCTTCTGGATGAGCTCGACTTCCTTGTCGGCCAATTGAGAATTGAGAATTGAGAATTGAGAATTGAGATTCTCTGCTTTTCTCAAAATACTGCGGATACGAGCGTAGGTGTACTGGATGAAGGGACCTGTGTTGCCGTTGAAGTCGATAGACTCCTCGGGGTTGAACAGCATGTTCTTGCGAGCGTCCACCTTCAGGATGAAGTACTTCAGGGCACCCATACCCACGATGCGGGCAATCTCGCGACGCTCTTCCTCGGTCATATCGTCAAACTTGCCCAGTTCCATAGAGGTCTTGTAGGCATCCTCTACCATCAGTTCCATCAGGTCGTCGGCATCAACTACGGTACCCTCACGGCTCTTCATCTTACCGTTAGGCAACTCTACCATACCGTAAGAGAAGTGTACCAACTCCTTACCCCACTTGAAGCCCAGACGGTCGAGCAGGATAGAGAGCACCTGGAAGTGGTAGTTCTGTTCGTTACCAACGACGTAGATCATCTTGTCGATGGGGTAGTCTTGGAAACGCATCTCGGCAGTACCGATGTCCTGTGTCATATAGACAGAGGTGCCGTCACTACGGAGCAAGAGCTTCTGGTCCAGACCCTCGTTGGTCAGGTCGGCCCATACCGAGTTGTCCTCGTGACGCTCGAAGAGACCCTTGGCGAGTCCTTCTTCTACCTTGGCCTTACCCTTGAGGTAGGTCTGTGATTCGTAGTATATCTTATCGAAGCCGACGCCCATCTTCTTGTAGGTCTCGTCGAAACCGGCATATACCCAGTTGTTCATCTTCTCCCACAGAGCGCGAACCTCAGGATCGTTATTCTCCCATTTTACGAGCATCTCGTGAGCCTCCTTGATGAGTGGAGCCTCCTGCTTGGCCTTCTCCTCGTCCATACCCTGTGCCACGAGTTCCTTAATCTCCTCGCGGTAGTGCTTGTCGAAGGCTACATAGTAGTCGCCAATGAGGTGGTCGCCCTTCTTGCCAGAGGTCTCGGGGGTCTCGCCATTGCCGTACTTCAGCCAGGCGAGCATAGATTTACAGATATGAATACCGCGGTCGTTGACGATGTTGGTCTTCACCACCTTGTTGCCGTTGGCCTGCATAATCTGAGCCAGCGACCAACCCAGCAGGTTGTTACGCACGTGGCCGAGGTGCAGAGGCTTGTTGGTGTTGGGCGAAGAGTACTCGATCATGACGAGAGGTGAACTCTCGTCAGCGAGTTTTTCGCCGTAGTGGTCGTCCTTATCGATGTCTGCCAGCATGTTGAGCCAGGCAGCATCGCCAATGCTCAGGTTCAGAAAACCCTTCACCACATTGAACTTGCTGACAGCGTCGCAGTTGTCGACCAGATACTGGCCAATCTCCTGACCAGTCTGTTCAGGACTCTTGCGGGCCATCTTGACAAAGGGGAACACCACGAGGGTCAGACTACCCTCAAACTCGCTGCGCGTCTTCTGCAGCTGCACCATCTTCTCAGGCACGTCCTGTCCATACAGTGCCTTCACTGCGGCCATCGCGGCCTGCTGTATCTGTTCTTCTATCTTCATACCTATTTAATAATCAGGTTGCAAAGGTACAAAAAAAAGTGAAAAGTGAAAAGTGAAAAGTGAAGAATTTGCTTCTGCAATGAAAAAACGACCTAAAAAGGTCGTATTATTTCGCCTCGTAGGTCTGGTAAACGAGATAGTAGCCATCAGCATGGATGGAGAAGGTGTCACCGAGGGCTTCGTTGAGGGTGCCTTGCCACCACTCTGAGAAATTGTAGGCATCCCAACGGAGACCTTCGGAGGTGAGCAGATGACAGCCAAAGTTGAAGACGCTGATCTGCTGGCCTTTCATAGTATTGAATGTGCGGTTGCCGTAGGCAGGGGTGAAGAAACCGTAGTCGGTAAACATGGTGCCCTCAACGCCCCATTCACGGTAGTAGCGCATCAGGAGCGAGATATTGCCTAAGGTGTGGTCTTCACGCTTACCCGTGCTGCCGAGGTAGGCAATACGTTTCCAACCATGCTCCACACAGTAGCGCGTGGCTTTCGTCTGGTCGTTATCGTCCTGCTCGTCAATCTGGATAAGACGGTCACGGAACTCTGCAGGCACGCTATCACCGTCGCCGATAATGACAGCCTCTCCCAGCCCCTCCAAAAGGAGGGGGGCAATGGCTCCATCGCATGCAATAAGATGTGCTGCGTGGTGCAGAATGTCTAACGGTACGGCGTGAGTGGGAAACGCTCCGTTGGCTATGATGACTGCGTCGAAAGTTTTTTCCATTTGAAATATCCTGCTATAGCGATGACGACATAGAGTCCGTAGAGACCAGCCTTGAAGGGAATGCCTTTCTGTACGTAGAGCACACAGCAGACCACATCAACAACAATCCAGAAGAACCACTGCTCGATATATTTGCGTGCCAACGCCCACATGCCGACAAACGACAGGGCATTGGTGAAGGAGTCGAGTAGGGGAACGGTAGAGTTGGTCCACGTGATGAGTACGTAGTAGGTAGCGCCCCATGCCGCAAAGAAGAACAGTGTGGCGGGCAGATACTTGCCGAGGGGCATGTGGGTAATGGGGAGCTCGCTCACAGTAGAGGAGACTTCATGCTCGCCACTCCCCTCCCTACTTGGGGAGGGGTTGGGGGAGAGGCTCCACATGATGAGTCCGTAGACTGCAGCTAGCGTATAGTAGCATGCCATACCCGCGTCACCATACAGTCCGTGGTTCCAATAGAGAATCACGTCGAGTGCTGGCATGATAATACCTACCACCCAGAGGGCAATATGAGCACGATACTCCAGCCAGATATAAATCAGGCCGAGTATCGTGGTCAATATGTCAAGCCAGTCTAGTGTCATCTTTTATTCTTTCCACTTTCCACCTTCCACTTTCCACTAAAAGTTAATCGATAGGTGAGCCATCATGTTAAATGGCGCAGAGGGAGCGAAGCCAGCCTCATACTGGTCGGAGGTGTCGCAACCCGTAGCAATAACCTTTCCATTATCCTTGGTATATGCTGGTGCTGCCCAACCGTTGTTGTCGTACTCTGCAGAGAAGATGTTGTAGAGCGATACGCCAATGGTGATGTCCTTCACACCGAACTTAGGCAACTTGAAGTTGTATGACAGGTCGATGTTGGTGGTGAAGTGACTGTCGAGCATCATGCTGACGTCTGTGGGCTGACCATTGTCGTCGAGAGTCTGGTAGCTCTTGAAACCAGTGTTGGTCATATACTGCTCGCCTACATACTGGCTCTGGATGCTGGCCTTCAGACCTTTATAGTTGAAGGTGAAGATGTTGTTGGCAATCCAGTCGGGTGAGAAAGCCAATGGCTGCTCGCCGAGGTCGGCAATGCTCTTGTCTGTCAGCTTGACGGTGATACCCTTTACGCGGTTCTTCGACCAAGTGGCATTTACATCCCAACGGAACCAGTTGACGGGCTTGACGGCTGCCTCCAGTTCTATACCAAGACGGTAGCTCTTGGGTACGTTACGAGTGATGGCTTCGCCAATCTTGTCAATCTCACCAGTCAGCACGAACTGGTCCTTATACTTCATCCAATAGAAGTTGACACCTGCGGTGAATACCTGACTCTGGTACTTGTAACCTAATTCCAAGTCGTTCAGACGCTCAGACTTGGGCATCTCCAACTCTGCATTGATGTTGTTTTCAAAGTTGTTACGTGTAGGCTCCTTGTGAGCAATGGCATACGAGGCGTAAACCTTATGCTGGGCATTGATGTCGTAGTTCAGTCCAAACTTAGGATTGAAGAAGTTGTATGTCTCTTCCATGTCATAGACGATGCGCTGGTTGTTGTCCCAATTGATTTCGTCCGTAGGACCATGCATCTTAATACCCAGATGACGATACTGCAGGTCAACGAAAGCACTCAGTCCGCGCAGGAACTCGTAGCTTACCTTACCATAGACGTTGAAGTCTGTCTTCTTGGCATTGTTGTCATAGTATTTGTGGTCGGGTAGGAGGGCATCGACAGGACTCTTTACCCACTTCACCAGTCCAAAGTGGTCGCCATCATACTTGTTCCAGCCACCACCGAAGGTAGCCTGCAAGTTCTTCTGGTTGTCGTAGAACAGTGAGGCTACGACACCATAGAAGTCGTTAGCCATCTTCTTCTGGCGTACCAGATCGCTCTTAGCCCATGTCATGGCGTTGTCCAAGTCATATTCAAACAAGGTGCGCTTGCGCTTGTATTCCTCATAATAGCCGTCGCCACGGGTGTAGTGCAAGGCTGCGTTGAGGCTCAGACCATGTGCCAGGTGCTGGTTCCATATCAGCTGATAGTTCTGCTGATGGTAGTTGTCTGTCTGGTTGTCGTAATAGCGGGTGTTGCCGTTGGCATCGTAGTACTCACCACATGAGTTGTAGCGGCGTCCATAGAGGCTCTGTTCATACTTTGATGTGTAGTTCCAGGCGTGGTAGGTCTCTTCCACACCGTTGAAGGTGATGAACTTCACTACGGTGTTGTCACCAAAGTAGCCAGCCTGCAGGAAATAGCTGTTCAACTTAGTAGAGGCACGCTCCAGATAACCCTTAGAACCAATATTCGACAGACGACCCTGTACGCCCCAATGACCACCAATCAGTCCTGTGCCGAAGCGTAGCGTCTGCTTATGGCTGTAGTAGCTACCACCGCTCAGGTCCAGACCGATGAATGGCTTTACGCCAATGTTCTCTGTCTGCATGTTCAGTGTAGCACCGAAGGCACCAGAGCCGTTGGTTGATGTACCTACACCACGCTGAATCTGCATAGACTGTACGCTGCTGGCGAAGTCGCCCATGTTAACCCAGTAGAGCTGGGCACTCTCAGCGTCGTTCATGGGAATGCCATTGGCAGTAATGTTAATTCGGCTGGGGTCGGTACCACGAACACGCAGTGAGGTATAGCCGATACCGTTACCAGCATCGCTGGTCATCGTGATGCTGGGGGTCAACGACAACAGATAGGGAATGTCCTGTCCGAAGTTGACAGCCTTCAGCTGTTCCTGACTCATGTTTGTAAACGCTACAGGCGTCTTCTTGGTAGCGCGTGTTGCTACTACCTGTACATTCTGCAACTCCACGCTCTTCAGCGTGTCCAGTTGTGTGTCCACCTCGGCTGCTTGGGCAGTCACTACGCCCAACAGAGCCGTCATGAAAAACAATCTCATTTCTTTTACCTTATTTATTAATACTACGAAATAAGGGGTTGTTCAGTTACTCTATCATCCCTACGTCGGCATTATCCGTATCAGGTTTGGAGGGTATCATCTCAGCCCACAGCCGTGAGCACCCCTTGACAAGCACTTTGCTAAATCGGGTGCAAAGGTAGTAAAAAAAGTGAAAAGTGAAAAGTGAAAAGTGAAAAATTTGCTGCCGCAATTAAAAATTCTCAATTCTCAATTCTCAATTCTCAATTAAAAAGCGTACCTTTGCGCCAAAATTGTAGAGAAATGGATACGATCAAGAAACAATTTGCACAGAAGTTGATGGATATCGAGGCCATCAAGTTACAACCCAATGAGCCATTTACATGGGCCAGCGGTTGGCATTCACCCATCTATACTGACAACCGTAAGACATTAGGCTATGCCGACGTGCGTTCATTTGTTAAGCTTGAACTCTGCCACGCTATCCAGCAGAATTTCCCTGAGGCTGAGGCTGTAGCAGGTGTGGCTACCGGTGCCATTGCACAGGGTGCACTGGTGGCTGACGAACTCGGTCTTCCCTATGCCTACGTTCGTCCGAAGCCAAAGGATCATGGTATGGGCAATCAGGTAGAAGGTGAACTGAAAAAGGGTGCCAAGGTAATCGTCGTAGAAGACCTGATTTCTACCGGTGGTAGCAGTCTGAAGGCTGTGGAGGCGCTGCGTCAGTATGGTGTAGAGGTCATTGGTATGGTGGCTTCGTTCACCTACGGTTTCCCCGTAGCCGAAGAGGCTTTCCGTGAGGCTGGTGTTAAACTCATTACGCTGAGCGACTATAATGCTGTTCTGGAGCAGGCTGCTGAGACAGGCTATATAAAGACAGCTGATCTTGAAGTATTGAAAGAGTGGCGTAAGGACCCCGCAAATTGGAAGAAATGACAAAGTTTGAAAGTAACGTCAAGCAGATACCCTATCCCGTAGAGGATGTGTATCGCAATATCAGTGACCTAAGCAACTTGGAGCGTGTTCGCGACCGTATTCCTCAGGATAAGTTGCAGGACTTCCAGTTCGATAGCGACTCTGTACAGGTCAGTGTGTCACCCGTAGGTACCATCAAACTGCGTATCTGTGAGCGTGAGGAGAATAAGTGTGTGAAGTTTGAGACTGAACAGTCACCGCTGGCCTTCAACCTGTGGATACAGGTGCTGCCTGTTGACAGTACTTCCAGCAAGATGAAGGTAACTGTCAAGGCCGACATCCCCTTTATGCTGAAGGGAATGGTTAGTGGTCCTCTGCAAGATGGCGTAGAAAAAATAGCTGACGCATTGTCACAAATTCCTTTTGTATAATGGCAAACAAACTCTGGGAAAAGAATTTTGAGGTGAATGCTGAGATTGAGCGCTTCACCGTGGGTCGTGACCGTGAAATGGATTTGTATCTGGCCAAGTACGATGTGCTGGGTTCGATGGCTCATATCACCATGTTGGAAAGCATCGGTCTGATAGGCCATGACGAGTTGCCACAGTTGCTGGCAGAACTGAAGAATATCTATCAGTTGTGTGAGCGTGGCGAATTTGTCATTGAGGACGGTGTCGAGGATGTTCACTCACAGGTGGAACTCATACTGACGCGCAAATTGGGCGACATGGGTAAGAAGATACATTCTGGCCGCTCACGCAATGACCAGGTACTTGTTGACCTCAAACTCTTTACCCGCCACGAACTCATGGAGGTGGCAGAGGCTGTCAAGGTGCTCTTCGACGAGTTGATCCAGAAGAGCGAACAGTATAAAAAAGTGCTGATGCCAGGCTATACCCACTTGCAGGTGGCTATGCCTTCATCGTTCGGACTGTGGTTTGGTGCTTATGCCGAGTCGCTGACCGATGACATGCTGTTCTTGCAGGCGGCGTATAAGATGACGAACCGTAATCCCCTTGGTTCTGCTGCTGGCTATGGCTCGTCGTTCCCACTGAATCGTCAGATGACGACCGATCTGCTGGGCTTTGACTCCATGGACTATAACGTGGTATATGCGCAGATGGGACGTGGCAAGACGGAGCGCAATGTTGGCTTTGCACTGGCTACCATCGCAGGCACCTTGGCTAAGATGGCTTTTGATGCTTGTATGTTCAATTCCCAGAACTTCTCGTTTCTCAAGTTGCCTAAAGAATGTACAACGGGTTCCAGCATCATGCCGCATAAGAAGAACCCCGATGTCTTCGAACTGATTCGTGCCAAGTGTAATAAGTTGCAGGCATTGCCTCAACAGGTGACACTCATCATGAACAACCTGCCTGTGGGCTACTTCCGCGACTTGCAAATCATCAAGGAGGTATTCCTTCCTGCTTTCGATGAACTGAAAGACTGTCTGCAGATGGCAGCTTACATTATTAATAAGATAGAAGTTCGTGAGGATATTCTCGACAATCCGATGTATGACCCCATGTTCTCTGTTGAAGAGGTCAATAGGCTTGCTGCTGAAGGCTTACCCTTCCGCGATGCCTACAAGAAGGTCGGACTGGACATTGAGGCCGGTACTTTCCAGCCCAACAAGGATATCCATCATACGCATGAGGGTTCTATCGGCAATCTCTGCAACGACCGCATCAGTACACTGATGACCAGCGTGCTCGACGGCTTTGGCTTTGAACGTATGGTGGAAGCGGAGAAGAACTTACTGCAATGAGACTTTTGGCTTTTGGCATTTGGCTTTTGGCTGTTAGCTGCCTCTTGGTAGGCTGTGAAGCTGATGAAGAATACTCAACTCATGCCTGCCGCTTCTCGTATAACAACATGATTCATAACGATGCGACACTGGCATCGGCTATGGATGAACATTCACGGGGTGTGTTCTGTTTGATTTCCGAGAATACACGTTCTGGTGTGCGATATCTGGTCTTTGAAAACAGTGCTGGCTTAAAGTCAGAAAAGGTGGAGACTGCTGAAGAGGTAGAAGCCAAATTCATACTGGGCCTGAATAATGGTATCATTGTGGGCTTCCAAACGCTGAATACAGAAGGGGCCAGTCGTGGTTTTGTGGCTTATGACGTGCAGTGCCCTAACTGTGTGAATCGTACGAACAATACCGCCAATCCTAATTACCGTGTGACGATGGAGAACAGCGGTATTGCCACATGTAGCAAGTGTGGTAAGAAGTATGATATGAATAATGGCGGTATCATCTTGAATGGTGAAGAGGGCGACCGTGGCTTGGACAAATATGTAGCGTCTACAACAGGCCCGAATGGTGTCATCAGCGTGTTCAGGCGATAATTCTTGAAGAAAAATTTGGCTGTGTACCAAATTTTTCATACCTTTGCAACCACTTACGGCTGCCGCGATGGTGGAATGGTAGACACGAGGGACTTAAAATCCCTTGGCCATAACGGCTGTGCGGGTTCGAGTCCCGCTCGCGGCACAACAGAGTAACAAGCTTTGTTGAATATCAAAAAAGAGCGCTAATATCCATATTGGTATTAGCGCTCTTTTTATGTGTCGACACTTGGACTCGAACCAAGGACCCCCACCATGTCAAGGTGATACTCTAACCAGCTGAGCTATGCCGACCTTTCTTGTAAGCGGTTGCAAAGGTACTCATAAAATCGGAAATAAAAGAAGAAAAGAATAAAAAATTAAAAATTACTACCAATTATATTAAAAAAGGAATGCTTTTCGCCGTTATACCGAATATATTATTTATCTTTGCATGTTAGAATAATGTATTAAAGCTATTGATATAAGTATGAAAACAAAGAACATCCTACTAATGTCTCTGATGGCTGCAGCCACGCTGACATCGTGCTCAGGAAAGCTGGGCCAACTCTCTGGTGACTACTTCAAGGTGAACCCCAATCCGCTGGTAGCCGATGGTGGTCAGGTAGATGCCACCATCAATGGTGTCTTCCCAGAGAAATATATGAATAAGAAGGCTGTTATCACCGTAACTCCTGAACTTCGCTATATGAAGGATGGTGTGCAGCAGACCCTGAAGGGCGCTCCTGCCACATTCCAGGGTGAGAAGGTGCTGGGCAACGATCAGACCATCAGCTATCAGTTGGGCGGTCATTACACGATGAAGACCAGCTATCCCTTTGAGCCCGCTATGCAGAAGAGTGAGATGTTCCTGACCTTCGATGCCAAGTTGGGTAAGAAGCAGGTGGATGTTCCTGCCATCAAGGTGGCTGACGGCGTGATTGCTACCAGCGAGCTGTATCATCGTACGCTGACTTCTGCTCAGCCCAGTGTGGCAGCAGATGCTTTCCAGCGTGTCGTTGAGCAGAAGCAGGAGGCTAATATCAAGTTCCTCATCCAGCAGGCTGAGCTTCGCAAGAGTGAGTTGCAGAACAATACTGTACAGGAGTTTATCAGTCTGTTGAAGCGCATTGCCAATGATCGTGAGAATATTGTGCTGTCAAATGTAGAAGTATCTGCTTATGCATCACCTGATGGTGGTTTCGCACTGAACGAGAAGCTGGCCAACAAGCGTCAGGAGAATACAGAAGGATTTGTTAAGCAGCAGATGAAGCAGGCCAACATGGACGGTGACGTTGAGGCCAACTACACCGCTCAGGACTGGGAAGGTTTCCAGCAGTTGGTACAGGCCAGTGATATCCAGGACAAGGACGTCATTCTGCGTGTGCTCTCTATGTATAAGGATCCTCAGGAGCGTGAGCAGCAGATCAAGAACCTGAGTCATGGTTTCCAGGAGCTGGCCGACGGTATTCTGCCTGAGCTGCGTCGTGCTCGTCTGACGATCAACTACGAGACGCTGGGCAGTGACGACGAGACCATCTTCAACCAGATTAAGAACGATCCTTCAAAGCTTACCGTCGAGGAGTTGATTTATGCAGCTTCTATTGCTGAGACACCTGCTGAGCAGGAGAGCATTCTGAAGACTACTGCCCGTCTGTATCCAAAGGATGCCCGTTCTTTCAACAACCTCGCCGCATTGGCCTATAGCAAGGGTAACTATGATGAGGCTGCTGCTTATCTGACACAGGCTACCAATACTGGTGCTGCTTGTGCTGAGGCAAAGGCAAACCTGGGTCTGTTGGCTCTGCAGCGTGGCGATGTCAAGGCTGCTGAGAACTATATTGGTCAGGCTGGTAATGCCAGCGGACTGGCAGAGGCTCTTGGCAACCTGCACCTGGCTCAGGGCAACTATGCATTGGCAGAACAGGATTTCAATGGTGTCAACTCTAACAGTGCTGCATTGGCTCAGATTCTGAATAAGAACTATGCCAAGGCTGCACAGACCCTGAAGAATGTAGAGAAGGCCGACGGTATGACTGACTATCTGCAGGCTATCGTCAGCGTCCGTCAGGGTAATACCTATGCTGCTGAGTCGTTCCTGCGTTCAGCTATCCAGAAGGATGCTTCGCTGAAGGCTTATGCTGATAACGACCTTGAATTTAAAAGATAAGCATTGAAACACATTGCTTATATATTGCTCGCACTGATGATGGTGGCATGCGGCACGGAGAGCGGCAAGTTCCGTCTCGAAGGCCGTTTGCGCAACATCAATCAGGGCGAATTCTGGGTGTATAGTCCTGATGGCGGACTTGTAGGCATCGATACTATCCAGGTGCGCAATGGTCGCTTCTCCTACGAGACAGATCTCTATGATCAGGCCACGCTGATGATTGTCTTCCCTAACTATTCTGAGCAGCCGGTCTTTGCCAAGTCGGGTGCTAAGGTAACGATCAAGGGCGATGCCACGCACATGAAGGAGATGATCATCGAGGGTACTTCTGAGAACGAGGACATGACAATGTTGCGAATGGAACTCAACGACCTCACGCCGCCAGATATCCCTGATGCTGTCAGTAAGTTTATCAAGGACAATCGCGATTCTCCTGTCAGCATCTATCTCTTGCAGCGTTACTTCATACAGACTGCTGATCCCGACTATCGGCAGGCTCGTGTGTTGACAGAGATGCTATTGCAAGAAAATCCTGATAATGGACAGTTGTTGACACTGAAAAGGCAGTTGAAGAACTTAGAGAACTGTGCTGTAAATAGCATGATTCCTAAGTTTACGGCTACTGATATTCATGGCAAGAAGGTTACAGAGAAGACGCTGAATGGCAAAGTCAACGTAGTAACAACGTGGGCTACCTGGAGTTATACCAGTACGAATGTACAACAACGTCTGAAGCAGTTGAAGAACCAATATGGTGACCAGTTAGGCGTGATAAGTATCTGTCTCGATGGTCAGGCAGATATCTGTCGACGCTACATCGCTCGTGACTCGCTGAAGTGGTCAACCGTCTGTGACGGTCGCATGTGGGAGACACCGCTGCTACAGAAGTTTGGACTGGCGGATGTGCCAGGTAATGTGCTGATAGATGGCAAAGGACGAGTGCTGTCGCGCAACCTGTCGGCACAACATTTAGAAGAAAGAATTAACAAGCTAATGAAATAGAAATCCTTGCTTAATAGCCTATGAAAAAGGTCCTTACTCTGACGATGAAAATCGTGGCAGGTCTGTTGGCCGCCATTGTCCTCCTTTTACTTGTCGCCTTTGGCGCCTTCCATACCGATGCTGTGCAAGACCGGCTGGTTGCGAAGGCTACAGACCTTTTGAGCGACTATCTGCAAACCTCCGTGCATATAGAGAAAGCCTCTGTCAGTATTATTGACCAGGGTGTTCGTCTTTATGGCGTGGAGATTGAGGATCAGCAGCAGCGAAAGATGTTTCAGATGAAGGAGTTGGGCGTCGACTTGAGACTTCTGCCGCTATTACACCATGAGGTGAGTATTTCGCAAGCGAAGATCAAAGGCTTGGAAGCCCGTCTCTTTAAGCCTGCCAGCGACAGTGACTCTGTGGCTAATTACCAGTTTGTGATAGAGGCTTTTAAGAGCAAGAAGCAGCCGCAGGCTGATTCTGTAGTTGTCGATACAATACAGGCGAAGAAGGCGCCAATGATTATTGACGTCAAGAAGTTAGCGCTGGAGGATATCAAGGTCAGCTATAATGATTCCCTACAAGCGCAGTTAGGTAAGCTGCACTATAAGAAGAATCGCAAGGGACAGCAGTTTGTTGAGGTTCGCGAGTTGAGCACCTCGTTCGTGAAGCAGACCAAGAAAGGGCCAGTTGATACGCGTTTGTTCATTGGGATGCTGGATGCTACAGGCATAGGTACTCAATATAAGCTGACCATTGACAACCTTTCTTATCAGACAGATAATCACCAGCCTCGTAAGAATGTCGGCAAGCCCCATCGTGGTGCTTTCGACGTAGGACATTTCGATGTCCTTGCTAAGTTTGATATCCAGATCGATTCATTGGGTAAGGATACTTTGGTGGCGCAGATTACTAATGGTATGGCTGAAGACCGTGGCTCCGGACTCCTTATTAATGAGTTGTTGTTGAAGGTCAATGCCAACAAACGCACAGCGCATCTGAGTGACGTCTCCATTAAACTGCCCCATACCTCGCTGGCTATTGCTAGTGCTGATTTCCAGCTTCCTAACAAGAAGGAACGTCGTCCGCTGGCATTCTCTACCTCGCCAATCAAGGGTAGGGTGCTGCTGAAGGATATTGCCCGCACCTTTGCTCCCGTGCTCAGCAAGTTCTCTATTCCGCTGAACCTGCAGACACAGATGAGTGGTAACGATAACGAGTTGCGCTTCCGCAATGTGGTGGTCAGTACGTCAGATCGCAAACTGAACGTCAATGCCTCTGGGCGCATCACGAATCTGAAGAATAAATATGGACTGCGTGTCCACTTCGATGTTCAGAAGATGACTACTGATGGCGCCTATGCTGAGCGCGTCATCAACCAGTTTGCGGTGAAGAAATTCATGATGAAGCAGCTGAACGCTTTGGGACATTTTACCTATCAGGGTCATTTTGATGTATTGTGGAAGAAAGAACAGTTTGCGGGATTGCTGCATACTGTCCCAGGTAATCTGAACTTCCAGTTTACCCTTGATGAGTTGAACAAATATGTATATGGTACAGCTCGTACCGACTCCTTCGAGTTAGGCAAGGCGATGGATATGCCCGACTTGGGTAAGATAGCCTGCAAGGCCGACTTTAAGTTTGATATCTCTAAACCGCGAACAGCCAAGATGCGTCAGCTGAAGGGTGGCAAGTTGCCGATTGGTCACGTCACTGCCGAGGTAGCAGAGGGTAAATATAAAAAGGTGAAGGTACGCAACCTCTTTGCCGAGCTGGAGAGTGACGGTGCTATAGCCACAGGTAACATCACTGTCAAGGGAACCCGCATTGACGTGCTTTGTGGTTTCTCGTTCACCAATACCAACGAGATGAAGAAGACCAAGATTAAGCCTGGTGTCCGCTTCCACAAGATGTCTGACGAGGATAAGGCTAAGCGCGACGAGCGTCGTGCAGCCAAGAAAGAGGCACGGAAAGCCGCTAAGGAGGAACGACAGGCTGCCAAGGCAGAACGGAAAGCGCTTAAAGCTGAGCAGAAGGCCTTGAAAGCTGAGGAGAAGGCACAGAAGGCGGAAGAAAAAGCTGCCCGTAAAGCAGCTAAAGCTGAGGAAAAGGAGGCTCGAAAAGCAGCTAAAGCTGAGGAAAAGGAGGCTCGAAAAGCGGCTAAAGCTGCTGCCAAGGAAGAACGCAAGGCTGCCAAGGCTGCTGCTAAAGCTGCTGCTATGGACGCAGAGTAACTCGCCGTTAGATTCCTCGCTCTGCCCAGTCGCCTCTGTCGAGGTTGCGATAACCGATGGCCTCGGCGATATGCATGGATTCTACCTTTTCTGAGCCTGCCAGGTCGGCAATGGTTCGGGCCACCTTCAAGATTCTGCTATACGCTCTGGCAGACAACTTGAGACGCTCCATGGCCATGCGCAGCATGCTGAGTGACTGTTCGTCAGGTTCTGCAAATTCGTGGAGCATCTTCTCGGTCATCATGGCGTTGCAGTGGATGCCCTTGAAGGGCTTGAAACGTTCTTCTTGTATTTTGCGGGCAGCGATGACGCGCTCACGAATCTTCTCGCTGGGTTCCCCAGGCTGCATCTGCGAGAGTTCTGCAAAGGGTACGGCCTGTATCTCACAGTGTATGTCGATACGGTCGAGTAGGGGACCGCTAATCTTATTCATATAACGTTGTATCTGCCCTGGTGTGCAGGCACAGCTATGTGTCGGGTCACCATAATAGCCGCATGGACACGGGTTCATGCTGGCTACCAGCATAAAGGAACAAGGATATTCCACACTGTATTTCGCTCTGGCAATGCTGATCTTTCTGTCTTCCAACGGCTGACGCAGCACCTCCAGCACGGAGCGGCTTAGCTCTGGCATCTCGTCCAGGAAGAGCACACCGTTATGAGCCAGACTGATTTCTCCAGGTTGTGGATTGTTACCACCGCCTACCAGCGCTACTTGTGAGATAGTATGGTGTGGCGCACGGAAAGGGCGCTGACTGATGAGGCTGGTGTCGCGACTAATCTTACCTGCTACGCTGTGTATCTGGGTGGTTTCTAAGCTCTCCGCTAACGATAGTGGAGGAAGAATGCTGGGCAGACGTTTGGCCAACATAGACTTACCACTTCCTGGCGGGCCAATCATGATAAGGTTGTGACCACCAGCGGCAGCAACCTCCAAGGCACGCTTGACACTCTCCTGACCTTTCACGTCAGAGAAGTCGAGGTCGAACTGCAACTGCTGCTCGTAGAATTCACGGCGCGTATCGATGACTGTTGGCTCGTAGGTCGTGGTACCGTTGAGGAAATGAATGACATCCATCAGCGTCTCCATGCCATATACTTCCAACTGGTTGACAACGGCAGCTTCTCGGATATTCTGTTGAGGCACGATGAGGCCCTTAAACTTCTCCTTGCGGGCACGGATGGCAATGGGCAGTGCTCCACGGATTGGCTGCAGATGACCGTCCAGTCCCAACTCGCCCACCAGCATATATTTGTCCAGTCGCTCCTCTTCCACCTTACCATTAGCAGCAAGAATACCGATTGCCAAGGGCAGGTCGTAGCCAGAACCTTCTTTTTTGATATCGGCAGGCGACAGATTGATGGTGATGTCCATCTTGGGCATCTTAAAACCGTTGTTGGTCAGGGCTGCTTTGATGCGGTCATAGCTCTCCTTAACGGCTGTGTCGGCCAGTCCCGTCAGGTGAAACTGTACACCGCGAGACATGCTAATCTCACAGGTCACTGTGTTGACATCCAAGCCATTCACGGCAGCGCAATACGTTTTTACAAGCATAATATTATAGTTTTAGTTGCAAAGTTACGAATAATTCTCAATTCTCAATTCTCAATTCTCAATTATTTTTGTACCTTTGCAGTCAAATGAAAAAAATAATCCGTTTTCTGAAGGACTGGACGCTGCCTGTTGCCATCGCTGTGGGTACTGTGGTCTATCTGCTGTTCTATCTGGTGCCGTTTCTCGATGGTGCTGGCGATGCTTTAGGCGAGGTTGTCGATACCATATTCCCCTTTATGGTGTTCTCTACCTTGTTCTCTACTTATTGCCGCATCGACTTCCACCAGATGCGTCCTCACCGTTGGCACGTCGGCGTATTGTTGGCTCAGGTGGTCTTGGTAGCCCTCAACGTGTGGATTATCTTTCGTGTGGAGGCCGATCCTGAACAGAAGTTGCTTTGGGAGAGTGTGCTGACCTGTATCATTGGTCCTGCTGCTACTGCTGCTCCTGTTGTAACGGCAAAGATAGGTGGTAATATCAATACGATGACGGCTTATGTGGTCATCTCCGCCTTTGCCTCAGCACTGATGATACCGGCTGCGTTCCCACTTCTGGAGCGTGGCGTCAGTGCTGGCTTCTGGGAGATGTTCTTTATCATCTTGCAGAAGTTGGCTATGGTACTGGTAGCTCCGTTGGTATTGGGATGGTGTGTGCAGCACTATGCCAAGCGCCTGTGTGCCTGGATTGTGTCTATCCCCGACCTCTCGTTCTATCTGTGGGCAGCACAACTTGCTGTGACCTCCGGTGTTACCGTGCGCAACATTGTCCATAGCGATGCTGCCCTCCGCACCCTGCTGATGATAGCTGTTCTTTCGTTGATTCTTTGTTTGGCACTATTCCTGATAGGTCGTTGGATTGGCAGTCGTCTGGGTGATGAGATTAATGGTGGCCAGGCCTCGTTCCAGAAGAATACGGCGCTCTCTATCTGGGTGGCTTATGTGTATCTGAATCCTGTCGCATCAGTCGGTGCAGGCTGCTATGTCCTGTGGCAGAACATTATCAACTCTTTAGAGCTGTGGCAATACAGGCGGGCGAAGTCCTAGTGAATAGAGAATAGTGAATAGTGAATAGTGAATAGAGAATAGTGAATAGTGAATAGTGAATAGTGAAGAAAAAGAAATAAGGGAACAACCGATTGGCTGTTCCCTTATTTATATTGTTAACTATTTGATTAGTCAGCAACGAGTGTGAAGCGCTTGAAAGCGGTGATCTTCAGGTCCTTGTCCTGCTTGGTGAGCCACTGAGCAACAGTAGCCTTGTCACCGTCACCGAACTGGAACTCCTGGTCAACCAGGCAGCTCTCCTTCAGGAACTTCTGAACACGACCCTTGGCGATGTTCTCAATCATAGGCATCTTGAGGTTAGCCTCGCCCTCAACCTTTGCGTCAGCAATGATCTTGCGAGCCTCGTCAGCCTGCTCCTGAGTCAGCCAACCCTTAGCCATGTTGCTCTCGATGTGATCCTCAGAGTCAACGAGGTTGGGGTTCAGGCCAGCCTTCTTCAGCTTCATCTCAACGAACTTCTCTACCTGCTCCAGCTTGGTCTTCTCAACAGCAGTCTTGTACTCCTCGTCGAGAATCTTCTGGTCAACGCTAGCAGCGTCCAGAGCAACGGGCTTCATAGCAGCAACCTGCATAGCTACGAGGTGCCCCTGCTCAGCAGCGGGCTTGTTGGTCTGTACCATGGTGCACAGGGTGTTCTTGCCCATGTGGTTGTAGACCTCGATGTTGTCACCCTCGAGAGTCAGATAGCCGTCCAGCTCCATCTTCTCACCGGTGATACCAGAACGCTGAGTAACAGCCTCCTGAGCGGTCTGACCGTTAACAGTCAGATTCTTCACAGCCTCGAGGTCAGCAGCCTTAGCAGCGATAGCAGCGTCGAGGATGCTCTGAGTCAGAGCGATGAAGTCGGCACCGTTGGCAACGAAGTCGGTCTCGCACTTCAGAGCGAGCATAGCAGCAAAGCCGTCAACGCTCTTTACGAGTACACAACCATTTGATGTCTCACGGTCGCTACGCTTAGCAGCGATAGCCAGGCCACGCTCACGGAGCAGCTCCTTAGCCTTGTCGAAGTCGCCCTCAGCCTCGGTCAAAGCCTTCTTTACGTCAGCCAGACCAGCGCCGGTCATTGCGCGAAGCTTCTTGATATCGTCAATTGAAATAGCCATTTTGTTAATGCTTAATTCTAAATTCTTAATGCTTAATAATCTTCTTAATATTTTGCAGTGCTTAATACGTAATGCTTGCAGGCGTTAGCCTTATTAAGCATTAAGCATTAAGCATTATGCATTACTCTGCAGCCTCTTCAGCAGCGGGAGCCTCTTCAGCAGCCTTGCGGGGCTTGCGAGCCTGGCGCTTTGGAGCCTTCTCCTCAGCCTCGGCCTCAGCCTGAGCGTCAGCAGCCTTCTCGTCAGCCTTCTCGACCTTGCGCTCCTCGATACCCTCGTTGATGGCAGCGCAGCAAGCAGTGAGGATAGCCTCTACTGAATCCTTAGCGTCGTCGTTAGCAGGGATAACGAAGTCGATATTCTTGGGGTCAGAGTTGGTGTCAACGATACCGAATACGGGGATACCCAGACGGTTAGCCTCGCGAACGGCAATGTTCTCCTTCATCACGTCGATAACGAACAGAGCAGAGGGCAGACGGGTCAGGTCGGCGATAGAACCGAGGTTCTTCTCCAGCTTGGCGCGCTGACGGGTAATCTGCAGCAACTCACGCTTTGACAGGTTGCTGTAAGTACCGTCCTGCATCAGCTTGTCGATGTTCGCCATTTTCTTTACGGCCTTGCGGATAGTCGGGAAGTTGGTCAACATACCACCCGGCCAGCGCTCGATAACGTAAGGCATACCAACGCTCTGAGCCTTCTCGGCGATGATTTCCTTGGTCTGTTTTTTAGTAGCGACGAACAGGATCTTCTTGCCACTCTTGGCAATCTGCTTCAGTGCATCAGCAGCCTCGTCAATCTTAGCTACTGTCTTGTGCAGGTCGATAATATGAATACCGTTACGCTCGGTATAGATGTAGGGAGCCATTGCAGGGTTCCACTTACGCTTCAGGTGGCCGAAGTGGCAGCCAGCCTGCAGCAGTTGGTCAAAATTTGTTCTTGCCATTTTGCTTCTTTTTTTACTTGTTGTTTACTTTCTTTTTAATTCCTTTGTCCAGAATCAACCGAGGGGTAGTCTTAAACTTTGAGCTTTGAACTTTGAACTTTATGATTTGTCCTGTTCGCAGCCTCCAGTCAGAATCCAATCGGTTTAGATACTAAACTGTTCAGCTTCCAATCTCAATTGTCAAATTGTAAATTGTCCAATTGTAAATCAGATTAACGCTTACTGAACTGGAAGCGACGACGAGCCTTGGGCTGACCTGGCTTCTTACGCTCAACCTCACGAGCATCGCGGGTCAGGAAACCGTGGTCCTTCAGGTTCTTCTTATCCTCTTCGTTAACCTTAACGAGTGCACGGGCGATAGCGAGGCGCAGTGCCTGGCTCTGGCCAGTGAAACCACCACCGTCGAGGTTGGCCTTGATGTCATATTTCTCAGCTACCTCCAGCAGGTTCAGCGGCTGCTTAACCACGTACTGCAGAATAGCAGAGGGGAAATATACTTCCAAGTCTTTCTTGTTGATCGTGATCTTGCCAGTACCCTCTGACAGATATACGCGAGCTACAGAGCTCTTACGACGACCTATTGCATTTATTACTTCCATCGTTCCTTATTTATTTATACTGGTTAATATCAATAGCCTTTGGCTTCTGAGCCTCGTGCTTGTGTTCTGTACCCTCATAGATATAGAGGTTGTTCAGCAGGGCGCGGCCAAGAGGACCCTTGGGCAGCATACCCTTTACGGCGTGCTTGATGATGCGCTCTACACCGAAAGGCTTCTTGCGGAGCTCGGCGGGAGTGTTGAAGCGCTGACCACCAGGATAACCAGTGTAGCGGGTGTAAACCTTGTCAGTTTCTTTCTTGCCGGTGAAGATCACCTTCTGGGCATTGATGATGATGACGTTGTCTCCACAGTCCTGATTAGGAGTGAAGGTTGGCTTGTACTTACCGCGAATAATCTTAGCTACTTTTGAACTACTACCTGGTCGGTAGCGTCGATAACCACCCATTCCTTCTGTTCGCGAGCAGCTTCCTTAGATACGGAAACGGTCTTGTAACTTAAAGTGTTCATTTCTAAATTTAAATTTTACTACTAAAAAACTTCTTTTTCTTATTCTCTCTTATGCGCACATATAGCCACTAGCAGAGGTCTAACTCCCTGCAAGCAGTCTAACGTACTCTGAATCAGCACTCTCACGAACCGCAGCGTCCGGCCAAAGGCGCCGCTATTCCGCACTAATCCACGGGGATTCTAAGTATCTCCCCCATAATCGGACTGCAAAGGTACTGCTTTTTCATTAAATATGTGTACTCTTGCAGTCGTCAAACCTAAAATTTATGAAAGTTTAACACATTGAATACCGAAAGACAAACTTGTAATGCATAATTATTTATTTGAATTTTTGGTAAAGTAGAAAATTCTGAGTTAGAGACTGTCAGACTGACAAAACGCCGATGGTGAGGGCGTTTGCAGTCTTTTTAGAGACTGTGTTGTATTTACGTTGTTTATAGTTGTATTTAAGTCACTAATAGCCTGTCTCTTCATCATTCTCTAGAGAATTTCCGAAATTCTCTAGAGAATTTTCTGCTTATTAGCTGTATACGGCATAAATTCTCTAGAGAATTTTTCATTTCTACAGCTGATACGAGTCCAAATACTGTCAGTCTGCTGTCAGTCTTGACAGTCTCCGAAAAGACTGCAACTCCTTTGTACATCGGCATTTTGTCAGTCTGTCAGTCTTCAACTCATTTTTCACCTACAAAGTTACTAATTTTTTTGTAAATATGCAAGTCTTTCCCCACTTTTTGCTATGCGAAAATGGTAATAAAAAGTAGCGACGTCCAAGAGTTGAACACCGCTACTTCTCAAACTATTTTTTTTGCAAAAAAGTTGTTGGTATCGAAAATAATTCCTTCACGTTGAAGGGAACGGTGGCATGGCTAAGTTCGTATGGAACGGAAGTGAGTTCACATTGCTTGTAAAGGAGAAGATAAAGGCAAATGACCTGAAGAAAATTAAGGCGGTCATCGATGAGAATGCCGACCTGATTATCAAGCGTTGGGAGGAGCATTTTAATAGTTAATAAAGGGGGATACGTTATGAAAATTACAAAGATTTGGTTTACTGCTGATCATATATTCGGCAGAGACGAAGAGGGAAAGGAGTACAGCCAGTCGCTGCTCTGGTACCCTAAGTTGAGGGCAGCATCCGATGAAGAACGTAGCCAATACACCTTTGGCTATGACGGTATCCATTGGCGTAGTCTCGATGAAGACATCAGTTTTGAGAGCTTTACCTATGAAGATTCAGAGCCATCAGCCCTTCAGCGTTTCTTCCTGACTCATAAGGAGATCAATGTGGCAGAGTTTGCCCGTTCTATCGGGATGAATGCCACACTACTGCGTAACTATATCAATGGCTTCAAGAAGCCTTCTGCTGAGAGGGAAAGTGAAATCCTCGCCCATATTCATAAACTGGGTAAGGAGATGATAGCTGCCTGCTTCTAACCTAAAGGGAAAGAAAAATGATGATGAACAATCAGCACCACACAGCCTCGTAATGTTTAACCGAGACGGCATGAGACATCAATCCGTGTCGCCTCATAACATTTACGAGACAATGAGCAGAAGTAGAAAGCGAATGCCGGGCAGCACATGGTGTTGCTGCAAGTCGCAAAATGCGACATCAAGTTGGGGAGGAACTAGGAAAGTTCCGTCGCATGGCGACAACTCTTGCTTTACCAAATTCTTCTGCTGACATTGCTCAGCTTCGTAAGGACTTCGAAGAGTTAAAGCTCGATATAGAGGATATTCTGCATGACCAAAATGACATTAACGAGAGTACCCGCATGCAACTCGAAAACATCACGACGGCTTTGGCAGAATTGCAATCCAAAGAGCCAAGGCAGAAACCACGGCGCAGGATAGGATTTATACAACCAGAAGATTACGACAAAGATAAATAAAGGAAACTAATCCCATTATATAGATTATTTCATACACTCAGCGAGGTATTTCATGAAAATATCTCGCTGATTTCTGATTTGTTCCCAAATCTTTTTGTGGATCGGTAATGAATTTTTGAATATCTAATTCAGCAAAAAGAATTTGGAACTTTCGTAATTATTTCTTATATTTGCACTCGAAAATGAATCAATAACAAAAAAGAATAATGAACAACGCAGATTTTTGGGCATCTGTACGACAGATCGTAGCCGAGGGCTTTACGCCTGAAGGTCTGCTTAAACTGGATAGTTATGCAGAACAATTCATTAGTGGAAAGTTGGTATACCAACGATTTTCACCGCAAGAACAGCATGGCTGCTCAGCGGGAGGTACTACAAATGTCATTGCATCCTTGCTCTCGGGAGCAGAAGCTGGCACAGATTCGCAGAATCAAGGAGCACTCGGTGACTACCAAAGAGAGTGCCAACTTGGAGCGCAGCAAGAAGCTGTGATCGAGCAATGGGCCAAGGCTGTAGGACTATGGACGGAGTGTGTCGAAGAGGCGTTGCCTCAAAGTTTGGGTGAGCAGATTGCTGAAGGTGGTGAAGCAGTAGTCTACGACCACGGCTCTACACTAATCAAGTCTATTGGCCTCGACTATTTCGTCCAACCAATCTTTGCTCTCGACAGGATTTCTCTTCACAATACCTATTTCCCAGAAACAAGACTCACTGTTCTAGGTTTTGGCCGTAATAAGCGTGATGAATTCAAAATTATTGCAGAGCAACCCTTTATTGATGGTCAGCCTGTAAACGACGAAGAGATAGCTGATTATATGCAAAAAATGGGCTTTGAACTGAAAAATCCTCGCAATTGGACTTACGCAACACCAGACATTTACCTTAGCGATATGCATGATGAGAATGTTATCCGTTCTAACAAGTCTGACACATTCTTCGTCGTAGATTGCGACATCCGCATTAATACCCCAGAACTACGCCAAGGCGGAACCAGAACGTTATCAACAGATGTACACTTTATAGATTGAATCAGTACAAAAGCACGAATCTTTTTTGCAGAGGCATAAACCACGGCGCAGGATAGGATTTATACAACCAGAAGATTACGACAAAGATAAATAAAGTAATCGCATATAACGACCAGCACCCACTTACGAGGTGCTGTTTTTCTTTCTTCAAAAGATTTTTCAACTTTCCTTTGGCAATTTCCTCTTTTTCTACTATCTTTGCATTCAAGTACTGCCGATGGCTGTAAACAGCGCAAGCTACGGCTTGTTCCCTAAGAGTAGAGTGGCGGTATGATTTTAGTTGGAAATTAATTATAGCGTTAGTGCTATATTCGGTGATGTCCCTGAACCTTGCAATTTCAAATTGACATCTTGATTCGAATAAGTGCCAACGTCTACGCGATAGCGTGGACGGGACTTATCATCAAGATGTGGGTTTTGCAAGGACCGAGGGACATCGATAAGCGCCTTTCCGCGCTTTTTCGTGTCCTTAGGTTCTATGCCGAACTCACATACTCCGAACGATAGTCCTTTCGCCTAAAACTATAGCGTGGATATGTCAGACATACCTATTTCTTCCCATTTCTTTACTAACCGAGATGGGAACACTTTGATGAATGAGTTTGAGGGCATTCTTGAAAACAACCCTCAAGTGAAGTACCTTGATGCTGTGGTAGGATTTCTTCGTGCATCGGGCTATTTTTCCTTGCGCCCTTTCCTGGATGGTATTAATAAGGTTAGAATCCTGATTGGCATTGATGTGGATAAGTATATCGCCAAGGCAAACCAAAAAGGAGAGTTGTTCTTTGGTGCAGAGGAAGAAGTGAAAGAGGAATGTCTTCGTCTATTGAAAGAAGATATAGAACAATCCCACTATTCCAAGAAGGTTGAAGACGGTATGCTCCAGATGGTGCAGGACTTGATAGATGGTAAACTGGAACTTCGTGCACATCCCTCCAAGAAGATTCATGCAAAGCTTTACATTCTCTATCCTGAGAACTATAATCAGCATTGTTTTGGTGCAGCTATTACAGGTAGTAGTAATCTGAGTGGCAATGGTTTGGGTATAGGCGAAGACAGACAATACGAGTTCAATGTGAAGCTGACCCGTTACGATGATGTGCAGTTTGCCAGGAACGAGTTTGAACTGCTATGGGAAGAGGCCAAGAATGTTCCCATCAATGCAGAAGACTATCAGGGTGCGCTTGACAAAACCTATCTGAAAGGCGACGTTACTCCATACGAATTGTACATCAAGATGCTGATGGAATATTTCAGCGACAGAGTATTAGCTATTGACCAAGATGATCCTTTCGACATGCCTGAAGGCTATAGCAAATACGACTATCAAGCAGATGCTGTTGTGGAGGGTTATCAGAAGCTGATGCGCTATGATGGTTTCTTCCTTGCGGATGTCGTAGGTCTTGGTAAGACAGTTATTGCCACCATGATTGCCAAGAAGTTCCTGATAGAGAACGGTCCTGAACATACAAAAATACTGGTGGTCTATCCTCCTGCCGTTGAGCAGAACTGGAAAACGACTTTCAAGGACTTTGGCATAGACAAATATAGCCGCTTTGTCAGTAACGGTAGTCTGTCGAAGGTACTTGATGAAGACAACTACGACTATTGGAATGCTGACGAATACGATTTGGTGTTAGTCGACGAGGCTCATAAATTCCGCAATCATACTACTGGAGCTTTCAATCAATTGCAGGAAATCTGTAAGATGCCTCGATTGGAGACTGGTTATATTCCAGGTTATAAGAAAAAGGTGATGCTAATTTCAGCTACGCCTATGAACAATACACCAGCAGATATCTACTATCAGATACTGATGTTCCAAGACCCACGCCATTGTACAATTGATGGTGTCCCCAACCTGACTGCTTTCTTCTCACCTTTGGTAGTTGAGTTCCGCAAGTTCCGTAAACAAGAGGATTTTGACGTTAAACAGTTTAAGAAGTTGGCAGAGAAAGTTCGCGACAGGGTTATCAAACCTCTGACCGTTCGCAGAACAAGAACAGATATCGAGAACATCGCCCGCTATAACAAGGATGTAAACGGGTTCCCCAAGGTGGATAAGCCTATCAAGAAGGAATATGAGTTGAACGACCACTTGGCAAACCTCTTTGAAAAAGCGATGCACATCCTCGACAAAGAGCTGACCTATGCCCGCTATCAGGCCATTGCCTATTTGAAGCCAGATGCAGCACCAGGACTCTATGATAATGCAGAGGTTATCAGCCGCAGTTTGGCAGGTATCAGAAAGAACGGACTTGTAAAGCGACTGGAGAGTAGTTTCCACGCTTTCACAAAATCTCTAAAGGCCTTCCGTCAGGCCAATCAGAACATGATAGAAATGTGGGAGAATGATAAGATATTCATTGCTCCCGACTTGGATATCAACGCATTGATAGAGGCAGGATGGAGTGAGGAAGAGATTGAGCAGAAGATGAACGAAATGGCTGAGATAAATCCTAAGAATGCTTCTTTCAAACGTGAACACTTTGACGCAGAATATATAGATAGGCTGAGGGCAGACCAGACACTCCTTGATGATATGTGGCAGGAGTGGGAATGCATTACTGAAGAAGACGACTCTAAGTTTGCCAAGTTCGAAGACCTGCTGAAGCACGAACTATTTAAGAAGGAGAAGAATCCAGAAGGTAAGATTGTAGTCTTCTCTGAATCAGTAGATACTGTGGAATATCTGGAACGACGCATCAATCGTAAGGACGTTTTGGTAATTTCTTCCAAGAACCGCAGTCAGCTGTTCAAGACCATTCGTGAGAACTTCGATGCCAACTGGAAACAAAAGTTGAACGATTACAATATCATCCTCACAACAGACGTGTTGGCAGAAGGTGTGAACTTGCATCGCTCGAATATCATCGTCAATTACGATACACCTTGGAACTCTACTCGTTTGATGCAGCGCATAGGTCGTGTGAACCGTATCGGCTCTACGGCTGGCATCATTTATAATTATGTATTCTATCCCTCACGCCAAGGTAACAAGGAAATCAAACTCAACCAGATAGCCTTGAGTAAGATTCAGACCTTTCACACTACGTTTGGAGAGGATAATCAGATTTATTCAACAGAGGAAATCATTGATCGTGACCTTGACAAGCTGTTTAAGGAAAGCATCAAACGTGAGCAGGAAGACCGCAATCTGGAATTGCCTTTCTACGAAGAGTTGCGTGCACTCTACCAGCAGAATCGCAAGGAATACAAGCGTATTGAACGTCTCTCACTCCGTAGTCGTACAGGTCGTGCACCTCGTGAGATAGAAGGTGTTACGTTATCTGGTGACTCCTTGGTTTTCCTCAAGACCAACTTCCGCAAGTTGTTCTATCTGGTAAATGATGAAAAGACACGAGAACTCTCTGTGCTTGACGCCATGAACTATTTCAAGGCCAAACCAGAGGAAAAGGCTGTGCCTCGTATAGAGCAACATCACGAACATGTGGAGAAAGCCTTGAACGCCTTCAAGAAGTCGAAAGAGCTGGAGATACAAGACGAAGAATCCAATCAGAATCAGCGCAGCAATCTTGGCGCACAGGTAACTACGGCTGTCAGCCTGCTGAATAGTATGTTGCCTCATATTGATGATGGTGATACTCGTCTAAAAATCGTGCAGTTGAAAGAGCTGGCAGAACGAGGTACTATTACCTATATTGTCAAGTGCTTGCAACGTATTCAGAAAGACCTGCAACGTCAAGGAGGAAGCAGGGCCAAGCTGACTTTTGACGATGCTTTGAAGCAGGTACTGGAAATGGCTAACAAATACAATGCCTATTACAGGGAAATGCAGCATGCAGAAGAGGAATCTGATGCAACCATCATATTGTCAGAATCATTTCAAAATCACTAAGCCTTATGAACTATAAAGAAGTTATCGAATCTAGATATAATCGTCAGAACTGGCAGTTGCTGTTACACGACATTTTTGGCAACAAGATAAAATTCTGGAATACGCCATCAACAATCCCAACCAGTAGTCAGTTTGCCAAACATGCACTTTGGCTGGGTACTATCACATTGAGCGACAACCAGACCATCAGCATCTACGAAGTTGAACTCTCTGATAGCGTTGATATAGAACGCAATCGTCGAGGTATCCGCGATATGTTGCTGACTGACTGGCGAAACAATGGCAATGCTGGAGCTTTTATGTTCTGCTATCGCAAGAACGAGAGTGTGCTTAGATTCTCTTACGTTAGTGAAGCTTGGACGTTTGCCGATGATGGCAGTTACCAGAAAGAATCGACAGATGCCAAACGATTTACTTATCTGCTGGGTGAAGGTCATCGCAGTCGCACCGCTATTCAGCAGTTTGAGAAGTTGCGCGACAGTAGTCTTACGTTGAAGGATCTGACCAAAGCCTTCTCTGTAGATGCCGTCAGCGATATGTTCTTCAAGGGTTATAAGCAGCAGTACGAAGATATCATCTTCTTTGTTACTGGTAAGCGGATGGTGAAGGTTGCCAACAAGTGGGAAGAGCGTCAGGAGGGCAAGCCCAATGAGTATATCATGCAGGAGTTCGCTAAGTTTGACAATCAAGAGAAAGCCATCCGCGACTATGTAAAGAAACTGATGGGACGGCTTGTATTCCTTCAGTTTCTACAGAAGAAAGGTTGGTTAGGTGTGCCTGCTGGTGAACCTTGGGGTACTGGTGACAGAGAGTTCATCCAGAACCTCTTTGGTAATTGTCAAGACAAAGACCACTTCATAGACAATGTCCTCGAAGTCCTATTCAACGACCTCAACACGGAACGTAAAGGTGATTTGGCAACCCCCTCTTTGGGAGGGGGCAGGGGGAGGCTTATTCCTTATCTCAACGGCGGTTTGTTCGAGCGTGATGCCACAGACGAAACGGCGTTTCCTCTGCCAGCCAAATACATGCAGAGCCTGCTCGACTTCTTTGCCTCCTACAACTTCACCATCGACGAGAACGATCCTGACGATGCAGAGGTTGGAGTTGACCCAGAGATGTTAGGTCGCATTTTCGAGAACCTGCTGGAAGACAACAAAGATAAGGGTGCCTTCTATACACCCAAGGAAATCGTCAGCTATATGTGTCGCGAAAGCCTCATTGCCTATCTCCAGACAGATATTGAGGATGAAGCCACGAAAGAAGCTATTCGTCAGTTTGTGACCACACATGATGTCAACGCTCTTGGAACTAACGACAAATTCCGTCAGCAAGTGGATGAGGCTTTAAAGAACGTGAAGATTTGCGACCCAGCTATTGGCTCAGGTGCATTCCCAATGGGCCTGCTGAAAGAACTTTTCCAATGTCGCACAGCCATTGAAGGAATTGCACAAAGCAAAGCCGCAGAAATCAAAAAGCACATCATCCAGCAAAATATCTACGGTGTAGATATTGAGCGTGGTGCAGTTGACATCGCCCGCCTCCGTTTCTGGCTTTCTCTGATTGTAGACGAAGAAACCCCGCAGGCTCTGCCAAACCTCGACTTCAAGATTATGCAGGGTAACTCGTTGTTGGAGCAATATAAGGGTGTTGATCTCTCAACGATGACGGAGAAGAAAGCCGATGAATCAGGTATGCTGTCCATCTTCGATAGTATGCTGGATGTTTATCGTCTCGACTTACGAAAGAAACTTGATGAATACTATAGTTGCACAGACCACAAACGCAAAGCAATCCTAAAGCAAGACATTATTATTAATGTAAAGCAGCAACTCAAAGAGCAGAGCATCAATGTTGACTTTGGTTCCCTTGACCTCTCTGGTAACAACCAATTCATGCTTTGGCATACTTGGTTCTATGATGTATTCTCCCAAGGTGGTTTTGATATTGTAATTGGGAATCCTCCGTATATAGGAGAAAAAGGTCACATGGATTTGTTCCGAAAGACACGACAAGATTCAAAGATGAATGAGTACTATCTTGGAAAAATGGATTATTTCTATTTCTTCTTTCATTTAGCAATTAATATGCTTTCTGAAGGAGGGCAATGTTCCTTCATAACAACAAACTATTATCCTACTGCAGATGGAGCTAAGAACCTACGACTTGATTTCAAGAAAAGAACATCCCTGCGAATTCTTCTTCATCTTGGAAATTTACGGTTGTTTGATGGAGCTCCTGGCCAACATAATATGATAACATTTCTACAGAAAGGAGTTGACGACAAATATCCATGTATGAGTATGGAGGTACATAGAAAAGGTGCACTATGTCCCCAAATATTTGATCTTATAATATCTGGTAAAGATTCCGAGACAGATTATTATTTTATAGAGCAGTCCCGCATATATGATGGTGAGGACTGTTATATAAGAATCCGACAAGCGCAAGAAGGTTCTCCTGTTGATAGTATTTTAGATAAAATCAGAAAAGGGAAATCGATATTAAAAGATATCTGTAATGTTAATCAGGGTATATTAACTGGTGCGGATAAAATATCTCAGAAACACATAAATGAGTATAATTATAACTACCCGAAAGGATATGGCGTCTATTCTCTTACAGAAATGGAAGTAGAAAGCCAACAGATTGAAAGAGACTATGTGAAGGTATTGTATAAAAATAGCGACGTAAAGCGCTATTTCTGCTCTCAAGATTCCGATGAACGAATAATATATTTTAGTCGTAGTACAGATGAGAATCTTATTCCTAACATTATAAAACATCTTTTTCCTTTCAAGAGTATGTTAGAAAATAGAAGGGAAGTGTCAACAGGTCGGTTAAGATGGTTTGATCTATGGTGGCCTAGAGATAAGTCGATATTCATGTCGGAAAAAATAGTGTGTCCGCAAAGAAGTAATACAAACACATTTGGGTATACAGAGTTGAGTTGGTTTGCAACTTCTGATGTGTTCTTCATCACAAAGCCTAATACTGATTTCCAACTAAAGTATATATTAGCCATCTTAAATTCTAAACTAATATATTTTTGGTTATATAATAGAGGTAAACGAAAGGGAGAAACTTTAGAATTAACGGCAACTCCTATTTCACAGATACCAATCGCTAAAAGTAAGAAAGAAGAGCAATTAAAATATATAAGCATTGTAGATCAAATTCTAGCGGCTAAGAAAGGAAATATGTTTGAAGACACCTCTGCCTTAGAATCTGAAATCGATCTCCTCGTCTATCATCTCTATGGCCTTACCTACGATGATGTCCTCATTGTTGACCCTGAGACACCAATAACAAAAGAAGAATATAACAATAATAAAAAATAACTATCATGCTTAGTAGTTGGATATATAATGATTTACAACCCCTTAATAAGTATATTCATTGGGGTAACTCTCTTAAGTTGAGCTTTACGGAAAAGGAGTTTTTGGACTATCGTTCATCAGTTATGGGTTGGCTATCCAATTATTGGAGAAAGAAAGGAGATGTAGAGCTATCTGCACAATATTTTGCAAGACTTGTGGACATTATAAATATAGATGGAAGACTTGCTCTTGTTGAGGATGAATCCAATAGTAATGAACGTCAATTATTTCGTAAGTCCCAACTAGCAGCTATTCTCTCGATATTAAACGAGTACAAGTCAAACAGAACCATTCGTTGGACAAATATCGTATCATGTTTAAGTATTGGAATTGCAATAATATCATTAATAATATCTATTATTAACTAAATGACAAAACTCGAAAAACTTTACAGCATCATAGAAAACTCTCGCGAAGTGGGAGTGAAGCTAAGCAAGGATGTCCTTCAGCAAGTAGAGGAACTGGAGGAGGGAATCATCAAGGAAGAGATATTGCCTGCATTAGGCAATGATATTGCACCACGTTTAGAACCCATCAAACGCGACTTGGTGCTCGTAGTGGAGTATCATCCAGGTGAACCAATTAGCGTGGCGCTAAGTCGTAAGACAAAGATTAGCGAGATTATGGGTGCCAAGACGCTGACACCTCGTATCAGTACGCCTGTAAAGAGCGAAGGGGAACCAACGGAAGGAGAGTTTCAAAGTACTAGAGTTCCTTTGGCGCCTGACAGGAAGAAAAAAGTGAATGTTGCAAAACTCAAAATTAAAAAGGAAGCTATGATTGGCGATAGAATAATGTATGATCATAAACGTTGTACGGTAATTGAGAAAAAGACAAAGAAAGGTTCATTATATATTGTTGTTCAATATGATGATGGTACTATCCAAGATTTGAACAACGACTGGAATAGGTATCGAGTATTATAGCAGAATCACCGGGAGCCATCAAGGAGAACACCAGGGACTGGTACCTGTTTCATTTGTGTGGCTTTACAATCCCGTTGAATCTCTTTCAAATGTTGAGAAAAATTGAAAAATATTTGGAATTATCAATAATAATACCTATTTTTGCAGCATAAAAGTGAAAGTATATGGAAGAAAAGAAATATCCAGGAATAGAAGAAGAGGAAAGCACAGGTATGTGTAGTGAACCAGAAGTCGGCTGTTATGTAACAGGTGGGGGCTATACTAATACTATGGCTGAAAGACACGAAATGATTTCTGATGACTTCGATCCTGGCATTGGTCCATATACAAACGAGGAACTGGAAGCCCGAATAGAGGAAGCAGAAGTGTTCATTGCTCAGGCAGAGAAGGGGGATTGGAGTAATTGGGTGACTGAAAATCAGTCTCGTGCAAATCTCTATAGCAAATACCCATGGCTCAGATAAGGTGGACAGTAAAGGCTGACCGCCTCTTTGATAAATATGTATTCAACGCATTTTTAGAATACGGTGCAAAAACATCCAAAAAATGGATGCAAGAGCGTATTACGTTTGCTAACCGTGTTGCGAAATATCCGGAATCGTATACTCTTGAGCCTATCCTGATAAGCAAAAAGCATGAATATCGGAGTTGTCAAATCTTGCAGCGATTTAAAATAGTGTATTACTATGCAAAGTCCTCAGACATTGTACATATCGTCGATATATGGGATACAAGAATGAACCCCGATAATCTAAAGCAAAGAATATAATAACGCCCGAATTCTTCTTGCATTATCCCTGGAACACTAGGGACAGGTACCACAGATTAACTGATGTAAGATGTTAGATGGAAGAGGGGGATATGAAAAGTGCACACGGGATTCGTGTGCACTTATGTTTGGCAGAGGGTCCTGCTTATTTCACTTTCCAGACGTTGAGGACGATGCCTTGGAACTGCTGGGAGAACTCGGGGGCACAGACGAACAGGGCGTTGTTCAGCCAACCGTACTTGCTGTCTGCGGGTGCCTCGAACTGGGGAGCTGCACGGAAGTAGAAGGAGGGCTTGCCGTCAGCATCCTGGCCACTGGCTATGATGCCACGATTGCGAACGTGGATGTAGACACCGTCGTCAGTCTTGATGCAATAGATGGCCTCCAGTTCGGTGCGTCCCTGAGCGTTGGCCAGCTGGTAGTCGGCACCGCCATTGATGATGGTACCTTTGATGCCGGGACCCTCGAAGGTGCCTCCCGTGATGGGGATGACTGTGCGGCGGCCATGCTGGGTGTTCTCGATGGAGAATGCCTGGCCGAGGGTTACTTTCAACTGGAGGGCAAACTCGAGCTGTGGAGCGTCCTTGGGGGGGTAACTTTGTGCGCTGACTTGTAATACGAAGACCATCAGCAGAGCCATGAATAGTTGTCTTTTCATACTGTTTGTTAGGTTATGTTTGAATTGTAGGGTCAAAGGTACAAAGAATAAATGAAAACGCTTCATCTTTTCCTCAGTTTTTCCTCTTTCCTCTTTCCTCTTTCCACTTTCCACTTAATAAGGATGGGTGTCCAATTTGTCGTAAAAGTGTTAACAGATGTTGTTTCTGTGTACGCACACTTGATATAAATCAAGAATAAGTCGATTTTTTACACTAATTCAGCGAAAAGTATTGCGTGAATCAGAAAAACGTTGTACCTTTGCATCGTCAAACAAAAGACATCCGGTTCAACCCGGCTTTGACTAAGAGAAGTCAAAGACATTGGTTAATAGATTGTTTTAGGTTAGTAGTAATATTTATAGTTTTAGGTTTTTAGTTATTGGTAAAAAGAAAGTTTTAAATGTGTGAAAACAGTGGCCGCTGTGAAGCGCTCATAACTTTCTTTTATTTAGAAAAAGGTTAGTAATAATGATTATATTCCTGTCGGAAGACAGGCCTCCAGTCGGAAGACTGGTTTACAAAAGGAAAAGGATTTTTAGTTAAACATAGGCTTTTGGACGCTACCGCTCGTTGATGAGTAGTAGCGTTTTTTCGTGCTCACCACTCACCTCTCACTTCTCAATAAGTGCTACGGCATATGCCGAGATGCCCTCCTGGCGACCAGTGAATCCCAGCTTCTCGGTAGTGGTGGCCTTGATGCTAATCTGATCGGGGTCGCAGCCAATAACGTCAGCCATGGTCTGCTGCATCTGTGGAATATGTGGATTCATCTTGGGACGCTCCGCACAGATGGTAGCATCGATGTTAACCAAGTGGTAGCCCTTGGTGGCAATGAGTTCAATGGTTTTCTTCAGAATAATCTTGCTGTCCATACCCTCCGTCTCGTCAGAGGTGTCGGGCCAGTGGTAGCCAATGTCGCGCATATTGGCGGCACCCAGTATGGCGTCGCAGATGGCGTGGATTAGTACGTCGGCATCACTGTGGCCCAGCAAGCCCAGTTCATGTTCTAACTTGATACCGCCCATCCAAAGGTCGCGACCTTTCACTAACTGATGGACGTCATATCCCATTCCTACTCTAATCATTTTCTAAACAAATCTTTGATGCCATCCATATCGAAGGCAAGGGTGAAACGAAGGGTTTGGTCGAGTGGGTTACTCTTGGCAGTAGAGATGACATAACCCACATCCAGTGAGAAGACATTCATGCGGAAACCGCCACCCACCGTGAAGTATTTGCGGTTACCTTTGTTCTCTGACTCGTGGTGGTAACCGGCACGCAGTGAGAACTGGTCGTGATAGACATATTCAGCACCCACGCTCCACTGAATCTCCTGCAGCTCCTCTTTGAAACCGCCAGGAGCATCGTTGAAGCTCTTGAAGATACCGCTGATGGCACTCACCTCGCTATACTCGTCGAGCACACGACGCTCATACTCCTCAGTGGTCTCGCCATCGTTCTGCTTGGGAACGGTGGGTACCAGCAGCTTGTTGGCATCGGCAGCAATCGTGAAGCGGTTGTACTCGTCGACGGGAATCATCAGCGAGGCACCCAGTCGTAGGTTGGCAGGCAAGAACTGTGAACGGTCGTCGCCATAGAACTTAATCTTCGAACCCACATTCTGGATGTTGAAGCCCAAGCCTAACTGACATTCGCGCTGTCCCAGATTGATGTAGTTGTTGTAATAGCCGCAGAGGTCAGCAGCAAATGCTGAGGCAGGAGTGGCATCCTCGGTATAGTCGAAACGCAGGTCGCTATAGATCCAGCGCAGTCCAACACCCAGTGAGAATTTCTCGCTCAGCATCAGTGAGGCACCGACATCCAACGACATCTCGTAGGGTTTGACCGTCATGGCATTCTCGTCCATCGACGTCATTACCTCACCCAGCGAGAAGTAACGCAGCGAACCACTAATGGCAGCATAGTCGCCAATGCGGTAGTAGCCAGCCACGTAGGCCAGGTCGATGTCGTTGACCAACTGGCGCAACCAAGGTGTGTAGTTCAGGGCAATACCTGCACGGCTGATACAGAACGGATACTTAGCCAGGTTCCAATACTGTGAGTTGACGTCTGGGTCGGTGGCAGCACCCACATCACCCATACCGGCAGAACGAGCGTCGGGGGCAATGGTCTGTGAGATCACTGCATGCTCAACGGGGTTGAACTGGCTCTTCGTGTCTTGCGCTACGCTAGTGAATAGTGAACAATGAATAGTGAGAAGTGTCAATAGCACTCGTCCTATCCATTCACCATTCTTCATTCTACAATCTATTCTTGTTGTCTTCATATTCTAATATGTTATTTGTTCAATATGATGAGTTTCTGTGCTTTCGAGGTGTAGTTGCTGCCGTCAGAGCTGATGCTTACGCGATAGAGGTACAGCCCCGTATTCAGTCGGCGACCTTCGTTGGTTGTGAGATCCCAGTCAAGGGTGTATGTCTGGTCGGTAGGTACACCGTTTTCCGTGTATGTCCACAAGTGACGTCCAGAGGTGTCAAAGAGTTCGAGCTTGACATCCATCTCACTGCCTATGCGATCGTGAACGATGCGGAAGGTAGTGCGGGTCTTCGCAGGATTCGGCGAGCACTCCACACTGACAATCTGTGGTTCCAAACCCTTTGCTACGTTGAACGTCAGCTCAGTCGTTGACGAGTTGTTCAAGATGTCCCAGGCACGGAACAGTAACTTATGCTGTCCATACGACAGTGCCGGTATGCTGAAACCTACCTGTCCTTTAGTGTAGCTGCCGAAGTCGTACTGGAAATAGTCGTTCAGCGTGTAGGTGGTAGCCATCTGTCCGTCGATGATAAGCTGCAGGTCGTGGCCAATACCACTGCCAGATGCGTTGATGCCGTCTTCATCGTTCAGCAGGGCGGTGAAGTAGGGCGTCTGGTTGACATCATCGCCATTAGAGAATGACTCGCTGTTCAGGTAACAATAGATGCTGGGACCTGTCTCGCTGCCGCTCTGGCTGGCTTTGCCGTTGAGTACCAGACTCCCTGAGCGTCCGCAAGCCTCAGTGGTCTTGTCGTCATTCACTGCATAGATATTGATCAGCGCGTTCTTGTCAGAGTAGCTGATATCCTTGGGTACGGCAAAGGTAAACGAGAAGAGGCCCTCTTTCACCTGATTGCTACCGCTGAAGATTGTATTAGGACGGTCGTAATAGGTAAAGGGCGTCTCGGTACCGTCGTTCTGTCGGCAGATAATCTGTTCTCGGATGTCGCGTACCAGTGCTGTCATCGTACCATTGAAAGAGGCATCTGTCAGTCCGTCGTTGCCCACAATACGACCCTCTACCTTGGCGGTAGAACCGGCTTTCACCGTCAGCTGCACGCCCTCGGTCAGTGGTGTGTCATTGATGGTGGTGATTTCCAGATGTTGGGTGGGCATAGCCAGTTGCAGGGCAGGATCGCCCAGCAGTGAGTATTGCAGACGGTTGGTGCTCTGGTCTGTGCCACGAATCGGGTTACCCTGACTGTCGTAGCCCAGAATGACGCCCGTACTGATCAGCTCGTTCTTGGCCAGTCGGACGGCTTCGCCAATAGCTATCGGCTGGCCCTCGTCATCCTTGCTGAGCACACGGTTGGTGAATGCCAGGTTCATCAGACGGTTCTGTGGCTGATAGACGGTGCGTGTAGTGCCATAGAAAGCAATGGCTCCACCTTTCTTATTAAATAGGGCCGTCTCTCCGATGTTATCTTCTTGTCCGTCAAAGGGCATGATGTCGCACGAAGCAGTAACCCACAGAGGCAGGCGCTGTGATGTCGCCTCGGCAAAGTCGTTGAGTCGCAATACGTACTCGTGAGAAATGGCCGCTGGGGCACCGTGACCGGAATAGTTCATGACCAGTGCTCCCTGCTGCATCTGCTGTTTGATGAGACGTGCTACATCTGGGTAGCTATTGCCTGTCGACGAGCTGACACGGTTGTAGGCATCCCACATGATACGCTTCACGACAAAGTCTGGGTAGCGGTTCTCTATCAGTCGACCTACAGAGTCGGCATCAGCCATGTGGATATTGTTGTTGCCGTCATCGCCCATCACGCAGAACAGGTTCTGCCAAGAGCCGGCCTGCTGGTTGTTGACGTAGTTGGTAATCTTGTCGACGACGATAGCGGCATCATTGGCATCGCGAGCCGGAATGCGTCCTACGGCTACGTCGGCCTGATCGCTGCTGAGCAGACTTCCTCCCTCGCCATCGTCGAGCAGACAGAAGTAGTCGTCAGTCACGTAGCAGCTCGTCTGACTATAAGAGTTCTCGCTCTCATAACAGAGCAGGAAATCGTCGGGCGAATAGTTCTGCCACTGTTGCGACAGCATGCGGTTGTCCCAGGCACAGTCACCTAATAATAATAGGTAGCGCGGCATGTCGCCATCTGCGGTGGCTCGGTCGTAGAGCATCTTTAGATAGCGACGGTATGCGTTGGCATCGGGTGTGCCACTGGAGAACTCATTGAACAGCTCGTCAGCAGGGACAATGCGGACACGCAGACCATGCTTCTGCTCATGGAGTGTCTTCAGACGCTCGGCCTGCGCCAGCAGTTTCTGCGAGGTAGGTATGATAATCACCATATCAGCAGCACCATCGGCATGATGGTTCTGGTTGGTGATGTTGTAGACGTACTCTGGTGAGGGGAAGTCTTGTGAGGCTGTGGGGGCCGCCACGGGCTCTTTTGAATAGATAGAGATATAGTCAAGTCGCACGTTAGGCACATTGCTATTGGGTGTCAACGTCACCTCATTGCTGGCTTGCAGGTTGTCAACAGTGAAGGTAGATATAGCAGTACGCATCTTCTCGTAGGTACCTACCGATGGGATGTTTATAGAACCCAATTCCTTACCATTCAGCAGAATCTTCACATTTCCACCTACGCCTAATCCAGATAGGGCCACCGTCAAATTTCCAGTAGATGATGTGCCTGTTGAGGCGACAGTATATTTGTAGCTTTTGCCAGAGTACAGCAGGTTAGCATCGTAGAGATTGCGTCCACCAGCGAACCAAGCGTAATCGTCGACCTCATAGAGATGGTTATAGTCGTTGGCTGTGGGATAATTGGCTTTCAGAAAGTCGTCCCAACTGATTGTTTCGGGAACATGGTCTCCCTGTGTAAGGAAATAGTAGCCATAGCTGGAATAAGGATTGCGAATACGCTGGTTGGTGTCACTCCAACTAACAGGACCGACAGCATAAAACAGGCGCTTTCCATCAACATCGCAGAGAGGTACTTCCTGTAGGTCGTCAGTCAGCGTGAGGTAGTCACCCGTCAGTACCTCTGGCTGCATGGCACCGCCATAGCCATATACTTTCACCTTATTAATATCTGTGAAGCCAGCCTGTCGGATCAGGTCGCTCGTCAGTTGGTAGATGCCTGTTGATGGAACGCGTATCTTGGCCCATGTGCCTGTAGCTAACTGACTATTAGCTGCATAGCGCTCTCCGTCAGCACGCTTTGCTCTCTTCAGCTGTTGCTTGGCGTGACCTTTTACCTTCAGCATGAAGCTCACCAACTTCTGGTACTGGCCGTCGCGATAGACTATCGGTACAAAGCCGATGTGTAGTGTTCCTTGTTTACGAGAGACACTGAGCGACTGAACAACCTCTGGCAGCTGACCCAAGGGTCGGCCAGACAACTGCTGATAGCGTAGTATGTCGGCTTGACTCATTGGAATGAAATCTGGATAGAGAATCTCTACGCTATAGGTTGAGTCTGCATAGTGCTCGTCTAAGGGGTAGGCATAGTGGAAAGCTGGTAGCAACGTGTCAATCCTGACCTCGTCAGCTGTCAGGTTGAAGAACTTTTGCGCCCTTGCAGGGCTAGTGAATAGTGTATAGTGAACAGTGAATAGTACCGTTAGCACTATCCACCGCATTAATAATATGTGTTTACAGTTCTTCATTCTTCACTGTTCACTGTTCACTCTTCACTCTTCACTGTTCACTAGCGCTTTAGCGCGCTTACCGCGCATTAAATTCCAATACTTTTCTGTCTTCCAGCCATCCTTCCAGATGGTCGTCGATCTTTACGGGTCCTACGCCTACCGGAGTTCCTGTATAGAGCAGGTCGCCCGTCTTCAGCGTAAAGAACTGGGAGATGTAGCTCACCAGTTCGTCAATCTTGTAGAGCATGTCGCTCGAGCACCCCTCCTGTACCGTCTGTCCGTTAATGTCCAGATGGAAGTGCAACGCCTGAATGTCGAGGAATCTCTCCTTGGGCACCCACTCGCCAATGACAGCCGAACCGTCGAAACCTTTACAGATCTCCCAGGGCAGTCCCTGCTGGCGAGCCTCACGCTGCAGGTCTCGGGCTGTAAAGTCGATGCCTACAGTGACAGCGTCGTAGTAACGGTGCGCAAAGCGCTCTGGTATACTCTTCCCCAGACGACAGATGCGCACGACCAGCTCCGTCTCGTAGTCCACCTGTTCAGACCAGTCGGGGATGAAGAAGGGCTTGTGATCCTTCAGCAGTGCCGAGTCTGCTTTGGTGAAGATGACGGGCTTCTCCGGTTTATATAACGCACCATCCAGCTCTTTATTGTGCTGGATATAATTCATACCTACTGCAAATATCTTCATAGCTTCTCGTATTTTTCGTGCAAAGGTACGAAAATAATTGAGAATTGAGAATTGAGAATTGAGAATTATTTGTAATTTTGCAGGCGGTATGAAAAGGTACATAGCGGTCATATCACTTCTGCTTGTTGTCTGTGGCGTGTGGTCACAGACTGATCCACGTTGTGCCTCGCTGGAAGGAATCCCCTTGGAAGGACCGCTTGACAGCGTACGCGTACAACTGAAATCTGCTGGCTGGGCGGAGTGGGGACAGTCGGACGATGGCGAGGACTACTATTTCCGTGGTAAGTTCTATGGCATCAGAGCCAAACTGCTGGTGAGTATCGATGCTGCCAGCAAATTGTTGTCGTCAGCCTATGTCTCCGTGGGTCCATACAGCACACAGTCTATGCTGGACAAGAATCTGCAGTTTTTCTATTATAAGCTCAGAAAAGACCATGGTGACTTCGTTGAGCGCGATGGAGCGTGGCTCTATATGGACGACTTTGCCAGCGTCAAGATGTCGTTGGTAGATAATGACAATGGCTCACGAGATATCCGCGTGCTCTATCTGCCTATGGGTGCTTATTACAAAGATGCGATAGCGATGGGCCTCCATGGTCCTGTACAGGAGGTGGTGACAGAGAATGCCGTCAGCGAAGACCAGTTTATGCACTTCTCGCAAGAGGGCCAGTTGGAACAGCCAGACCTGACCGTGCGCCACTATGACCGCTACGGCTATCTGAGAAGTGCCCAGATGACGGAGCAGGAAGGCCATAGTGATGTTGTCTATGACTACGATAGTCAGTACCGTCTGGTGCGTCGTACGCTGACCAATGAGGCTGCCAATATCCGGTATATCCATGAATATACCTATAATGAGCAAGACGAGATCGCCTCACAAAGTCAGAAGGTGTTCAAGGGTGAGGAGTGCGTGTTGACGCTCAACATGCGAAACAACTACATGACGCGCGACGACCAGGGCAACTGGACTACCAACTCGCTGTCCTTGTCATATTGGGAGAAGGGTAGTCAGAGTCAGCAGACCACCGTATTGCAGAAACGTACCTTGGCATATTGGGAAGAGTAGGCGGCCTGCGGCCTAGTGAATAACGAATAGTGAATAGTGATGAAGAATATAAAAGTGGTGGCTTTTGATGCTGACGACACACTATGGGATTGTCAGACGTGGTTTGACGAGGTGGAACATCAGTGTTGTGAACTGCTGAAGCCGTGGGCTACGGCTCGTGAGGTCAGTGAGGGACTGTTTGCTACCGAACGTAAGAATCTGTCGCTGACAGGCTATGGTACCAAGGCCTTTACACTGTCGCTGATAGAGAATGCGGTACGTGTCAGTCATGAACAACTGACGGGCGACATCGTGATGCGACTGATAGAGTTGGGACAGCAGCTGTTGCGCTTTCCCACCACACCACTGCCGGAAGTAGAGGAGACGCTGCGCAAGTTGGCAGAGCGCCGCCACTACCGTCTGGTGGTATTTACCAAGGGCGAACTGATGGATCAGGAGGCAAAGTTGCAGCGATCGGGCTTGGAACAGTACTTCTCACACATGGAGACAGTATCGAATAAGACGGAGCGCGAGTATCGCCAGCTCTGTGAGAACCTGGATGTAGCACCAGAACAAACCTTGATGGTGGGCAACTCGTTCCGCTCAGATATCGCACCAGCACTGACAGCAGGAGCGTGGGCTGTACACATCCCTTATCATGTTGTCTGGGAGTTGGAGAAGAGCGAGGAGTTTCCTCATGAGCGCCTGCAGAAAATCAGCCACTTCTCCGAGCTGCTGGATATCTTAGACTGATAGCCACATAGCTGCAAGCAATGATTATATAAATAAGGTACACCTGTAGGGCAGAGAGGTTGATGCCCTCGATGCTGCTGCAAGGTAGTTGTGCCACCCATCCTAATGCATGGTTCATGGCCGTTGCCAGCCAGGCAAGGATGGCCGTTAACCCGCTAAAAGCCCACGACCACCAAGAGAAGACGATGCACAATAGTGCCACGTTGAGCACCAGCCACGCCATGGGAACGACGATGAAGTTGCTGAGCAAGAACCAACAGCTGAAGCGTCCGAAGTGATAGGCTACGAGGGGTGCCGTACTCATCTGTGCGGCTATCGAGACGGTGACCAATCCCCAGATAGATGACAGCCACCGATGCTGTTGTTGCACATCGGCCTTTAGCAGATTGTTGATGAGTGGATGAATCAGCAGAATACCCAATACCGATAGGAACGAGAGTTGGAAGCCTAAGTCGTACATCGCTAAGGGATTGACCACCAGCAAGACGATGGCGACAAAGGCCAGCGTGTTGACTGACATGCGCTCTCGGTAGCCTAATGAGAGTAGGGCATAGATGCTGATCATAAAGGCCGACCGTACTACGCTGGTCGACAGACCCGTCAACAGGGCGAAGGCCCAGATGGCCAATACCAGCGTTGCTTGTGTCACGATGCGATAGCGGTGCCAGCCTATCACGAGGGTGATGACGCTGTAGATAATCATCAGGTGCAGGCCACTCAGTGCCAGTATGTGCGATGCGCCTACTCGCGAGAACGTTTCCTTGACCTCTTTGCTCAGCGCCGTCTTCTCGCCTAACGTCATGGCAGTAATCACTCCGTAGGCGTCATCGTCCATCTCTTGTTGCTGAAAATGCCTTAATAGTTGGTGTCGCCACGTCAAGAAGCGCAGTTGGAGTCTGTCAGTGACCGATAGCTCTTTCAGACTCACCGCCTCCCATTGCCACTGGTTGCTGTGGGCATACAACTCGCCAGTGAATCCATGACACTGCATGTATTGCTTGTTGTCGAAGGTGCCTTGCTTGCTTTCGCGTACCTTATTTATAAAGGTGTACACTCGGAGCCCTTGTCCAACCTCAATGCGCTCACTATTGTTGTCGCGCCGGATGTAGCAGCGCAGCTTCTGCTGGTCGTCTGCTGTCACCGCATCAAACGACACCGTTTTCTCTCCCACCTTCGCCTCGCTCATCACTACGAGTGTGATGCCCATCTTTTGTGGAGGCCACTCCATGTTGAGCTGTTGCTGCTTTCTGCTGCCTAACACCATTCCGAGCAAGAGCGTTCCGATAAAGATGCCAGCTGTCTGCAGGCGTGGAAAGCGTCCTAAGAAGCATGTTACCAGTGTCACTGCCACCAGTCCAGCCAGCAGCATGAGCCAATCGTTGGTGTATTGGCTCAACCCGATTCCGACCATCATACAGACGGCCAGTGGCAGTAGTGGCGCATGAATTCTCATGAGGTTATGAATTATTTTGGACAAAGATAGAAAATAATTATGAATTATGCATTATGAATTATGAATTATTTTGTACTTTTGAACTTCGTTCAAAAGTACTCTCGTTCGGAAATACCCAAATAAATTTGGTATTTCTCTCACTTATTCGTACCTTTGCATCATGCGAGTACTCATAGTCAATACAAGCGAACGAACGGGTGGCGCTGCTGTGGCAGCTGGTCGCCTGATGGAAGCACTGAACAACAACGGTGTGAAGGCCAAGATGCTGGTGCGCGATAAGCAGACCGACCATCTGACAGTGGCCGCATTGCCTGGTCAGAAAACCATGCAGTTGCGCTTCCTCTGGGAACGGCTGGTCATCTGGTTGCGACTGCATCTGAGTCGTAAGCACCTCTTTGAGGTAGATATCGCCAACTGTGGCGCTGACATCACGCAGCTGCGCGAGTTTCAGGAGGCTGACATCATCCATCTGCACTGGATTAATCAGGGCATGCTGTCGCTGAAGGGTATTCGCAAGATATTGGATAGTGGTAAGCCCGTGGTGTGGACTATGCACGACATCTGGCCTGCTACGGCTGTGTGTCATCTGACGCTCAACTGCCGACGCTTCGAACAGCAGTGTTGCCATTGTCGACTGTTGCCTGGTGGTGGCTCTGACAACGACCTGGCCGCACAGGTGTGGCGCAGAAAACAAAAGATGATTGCTGACCGCCATATTACCTTTGTGGCATGCAGCCAGTGGCTGGCAGCAGAGGCGCAGAAGAGTGCCTTGCTCCAAGGACAGCGCGTGGTCAGCATCCCCAATCCGATAGATACGCACATCTATATGCCTAAAGACCAGCAGGAGGCACGCCAGCGTGCTGGTCTGCCTGCTGAGGGGCGCATCATCCTGTTTGCCTCACAGCGTGTGACCAATCTGAACAAGGGCATGAACTATCTGTTAGAGGCTTGTCGTCTGATGGCTGAGCGGCATCCAGAACAGAAAGACAACATCACGGTAGCCATTTTGGGCGGTCATGCAGAAGAGGTGGTCGGACTATTGCCATTCCGCGTCTGTCCGTTAGGCTATGTCAATGACGAGCATCGCATCGTCGATGTCTATAATGCGGCCGATGTCTTTGTCTTGCCCTCGCTGTCAGAGAACTTGCCCAACACGATTATGGAGGCAATGGCATGTGGCGTGCCCAGCGTGGGCTTTAGAGTAGGGGGCATCCCTGAGGAGATAGACCACCAGCAGAATGGCTATGTAGCCGACTATCGTAATAGTGAGGATTTGGCTCGTGGCATCTGGTGGACGCTCTTCGAGGCCGACCACAAGGCTGTGCGCCATGCCTGTCTGCAGAAAGTGGCCCATAGCTATTCGCAGCAAAGTGTAGCAAACCGTTATTTGGAAGTCTATGAAAGTCTCCATCGTCACAATTACCTTTAATGCTGCCCGCACCTTGCAGCGTACGCTCGACAGCGTGGCCTGTCAGACCTATGCTGATATCGAACACCTGATTATCGATGGTGCTTCGAAAGACGACACGTTGGCTATTGCCCTACAGTACCAAGAGCAGAGCCGCCACGAGGTCGTCATCCAGTCAGAGCCTGACCGTGGTCTCTACGACGCTATGAACAAAGGTTTGCAGAAGGCTACTGGCGACTATCTGGTCTTCCTCAATGCCGGCGATACACTCTATGCACCTGACACCATAGAAATAGTCGCCCGCTGTGCTCAAAGGCCCCCTCTCCTTTTGGAGAGGGCGGGGGGAGAGGCTGCCGTCATCTACGGCGATACCGCCATCACTGATTCAGAAGGCAACTTCCTGCATCTGCGCACTCATCGCCCACCAGAGCGTCTCTCTTGGAAATCCTTCAAACAGGGTATGCTGGTGTGCCATCAGGCTTTCTATGTGCGCACAGAGATTGCCCGCGAGTGCCCGTATGACCTGCAGTATCGCCATTCTGCCGATGTCGACTGGTGCATTCGTGTTATGAAGGAGGCAGAGAAGCGTCAGATGCCGTTGGTCAATACGCATGCCATCCTAGCTAACTTTGAAGAGGGTGGCGACACCACCCAGCACCATCGTGACTCCTTGAAGGAACGCTTCCGAGTGATGGCTCACCACTATGGTCTCTTGCAAACCATCATACTTCACGGCTGGTTTGTTATTCGTCAGTTATTTAGGAATAATTAACGCTATCGGACGAGATATTTCTGCGGAGTTGTCGTATAACAAATAGAGACCTTCAATAATAAGAATAATGAACAAGAAATTAATCATCGCCACACTCTTAATCATCGCCACACTTGCAGGCTGGGCACAAAAGCATTTGCCTGCACTTCAGTATTCCCAAGAGCCTGCCGTATTAAACGGAATCATTATTGGCGATGCCTCGCAGAAACCAAATAGCGTGGGAGTGCACTACCAGTTGAGGTTTACGTCAGGTATGGGCGATGCCTTCAGACAGCAAAGTGCAGTCATAGGTGCCGATGGACATTTCAGTTTGAGCCTGCCTACATTTACGACGGTCTGCTGCCATGTATCAGTGGGTAGCTGTAGTTTTAGCTGTTACATAGTGCCAGGTCAGACGGTTTCGTTCACGCTCAACCTTGATAAGTGGAAATCGCAGGGCTTGGCGAAGGCACTGACGTTCAGTGGGCAGTTGACCGACTTCAATCACGATTTGGTTTATGCTACAGAAAAGGGCTTCAATCCAGAGACCGTCTATCTTGACATAGAGGCGAAACGTAACCAAGGACAACTGGCCAACGAACTGCCTGAGAAGAGTGAACAGGGCTACTTCCACTATCTGGACTCTACCTATCAGCATATCAATCAACTGATAGATGCTGATCGTAAGATTGGTACGGCATACCGTGAGTTCGCAAAGGCAGTAAACCATTATCAATGGGGGGCTATGATGCCATTCTGTGGACAGTCCATCCAATATGCGGGTGTCGATTCTGATGAGGCGTATGATGCTTATGTGGCACGACTGCAAAAGCGTTTTGACAGCTATCTGCAGGACAATCCGTGGGCAAATCCCCTGCTTAGTTATGTCATGTGGGGCGTAGCCGATACATTCATCTCGTCGTATGTCAGCCGGCCTGTGAAGTTGCCCGCAGACTATCAGCAGTGCTATCTGGCATCGAAATATCTACAACAGATGGCCTTACAGAAACTATTACTCAGCGAAGAGCAGAAAGATAGTGTACGTACATCCTTGCCAGTTTTGGGACAGGAGGTGTTAAACTACAATGACCGTATGGAGCGAGAGCTGTCATTCGTGAGTGAACAGGGAATGTCGCGCATCTGCACCTTGTCAGCTGACATGTCTGATTCTACTGATATTCTCGCTGCTCTCACAAAAAACTATCGTGGAAAGCCCGTGTTGCTTGACCTCTGGGAAACCACCTGCGGCCCATGCCGAATAGCTTTCAAGGAAATGCACGAGAAGAAAAAGGAACTGGCAGGCCGCATGCACTTCGTCAGCATCGCCAGCGAAGGCTCTGACCTTGCCACGTGGCAACGCCTTATTCCCAACTATATCGGCGACCATTACCGTCTCACCAAGCAGCAGCTCCAGGCCTTACATCGACAGCTTCCTTGCGAGACCAATGCCGTGCCTATTTGGGTGTTAATCAACGCTGACGGAACCATCCACCACGCCTTTACAGGATGGGGCAACATCGACCTGATGATGCAAGAGATAGCACCAGTATTACAATGATAGTATCCTTATGTGTATGGCCGTAGCATCCTATCTCACGCTCCGCAGCCTATTCTTTAGTGGGAATCTCTGAATCGCAGAGCAATACTGCCAATACACTCACAAGACAGCTGTATAAGCACCCCGTACTACCTCTTGGGTACCTCCTGAAACAAGAGGTACCCTCTGGAAATCCCTGTGTAGATAGGCGTTTTGAGAAATTAGGGTACCTGGGGAGGTCTTGCCGCGATTTCATGCACCATGACAATTGAAACAATTGGAAAATAAAAGAACTCAGCGAGATATTCCTGAAAAATATCTCGCTGAGCTATAGCGGTACTTACCCGTCAAAGGGCTTTACACCGTGAGATCTTTTAATTACTCCCACTCGATTGTTGCGGGTGGTTTTGACGAGATGTCGTAGCAGACGCGGTTGACACCACGAACCTTGTTGATGATCTCGTTAGAGACCTTGGCAAGAAACTCGTAGGGTAGGTGAGCCCAGTCGGCCGTCATGGCGTCGGTAGAGGTGACGGCACGCAGAGCGACAGGGTTCTCGTAGGTGCGCTCATCGCCCATGACACCGACGGAACGGACGGTGCTGAGGAGGATGGCACCAGCCTGCCAAACCTTGTTGTATAGTGTCTCACCATCGGTGTCGACATATTCGCGGAGTCCACGGATGTAGATGTCGTCGGCATCCTGCAAGATGCGAACCTTCTCGCGGGTGATGTCGCCCAGAATGCGGACAGCCAAGCCAGGACCGGGGAAGGGGTGACGCGTGATGAGGTGCTCGGGCATCTCGAGCTGGCGACCTACACGGCGCACCTCGTCCTTGAAGAGCCACTTCAGAGGCTCACAGAGCTGCAGGTGCATCTCCTTAGGCAGACCACCGACGTTGTGGTGGCTCTTGATGACCTTACCCGTGATGTTCAGCGACTCGATGCGGTCAGGATAGATGGTGCCCTGAGCAAGCCATTTGGCATCGGTAATTTTCTTGGCTTCAGCATTGAAGACCTCGACAAAGTCGCGACCAATAATCTTGCGCTTCTGCTCAGGCTCGGTGACGCCTGCGAGGTCGGCAAAGAACTTCTCAGAGGCATCTACGCCAATGACGTTCAGACCCAGACAGCGGTAGTCGTCCATGACCTGCTGGAACTCGTTCTTGCGCAGCATGCCGTGGTCAACGAAGATACAGGTCAGGCGATTGCCGATGGCCTTGTTCAGCAGTACGGCGGCAACGCTGGAGTCAACACCACCAGAGAGACCCAAGATGACGCGGTCGTTGCCTAACTGCTCTTTCAGCTCAGCCACGGTGGTGTCGACAAACGATGCTGCGCTCCACTCCTGACGAGAGCCGCAGATGTCGACGACGAAGTTCTTCAGCAACTGTGTGCCCTGTAATGAGTGGTACACCTCAGGATGGAACTGGACGGCCCAAATAGGTTGCTTGGTAGAAGCAAAGGCGGCGTTGGTCACATCGGCTGTAGAACCAATCACTTGGAAGTCGCTGGGGATGGCGGTGATGGTGTCGCCATGTGACATCCACACCTGTGAGTGCTGGTCGAAGCCCTTGAAGAGTGGGTTGGTGGTGTCAACCGTCTGGAGGTTGGCACGTCCGTACTCGCGTGAGTCGGCCTTCTCGACCTTACCACCCAGGGTGTGAGAGATGAACTGAGCGCCATAGCAGATGCCCAGCACGGGCACCTTGCCAACAAACTGTGAGAGGTCAACCTTAAAGGCCTCTGGGTCGTGGACCGAGTAGGGCGAACCGCTGAGGATGACACCGATGACGTCGGCATCGTCCTTGGGGTACTTGTTGTAAGGCAAAATCTCACAGAAGGTGTCGAGTTCACGCACCCTGCGGCCAATAAGCTGCGTGGTCTGCGAACCGAAATCTAAAATGATAATTTTTTGCATTGACGTAATTATAATGATTGAATAAACTTTTCTGCTTGGTCTATGGTCTCTATCTTACCAACATCCATCAGGCGGAGGTCGTTCTTGACCAGACCGACGATGGGCGCACGGTGGCAGACGGAGAGGTAGAAGTCGATGATGGGGAATCGATCGGGGAAACGCTCCATCAGCGGGAACAGACGGGGCGAGAAGCTGTGAATGCCAGAGAAGGCGAAGGCGTTCAATTGAGAATTGAGAATTGAGAATTGAGAATTGGGCTGCGCCACGACATTCAGGTCGTCATCAATCGTCAACTCCATGTTGCGTAACCACGGGAACGGACTCTTGATCTCGCCCGTCTCTCTATTCATCCAGCCCATGAGGTGCATGGCATTGTCGAACAGCAGGTAGCGCTTGGTCTGGCGACGGCTGACCAGCAGCACGGCATCCTCGTCGGCCTGGTGCTGACGGGCAAACCAGTCGTAGTTGACATTGTCGAGGATATCGACATTATGAATCAGGATGGGTGCGTCGTCATGAAACAGCTGTTGCGCCTTTTTCAGTCCACCGCCCGTCTCCAGCAACTCGGCCGTCTCGTCGCTGAAATGCACCAGCGGTGCGTAGTCCTGCTGGCGGACGTAGTCGACAATCTGTTCGGGAAAGTGGTGGATGTTGACCACAAAACGGTCATAACCCTGCGCCATGAGTCGGCGGATATTAATGTCGAGCAGCGGGCGTCCTCCCACAGGCACTAACGCCTTGGGCATCGTGTCTGTCAGGGGCTTTAAACGGGTGCCAAGCCCAGCGGCAAAAATCATTGCTTGTCTCATAAAACTGGCAATTCTTTTTTTTCGTGGTGCAAAGTTACGAATAATTGCGGAATTATTACTATATTTGCACTCAGTTTTTGAAATAAACAATAAATATGAAGACAAAAGGCCTGAAAACAACTCTTGCAGCAACATGCTGCATGGCGATGATTGCATCATGCCACTCGCCACAATCAACCACAAACGCCCAACTCTCAACACCAGGTAATCCTTATATGCCGTTGTGGGAACACATCCCCGATGGCGAGCCCTATGTGTTTGAGGATCCTGACCAGCCAGGCAAGCAGCGCGTGTATGTCTATGGTTCGCACGACGACCTGATTACAGAGTATTGCGGTCGCGACCAGGTGGCGTGGTCGGCATCTGTCGACAGCCTGAACAACTGGCGCTATGATGGTGTCATCCTCGTAGTTGACAAGAATGCCAAGGGCGAGCCCTTCGACTCTGCCGGTACTGCCGACGTGCTGTATGCTCCAGACGTGACGCTGGTGACAGACGCCAATGGCAAGAAGACCTACTATCTGTTCCCCAACGACCAGACGGGTTTCCGCAACGGACTGATAGCCAAGAGTGACCGTCCTGACGGCCCCTTCGAGGTGTGCAACTGGAATGCCGAGAACCCTAATCAGGTGGATGGTGTACTGCAGTTTGATCCTGCCGTATTCGTTGATGACGATGGTCGCGTGTATGGCTACTGGGGCTTTGAACGCTCGTATGCTGCTGAGTTCGACCCCGCCACGATGGCTACCGTAAAGCCTGGCACCAAGGTGGTGGAGGATATGGTCAGCGGTCGCAACCAAGAGGGCGTTTTCAGCTTCTTCGAGGCCTCCAGCATCCGCAAAATCAAGGATAAGTACGTGTTTATCTATAGCCGCTTCACCAAGGACGGTGAGTTTGGTATGCCAACATCCAACTACACGCTGGCCTATGCCTATAGCGACAATCCCCTTGGCCCTTGGACCTATGGCGGCACCATCATCGACGGTCGTGCCCGCGAGAAGGATGAGCAGGGCAACGCCATCGCCTCTGCCACGCCTGATGGCAATACCCACGGCTCTATCTGTGAGGTGAATGGCCAGTGGTATGTCTTCTACCATCGTCAGACAGGCACCAACGAGTATGCCCGTCAGGCTATGGTGGCTCCTATCGACGTGAAGGTGGAGGAAGGCAAGGGCGGCAAGGTCGTGATTAGTGAGGGCGAGTACACCTCAGAGGGCTTTGCACTGAACGGACTGAATCCGCTGGAGCGCCACTCGGCAGGTATCGCCTGCTGGTACACGGGTCCGAAACCCGCTACTCACGAATGGCCCAACAACACGTTCTACGGCTCGTATGTGGAGGCTGGCTATGGCACTGACAGCAACTTCGCTGAGCCCTACGCTCTGAAGAACAATACCAACCGCGTGGTAAACAATACCGCAGGCTCCATCGTGGGCTATAAGTACTTTAACTTCAACGAGACCAACGGCAAAGAGAAGCTGCAACTGGCTCTGCGCCTGATTCCTGAGGGCATTGACGGCACTATTCAGGTCATGGCCGACCGTCCTTGGACGTCGCAAGGTGGCAAGCTGGTGGGCACCATCGCGCTGAAGGCCGATATGCCGAAGAACTCGACAGAGCTGACCGTTACCGTGCCCGAAATCGCCAAGCTGACAGGAAAGCATGCCATCTTCTTCGTCTTCCAGTCGGACACGAAGGAGAAGTCGCTCTGCACGTTGGAAGACTTCGTATTCACAGACTAACTAACATAAAAGACTAACATTATTAACTATGAAGAAATTACTCGGTTTGGCAGTGACTGCCATGCTGGCCACCACAGCGTCAGCACAAATGAAGTATCCGTTTCAGGACCCTACGCTTTCTAATAAGGAACGCGTAGAAAACCTGCTGTCTCTGCTCACTCCAGATGAGAAGGTCGGACTGATGATGAACAAGTCAGTATCTGTTGACCGCCTGGGCATTCCGTCGTACAACTGGTGGAGCGAGGCTTGTCACGGTGTGCGCCAGGGAGGCTATACGGTCTATCCGCAGCCCATCGGTATGGCGGCAGCTTTCAACGCCCAGCTGGTGTATGACGTCTTCTCGCAGGTGAGCGATGAGGCCCGTGCCAACTGGAACCGCACCGACCACAACGATCCGAAGTTGTTCAATGTGCCACAGGGTGTGACCTACTATCCTGGCAATCCGGAGCTGACGTTCTGGTGTCCGAATGTCAACATCTTCCGTGACCCACGTTGGGGACGTGGACAGGAGACCTGCGGTGAGGACCCCTATATGAATGCTGTGCTGGGTGTGCAGACCGTTCTGGGTATGCAGGGCAACAACGACCGCTATTTCAAGACCCACGCTTGTGCAAAGCACTATGCCGTACACAGTGGTCCGGAGCCCTTGCGCCACTCGATGAATGTGGAGCCCACCAACCGCGACCTGTGGGAAACCTATCTGCCTGCCTTCAAGGCACTGGTGAAGAAGGCGAACGTTCGTGAGGTGATGTGTGCCTATCAGCGTTTTGAGGGCAAGCCTTGCTGTACAAGCGACCGTCTGCTCATCGATATCCTGCGCAACAAGTGGGGCTACGATGCCATCGTACTCACTGACTGTGACGCTATCAACAACTTCTATAATAGAGGACAGCATGAGACCCACGACGGTCCGTTGTCGGCTTCGGTCGATGCAGTGCTCAATGGTACTGACCTGGAGTGTGGCAAGGTGTTTATGTCGCTGGCCGAGGGTCTGAAGAAGGGTCTAATCAAGGAGAGCGACCTCGACAAGCATCTGCGCTATACGCTGATGGGGCGCTTCGAACTGGGTATGTTCGACCCTGCTGAGATGCTGCCATGGGCAAAGATTCCTGCTTCAAACATCAGTAGCGAGGAGCACGACCAGCTGGCTACGCAGGCTGCTCGCGAGTCGATGGTGTTGCTGGAGAACAAGCAGTTGGTTGGCTCGCAGAAAGCGGTTCTTCCGCTTTCAAAGGATATCAAGACGCTGGCCGTCATTGGTCCGAATGCTGACGATGTAGAGCTGCTGAACGGTAACTATGGTGGCACACCAACCGACAACCACAAGCACTCGCTGTTGGAGGGTATCAAGAATGCGGTGCCTGGTGCTAATATTATCTATGAGAAGGCCTGCGAGCTGAACGATGAATATACTACTGTTCACCACCTGCAGGACTTCAACGGTGGCAAGGGCGTGAAGGTGGAGTTCTTCAATAACAAGGAACTGGCTGGTGAGCCTGCCAAGACAGAATACTACAACGACCTGAACTTCTCAACGTTCGGTGCCTGGGGCTTTGCACAGGGTGTGAATCGTGACACGCTGTCTGTTCGCGTCAGTGGTCAGTATGTCTCAACCTTCACGGGTGAGATGAAGTACACATTGACAACCGATAATGGCTATGTGCTGAAGGTCAATGGCGAGGTCGTTGAGGAGAATAAAGGTGGTGGCCGTCGTGGCTTCGGCTTCGGACGCCGTGTAGAATATAAGTCGTTCCCCGTTGAGGCTGGCAAGACCTACGACGTTGTCATCGACTACAAGCACGGCAACGGTCAGTTTGCCATGTTGCGTGGCGACATCTGTGAGCGTAAGTTGGCTGACTTCACCAATCTGGCCAACAAGGTGAAAGGTGCTGACGCTATCATCATCATCGGTGGTATCTCTGCCCGCATGGAAGGCGAGGGTGGTGACAAGCAGGACATCGAACTGCCTAAGGTTCAGCAGATGCTGGTGAAGGCTATGCACCAGACTGGTAAGCCCGTCATCTTCGTCAACTGCTCAGGTTCTGCCATTGCTTTCGGTAGTGTGGAAGGACAGTACGATGCATTGTTGCAGGCATGGTATCCTGGTCAGGGTGGTGCCAAGGCTCTTGCTGAGGTGCTGTTTGGCGACTACAACCCCGGTGGCAAGCTGCCTGTGACTTTCTATCGCTCGAACGACGATCTGCCCGACTTCCTCGACTACTCTATGAAGAATCGCACCTATCGTTACTTTACAGGTAAACCTCAGTATGCCTTCGGCTATGGTCTGAGCTATACGACGTTCAACGTGGGTAAGGGAAAGATGACGGCGAAATCAGCAAAGGCTGGCAAGAATAACAAGCCTTATACAGTTGTTACCGTTCCTGTCACCAATACGGGTAAGCGCGAAGGTACAGAGACTGTACAGGTGTATGTGAAGCGCCTTGGCGATGCTGGTGCACCTATCAAGGCACTGAAGGGCTTCCAGAAGCTGACGCTCAAGCCTGGCGAGACCAAGCAGGCTGTGATAGCCCTTGACAGTGAGGCTTTCGAGTATTATGACGAGATGATTGACGAACTGGCTGTCAAGCCCGGTCGCTATCAGATTCTGTATGGTACCTCGTCAGAGGACAAAGACCTCAAGGCACTTGATTTTGTGGTGAAATAATCGTAGGAATACGCAAAGAAAATGCCGTCAAAAGTGTGCTTGTGCACGCCTTTGACGGCATTTTCTTTGTGTCTTCTTTTAGTAAGCCTGTTCGTGTACGCCCTTCACGGCACGACCACTGGGATCATTCATGTTCTTGAAGGCAGCATCCCACTCGAGAGCAATCGCTGTAGAGCAAGCTACGCTGGCCTCACTGGGCACACTCTTGGCAGCAGAGTCGCTGGGGAAGTGCTCCGCAAAGATGCTACGATAGTAGTACTCTTCCTTGTTCTTTGGCGGATTGATGGGGAAGCGCTCTGCAGCATGGGCCATCTGTTCGTCGGTGACTGCCTTAGACGTAATGTCTTTCAACGTGTCAATCCATGAGTAGCCGACACCATCGCTGAACTGTTCCTTCTGGCGCCAAGCGACCTCTTCAGGCAACAGGTCGGCAAAGGCCTCGCGCACAATCTTCTTCTCGATGGTAGTGCCTGGACACATCTTGGCTTCTGGATTTGTACGCATAGCTACATCGAGGAACTCCTTGTCGAGGAAAGGTACACGACCTTCTACGCCCCACGCTGACAGGCTCTTGTTAGCACGCAGACAGTCGTAGAGGTGCAACTTGCCGAGCTTGCGCACCGTCTCCTCGTGGAAGTCCTTAGCGGTAGGTGCCTTGTGGAAATAGAGGTAGCCACCGAATATCTCGTCGGCACCCTCACCACTGAGCACCATCTTGATACCCATTGATTTGATGACACGAGCCAGCAGATACATAGGTGTTGAGGCACGCACAGTAGTGACATCGTAGGTTTCGATGAAGTAGATGACATCACGGATGGCATCAAGGCCTTCCTGAATGGTGTAGTTGATTTCGTGGTGTACAGTACCGATATGGTCAGCAACGAGTTTCGCCTTAGCAAGGTCGGGAGCACCTTTCAGACCCACTGCAAACGAGTGCAAACGGGGCCAGTAGGCCTTGGTCTTGCTGTCATCCTCGATGCGGTGTTCGCTGAACTTCTCCGCCAGTGCAGAGATGACACTACTGTCAAGACCACCGCTCAACAGCACACCATAGGGCACGTCACTCATCAGCTGGCGCTTCACGGCAGCAGTAAGTCCATCACGGATAGCCTCCACAGAAGCAGGATTATCCTTCACGTTATCATAGTCGAACCAGTCACGCTGATAGTAGCGCTTCATACCTGGCTCCTTGCTCCAGTAGTAGTGACCGGGCAGGAAGGGTTCGAAGCGCTCGCACTGTCCTTCAAGGGCCTTGAGTTCGCTGGCCACATAAACAGTGCCGTCGGCATCATAACCAATATAAAGAGGTATCACACCAATGGGGTCTCGGGCAATGAGGAATTCGTTGCGCTCCTCGTCGTAGAGCACAAAGGCAAAGATGCCGCTGAGGTCTTCGAGGAAGTTGATGCCTTTCTCGCGGTAGAGGGCAAGGATGACCTCACAGTCGCTACCCGTCTGGAAGTCATACGCTCCAGCAAAGCGGCGACGAATCTCCTGATGGTTATAGATCTCACCGTTGACAGCCAGCACCTGCTTGCGATCGGGTGAGAACAAGGGCTGACCGCCACTCTCAGGGTCGACAATGCTCAGTCGCTCATGAGCAAGGATAGCAGAGCCACCACAATAGATACCACTCCAGTCAGGTCCGCGATGACGGATCTTCTGACTCATCTTCAATGCTTTCTCGCGGAGAGCAGGTGTCTGCTCCTTTACATTCAGTATTGCAACGATTCCACACATAATTCTTTAATGCCCCCTAAGTTAGGGGGATGGGGGTCTGAACGACCACCCTTTTTAATTGTTTATACTATTGTTAATGATCACTATTCTTGAGTCTGTTCAGACCCCTAACCCCCTAACTTAGGGGGCTCAGAGATACGAGAGGTATAGATAGTTGGTCTGAGCAGGATACTCAGCAGCCAGCGTGTCTATCTGGTTGACGGTAGGAACAATGCCCAGTTCCTTGCGCCATTTACGAATGGTGAGACCTGCCTGCTCCATCTTCATGCGGTTCTCCAAGCCGATGGCACGACCTATCTGGAAGTCAGAGAAGCCATAGACCTTGGCAGCATGTAGCAACTGGTAGACCTCAGGACTGCTCAGGTATTCCATGAATTCGCTGGGCTCCATATACTCTGATACCTCAGACAGATGACTATACTCTCTGAGTTGCTGGTCGATGTCAACGAGATGCTTCAGTTTCTCCAAGAACCAGCGGTCTATCTTGGTCAACTCGTGAATCTGATTGATGGTATAGCCTATCTGTAGTGCCTTTGACACCACGAAGATACGCATATCGGTAGGTTCGTGGAGCGATTTTGCTATATCTTGAATCTTGATTTCGTGATTTTCTACGAAGCCATGCATACCCTGACCAATCATGCGCAAGCCTTTCTGCAGCGCTTCCTCAAAGGTGCGACCCACAGACATCACCTCACCCACACTCTTCATGGCTGAGCCGAGCTCACGCTTCACACCATGGAATTTGGTCAGATCCCAGCGTGGAATCTTCACTACTACATAGTCGAGGGCGGGCTCAAAGAAAGCAGAGGTGGTCTTTGTCACAGAGTTCTTCAGGTCGAAGAGACCATAGCCCAGTCCCAGCTTGGCAGCGACAAAGGCGAGGGGATAACCCGTAGCCTTGCTGGCCAGTGCCGAAGAGCGTGACAAGCGTGCATTCACCTCGATGACACGATAGTCTTCGGAATTGGGGTCAAGGGCATACTGCACGTTACACTCACCCACAATACCGATGTGGCGGATAATCTTGATGGCCAGTGCACGCAGCTTATGATATTCAGCATTAGAGAGTGTCTGCGAGGGGGCTACAACGATACTTTCACCCGTATGGATGCCCAGCGGGTCGAAGTTCTCCATATTACATACGGTGATACAGTTGTCGAAACGGTCGCGTACCACCTCATACTCTATCTCCTTCCATCCTTTCAGCGACTTCTCTACCAGCACCTGTGGTGAGAACGAGAAAGCCTCCTCAGCCTGTGTCAGCAGCTGTTCCTCATTGTCACAGAAGCCAGAACCCAGACCACCAAGGGCATAGGCGGCACGCAGGATAACGGGGAAGCCGAGCGATGCGGCAGCCTTCTGTACCTCTTCAACGGTAGAGCAAGCCTCACTCTTGATGGTCTTCACACCAATCTCGTCGAGCTTCTTCACAAAGAGGTCGCGGTCTTCTGTATCAATGATGGCCTGTACGGGTGTTCCCAACACCTTTACACCATATTTCTCGAGCACACCGCTCTGATAGAGTTCTACACCACAGTTCAGGGCTGTCTGTCCACCAAAGCTGAGCAGGATGCCGTCAGGACGCTCCTTTTCAATGACACGCTCTACAAACTCGGGTCTTACGGGCTGGAAATAAACCTTGTCGGCTACGCCCTCTGACGTCTGTACCGTTGCGATGTTGGGGTTGATGAGCACACTCTCTACGCCTTCTTCCTTCAGCGCTTTCAGTGCCTGTGCACCGCTATAGTCAAACTCACCGGCCTGACCAATCTTGAGGGCTCCACTACCCAACAATAATACCTTCTTTATTTCTTTCTCCATCATCCTAACATTTTTACAAATTCGTCAAACATAAACTCTGTGTCCGTCGGACCGCTACAAGCCTCAGGGTGGAACTGTGCCGACATCCACGGATTCGTCTTGTGGCGAATGCCTTCATTAGAGCCATCGTTCATATTCACGAAGAGGGGTTCCCAATCGGCTGGCAGTGTCTTGTCGTCTACGGCATAGCCGTGGTTCTGTGAGGTAATGAAGCATCTATGGTCCATGGTTAATGGTTCATGGTTCATGGTTAATGGTTCATGAATCTTGAACCCTGAACCGTTGACCATCATAACGGGTTGGTTATGCGAGCGATGACCGTATTTCAGTTTGTAGGTGTTGGCTCCAGCAGCACGTGCCAGCAGTTGGTTGCCCAGACAGATGCCCATGCAGGGACGTACCTCCTTATTGTTGAGGAACGTACGGATATGTTCCACCGTCTTGCCACACTGCTCTGGGTCACCAGGACCATTGGCAAGGAAGAGTCCGTCGAATTGCAACTCGTTGAAGTCGTAGTCCCAAGGCACACGAACCACCTCGACGCCACGTCTAATCAAGCAGCGGATAATGTTTGCTTTCACGCCACAGTCCACCAAAACAACCTTTTTATTTCCACCTTCATTATAGCGGATAATATCTTTACAGCTTACCTTTTCTACCCAGTTCACAGAGCCATAGTCCTGTTCTGTTTGCTGCGATTCCATCGCAGCTCCTTCTATAACGACTTGTCCCATCATGACACCGTGTTCGCGGAGCACTTTGGTCAGTCGTCGTGTATCAATGCCTGTAATGGCAGGAATCTTTTCGCGTTTCAACCACGATGCCAACGACTCTTTGGCATTCCAGTGGCTATACTGTTCGCTATAGTCGGCTACTACCAGTGCCTTGGGATGGATGCGGTCGCTCTCCATGAACAGGGGCAGCCCATCGCTACCCATACCTGTATCAGGTACACCGTAGTTGCCAATCAGTGGAAATGTCGTTACCAGTATCTGTCCTGCATAGCTGGGGTCTGTCAAACTCTCAGGATAGCCCGTCATGGCAGTATTAAATACCACCTCGCCAACCGTCTCGGTCTCATAACCGAACGAGCGTCCGTAGAATACGGTGCCATCGCTGAGTATCAATCTTGCTTCTCTCATTATTATTTATTCTTCTGTTTGTTGTCGATGTATTTGATGAATGCTTCGTTGCAAAGGCGTGTACCTCCTGGTGTGGGATAGTGGCCCGTAAAGTACCAATCACCAGGGTGGTTGGGGCAGGCATTGTGCAGCCCCTCGATGCTCTGGAATACGAGTTCGATAGGCGCCTTCATATCGGCAGGTCGCAGCATCTCCACTATCTTGTTGTTGATCTCGTCAACCGTGAAGGGGGCATAGAGGGCACGCACATGATTCTTAGAATAGGGATCGTGCTTGCAAGCCAGATAGGTGTCGTTGATGAGCTGCCACATACCGCGTTCTTCGATGAGTGCCATCGTGGCACGGAAGGCGCAGAACTCTTCCAGTCGAGCCATGTCGATACCGTAGTAATCTGGATAGCGAATCTGCGGCGAACTCGACACCATCACTATCTTCTTAGGGTGCAGACGGTCGAGAATCTTAAAGATGCTCTCACGCAACGTGGTACCACGAACGATAGAGTCGTCAATGATGACGAGGTTGTCCTCGTTGGCGCGCAGCGAGCCGTAGCTGATGTCATAGACGTGAGCTGCCAAGTCGTTGCGCTCACTGTTGTCAGCAATGAAGGTGCGCATCTTGATGTCCTTCCACACCACTTTCTCGGTGCGTACGTTGTAGCCCTTCTGGCGGAAACCGTCTGTCATGCCATAGTAGGCCACCTCAGCTGTGTTGGGGATGTAGGAGAATACGGTATTGTCTACATCATTGTCGATAGCCTTCAGAATGGCTGGCGTGAGTTGCTCGCCCAGGTGTTTGCGCTCCTGATAGATGTCGCTGTCAGAGCCACGACTGAAGTAGATTCGCTCAAAAGAGCAGGCGCTTAGCTTCTGGGCAGGCATAATCTGCTCCAGACGACTCTCACCGTTTTTGCGTACTATCAGCGACTGACCAGGCTTTAGCTCACAGATGTCATCGACATCCAGGTCGAAGGTGGTCTGCAGTACAGGGCGCTCACTGGCCAAAGCTACTATCTCGTCGTCGCGGTAGTAGAACGCAGGACGAATGCCCCACGGGTCGCGCACGGAGAACATCTCGCCACTACCCGTCAGTCCACACATCACGTAGCCGCCATCATAGTGTTCCATAGTGGTGCGTAGCACGTTGGCCATCTCTACATGATTGTCAATATAGTCTGTGATGTCAGTACCCTCCAGTCCTTGTCCCTTAGCCTCCACAAACAGTCGCTCTACCTCACGGTCCAAGCGGTGGCCCATCAGCTCCAGTGTGATATAAGAGTCACCATAGATGCGGGGCGACTGACCTTGTGCCGTTAAGAAACGAAAAACCTCGTCGATGTTGGTCATATTGAAATTACCACACAGACAGAGGTTCTTGGCGCGCCAATTGTTACGACGAAGGAAAGGGTGTACATATTGTAAACCACTCTTTCCTGTTGTCGAATAGCGCAGGTGACCCATATAGAGTTGGGCAGAAGGAAGTCCTCTGCCAAAGATTTCCGTAATAGCATCCTTGCCCTCGGCTTTCTCACGGAACATATACTCTGTGCCTACGGGAGCATCGAGGTCGACACAAGCAATACCTGCGCCTTCCTGTCCACGGTTGTGCTGCTTCTCCATCATCAGATAGAGTTTGTTTAGTGCCCAGTGCCGCGAGCCGTATTTCTTCTCGTAGTAGTCGAGCGGTTTCAATAGGCGAATCATCGCCACGCCACATTCATGCTTCAGTTGTTCCATCAATTCTCAATTTTCAATTCTCAATTCTCAATTCCCAATTAATGGCCGCAGGCCTTTACAAAGCTCATGAAAAGTGGGTGTGGATGGAGCACCGTTGATGAATACTCTGGGTGGAACTGTGTACCGATATACCAGTGTTTCTCAGGAATCTCCACTATCTCTACGAGGTCGGCTGCAGGATTAATGCCTACACACTTCATACCCTGTTCTTCATATTCGTCCTTATAGGCATTGTTGAACTCGTAGCGGTGGCGGTGACGCTCGCTGATAAGTTCTTCCTCGCCATAAGCCTCATAGACGCGACTACCCTTGACCAGCTCGCACTCGTAGGCGCCCAGTCGCATGGTGCCACCCATCTGGGTAATGCTCTTCTGCTCCTCCATGATGTCTATCACGTTGTGAGGCGTTTGCTCATCCATCTCGCGACTGTTGGCATCCTGATAGCCCAGCACGTTGCGGGCAAACTCGATAACCATCATCTGCATGCCTAAGCAAATACCAAAGGTTGGGATGTCGTGGGTGCGGGTATATTCTGCGGCAATGATTTTACCCTCAATACCACGCTGACCAAATCCTGGACAGATTACCACGCCTTGCAGACCTTCCAGCTTCTCGGCAATATTCTGCTTGGTGATCTCCTCGCTATTGACGAAGTGCAGCTTCGCCTTTACATCGTTATAGATACCTGCCAGATTCAAACTCTCACGGATACTCTTGTAGGCATCCTGCAGGTCGTATTTACCTACCAGACCGATATGTACTTCTTGTTTGGCATTACGCTGCTTGTCGAGGAAGTCGTGCCATGGCTTCATGGCGGGTGTCTCGCCTACGGGAATACCAATCTTACGCAGGATGGCAGCGTCAAGACCTTGGTGCTGCATGCTCACTGGTACCTCGTAGATGCTCGGCATATCCTCGCTCTGAACCACACACTCCAGGTCCACATTACAAAATGATGCCACCTTCATGCGCATGCTGTCATCAAGGTGGCGTTCGGTACGGAGGACGAGGATGTCTGGCTGGATACCCATGCCCTGCAGTTCCTTCACGCTATGCTGCGTAGGTTTCGTCTTCAGCTCGTCAGCAGCCTTCAGATAAGGTACGTAAGTCAGGTGTACGCAGACTGCGTTGCGACCCAGTTGCCAGCGCAACTGTCGGATAGCCTCCATGAATGGTGCACTCTCGATGTCGCCAATGGTACCGCCGACTTCGGTAATTACGAAGTCGAGTTGCTCATCTGTCTCGTCCTTGCGCAGCATGCGACGCTTAATCTCGTCGGTGATGTGTGGCACAACCTGAATGGTCTTGCCTAAGTAGTCGCCGTGGCGCTCGCGGTCGATGACCGTCTTGTAGATACGGCCTGTTGTTATAGAGTTGTTTCGTGTGGTGCGTATGCCTGTGAATCGCTCGTAGTGTCCCAGATCCAAATCGGTCTCGAAACCGTCTTCTGTTACGTAGCACTCACCGTGCTCATAGGGGTTCAGTGTACCTGGGTCGATGTTGATGTAGGGGTCAAATTTCTGGATGGTAACCTTGTAGCCGCGTGCTTGCAGCAATTTACCGATGGAGGCGGAAATAATGCCTTTTCCCAATGAGGAAACGACGCCGCCTGTGACGAAGATGTACTTTGTATCCATAAAACGAATCTATTTTATGGACTGCAAAATTACTACGTTTTGTGCAAATAACGTTATTTTAACTTACTTTTTGATTGTTAAATTTGCGACGAACTTACTATTTGTAATGTTGTGTACTTAAAAATGTTTCGTTTTGTTGTGATTCTGCTGTAAAATGCTATTGTTTTGTTACAAATAGTCAAAATGTAACAAAAAATCCCCTCTTCTTTGTCGGAACAAAAGAAGAGGGAACAGGTGCTACCTGGTGAAGATTATGGTTGCAGCGTGAAACCCAGAACCAGGTAGGCTTTTTGCGAACAGGGGTTGGCGGCCACCTGTGCAAAGATGGGAACGGAGAATGTGTCGGTCACCTTAATATCCTTAGTTGCCTTCAGGGCGAGGTTGGTAACGGCAAATCCGCTTGTTCCATACTCTGCAGAGGCAGAGGGGACGGCACCAGCCGTAGCAGTCCACTCTATAGCAGAAAGTTTGAATGGGACATTTACTTCCATGTAGCTGCTATAGGCTCGCTTGCCGTCCTCCTTATAGTCGTTGCCTGAGAAATTCGTATACCACTGCAGCGATGCGAAGCCGAAGTCGTAGTCGATATTAGCCTCGAAGATATGGTTGGTGCCGTGGGCATCGTACTTGAAATAACGACCATCAGGATCCAGACCTCCTCTGTCAAACCAGTAGTCTGTTACACCGATATTCAGTCCTCCAATGGTGTAGGCCAATGTCAAGTCGAACTCCTTGGTGTCAGCAGTATTGACGAGTGGAGCACTTCCCCAAGCTGTCAGCGACAGTCCTTTGTATGCCACGCCCAACGTAGGCTGAATAGAAGTGCTTCCCAAATCCTGACCACGCCAGATGTAACTACTTACGACATCGCCACTAATCGTTGTTTCAATCTCGTCCTGTGCAAAGGCGGTCATGCTCATGACCATACCCATTGCTAATAACACAATCTTTTTCATACGCTTAAAACTTTAAACATTACATTAGTTATAGCATGCCTCTCCATGTTCGTAGATGTCGAGGCCTTCCTCTTCAATTCGCTTGTCGACACGTAGACCGTGCAGTTTCTTGATGCCATAGAACAGGGTGAAACCGCAGGCTGCAGCCCAAAGGTCGATGACAAGAATACCAAAGCACTCAGCACCGAAGAATCCCCAGCCGTGACCGTAGAAAGCACCGTTCGAGGTAGACAGCAGACCGGTCATCAGGGTACCGAGGATACCGCAGACTCCGTGTACTGAGCTGGCACCTACAGGATCGTCGATGTGTAGCACGTGGTCAACAAACTCAATAGCATAAACCAGCACAAGACCGCAGACGAGACCAATGACGACAGCACCAACAGGTGATACAAGATCACAGCCAGCGGTGATGCCTACGAGACCGGCCAGGACACCGTTCAGAGTCAGTGAGAGTGATGGCTTGCCATACTTGAACCATGTAAGGAACATGGTGGCTACACCACCGGCAGCAGCAGCAAGGTTGGTAGTCAGGAAGACGTGCGAGATAGCTATGCGGTTGACCTCACCAGAAGCAGCCAGCTGAGAACCAGGGTTGAAACCGAACCATCCAAGCCACAGAATGAATACGCCCAGCGCAGCCATTGTCAGATTATGGCCAGGAATAGCACGACTCTTGCCGTCCTTTGCATACTTACCCAGACGGGGACCTAGGGCCATAGCGCCAATCAGTGCTAAGACACCACCTACGCTATGTACGATGGCAGAACCGGCAAAATCGTGGAAGATATCACCAAAGGTAGTCATCATAAAGCTGTCGGCAGCATCGTTGCACAGCCAGCCGCCACCCCAGGTCCAGTGACCCTCGATGGGGTAGATGAACAGTGAAATTACTGCACTATAAATAAGGTACATAGAGAACTTTGTGCGCTCAGCCATAGCACCGCTGACAATCGTGGCACTGGTAGCACAGAACACGGTCTCGAAAATCAAGAAACCTTCAACGGGCAGATCGCCGCTATAGAAACTCAAGTCACCCCAGTTGGGCATGCCGATGAAACCTCCAAGTACATCGCCACCAAACATGAAGCCGAAACCGAGGAAGAAGAACAACAGTGAGCCGAACATGAAGTCGACGAAGTTCTTCATCAGGATGTTTGCGGTGTTCTTACTGCGTGTAAAACCAGCTTCACACAGTGCAAAACCTGGCTGCATCCAGAAAACCAGCATGGCTGCCAATAGCATCCAAACAGTATCGAGTGATATTCCAATTTCGTTCATAATTATAAGCCTCCCCCTAACCCCCTCCAAAAAGAGGGGGAACCCGAACGGAGGTACGGGGTTTATGTTTGTCTTTAGTCTCTCCCCTCCCTTTGGAGGGGTCGGGGGAGGCTTCTATTTCTTATCTCTTAATACGGTGTCTCCGTTCTCACCCGTGCGGATGCTCCAGACGTCAATCATGTCGCTCACAAAGATGCGGCCGTCGCCAACCTCGCCAGTGTGTGCCACTTCGAGGATGACCTTTACTGTGGGTTCTACAAACTGGTCGCGACATACGATGGTCAGTGCCACGCGCTCTATCACATCTGTCGAGTACTGTACACCACGGTATATTCTTTCTTGTCGGCTCTGGCCGATGCCGTGTACGTTGTGGTACTCAAACCAGTCGATGTCCGATGAGAGCAAAGCTTCCTTTACATCCTCGAACTTCGTCTTGCGGATAATTGCTTCAATTCTTTTCATACCCTTTTACCTTATTAATTAATACTTTACCCTAGTGGGATTACACTTTGTTATTATTTCACTGCAAAGTTACGACGATTTGCTCTGTATCGTGGCAAAAATGTGGCCATTTGTTTATAAAAAGTGCATCAATATTACATTTTGTAAAGTGTATCGTATAACAAGCTCTCATTTTGCTAACACTTTGTCTTTGTAAGGTGTCATTTCGTTACAAAACGTCAGATGTTATAAAAGTGTGTCCGAACACATGGTGTATTAGTGCTTATAAAAAACGCGGAACCTGTTAAGGGGTTCCGCGGAATGTAAAGAATGATATGGCTATGAGAACTAACCTTTAGTCCATTTCTCAATGCGATCGAGAGCTTCTTCTGTCTTCTCATGACTGTTGAAGGCCGTGAAGCGTACATACCCTTCGCCTGATGGACCAAAACCGACACCTGGCGTACAAACCACATTAGCACCATAGAGTAGGGCTTCGAAGAATGGCCATGAACCCATACCATCAGAAGTACGCATCCAGATGTATGGGGCATTTTCGCCACCATAAACCTCATAGCCAAGAGCACGCAGGCGTTTCAGCATGCGCTGGGCATTGTCCATATAATAGTCGATGGTTTGTTGAATCTGTTCCTTGCCTTCAGGTGTGTAGATGGCTTCGGCAGCGCGCTGCGAGATATAGCTGGTACCGTTGAACTTTGTACATTGACGGCGCAGCCATAGCTGATTCAGAGGGATGCGTTCGCCTTCAAAGGTCGATACAGTTACATCCTTCGGAACAACTGTGTAACCACAGCGGACACCTGTGAAACCGGCAGTCTTCGAGAATGAATGGAACTCTACTGCGCACTTCCTGGCACCACGAATCTCATAGATGCTACGTGGTATTTCCGGATCGCGAATGTATGCTTGATAGGCTGCGTCATAGAGAATGAGTGCATCGTTTTTCAGTGCGTAGTTCACCCACTTGCGCAACTCCTGCTTACTAATGACCGTACCCGTTGGGTTGTTGGGATAGCATAGGTATATGACATCTACTGGACGGCCTTTGGGTAATTCGGGGATAAATCCGTTCTCCGCAGTAGTCGGCAGATAGCGAACGTTTGTCCAGCGTCCGTCGCGATAGGTGCCACAGCGACCAATCATAACGTTTGAGTCAATATAGACGGGATAGATGGGATCGGTAACGCCGATGAAGTTGTCCCAATGCAGCAACTCTTGGAAGTTGCCGGTATCCGACTTCGCACCGTCGTTGATAAATATCTCGTCAATATTGAGATGAACACCACGTGGAAGAAAATCATTTTTCAGGATGGCCTCACGTAAAAAATCATAGCCCTGCTCAGGACCATATCCACGAAATCCCTTGTTGGTTCCCATCTCATGAGCGGCCTTGTGCATCGCCTCTACAACGGCAGGAGCCAGTGGTTGTGTCACATCGCCAATACCCAGCGAGATAATGTCGGCCTTGGGGTGCATCACCTTAAAGGCGTTCACCTTCTTAGCGACGTCGGCAAACAGGTAGTTGTTCTGCAGATTCAGGAAATGAATGTTTATTAATGCCATTATATTTACGATTTGACAATTTACATTTTACTATCTATTTCGATTTCACCATCGAAGACAAATTCGGCAGGTCCTGTCATGTAGACGTGATTATCAGCTTCTTTCCACTCAATGCTAAGTGTGCCGCCATCCATCACGATGTGCGATGTACGACCTGCTTTACCTGTCAGTGCAGCTGCCACAGCGGTAGCGCACGCACCTGTTCCACAAGCCATGGTAATGCCACTGCCTCGCTCCCATACCCTTGTCCGAATGCGTGCCACACTCCTACCTTCAGGTGGGAGAATGTTTCCGTCGTCCTCTATTCGAGCAAACTCAATGTTGCAACGCTGAGGGAAGGCTGGGTGATGTTCTAATATGCGTCCCGTCTCGCCTACCTGGTCTACGTCGTCTGTAAATAGGACGTAGTGCGGATTGCCCATTGATACAAATATGCCTTTATCGAGACCATGGTGGGGAATGAACTGCGATTCGTTTTCCAATACAGGTTCGCCCATATCGACAGTCACCGAACCTACGACTCCTTCTGGTAAAAGATGAAGATGGAGCACCTTGATGCCGGAAAGCGTCAGCAGACGGATGCTTGTTTTTGTCGTGAAGTTCCTGTCGTACAGATATTTCCCGATGCATCGGCTTGCATTGCCACACATCATAGCTTCAGAACCATCGGCATTGTATATGTGCATTGTAAAATCAGCTTCGGGGACAGGGCTTTTGCCGATGAGCACCAGACCATCGGAGCCGATGCCCTTGTGACGATCACTCCAGGCAATGGCTGCTTCTGCGGGGTTGGGTACTTTCTGCTCCATCGTATTGACATAGATGTAGTCGTTGCCCGCTCCATGCATCTTCGTGAAACTGATTTTGCGTACCATTATTTTACTTTTACTATGGTTTGCTATCCTTTTGTAACTTTTGCCTGCAAAGGTAGTATAAAAAAGTCAAAAAACAAAAGAAAACTGTTGCTTTCTGTTTGTGGGAATACAAATCTGCTTACAAGTTGTAAATGTTTTGCTTATTGGACGTGTCATTTTGCTTGCATTATGATGCGCTATTGGCTCATTTTGTTACAAAATGTCACTCGCTAATAATCATTAAAAACCCGATTGCTGCGATGGTGCTTTCGATAATTTTCCTTATTTTTGCACTGTGAAACAGAATATTCAAGAAATACTGAATCGTACCGATAGGTTTGCCGCTAATGCAGGATGTCGACTTACTGAAGTCGATGAACAGCATGCTGTAGCAGAGATGAAGGTGACAACCGAACACATGAATGGTGGAAATGTATGTCAGGGTGGGGCTTTGTTTACGTTGGCTGATTTGGCGATAGCGGCTTTGATGAATTGTCGTGGACAACTCACGTTTGGTATCAGTAATAGCATTATGTTTGTGTCAAGTGCTTATGAGGGTGATGTACTGAGGGCTGAGGCTGTCAGTGTGGCCGACCATCATAAGATTCCTTCTGTTGAAGTGCGTGTCACAAGTCAGGATGGGCGTCTTATCTGTCATGTTACTGGTATGGGCTATCGTAAGAATGTCTCACTGCCAATGGAGTGAACGAAGATGACAATACAGGTGACATACAGACGTACGAGTCGTCTGTCGATGCGTATCGTGAAGAACGGTGATGTGCATGTGTCGGTACCCATTGGGTTGCCAAGAAAGAAGGTGGAGTCATTTATCGAGGAACACCGTGAATGGATTAGTAAGGCAAGGAAAATGACCGACGAACGTCAGGAACAACGGGCGAAGTTCTACAACCAGTTACCATTGCAGACGCGGGTACAGATTGACGAGTCGCTTACAAGATTGAAGGCTTTGGTGGAGCCAATGGTAGAGAGGTACTCACAAGTAATGGGTGTTAAACCATCTAAGATATATTACAAGCCGACCATCTCCCGTTGGGGACAATGTAATTTCAAGGAACGTTCTATTTGCTTCTCATTCTACGTGCTGCTATTGCCAGACTGGTGTGTGGAACACATTGTTGTTCATGAACTTTGCCACCTCATAGAACCCTCTCACAATGCTCGTTTTCATTCTCTGATGGACCAGTATTTCCCTCGTTGGAAGGAGGCAAGGAAGGAAACGAGGAAGATGCTTCGATAGTCGAGAACATTTGCCGATACGCCTCTACTTTCTTGTCGAAAGATAAAGGATAGGCACGTGAGGAAGAGGGTAGGCGATAGAGAAGTATTTGTTGGTGGTTGCGATTGTATGTGTGAGGAATTGCAACAGCGTTGTTTACCTTGGGAATGATAGGGATGTTAAGCGATATGCAGATGGTTTCTGTAGCCTTCTCACCAGTGGTGACAATGGCCTGGCAATATGGTAGTTGTTGAAGTAAAGCGCGGATGTCAGTAGGTTCTACTACTTCCAGATATTTATCCGAAGCGTTGTCTTGTAATCGACGAATAGCTGTCGAGGTATCGAAGAAGGCGAGATGGTGTTCTTTGCAGAATTCTACAATCTCATCAATTTTGAAGCGTTTTGCCTCAAGATTCACAAAATGGTTTTTGTCACCATAGAATATCTGTCCCTCAATGCGCCAGTGATCATTGATGAAATTAGGATAGTAGAAATCCATACACCATCGCTTACGCTGTGGCGGAAAACTGCCAAGAAACAATACTTTAGCATCTTCTGGCAGGAAGGGGCGGAGAGGATGGTATTCAATACCGTCCTTGTTGCGGTTGATATTTTCTGTATTCAGATATGAAATCATCATTTATCTGGTTTTGGCAGCGAAGTTACAAAAAATCCCTGATATCCATGCGGATTTCAGGGATTATTTATTATAAGATGTCTTAGAAGACTATTTCTTCAAGAATTTGTCAACTTTCTGAGCTGTCTGACGACCTGAAGCCATAGCGCGAACTACGAGGCTGGCGCCATTGGCAGAGTCACCACACACGAAGACGTTCTTGGGGTACTCAGGATGCTCGGGCTTGAGGAAGCCCATAGCCAGCAGAACCAACTCGGCCTTGATGATTTCAGGCTTGCCCTTCTCAACCATGATGGGACGTCCACCCTCTGGGTTTGGCTTCCAGTCAATCTCCTGAACTTTTACGCCAGTCAGCTTGCCATCCTTACCCAGGAACTCCAGGGTGTTGATGTTCCAACGGCGTGTGCAGCCTTCCTCGTGGCTCGAGGTGGTCTTGAGGGTGCGAGGCCAGTTGGGCCATGGGTTCTGTGGGTCTTCAGGACCTTCAACGGGCTTAGGCATAATCTCAATCTGAGTCACACTCTTACAACCCTGACGATGGGCTGTACCAATACAGTCACTACCAGTATCACCACCACCAATCACAAGCACATCCTTGCCCTTGGCTGTAACGCGCTCATCTTTACTGAACTCCATACCAGCCAGCACACGATTCTGCTGAGACAGCATCTCGAGGGCGAAGTGAACACCCTTCAATTCTCGGCCAGGGGCCTTGAGGTCGCGGGCGGTGGGGGTGCCCGATGCAATCACGATTGCATCGAATTGAGAATTGAGAATTGAGAATTGAGAATTATCAGAAACATCAATATTCTGATTATACTTGAACTCTATGCCTTCGGCCTCTAGCAGGCTGATGCGGCGATCGATGATGGCCTTATTCAGTTTGAAGTTGGGGATACCATAGCGGAGCAAGCCGCCGGCAGCCTCGTTCTTCTCGAAGACGGTGACGGTGTAGCCCATCAAGTTCAGGTCGTTGGCAGCAGCCAGTCCGGCAGGACCAGCGCCAATCACGGCCACCTTCTTACCATTACGCTGGATGTCAGTCTTGGGCGTAATAAAGCCCTCCTGGAAGGCCATCTCGGTGATGGCGCACTCATCTTCGCGGTTGGTGGTTGGCTCGTGGTTGAAACGGTTCAGCACGCAGGCCTTCTCGCACAAAGCTGGACAAATACGACCTGTGAACTCAGGGAAGGGGTTGGTGCTATTCAGCAGGCGATAAGCCAATTCATAATCGCCTTTGTACAGTGCATCGTTCCACTCTGGGGCTTTGTTACCCAGCGGACAGGCCCAATGGCAGAAGGGTACGCCACAGTCCATGCAGCGGCTTGCCTGCGAGCGTCTGCTCTACCTCGCCAAAATCGTGGATTCTATCGTGAATCGGACGGTATCCCGCCTCCTGGCGGTGTATCTCTAAAAATGCTTTTGGATTTCCCATTGCTTTATTTGACTATTTTACTATTTCACTATTTTACGATTAATTGTCCAATTGTAAATTGTCCAATTGTCAAATTTAGTAGTCTCGCTGGATGTTGGCGATTTTCTCCTGGAGCTTCTTATTCTGCTCTTCTTGCAGCACGCGCTTGTACTCGATGGGAACTATCTGGATGAAGTCCTGAACGTAGCGCTGCCAGTCGTCGAGCATGCGACCTGCTAGGGCAGAGCCTGTATGCAGGTAGTGCTGACGGATGAGTTCGAGCAGTTCTTTACGTGATACGCTGTCCTCGACCAGCGAGAGCTCCACCATATCCATGTTGCAGAAGTAGTCGAAGGTGTGATCGGGGTCGTAGACGTAGGCCACACCACCACTCATACCAGCGGCGAAGTTACGTCCCGTCTTGCCCAGCACTACCACGCGTCCGCCAGTCATATACTCGCAGCAGTGGTCGCCAGCACCCTCAATCACAGCGATGGCACCTGAGTTGCGCACGCCGAAGCGCTCACCCACCTTACCATTGATATAGAGTTCGCCAGAGGTGGCACCATAGAGACCGGTGTTACCAGCGATGATGTTGTCCTCGGCATGGAAATCCTCACCACTTCGGGCTGGAGGCAGAATAGAGATGCGGCCGCCTGAGAGACCCTTTCCGAAATAGTCGTTACACTCGCCCTCGAGCTTCAGGTTGACACCCTTCACGGCGAAGGCGCCAAAGCTCTGACCGGCCGAGCCTTTGAACTTGATGTTGATGGTGTTATCGGGCAGACCAGCCTCGCCGTATTTCTTGGCGATGACGCCAGAGAGCATGGTGGTAACGGCACGGTCTGTGTTCTTGATGGCGTAGTCGAGTGTTATCTCCTCGCCACTCTCGATAGCCTTCTTGGCAGCCTTGATAATCTCCTCGTCCTTCACACCAGTAACCTTGGTGAATGCACCACGGTCCCAATAGAGAGCCTTTTCTGTTTCAGGCTTGTGGAGCAGGCGACCGAAGTCGATAGTCTTCTGCTTATCAGTAGCGTTGGTAGTATCCACCTCGATGAGTTCTGTGTGACCGATAATCTCCTTCAGGCTGTGAACGCCAATCTCGCTGAGGTACTCGCGCACCTGCTCGGCGAGGAAGGTGAAGAAGTTAACCACGTATTCTGCGCGACCCTGGAAGTGCTTGCGCAGCTCGGGGTTCTGAGTAGCCACACCCATGGGGCAGGTATTGGTGTTACACTTGCGCATCATCACGCAGCCCAGCACAATCAGGGGCAGCGTACCAAACGAGAACTCGTCGGCTCCTAGCATGGCCATGATGATCACGTCCTTGGCAGTCTTCAGCTGTCCGTCGGTCTGCAGGCGAACCTGATTACGCAGGCCGTTGATGACCAGCGTCTGCTGAGTCTCAGCGAGACCGATTTCAGGACTTATACCTGCGAAGCGCATAGAGCTTGCGGGCGAAGCACCTGTACCACCCTCGGCACCAGAGATAACGATGAGGTCGGCCTTAGCCTTAGCCACACCAGCAGCGATGGTTCCCACGCCACTCTCGGCTACCAGCTTCACGCTGACGGCAGCTGTCGGGTTGATATTCTTCAGGTCGAAGATGAGCTGAGCCAGGTCCTCGATACTGTAGATGTCGTGATGAGGTGGAGGCGAAATCAGCGAGATGCCAGGGATGGCGTTACGCGTCTTGGCGATAATCTCGTTGACCTTGAAGCCAGGCAGTTGTCCGCCCTCACCAGGCTTAGCACCCTGCGCCACCTTAATCTGTATCTCCTCGGCATTCACCAGGTACTCGGCTGTCACGCCGAAACGTCCACTGGCAATCTGCTTGGTCTTTGAACTCAGGCTTACGCCATCCACCTCTGAGTGATAGCGGGCGTTGTCTTCACCACCCTCACCAGTATTACTGCGTGCACCCAGCTTGTTCATGGCGAGTGCCAGGGCCTCGTGGGCCTCGATACTCAGAGCGCCAAAGCTCATGGCACCTGTTACGAAGTGCTTTACGATGCTCTCAACGGGCTCCACCTCGTCGATAGGCGTAGGCATGGCAGCCTTCTTGAACTTGAAGAAGTCGCGGATGAAGATGGGGCTCTCCTTCTCGTCGACGATCTTAGCCCAAGCCTTGTATTTATCGTAGTTGCCCTGGCGGGTAGCTAGCTGCAGCTGTGCGATGGTCTCAGGGTTCCAGGCGTGCTTGATACCATCATTGCGCCAAGCAAACAATCCCTGATTTTGCAACATGGTCTGCTGCTTGGCCTCCTCGTGCAAGCGGATAGCATCGCGAGCAATCTCCTTCAGGCCTACACCACCGATGGTGCTCACCTCTGTGCCGAAGTAGCGGCGCAACAGGTCTTCGCTCAGTCCGATGCTCTCGAAAATCTTGGCTCCACGATAAGAGCGGATAGTACTGATACCCATCTTACTCATAATCTTCTTCAAGCCCTTATCCACAGCCTTGATGTAGTTTTTCTCGGCTGTAGCATACTCCTCCTGAATCTTGTGATGCTTCACCAGATCGTCGAGGATAGCAAATGTCATGTATGGGCAGAGTGCGCTGGCACCATAACCCAGCAGCAGGGCTGCGTGCATGGTCTCGCGAATCTCGCCGCTCTCAACAATCAGGGCTGTCTGTACGCGCTTGCCTACGCTAATCAGATAGTGGTGAACGGCTGAGACTGCCAACAGCGATGGGATGGCGGCGTGCTTCTCGTCGATGTCGCGGTCAGAGAGGATGATGTAGTTTACACCCTCGTCAACGCTGGCCTCGGCATCCTGACAGAGCTTGTCCAGAGCCTGACGCAAGCCTTCCTCACCCTTCTCAATATCAAACAGGATGGGCAGCTTCTTGGTATTGAAGCCCTTATAGCGGATGTTACAAAGTATGTCGAGCTGTGTATTGGTGAGCACAGGCTGTGGCAGGCGCACCATCTTACAGTTGCTGGCATCGGGCGTCAGGATGTTGGTTCCTACGGCACCGATGTACTCTGTCAAGCTCATTACCAACTCCTCACGGATGGGGTCGATGGCAGGGTTGGTGACCTGTGCAAACTGCTGACGGAAGTAGTTGAACAGCACCTGTGGACGGTCTGAGATGACTGCTAGCGGCGTGTCGTTACCCATGGCTGCTACAGGCTCCTGACCTGCTGTGGCCATTGGGATGATGGTCTTGTCGATATCCTCCTGACCGAAGCCGAAGGTGATGAGTTTCTGCTCGAAGTTGCTGACGGAGTTGTCCACCTTTCGACCGCTCTTCAGCTTCTCCAGCTGCACGCGGTTCTCGTTGAGCCACTCGCGATAAGGATGTGCCTTGGCCAGCTGCTCCTTAATCTCGCCGTCGTAGTATATCTTGCCCTCCTGGGTGTCAATCAGCAGAATCTTTCCTGGCTGCAAGCGACCCTTCGATACTACGTCGCCTGGCTCGAAGTCCATCACGCCAACCTCGCTGGCCACTACCATCATACCACCCTTGGTGATGGTGTAGCGGCTAGGGCGCAATCCGTTTCTGTCCAGCATTCCGCCTGCGTAACGACCGTCTGAGAACAGCAGCGCTGCAGGACCGTCCCATGGCTCCATCAGGATAGAGTGATACTCGTAGAAGGCCTTCAGGTCCTCGCTGATAGGGTTTTTGTCGTTAAAACTCTCTGGTACCAAGATGGCCATTGCCTGTGGCAACGACAATCCGCTCAACATCAGGAACTCAAAGACATTGTCCAGACTGGCTGAATCGCTCATGCCCTCCTGTACGATAGGGCGCAAGTCCTTGATGTCGCCCAGGGCCTCACTTGAGAGCACGCTCTCGCGAGCCTTCATCCAACCGCGATTACCACGAATGGTATTTATTTCTCCGTTGTGGGCCAACAGACGGAAAGGCTGTGCCAACTTCCACTTGGGGAAGGTGTTGGTAGAGAAGCGCGAGTGTACCAGCGCCAGTCCGCTTGTAAAGTAATCGTTCGACAGGTCAGGGAAGTAGCGACGCAGCTGTCCGCTGGTCAGCATGCCCTTGTAGATGATATTCTTGTTCGACAGCGAGCAAATATAAAAGTCCTCGTTGTCGATACGGTTTTCTATGCGCTTGCGTACCTTATATAATATACGCTCGAATACGGGCACCTGCTCGTCGGCGATGCCTGTTACGAAAATCTGCTTGATGTCGGGCTCAACCTCGCGAGCTGCGGCACCCAGCACCTCAGGGTTAGTAGGCACAGCGCGCAGGTGCATCAGGGTCAGACCCTCGCGCTCAATCTCCTCAATCATCACCGAGAGAATCTCCTGCTGCGCCTTCTCGTCTTTTGGCAGGAATACCAATCCTGTTCCGTACTTACCCTTCTCAGGCACAGGAATACCCTGCAACAGGATAAACTCGTGCGGAATCTGTACCATGATACCGGCTCCGTCGCCAGTCTTGTCGCGAGTCTCGGCTCCGCGATGTTCCATGTTTTCCAGCACCTTCAGTGCATTGTCCACCAGATCGTGACTCTTTCCGCCGTGGATGTTCACTACCATACCCACGCCGCACGCATCGTGCTCATAGTCCGATTGGTAAAGTCCCATGTTATCCAACTTTCTTTCTGCCATAGTTATTTTATTATTATAATAATGTCTATTTGCAGCTGCAAAGGTACTGCAAAAAGAAAAAGTATGCTTGTTCTTTCTTAGCATTTTGTTTGCTGATTGTTGTATAAATGACACTTTGTAACATTAAGATATGATTTTAATACAAAATGGTAGCAAAATGATATATATAAAACCTTTATACTTTACAATTTGCTATTTGGGTTATGTTTCTAAAAACAAAACGGCGTATTTTCTTGCCTTTTTCTTGCAGAACGTCGTACCTTTGCCGTCGAAAAATTAAAATCGTCAAATCATAAATTAGACTTATTTATGGAAGCATTAAGATTTCAGGTTGTCGGTGAGGCTTTTAAGAAAAAGCCACTCGACGTAAAAGCACCCAGTGAGAGACCTTACGAGTATTTTGGTAAGAAGGTCTTCAATCGTGAGAAAATGTACAAGTACCTGCCAAAGGATGTTTACGAGAAGATGGTCGATGTTATCGACAATGGATCACGTCTTGACAGAACTGTAGCCGATGCAGTAGCCGCTGGTATGAAGCAGTGGGCTGTAGAGAATGGCGTTACTCACTATACTCACTGGTTCCAGCCTCTGACAGAGGGAACAGCCGAGAAGCACGACTCATTTATTGAGCACGACGGCAAGGGTGGTATGGTAGAAGAGTTCACTGGCAAGCTGCTCGTTCAGCAGGAGCCAGATGCTTCTTCATTCCCTTCAGGTGGTATCCGTTCTACCTTCGAGGCACGTGGCTATTCAGCCTGGGATCCTACATCTCCTGTGTTCATTATCGATGATACCCTGTGTATCCCTACTGTATTTATTAGTTATAGTGGTGAGGCACTTGACTATAAGGCACCTCTGCTGCGTGCTCTGCATGCTGTAAACGTAGCCGCTACAGAGGTATGTCACTATTTCGATCCAAGTGTAAAGAAGGTGACTTCTAACCTTGGTTGGGAACAGGAGTACTTCTTGGTTGACGAGGGCTTGTATGCTGCACGTCCTGACCTGTTGCTCACTGGTCGCACCCTGATGGGTCATGATTCTGCTAAGAACCAGCAGATGGACGACCACTACTTTGGCGCTATTCCTGAGCGTGTGGCTGCCTTCATGCGTGACCTGGAAATTCAGGCTCTTGAACTGGGCGTTCCTTGTAAGACACGTCACAACGAGGTGGCTCCCAACCAGTTTGAGCTGGCTCCTATCTTCGAAGAAACCAACTTAGCCGTAGACCATAACATGATGTTGATGTCGCTGATGAAGCGCGTGGCCCGCAAGCACGGCTTCCGTGTATTGCTGCATGAGAAGCCTTTTGCGGGCATCAACGGCTCTGGTAAGCACAACAACTGGAGCTTGAGCACTGATAACGGCATTCTGTTGCATGCTCCTGGCAAGACTCCTGAGGCCAACCTGCGCTTTGCAACCTTCATCGTTGAGACACTGATGGGTGTTTACAAGCACAATGGTCTGCTTAAGGCCTCTATCATGAGTGCTACCAACGCTCACCGTCTGGGTGCTAACGAGGCTCCCCCCGCTATCGTTTCTTCATTCCTTGGCAAGCAGGTGAGCGAGTTGCTCGACCACATCGAGACTGCCGATAAGGACTTCCTGGCTATGGCTGGCAAGCAGGGACTGAAGATGGATATTCCTGAAATTCCTGAGCTTCTGATTGATAATACCGATCGTAACCGTACCTCTCCATTCGCCTTCACTGGTAACCGTTTCGAGTTCCGTGCTGTAGGTTCTGAAGCTAACTGCGCCAGCGCTATGATTGCCCTGAACAGTGCCGTTGCTGAGGCTCTGGTTGACTTCAAGAAGCGTGTTGACGCTCGTATCCCTGAGTTCGAGAAGAAACTGGCTGGTACTGAGCACAGCGCTAAGTTCCACGCTATCATCGATGTTCTGCGTGAGGATATCAAGACCTGTAAGCCTATCCGCTTCGATGGTAACGGCTACTCTGACGAGTGGGTTGCTGAGGCAGAGAAGCGCGGTCTGGACGTAGAGAAGAGCTGCCCAAAGATCTTCGAGCGTTACCTCGACGAGGCCAGCATCAAGATGTTCGAGAGCCTTGGTGTAATGACCAAGAAGGAGCTCGAGGCTCGTAACGAGGTGAAGTGGGAGACCTACACCAAGAAGATTCAGATTGAGGCTCGCGTACTGGGCGACCTCTCAATGAACCATATTATCCCTGTGGCTACCAGCTATCAGAGCGAACTGTTGAAGAACGTAGGCAATATGGCTGTTGTATTCCCCATTGACACTGCCGACAAGCTCTCTGCTCGCAATAAGAAGATTATTCAGGAGATTGCCGAGCGCACCAGCGCTATCGAGAAAGGTGTTGAGGAACTCGTTGAGGCTCGTAAGAAGGCCAACAAGATTGAGGGTGAGCACGAGAAAGCCATCGCCTATCATGATAAGGTAGAGCCGAAACTTGATGAGATCCGCTATCAGATCGACAAGCTCGAACTGATTGTTGACGATGCACTGTGGCCTCTGCCTAAATACCGTGAGCTGTTATTCATAAGATAATGTGTTGTATCAGTGATTTGTGATACGTAAAAAGAGGACTGGCATACGTGAGTATTGTCAGTCCTCTTAGTTTATGTGTCAGGTACGACGCTTACGCACCCACAATCTCACGGGCACGAGCCAGTGCGAGGTCGATGTGGTTACAGATGTTGTCAGTTCCTAACAGTTGTTCGAAGTTGTTACGACGCAAGACGGCATCCACCTTGGGGTTGACACCAGAGAGAACGATGGTGATGTTCTCCTTCTGGCTCATCAGACACATGTTCTCCAAGTTGTGCAGACCCGTTGAGTCGATGAATGGTACCTTACGCATACGGATAATGCGCACCTTGGGACGTTTGCCGTAGCGTGCCATGATATCCTCAAAGCGGTTACCGGCACCAAAGAAGTACGGACCGTTGATTTCGTAGACCTCTACATCTTCAGGGATAGTGAGATGCTCCAAGTTGCCGCGCTCCATATCTGCATCCTCGTTGAGGTCGATCTCGTCGTAGATAGCCTTGACATCAGTGGTCTCTGACATGCGGCGCATGAACAACAGACAGGCACAGATAAGGCCGAACTCGATGGCGACAGTAAGGTCGAAGATGATGGTCAGGAAGAAGGTGAGCAGCAGTACGGTGACGTCGCTCTTGGGATTGCGTGTCATAGCCAGGAACGAGCGCCAGCCACTCATGCCATAGCTGACGACAACCAGTACACCAGCCAGACAGGCCATGGGAATATACTGTGCCAGTGGCATAAGGAATAGGAATATGAGCAACAGTACCACAGCGTGTACGATACCAGCTACAGGGGTGCGTCCACCGTTGTTGATGTTCGTCATGGTACGGGCAATGGCGCCTGTTGCAGGAATACCACCGAAGAGAGGTGATGCGATGTTGGCAATACCCTGACCAATGAGCTCGGTATTAGAGTTGTGGTGGTCACCGATAACACCGTCAGCAACAGTAGCTGACAGCAGTGACTCGATAGCACCTAATACGGCAATGGTTACCGCAGGACCTACCAGTCCTTTAATCGTCTCCCATGACAGCTCAGGAACAACGGCACCAGGCAGTGTGGAGTTGATGCTGAAGCGGTCGCCAATGGTCTCGATACTAGTAATGCCTGCATATTGCTTGAGTAGCAGAACGGCCACGGTCATCAGAATGATGGCTACCAGTGAACCAGGCAGTGCCTTGAGTGGTGAGAGTCGGAACAGACGTGCTAGCTGAGGCCATACGGCTATCAGTACAACGCTGACGATACCCACTCCGGCGCTCCATGGGTCGATATTACCTATATTATATATATAGGCTCCCCACTTCTCAATGAAGTCGGAGGGTACCTGATTCATCTGCATGCCCAGCAGGTCTTTCACCTGTGTGGTGAAGATAGTGACGGCGATACCGCTGGTGAAACCTACCACGATGGGGTAGGGAATATACTTGATGATGGTTCCCAGACGCAGTACGCCCAGCATGATGAGGAATACACCAGCCATCAGCGTGGCGATGGTCAGTCCCTGGATGCCATACTGCTCGATGATACCGTAGACGATGACGATGAAGGCACCTGTAGGTCCTCCAATCTGTACCTTACTACCACCAAATAGTGAGATGAACAGTCCGGCAACGATGGCGGTGATGATTCCCTTCTCAGGTGATACACCACTGGCGATACCGAAAGCAATGGCCAGTGGCAGTGCAACAATACCTACAATAAGACCTGCCATCACGTCGGCCATCAGCGTCTGTCGGTTGTAATTCTTAATGGCCGAAACGATTTTCGGCTTGAAATCAAGTGTTTTCATTCTAAATACCTATATTTACTACCTATTTTTTTTCTTAAAAAGGAAAAATGAGGGCACAAAGGTACACATATTTTTTATATTAACGAAAGAAAGCAGCCCACTTTTTGTGTTCATGGCTGCTTTCTTTGATTTGGAATAAGGTACCCGATAGGAGAAATGAGATTATTTCTGCTTTAGCAGGTCACGAATCTCAGCGAGCAATTCTTCCTGCGTGGGACCCTTGGGAGCCTCAGGAGCAGCGGGCTCTTCCTTCTTGCGGTTCAACTTGTTGATAGCCTTCAGCATCAGGAAGATACAGAAAGCAACGATGATGAAGTCGACCGTGTTCTGGATGAAGTTGCCATAGGCCAGTACGGCGGCCTCTTCACCCTCACCAATCTTGAACGACAACGATGTGAAATCGATGTTGCCTGTAACCATACCGATGAGAGGCATCAGGACGTCGTTAACCAGGCTGGTTACAATCTTACCAAACGCAGCGCCGATGATGACACCGACTGCCATGTCCATCACATTGCCCTTAACGGCAAACTCCTTAAATTCTTTAATAAATCCCATAGCGTTACTGAAATTTAAAGTTAGTGTATATAGTTTTGTTTAATGTTAATTTGCTATCTGCGTTTTACAATCTTACCCTACTGATGTTGATTTATCTGATTTTTCACTGCTCACTTTCACTTTTCACTTAAATTAAGATAGATTTCAACTGCAAATATAGATATTTTTTTGTAACTTTGTGCCCGAAACGAGAAAAAAGTGCAATAAAGGGCACATTTTTTACTAGAGAAAGCAAATTTTATAACTCATTTTTATAAAAAATATTAGTATTATGACAAAAGTAGCAATTAACGGTTTCGGCCGTATCGGTCGCCTCGCATTCCGTCAGATGTTCGAGGCCGAGGGTTATGAGGTAGTAGCAATCAACGACCTGACAAGTCCTAAGATGCTCGCTCACCTGCTGAAGTATGACACCGCTCAGGGTGGTTTCTGCGGCAAGTTCGGTGAGAACAAGCACACTGTAGAGGCTGGTGAGGACTACATCGTTGTTGATGGTAAGAAGATCACTATCTACGCTATTCCTAACGCTGCTGAGCTGCCTTGGGGCAAGCTGGACGTAGACGTTGTTCTGGAGTGCACAGGTTTCTATACTTCTAAGGAGAAGGCTTCTGCTCACCTGACCGCTGGTGCTAAGAAGGTTGTTATCTCTGCTCCTGCTGGTAACGATCTGCCCACCATCGTATTCAACGTTAACCACAAGACTCTGACTCCTGCTGACACTGTTATCTCAGCTGCTTCTTGCACCACCAACTGCTTGGCTCCTATGACCAAGGCTCTGAACGACTACGCTCCTATCCAGAGCGGTATCATGACCACTGTTCACGCTTACACTGGTGACCAGATGATTCTGGACGGTCCTCAGCGCAAGGGTGATGTTCAGCGCGCTCGTGCTGGTGCTCAGAACATCGTTCCTAACTCAACTGGTGCTGCTAAGGCTATCGGTCTCGTAATTCCTGAGCTGAACGGTAAGCTGATCGGTGCTGCTCAGCGCGTTCCAACTCCTACAGGTTCTACCACTATCCTGCACGCTGTTGTTAAGGGTGATGTAACTGTTGAGGGTATCAACGCTGCCATGAAGGCTGCTACCAACGAGAGCTTCGGTTACACTGAGGAGAAGCTGGTTTCTAGCGACATCATCGGTATG
>OMXL01000022.1 GCA_900314985.1 uncultured Prevotellaceae bacterium | reverse complement strand
TCGGCAAGTTCTTCTACTATTACTATCCCGCCCACATGGCGGTAATAGGCCTGCTGGCCCGTTGCTTCCAATAACCGTGAGGTCGGCAACTTCCCTTGTCAACTATATCCACGATGTGGCAAAATAAAGCCTCGTAAATTCCCTGCGGTAGAAATACGTCGCAAATTTATAGGAATTTTCCGAAGCAACAAAGAAAAAGGTGGAAATCTTTTTACTCTGCCTCTGCTGCGTGCTGACGAGCGAGATTCACATGGTGGCGATAGACCAGACAGGCCACAATGAAGTAGACCACCACATGGCACCAGAGGATGCGGTACTCCGTGAGTACGTCGCTCAGCGTACCGCCCATAGAGTTCAGACGGATATAGGCACGCACACCGAAGGTTGAGGGGAATAGACTTGACACGCCCTGCCAGAAACCAGGAATCTCCGTCTGCGGCCATGACACGCCTGTCAGGAACAGCAACGGCACGGAGACGAACACCATGATGAGCATCACGTTCTCACGATAGCGTACCAGACAGCTCACCGTCATACCAAAGAAGATGCAGGCCAGCGTATAGGGCAGCATGATGGCCAACAAGTCCTGCCAATGGGCCAGACAGGGGAAATGGAACAGCCGCGGTACAATGATAGTCAGCCATGCACCCATCAGGATGTATATCATCAGGTAACACATCGCCTTGCCAAACACCACGCGGAACATACCGTGATAATAGCGGCGATCTGGGGGTACCAGGTTCTGGAAGCGGTTGCTCTCGCGAGCAGTACCCGCCGACAGACCAATACCCAGCACCAGTGTCTGTTGGATAATCAGCATCAGCACAGCAGGCAACACAAACGAGCCGTAGCCTCCTGCCGGACTGAACAACGCCTGTCCGTCGGCCTCCAAGGGCTTCGCCTGTATCTGTTCCTCCCGCTTGGTATACTTGCCAGCCAGTTGAATCTGGATCTCGCTATTCATCTCCTGCGACACCATCAGTGCCGTCTGATAGGCAGCCTTGTAGGTCAGCACCAGACTCATGTCACAATAGACGCTGATGGTAGCCTGCTGCATGCGGTAGATGCGCGTCTGGAAGTCAGAAGGGATATAATAGAGTGCCCTGGCCACATTACGTCCTATCAGCATTTTACCCTCATCCATATCGTCCACATAGGCCACCACCTTGACATCGGGCGACGCATTGCACATGCGGATAAACTTACGGCTCAGTTGGGAGTGGCTATTGTCTACCACCACCACAGGTACCTCACGCACCACCTCATTATTATATATCCATGAGTAGAGCAGCGGGTATATCAAGGGCACGACAAAGAAGAAGATGATGACACCCTCGTCCTTGAAGATCTGGCGCATCTCGTCACGCCAGATGCGTGCTGCGTCGCGGCAGCCCTCTTTGATGGTCGTTAGGATATCTTCTATTTTCATGGGTCTACGTCGTTAGGGGATATACACATAGGTCAGCATGGCGTTCTTGATCTTTCCTGCCACAAGCATCGGCAACAGCATAAAGGCCAGCATAGCAGCCACATGCCACCAGCACTCGAGCAGCGAGAAGTCATTGAGCACGCAGGTATCATAGATTACACAATAGTGATGCAGGGGGAAGAGCCATGCCAATGCCTGCAGAGGACCGTCCATTCCCATCACGGGGAATGCCGTACCAGCCATCGAGAAACTGAGCACTGCCCACAGTGAGCTGATACTCATCGACATGCGCAGCGATGGCATCAGTCCGAAGGCGAAGATGCCAAAGCCCATGGCGGCAAAGACCATCAGCAGGTTGAGCAGCACTATCATTCCCGTACCTCCAGGATGGGGGAATTCCAGGATGCCAAAGACGTAGAAACTATAGCAGAAGGTCAGTGTGAGCCATATCATCAGATGTGGCAGCAACTTACCCACCAGCGTTACCCAGATGCGATTACCGCCCATCACCATGATTTGCTTACTATGGTTGAACTTCAGTTCCGTACCAATGGCATAGGTTGTGATAAGGAAGATAAACAGCATCATAATACCAGGAACCATCATCGTCGACAGGAAGGCGTTATAGTCAGTCGTAGGGTTACCTATCTGATGCAGGTCGATAGCAATAGGTTGCAGGAATGTCTTTATCTGGTTGTCAGTATATCCGCGGGCACGCATCGTGGCCTGTCCTACAGCGGCAGAACCTAATGTAGCTACCGTCTTCAAGTCACGGAACACCAGCGAGCCAGCAGTAACCGACGTCATGGAATAGTAGAACGAGATCTTGGGCTGTCGACCACTCAGCAGGCGCTCAGTAGTTCCTTCGGGGAAATAGATGAAGCCATAAATCTCATTGTTCTGGATAGCACGGCGCGCCGCACTGACCGAAGGATAGTTGGCCACCACCTGACTGGTCTGGAAAGCATCCAAACGACGAATCAAGGCACGTGTTGTCGACGAGTTGTCAAGGTCTACCACACCTATAGGCATCTCCTGCGGCTGTCCGTTCTCCAGCATAGAGGTGAAGAAGACCATCACTGCCAGCGGGAACACCACCATGCAGAATACGTAGATGGGGTTGCGCATGAATATCTTGCACTCCCTCAACGACAACTCGTATATCCGACGCAGCACCAGCAACATCGTCAGTTCTTAATAACCAGACTCATTCCAGGACGCAGTCCCTCAAACTTCTCTACCGGACGGGCTTTGACCTCAAAGGTCTTCAGGTCGTACTGACCATTGGCCTTTGTGGCACGCCAAACGGCGTAAGAGCCCTCGTCTTTCAGAGAGTACACCTTCAGCTGAATATCCTTGTTGAAAGCAGGAACAAAAGCGGTAAACGTGTCGCCCACCTTCATGTCTGCCAACTGGTCTTCACGGACGCTGAACGTTCCCCACATATCTTTCATGACGGCAATGGTCATGATAGGCGAACCAGTACCTACCAACTCACCCTGCTTGGGGTAGATGTCCATCACCTCACCCTCCATCTGGGCAATCTGTACTGTCTCGTGGATATACGAGTTCACCTCCTGTACAGCACCCTTGGCACGTCCCACCTGGGCAGCAGCAGCGAGCTTGTCCTCACGACGGGCACCATTCACCGCCATATCATACTGACTCTGGGCTGCCTGCATCTGTGCCTCCATGGCCTTGTACTGAGCATACACCTCATCACGTTTCTGTTCGCTAACCACGCCCTCATCGAAGAGGCGCTGGATGCGCTTGTATGACTTCTCGGCAATCTCTACGCCGGCCTTGGCCTGCTGTAACACATTGTAGGCACCGCGAATCTGCTCTTCACGGGCACCGTTCTGTGCTTTCAGTTCAATCGCCGAGGCAGCATCCTGTGCACTCTGAGCCTGTTCCATCTTGGCACGCACCTCAGGAGCATCGAGGATTGCCAGCGTGTCGCCAACCTTCACGAAGTCACCCTCCTTGACACGTATCTCCAGGATACGGCCAGGCACCTTGCTCGACACGCGATATTCGCTGACCTCCACCTGTCCTTGAATGACCTCTGCCTTACGTGAGAAGGCAAAGAAACCAATGACACCAACGATGACCACCACTGTGGCGAAACCTATAATGGCCAACAGAATGTTGTTATGTTGCGTTTTTGCATTCATCTTTATATAATTCTCAATTTTCAATTCTCAATTCTCAATTCTCTATCGCAGCGTACCCAGCGACTTCTGCAAGTTCACTCTACTCAGCTGCACATCAATTTCAGCATCGATGCGCTGTGACTGAGCCTGCAGCCAGGCCGTCTGAGCCTCCATGACGGTGGTCGACGAGATGACACCCTCCTGGAAACCAAGCGTAGCCATACGCAGATTCTCGTCTGCACGCTGCTGACTGGCCTGTGCCAACAGCAGTTTCTTGTTAGCCTCGTTGACGCGGAAGTTGCTCTGGTTCACCTGCAGCTCCATCTTTTCGCGCGCCTCCTCCATCTCTAAGGTGGCGATGGTGGTAGCACCCTTGGCAGCACGCACCTTATAGGCTACGTCACCCCAGTTCCAGATGGGTACACGCATCAATACTGCGATATTCCATGCACCACTGAACTTACGCTGGAAGCCGTTATACACATTGGGATTCGATGCAGAATAGCCACCCACCAGCAGTACCTGTGGCAGATTGCCTGCCTTGAGAAGGTTCGTGGCCTGATGGTTAATATCTACGACGTTCTGTAGCATCTTCAGCTCTGGACGATTCTCCAGATAGTCACTCTTCTGGAAAGTCTCTGTGATACCAACGGTAGCAATATCTTCTGTCTCCTCGTCAGCCAGCGTCACCTGTTCTTCAACAGGCAGTCCACAGAGCTGACACAGCAGCATCTTCGACAGCGTCAGTCCGTCATTGACCTTCATCACTGCCATCTCAGCCTCGTTCACCTTCACGCTGACGCTCAGACCCTCCGAACGGGTAGCAACACCCTCCTGAATCATCTTCTGTACGTCACCGTCCAGCTTCTTCACCAGTTCAAGGAAACTCTCAGCCAGTTTCTGCTTATGGCGCAGCGATACCACCTGCCAATAGGCCTGGTCTATCTGATAGAGTGTCTCCTGACGACGAGCATCAGCCGAATTAGCCGCAAGGTCTTCGCCCAAGTCTGCCATTTTGTTCATGGCGACAATGGCACCACCCATAAAGATAGGTTGTGTCACGAGGATGGCCCCACCAAACATGTGGCGGGTATCGGTATGCAACTCATCGACGATGCCCTGGCCAATCTGGTTCAGCGTTCCTGCCATACCATTCATCATGGATGTCACGGGAGCAGTACTGCCAAACAAAGCGCTCAGCACAGGCATTGCCGAAGCAAGACCCGACTGCATCTGAGTGACGCTATTGGTACCCAGATTCGACAGTGTCTCCTTGCTTTCGTCGCTGAGAATAGAGATCTCCTTGCTGGTATACAGATAACCACCCGTAGCACTGACATGAGGCAGATACTTCGTACGTGCCGATTTGCGGATGTTCTTAGCAACCTCCTGCTTGACACGCTGCACGCTCATCTGCTTATTGTTGCGCAAGGCCATGGCCCTACAGCTATCAAGGCTCAGTACGCGCTGAGCCTCGGCAGGAGATATGCCAATAGTCAATAGCCAAAAGCAAACAGCTAATAACCTATTCATTTATTTCTCGAACGTAAAGTTTCTTGAGCCAATCATATTACCATCTGCAAAGATGCTGACATTGTAAGAGCCACCAGGCAAAGTCTCATTGATGGGCCACATAGCTGTTACTGAAGTCTCCTCGCCGCTATAGTCGATAGAGCGCTTCATAGTATAAGCCAGCTGACGGTTCTCATAGGCAAACGAACCACCGCCATTGAGCACCTCACCCATTGGGGTGGTGATACGAACGAAGAGCTCGCGAGTACCATTGGCAGCCGTTACGTTACGGGCAATATTGAAGGAAACCTGCAAGGTGCGGGCCTTCTTCATATACTTATTGTTCTTGCTCTTCTTGTTCAGCGGAGTCAATGAGATATTGGTAGCATTCAGCTGGGAGGCAATAGCCACCTTCTCTGACAGCGTCATGTTGCTGGAAGCCAGCGCCATGTTCTGCTGGTTGGTAATCTCCAACTCAGAACGTACACGGTTGTTCTCGTCCATCAGCTCGGCATTCAACTGGTTCAGCGAGTCGATCTGGAGCACATAACTGCGCAATACGGCACGAACAGTGGCCAGTTCCTTCTTCAAACGGGTAATCTCGGCAGCGTCGTCAGCCTTGGTCTGACGCAGTTCATCCAACAACTGCTGTGTACGCTGCTGCTCGCGATTCAGCTGGGCAACGATAGAGTCATTGTTGATACGCGTCTTCATCTCGCTGTACTGATCAGCAAATTGCTGATACTCATTTTCCATTTCCTGTTTCTCCAGCACAGCCAGTTCCTGCATATCCTTGTTTACCTGTTTCTCCTGGCTAAGAGAGTAGCCAAGATAAACCACACCAGCAACCAATAATACGATGACAGCCACTAAGGGTAATACAATTTTCTTATTATTCATAGTTTCTTAGAGATAATTTGTTTCGAAAACACGCTGCAAAGATAAACTTTTTCCTCGAATTACCAAAGAAAACTTGGTAGTTTTGAAAATATTTACTAAATTTGCAACATTATTAACGCAAAACAAGCGTATGCCTATGACTCGACATGGATGGTTATATCGGGTTTACGACCTCTACAGAGACGGTTTCCGACAGATGACGTTGGGACGAACGCTGTGGGCAATCATCCTGATTAAGCTGTTCATCATTTTTGCCATCCTGAAAGTATTTTTCTTTCCCAACTATATCAGCACCCATGCTGACGAGGGCAAGGAGGCTGAGTTTGTGGCAACTAAGACGTTGAACATTGAACGTTGAACATTGAACATTGAACATTGAACGTTGAACATTGAACATTGAACATTGAACATTGAACAATAAAACCAATAGCTATGAATGACTTACTTCTAACAATTGACAACAGTTCCATCGACTGGGCAAGAGCACAATTTGCGCTGACAGCCATCTATCACTGGCTCTTTGTACCCCTGACGCTGGGACTCGCCGTAGTGATGGGTATCGTCGAGACGTGTTGGTACCGTACCCTCAAGCGCTCCGAAGGAGCAGTTGTCGACAAGCCTGTCGACACTTTCTGGCGCGATGCCGCACAGTTTTGGCAACGCCTCTTTGGCGTCAACTTTGCCATGGGTGTAGCCACAGGTATCATCCTGGAATTTGAGTTTGGTACCAACTGGTCCAACTACTCGTGGTTTGTGGGCGACATCTTTGGTGCACCACTGGCCATCGAAGGTATCGTCGCCTTCTTTATGGAGTCCACCTTTGTCGCCGTGATGTTTTTCGGTTGGAAGAAGGTATCGCCAGGCTTCCATCTGGCTGCTACATGGCTGACAGGTATTGGTGCTACCATCTCTGCCTGGTGGATTCTGGTAGCTAACGCATGGATGCAGTATCCTGTAGGCTGTGCCTTCAATCCTGACACCATGCGCAACGAGATGGTCAGCTTCTTGGATGTAGCCTTATCACCCTTCGCCGTCGACAAATTCTGTCACACTGTTATCTCCTCATGGATTATCGGTGCCATCTTCGTCGTGGCCGTCTCCTGCTGGTACTTGATGAAGAAGCGCGAGATACGTCTGGCCAAAGAGAGCATCAAGATTGCGGCCGTCGTAGGACTCATCGCCTCATTAGGTGCAGGCATGACGGGTCACAAGTCGGCACAGAGCGTGGCTCAGGTACAGCCCATGAAACTCGCTGCCATGGAAGCACTGTATGATGGTGGCTACGATCAGGGGCTGACCCTCGTTCCTGGCGTTGAGATGCCCTATATGCTGTCGTTTATGGCCACCAACGACTTCCACGGTTTCGTGCCTGGCATTGACGACATCCTCAACGGCTACACCATGCCAGATGGTACCAAGGAGCCCTCTGTTGACGAGAAGATAGAGCGTGGCAAGCAGGCCATTGCCGCCTTGGCAGCTTACCGCAAACTGAAGGAAGAGGTAAGAGTGAATAGTGAAAAATTTGCTACCGCAGAAAAGAAGGCGGAAGCCGTTTCCATGCTCAATTCTCAACTCTCCATTCTCAATTCCAACATGCCCTACTTCGGCTATGGCTATGTGAAGGACAAGAACGATGTCGTGCCACCCATCTGGCTCAACTTCTGGGCTTTCCGCATCATGGTGGGACTGGGGTGCGTCTTCATCCTATACTTCTTGCTGATGGTTATTCTATCCTTTAAGATACCATACCTCTCAGTCATCACCCGTCGCCTGCTGGCAACCATCGGACTGTTGCCAGAGACCAAGGCCGACTGTCACGACATTGCGGGACTGCCCGCTTGGCACTATTGGCTGGCCATTCTCTTGGTACCACTGGCCTATATCGCCTCCGAGAGTGGTTGGATGGTTGCTGAATTGGGTCGTCAGCCATGGACCATTCAGGACATGCTGCCCACATGGGTGGGTGTCAGCGACATCGAGAGCTGCTCTGTCGCATTGACCTTCTTCCTCTTCCTGTTCCTCTTCACCCTGATGCTCTGCGTAGAGATCAACATCCTGCTCAAGCAAATCAAGAAAGGACCGAACACATTGGACAATTGAGCCATTTCACTATTGGACAATTGGTTTGCGAATAAATCGTCAAATTGTAAAATCGTCAAATTGTAAAATAAAGCTATGACATACGATTTCTTACAACACTACTGGTGCTTCCTGGTGTCACTGTTAGGAGCACTGCTGGTATTCCTGCTGTTCGTACAAGGTGCCAACTCCATGGTACGCTCATTAGGATATACCGAGGAAGGTCGTCGACTCATCATCAACTCCACAGGACGTAAGTGGGAGCTGACCTTCACCACACTGGTCACCTTCGGAGGCGCCTTCTTTGCCTCCTTCCCCCTCTTCTACTCCACCAGCTTTGGCGGAGCCTACTGGCTGTGGATGGCCATCCTGTTCACCTTTGTTCTGCAAGCTGTCAGCTACGAGTTTCAGAACAAGTTGGGCAACTTCCTTGGCCCTAAGACCTTCCAGTGGTTCCTCATCATCAACGGACTGGTAGGTCCCCTGCTCTTAGGCGGTGCTGTCGCTACCTTCTTCGAGGGCAGCAACTTCATTGTCTCTAAGAGTTCTATGCTTTCTCCCCTCCTTTTGGAGGGGTCGGGGGAGGCTATCTCTCGTTGGGCCAACGCCTCGCACGGCCTCGACGCCCTACTCAACCCCTGGGTATTGGTCTTCGGACTGGCAGTGATGTTCCTGGCACGCGTGCTGGGCACCTTATATATTATAAATAATGTGGATGACGAAGACATCCGTTCACGAGCCAGCGTGCGACTGATTGGTGCTGCTGTGCCCTTCCTCGTACTCTTCGTGGCTTACCTCGTCCACCTGCTGCTGAAGGACGGCTATGCCTACAACGACGAGGGCATTATCTTCATGGAGCCCTACAAGTATCTCCACAACTTCATCGACATGTGGTATCTCACCATCGTGTTGCTCGTGGGTGTTGTGCTGGTACTCTGGGGTATTGCTACCGAAATCCTGCGCGGCAGCCAATTCTTCACTCATCACTCTTCCCTCTTCCCTTTCAGTGGCATCTGGCCCGCAGGCATTGGCGTCGTCCTCGTCGTGCTGCCCCTGCTGCTCATGTCAGCATGGAACCATACGGCCTACTATCCCTCTACCGCCGACCTACAGTCGTCGCTGACCATAGCCAACTCGTGCAGCAGTGAGTTCACGCTGCGCACCATGGCCATCGTCAGCCTGCTCATCCCCTTCGTGCTGGCCTACATCGCCTATGCATGGTATGCCATCGACAAGAAGAAGCTGACCAAGGAAGAGATATCCGACGACCACGCCTATTAAAACCCGTAAAAAAGGTCGCTTCACACTGGAGCGACCTTTTTACTTGATAAACAATGCTAAAATTTTAGACATTAGTACATGGATTTCAGTGATAATCATTATCTTTGCAAACGGATTTAACTAAACTAACGCATTAACAAAGAATGAAAACTCTGAAAGGACTACTATTATCAACCGCCCTACTGATGTCGGGCGTGGCATCAGCACAAGAGAGCCAGGGCGCTTTCGTCACAGGCCAGTATCGTAACGTATTCGTGGAAATGGGCTACCAGCCTGCCGCAGTAGAGGCTAAGCTGCAGGAAGTCTTCAACGACGTCTTCCGCGGACCCAACAAGGTATATTTCGAGGTCGGCGACTCCATGGGTTACGTCAGCGACATCAAGAACCACGACGCCCGTACCGAGGGCATGTCGTATGGTCTGATGGTGGCCGTACAGTTTGGCGAGAAAGACATCTTCGACCGTCTGTGGCGCTGGAGCAAGAAATACATGCAGCACCAGAGTGGCATACGCGAGGGCTATTTTGCCTGGAGTTGTAAGACGGACGGCACACACAACAGCGATGGTGCTGCCAGCGATGGCGAGCTCTACTTCATCACCGCCCTCATCTTCGCCTCCAACCGTTGGGGCGACAACACGGGCATCAACTACAAGGCCGAGGCGCAGCACATTCTCAACTGCATACAACCCAAGGAATACACTCCTGAGCCCCGTCGTGGCTTTGGTGGTTTTGGCCAACAGCCATCTGCTAACAGCCAGCAGCAAAAAGCTAAAATGTACCTCATCGACCCTGAGACCAAGCTCATCACCTTTACCCCCGACGGCTGGGGACAGAGCTTCACAGATCCCAGCTACCACATTCCCGCTTTCTACGAGGTATGGGCCAAGTGGGCTGACGACGGACGCAGCGACCTGTGGTACGAGTGTGCCAAGAAGAGTCGCGAGTTCCTGCACAAATGCATCAACGAGAAGACGGGCCTGAATGGTGACCAGTGCCAGTATGACGGTTCTGAGATGCAGATGCCCCGCTTCCCGGGTATGCCACAGCGCCCACAGGGTCAGGCTCCTCGTCGTAATGGCAACAACAATTTCCGCTACGACTCTTGGCGCGTACCTATGAATATCGCTATGGATTACGAGTGGAGCTGTGCCGATGGTGAGTGGCAGCGCAAGTATGGTGAGAAGATACAGAACTTCTTCTATAGCCAGGGCATCAACACCTTCGTCGACCAGTATCGTCCTGACGGTACCCTCCCCGAGGACAACGAGATATTGCCTGCTGGTGGATTCCGCAAGTTGCGCCACAGCATTGGTCTTGTAGCCACTACGGCTGCAGCCTCCGTGATGTGTCAGCATGCCAAGAAAAAGGAGTTTGTCGATGCCCTGTGGAATGCCAAGCACGAGCCCTTCGAAGACGGCTATTTCGATGCCTACTACGATGGTCTGCTGCGCCTCTTCGCCTTCATGCACCTGAGTGGCCATTACCGCGTCATTACTCCTCAATAATCAACCCTAACAAATCCCAACAAAAAACAGATGTATACGCAGCAAAGCCTCCACGACCTCATCTTCGTCATGCTCTATGGCGGTGTCGCCATGTTGGCGCTGTTGTCAGGTATCTATCTGGGACTGAGGCGAGCCAATGCCATTGCTCCTGACGTCATGCCTTCCACGCCCCTACGCGGCTGGACGGCTGCCTTCTTCATCGTGGCAGGACTGAGTCACATCTGGTGGTATGCCCTTGGTGTGCATTGGTTGACAGACGATTGTCTGGTACGTAACATCACGGCTGTCACGCTCGACCACGTCGCTCTCTTGCCGCTGGTTATGGCCATGCTGCTACGCATGTTGCAAGACCGCCAGCGCAGGCTTTGGCCTTGGGCATTGGCTCAGGTACCCATCCTGCTGATTGCCGCCGAGGGCATCATCTCGCACAATCCAGACTGCATGGACATCATGCACTACTGGCAGGTCGCCGTCATCGGCAGCTTTATCGCCTACTACGTCTATGCATTGTTTCAATACGGTCGTTGGCTGCGCGAGAACTATGCCGACCTGGAACATAAAGAGGTGTGGCAGAGCCTGCTCTTCGTGGTCATTCTCTTTGTCGTCTACGAGGTCTACTCCACAAACCCTGGTGTGATGTCAAGAGAGTATCTGGCACAGTTTAACACCATCGCCATCATTGCCTTCCTGATATGGCGCGTCGAGACCCTGCAACAGCTGGAAGTGAAAGAAGAAGAACAAGAGTTGCCACAAGAGGGAGCGAATGCGTCTAATGTCATGCAGACCATTCCCCAGAACATGGGCCTCCTGCTCGTCAAGTATTGCGAGGAGCCTCAGCTCTACCTGCAACACGACCTGACGCTGGTGCAGCTCTGCGAGAAGATGGGTACTAACCGCACCTACCTCAGCCAGTATTTCTCCATGCAGAACATCACCTACAATGCCTATATCAACGGCCTGCGCATCGACCATTTCGAGCGTCTCTATCGTGAGGCCATAGCTTCACTGCGACCCTTCACTGCCCAGCAACTGGCCTTCAAGTCAGGCTTCCGCAGCTACAGCACGTTCGCCGCTGCCTTCAAGTTGCTCAAGGGACAAACCGCCAGTGAATGGATGAGGCAACAGACAGTATAAGTATAATGCGCACGAGACAGCTGTAAAACATGTAACCTTTATTTATATACACGCCGCTCTTCGTGGGCTTGTCATTGAGTCGACGGTCGTCCAGCGTATACCAGCTGATTTTTATCACAACGACCTCACAAAAGGAATCTCCTTCTGTGAGGTCGTTTGTTGTTGCAGAATTTACAAAAACGTCTCAGAATTATCAATAATTGCAGGAATGGCAGGATTTCCTCTTGTGAAATTGCAAAGAAAAAACTATCTTTGTAAGCAAATTCTTATCCGATGAATATAGAACGAAATATCAGTCAGCCACCCTATTTGAAAGCAGGAGACAAGGTGGCCCTTGTTTCTCCTGCCTATTGGGTGCCACAAGAGGCTATTCTTCAAGCCGCAGAAACTATCTTAAGTTGGGGACTCCAACCGGTTTTAGGACCTCACACCAATAACCTTAATGTTAACGCCTACGCGGGAACAGCCGATGAGCGTGCCGAAGACTTAATCTGGGCACTGGAAGATGACTCGATAAAAGCCATACTATGCTCACGTGGTGGCTATGGTACCATTCACTTGCTGAACCGCATACCTCTGGAGTATTATCAGCAGCATCCCAAATGGATTATCGGTCATGGTGACATCAGCGTACTGCTGTATGCTGTGGTCAGTGCCGGCGTGATGTGCATGCACGGACCGATGGCATTCCAGATAGCTGGTCGTCAGGAGCCAGCGACATCCTTAACACGTAGCATTCTGTTCGGCACACTGCCACAATATAAGATTCCCAACAATCCATATAACAAGATAGGACATGCGGAGGGCATCCTGGTAGGCGGCAACCTCTGTAGCTACTCTTCTGTAGCCAGCACGAAATACCAGCTGCCAGAAGACCAGGACATCATCCTATTTATTGAAGAGGTGGAGGAATCGCTGCACGACATTGACCGTCTGTTCTACATGCTGACCTTGCAACAGGATTTCAGCAGGGTGAAGGGCATTATCCTGGGAACGTTCAATTCCATCAGGTACGACCTTCAGTATGGTAGCGTGGAGCAGATGCTGATAGCACATCTGCGCAACTATGACATCCCCATCTGCTGTGGCTTCCCCATAGGCAGCAACAGCTGCATTCCCCTGGTCGTCGGAGCCCCCTGTTCACTCGACGTCACCCCCGACCACGCCACCCTTACCTACCAGATGGAAGGAACCGCAGTGCCCTATGAGGTCAACGCCCTCAATCCCAAACTCATGAAGGAGAAGCAACTGTAATATTCCTATGAGTAAGAGCTTCTTGCTGATGTATCAGTCTATCACCGACGCATAAATTAATGTATGCGCGCGGGCGCTATTCGCGCGCGAGAACTTTTCAAAACAACTTTCGCTCGAAAAAAAATGGGGCGAATCACTTGGTGGTTCGCTCTTTTTTCGTATCTTTGTCATCGAAACACAAAACGTAAACAAATCTACAACAAACTATGGAGCAATACGTTGCAAACGACAGCCGATATGAACAGATGGAGTATCGGCGCTGTGGACGCTCGGGCATCTTGCTGCCTAAGGTCTGCCTGGGCATGTGGCACAACTTTGGAGGTGTTGACGACTACCAGCGCTCACGGGCTATTCTGCGCCATGCCTTCGACCACGGCATTACGCACTTGGACTTGGCCAACAACTACGGCCCACCCTACGGCTCGGCTGAGGAGACACTGGGACGCGTGATGGATGAAGACCTGCGACCCTATCGTGACGAGCTCTTCATCTCGACCAAGGCAGGCTACGACATGTGGCCTGGCCCTTATGGCAACTGGGGGTCGCGCAAGTATCTGATGGCATCGCTCGACCAGAGTCTGAAGCGCATGCATCTGGACTATGTCGACCTGTTCTATACGCACCGCTTCGACCCCAACACACCCATGGAGGAGACGTTGCAGGCGCTGGTAGACATCGTCAAACAAGGCAAGGCACTCTATGTAGGCATCTCGAACTGGCCCTTGGAAGCAACGCGCTTTGCCATCAACTACCTCAGAGGGCGCGACGTGCCACCACTCATCTATCAGGGCAAGCTGAACATGCTGAACAGAGGACCAATGGATCAGGGCATTCTGGAGTTATGTCACAAGGAAGGCGTTGGTTTCATTGCCTTCTCACCCCTGGCACAAGGACTGCTGACCGACCGCTACCTGAACGGCATACCTACGGACTCGCGCATGGCTCGTGGCAAATTCCTCAGAAAGGAGATGCTGACAGACGAGTTGCTGGCGAAGATACAGCAGTGGAACACGGAGGCAGCAGGCAAGGGCATGACACTGGCAGAGTCGGCACTGCGCTGGATACTGGACCAGCAGGGTGTCACCTCTGTTCTTGTGGGTGCCAGCAGCACAGAACAATTGGACAAGAATCTAAAATGCATTCGCTGACAAACGGTCAGCGAATGCATCTATCGCTATCAAGAACATGTGCTCAACGAAGAGCTTTACGCACGTGTTCTAATACTTGTTGGGCAATAGCCTTCATACCCTCGACATTGGGGTGGCCAGCCTGTTTCTTGATATCCTTGAGTTGGATGACGGGCACACCATAGTGTTTGCAGATAACCTGTGTAGACTCTACAAACGAGGGCTTCAGCTCTGTGTTCTGGATGAAGAAGAGGCGCACATTGGGATAACGGCTCTGTGCATCGTTCAGCAGCTTTGCCAACGCAGGACGATAGGTATAGAGGTCGGCACGCTTCCAGTCGCCATACTGATACTCGCCCAACTTGGCACCACACCAGCTGTCGTTGGTATTACCGAAAATCAGAATGATATCGGGAGAACCCAGACGAGGCAGACGGGTAATGAAGGAACGGGGCGAATAGTCGTCGTCGTTATAACCCGTATAGCAGATGGTAGAGCCACTATAGGAGTCGTTCTTCTCGAGGATGAAGCCACCATCGTGAACCACCTGCCACCACCATGTCTGACGCACGTCAGAGACATCGGTGAGATCAGTCCGCACGGGGTCAAAATACCAAGGTTCGTTACCTTCAGGAATGTAGTACTGATAGGTGGAGTATGAATCGCCAAGGATGGATACTCGCAGTCGCTGCTGACCATACACGGTGATGGTCAGCAGCAACAGTAGGGGGAGAATAATTTTTTTCATATCTTGTTACTTCTTGTCTTCAGCCTTAGGTGCAGCAGCCTTCTTAGGTGCTGCGGGCTTCTTAGCAGGAGCGGCTTTCTTCGGGGCAGCAGGTTTCTTGGGAGCAGCAGCCTTCTTTGCCTTTGGCTGTGTCGGCTCCAGCTTCTCCAGGCGAGCCTTCAGGCGGATAATCTCCTTATCCTTCATCTCAATCTCGTCGCCCTGATTGCGAATGGTGGTGAGCAGTGCGTTGAGCTCGTCGTTCTCAATCTCCTGAGGATAGAGGGCGTTGACTCTGTTGATGAAGTCGCCAAGGATGTTCATGTAGTTGGTGAAGGCATCGAACGGTCCGCTATAGATGCCACGGTCGAGACCTACGTTAGAGGGTTTGGTGGTCATGAAGCGGAAGTTGTTGGAAGCCTGCAGATAGTCCCAGTCCTGATTGATGCGTGGGTCGTCGGCAATGCGCAGACGGTCAGCAACACTGTAGAGCTTGTTGAAAGCCTCACGCTGCATGGCGTTACCCAGCCAGCAGGAGCAGTCGCGCTCCTCGTCAACCCATGACAGGGTGTCGGGTACGTTGAGCTCACCCACACTCTTGGTCTTCATGCAGATCTCAGTAGGTGTAGAGAACGTGATGCCCTTCGCCTTGGCACAGGCGGGCAGTGCCTTCAGGAAGTCGAGGATGTTAGAGCTGAGTGGCTGAGCGATGCCCAGTGCACTGAGTTCCATGAAGATATTGATAATCTGCTCTTCTTCGGGGAATCGGGCTATGCGGTCGATGTAGCTGTCGGCAAACAGAGGATAGCCCTCCCAGTCAGGATTGTTGAAGCGCAGCGAGATATCGTCAGACAACTCCACGTCGCGGAGCAACAGCTTCAGATTCGGAGCAATGTTACAGTTGTAGACATAGTGTGGCGACTTCCAACCCAGCACATGCTTGGCACCCTCGGTCAACATACCCTTGAAGCCCATGGCGGCAATCTGTCCACCGATGTCGTCAGAGTAGATGAGCGATGAGTTACGCGCTACGGTAGGCTTCTTGCCAAAGAGCTCCTCAATCTTCTCCATCTGCTTCTTCATGTCAAGGGCAAAGGTCTCCTCGTTAGCCAGTGACGACAGACCATGAGAATAAGGCTCTGCCAGGAACTCCACACAACCCGTCTGGTTCAGTTCCTGCAACTTGGCAATAACCTGAGGAGCATGGAACTCCAACTGTTCAATACCCGTACCAGACAGCGAGAAGGCGACCTTGAAGTACTGACCATGTTCTTTAATCATGTCACCAATGGCGGTCAGTGCCGGCATGTAGCTGCGGTTGGCAATATCGGTGATGCTGCGCTCGTTCTCGTAGTCGTCATAGTAGTAATGATCGGTACCGATATCGAAGAAACGATAACGCTTCAGATGGATAATCTGATGTATCTCGAAATATAAACAAATTGTTTTCATAATCGTTTATTGTTTATTGGTTATTGTTTAACGTTTACTGCTCCCAGCCAAGGGTTCTCTTATAGAGCGTTGCTATCCAAGCACCGACTTTCTCCCAAGTAATCTGGTCAACCTCGTTCTTTCCTTCCTCCTTGAGGTACTGGAAGAGCGAGTCGTTGGCGCAGATGCTATAGATAGCGTCAGCCAGCGCGTGGATGTCCCAATAGTCTACCTTGATACAGTTGGTCAGAATTTCAGCACAACCAGACTGCTTCGAGATGATAGAAGGTGTACCGCACTGCATGGCCTCCAACGGTGAAATACCGAAGGGCTCAGAAACGGAAGGCATGACGTAGACATCAGAGTCTTTCAAGCACTCATAGACCTGCTTACCACGCATGAATCCTGGGAAGTGGAAGCGGTCGGCAATGCCACGCTCGGCAGCCAGATGAATCATGGCATCCATCATATCGCCCGAACCTGCCATACAGAAGCGTACGTTCTTGGTACGACGGATGACCATGTTGGCAGCCTCAACAAAATACTCAGGACCCTTCTGCATGGTGATACGTCCGAGGAACGTCACAATCTTGTCCTTGCCGGTATGGTCGGGACGTGGAATGTCCTGATACTCCTGGGGCAAAGGATAAACGGCGTTGTGAACCGTATAGCACTTGCGGGGATCCTGATGGTACTGGTTAATGACCGTCTGGCGCGTCAGCTCCGACACACACATGATGCAGTCGGCATTGTCCATACCGTTCTTCTCGATAGAATAGACGGTGGGGTTCACCTTACCACGCGAGCGGTCGAAGTCGGTAGCATGAACGTGGATGCACAGGGGCTTGCCGCTGACCTGCTTGGCATGGATGCCGGCAGGATAGGTCAGCCAGTCGTGGGCATGGATGATGTCGTAGTCAAGCGTACGAGCCACCACGCCAGCAATAATCGAATAGTTATTGATTTCCTCATGCAGATTGCCTGGATAACCGCCCGCAAACTCCATGGCGCCAAGGTCGTTGACGTGCATGTAGTTGAAGTCGGCATACAGGTGTTCGCGCAGACGGAAATAGAGGTCGGGATCCATGATGTTGCCCACACGCTCACGAACATAGTCGGCCGACACGTCGCGATAGGCAATGGGCACAGCGTTCATGGCCACAATCTTACAGGCAGAACGGTCTTCATCGCCGAAAGGCTTGGGCAAGCAGAGCGTAATATCCATATCGCCCTGGGCATAGAGACCTTGAGAGATACCATAGTTAGCGGTAGCCAATCCGCCGAATACGTGAGGAGGATACTCCCATCCAAACATTAATACTTTCATAGCGTTTCCTCCTTATTTATTTTTGGTATGTATATTTCTGCAACAGCTTCACCGAACGCAGAATCTCAGCCACATTCATGGCGAAAGCCATAGCACCACGTCCATAGAATGGCGGGTTGCCGTCGAACAGTTCACTGATGGTTCCCAGTGCATGGTAGTCCATCTCTTCTTCATAGCCCACCATGTGACGCTCAAGGAACGACAGACGAGTACGCTTGTAGAGTTTCAGACAAGCCTCGATATAGAAGCCACCCAGCCAAGGCCATGCGGTACCCTGATGGTAGGCATAGTCACGCTGTGTCTGCGGACCGACATACATGGGGTTATAGCCACCACTCTTAGGCGACAGCGAGCGCAGTCCCTTAGGAGTAAGCAGTTCGCGTGTGCAGACATCGAGAACGCTCTTCTTCTGCTCCTGATTCAGAGGAGAATAGTCGAAAGCCACAGGGAATATCATGTTGGGACGTACGCTCCAGTCCATCATGTTGCCATCGACATAGTCGAGCAGATAGCCGTATTCGTTCATAAAGGTATCAACAAACGACTGCTTGCTCAGCTCAGCTAACTTCTCCAACTTCTCTGCTAGCTTCTTATCGCCGAGTTCTGCCTCCAGCGAAGCGCAGAACTTGATGGCGTTATACCACAAGGCATTGAACTCTACGATATAGCCTGAGCGAGGAACAACAGGACGACCATTGGCGGTGGAGTTCATCCAGGTGATAGCCTTGTCACGACCGTCAGCATAAACCAGTCCGTTGTCGTCGAGGCGAAGATTGGGATGACCACCATCCATGACGAACTTCACGATGTTCTTCACCAGCTTGCCATACATCTTGTATCCCTGCTCCTTGCCAACCTCCTTGGCATACTGCTGGATAGCCCAGACAGCCCACAGAGGAACGTCAGGTTGTTCAATCTCGTAGATCTTAGCCGACAACGGTTTGCCGTCCATAAACTCACGGAGCGCCTTTTCGGCTGTCTTCATCACAAATTCGAAGTAGTCAATCTCGCCGATAGCCAGCGTCAGACCAGGTACTGCGATGAACGTATCACGGGCACGAACCTTAAACCAAGGATAGCCAGCCAACAGGTAGCGGTCGTCGTTCTTCTCGCGCTTGTGGAACTGGTGTGCAGCAGTAACCAGACAGTGATAGAAATTATCGCGAGGCACGCGCTGCTCGACCTCCTTCTGGAACAAGGTCTTCAGCGTAGAGGTCTTGATGCTTGATGTAGAGGCTGAGAAGATGATGCTCTCACCCTTCTTGATGCTCATCTCGAAATAGCCCGGTACGTAAAGGTCTTCATTAGAAGCATAGCCACGCTCCTGCTCCTTGGGATATTCTACACCACGATACCAGTCGGGCTGGAAGATAAACTCGTTCTTCTTAGAGAACTGCATGTACAGGTCGGGATAACCGGCATACATACAGGTCTTGATGCCATTGTCAACCTCGTGGTACTCGCGACTGGCCGTTGAATTCTCGTGAGTGAACTGGCGTACAGAACGGAAGGCCAGGAAAGGACGGAAACGCAGCGTAGTAGCCGAGTGAGCGTCCTCCAGCGTATAACGGATCAGGATGCGGTCCTCATAGTGGTGGAATACCACCTCCTTCTTTAACAACACACCACCAACGCGATAGATGGTGGTAGGCACTACGTCACAATCATACTCACGGATATACTTGTGACCTTTAGGGCTGAAGTTGTTACCTTGATACTTGTGAAGTCCGAGATTAAACTCGGCACCGTGTTGAATTACCGTACAGTCGAGCGACGACAACAGAACATGATTCTCGTCATCGAGCTCAGGCACGGGAACAACGAGCAGACCGTGATATTTGCGCGTATTGCAGTCTACCAACGTAGACGCGCTATAGGCGCCAGAACGGTTTGTTCGAAGAAATTCACGATGGAGTGACTCCTCAAGATTGGTCATTACAGCTTTCTCGAATCGTAAATAACTCATAGTTCCTATATTAAGATTAAGTGTTTTAGATTAGTAATCACCTCCAAAATTAAGTATTTTCCCCGTGACTGCAAAATATTTTTGCACTTTTTTTGAGAAAATGTGCCATTTTGTAGTCATATAGTGACAAACGCTCACTTAGAAGGGTCAATCGGGTATCAGAAAATTAATAACTTCCTGTTCCACGGTGATGCGATAGGACCCTACAGGAGTACCTATCAGTCGACCATCGACACCCACCAGTGCATGAGGCGCCTCATCGACGACAACCTCACGCGTACGATAGGGGTGCACACTGCGATGGGTCAGGAATCGTCCTGACACCAACAGCCACAGACCTGCTATCAGTTGCATCATCTCCGTATGGTACACCATCGACACGTCGAGCATGCCATTGTAGGGCACCGCATTGGGCGTCTGACCATAGCCCGGACCGCTACCTACACACATGGTCATCATCTTTCGTTCAACGACCTCGCTGTTCACCCGGACGCGCATCTTATAATCCATGCGGTGGAAGATCATGAGGAAGATAGAGACGATGAAGGAGAGTGTATGGGAACCGAGCAAGGAGCGCGTCTGACGACGCAGGTTCATGATGTCGGCAATGAGTCCGATATTGACACAGTTGAGGAAGTAGCGATGACAGCGTTCGTTGTTCTTGTTGGTATAGCGCACACAGCCGAGGTCGATGGTGCGCACACGGTGCTTGATGAGCCAGTCGACGGTCTGTTCCATCTTGTCGTCGTCGAAGCCCCAGTAGCGAGCGAAGTCGTTCATCACGCCGTTAGGAATGACACCCAAGGCTATCTGTTCGCGCACCTGTTTCTCTTCAGCCATCAGACAGTTGACGGCATCGTTCAGTGCTGAGTCGCCGCCCATGATGATGACGGTCTTATAACCATTGCGTATCAACATGGTCATCAGACGTTCTACACTGTCTGTCGACTCGCTCTGCACGAAGTCGTACTGCACCTTACGCTCGTCCAGCACGCGCTGTATCTTCTCGCGCTGTTTGCTGCCACGGCCTTTGGGACAATAGAGGATGCCCCACCTATCATTCGCTACTTCCACAATCTATGTCGTTATTTATTAGTCGAAGATTCGCAACGCCACACTTTGACTTTAGTCAAAAATTCGCAACGCCACACTTTGACTTTAGTCAAAGAATCCGGGTTGTTTGTACTCTATGCCAAGCTCACGGTCAACAGTGGCAAGGATACCCTGCACCTGACCAAGGGCAAACATACGGCCAAGGAGTGTATAGCCAGCATTGTGGCCGTGGCTCGACTCGTCCATGATACCACCAGGCTCATCGGTGAATGTCATACCGTGGTCCACACGCATGGGCAACTGTGGATTCTCCTTCTCGAAGATGCGGCACAGCTCGATGAGGTCGGCACGTCCGCCCAGGTGGCTGGCCTCGGTGAAGTCGCCATTGGGGAAGATGTGACACGAACGCAGGTGAACGAAGTGGGTGCGCGAGGCAAACTTCTTAGCCAGCTCCACCACATTGTTATAGGCACCTGCAGACAGTGAACCAGCACAGAAGGTCAGACCATTGTGCTTGTTGGGCACTGCGTCGAGGAACCACTGGATATCCTCCTCAGTACGAACGATGCGTGGCAAGCCGAGAATCTCGATGGGGGGATCGTCGGGGTGAACACACATGTTCATGTTGCACTCCTCACAGACAGGCATGATGGCCTCGAGGAAGTACTTCATGTTGGCACGCAGCTGTGCCTTATCGATGCCCTTGTACAGGTCGAGGAACTCGCGGAACTTTTGTACGGGAGCCTCATCGTTCTCGCTGAAGTTACCTGACACAAAGCCCTGTGTCTTGATAACAATCGTCTCTACCAGTTTGTGGTCCTTCTCAGGAGTCATGGTCTTGGCCAGCTCGTCGCACTCAGCAATCACGCTGCGGCCCTCGCCCCAACCCTCTGGGAACTGGAACTTCTCCCACTCCTCGCGAGCACCTGGGCGCTTGAGAATGTAGATGTCGAAGTAAGCAAACTCGGCATAGTTGAAGTAGAGGTTGGTGGCACCGTTAGGATTGTCATGGAACAGGTCGGTACGGGCCCAGTCCAAGACGGGCATAAAGTTGTAGCAGATGCAGTGGATGCCCTCTGCTGCCAGGTTACGCAGACTCTCCTTGTAAACCTCTATCTGGTGGTCGCGGTCAGGACCGCCATATTTGATAGTCTCTACGACGGGCAGCGATTCTACCACGCTCCAGCGCATGCCGTAGCTTTCAATATATTCACGCAGGTCGCGAATCTTCTCGCGCGTCCACACCTCACCGAGGGGGACATCATGCAGGGCAGTAACAATGCCCTCTACTCCGATTTGTCTTAGCTGGGCAAGCGTAATCTTGTCTTTCTTGCCAAACCATCTCCATGTTCTTTCCATAATCTATATTTTATATGAATAATTCTTGTTGTTTCATCAGAAAGGATAGCCAATAGCGAAGTGCAGCGTATGACTGCCCTTGAACTCTGGCACGTTATAAAAACCTGATTTCTCCGTAGCATACGGCAGGTGGAGTGCGATACCCCAGTCGAGGCGCAGGATAAGGAAGCTCAAATCGTAGCGGAGGCCAATGCCCGTACCCACTGCCATCTGACGGAACATATCCTTAAACTTAAACTGGCTGGTACCATAGCCCTCCACATCGTCGGCAAACTCTTCATCCATGGTCCACACATTACCTGCATCAAGGAAGACGGCTCCGTGGAGTGAACCAAACAGCTGACGACGGTATTCGACGTTGGCGACAAACTTAATGTCGCCATTCTGCATCAGGTAAGAGTAGGCCTTGTCAGCAATGCCTGGGAAGGAGCCAGGACCGATGCCACGTACAGAGAAGGCACGGATGCTATTGGCACCACCCACATAGAACATCTCACTGTTGGGCACCCAGTCGCTATTACCGTAAGCGTAGATGATACCGGCATTGACGTGACCGACAATCTTGGAATGGCTGTCCAACGTCAGCGTCTTGGTATAGTCTGTCTCCAGCTTCAAGAACTGCGAATAGGGATTCTTGAACATCTGCTTATCCTTATCGTTCCACGACTTGCCAGTGAGGACATCATAGAGTGCCACACCATTACCTGACTCAGCGATGGTGGTCTCCCAGCGTGCCGGATGCAATGAGCGTTTCGGTGAGGTGTAGGTATAGGTATAGCGCATCTCGGGAATGAAGTAGTCCTGCATGGTAGCCCATAGATAGGGGTTCTGTGCAACAACCTCATCAAACTCATCTGTGCTGCTATTCATAAACTGATACTTCACGGTCAGCGGTGAGAACTCATGGCGACTCTTCTCGGAAGTCTGCCAACGATAGGTCCACTCACCAGAGACGACATGCATCTTGTAGTAGCCAGGACGATAGATGACATCGGTAGAGGCCTTGGCCAATGTGGTCGGTGTGCTATAGAACAGGCGACGTCGCGGTTTGCCATCAGGGCCACGACGAACACGCTGGAACTTATTGACAAAAGGTGCGATGATACGTGGGAACTCCACAGAGGCATCGGCACCATACTCGTAATTGTTCATCGACGAGCTGTTATTCGTTGCCCACTCATAAGAGCCATGGACATTGACGTCAATTTTCTCACCACCACGGAAAGCGTTACGGCGCGTAACACCCATCTTCAATTCTGGACCCATACGACCGATGGTACGTGCATTGAAGTTGGTCTCGACATAGAAGTCCCACGGCTTGTCGAAAGTACAGTTGAGCGTCAGGTCGAGAGTGTCGCAGACAGCAGTGGTATCACGAGGAGTAAACTGGAACTCGGTCATGGAGAACAAGCCCATAGCGTTGATCTTGCTGGAAGACTCCAGATAGTCTGAATAGCTGTACAACTGACGGGGACGCAACTTCATATCGGCAAGGAGTACGCGGGGACGTACAGGCGGTTTCTTCCCAGAATAGCGGATGGTCAAGAGGCGACTACGGAACGAGTCGGTAGGCTGTTCCATGAACGACTTCTTCATATTTACCGTGATACGACCGATATACCAAGGATGTGTGGCTGGCACTGGCACGTCCTTAGCCATACGGAACTGCAGCTGCGCCTTGCCATTCACAACAAAGGTATCGGCAAGATAGGAGGCGTAAGCAGGCTGGTAATAATAGTAGCCGTTGTTACGCAACAAGGTGCTGATACGCTGGCGCTCTGCATCCAGCTTGGACACGACAAACGGGTCGTCGCGATGAATTTGAGCCTCATCCATGGTAGCACAGATCAGACTGTCTGCATGACGAGGGAAGTCAAAATAGCCTACGCTGTCAATCATATAGAGTCGCCCTGGGGTGACAGTGTACTGTATCTTGGCGGTCTTGGGATTCTTCTGTTGTATCGACTGGAAGCCTACCTTACCATGGAAATAGCCATGATTACGCAACACATTCTGTGCAACAGAAGAGCGCAGCTCGGGATTAACCCATGACATCAGAACAGGCTGACGGCCAAAGGTCTGCGTCATCCAGCGGGCAAAGGGCGTATCCTTCTCTGCATACTTGTTCCACACGCTGACGCCAAACGAGAAAGGCAGACGGTAGTAGCTGCTGCCAAACAGTGAACCGTTAGGTGCCGTAGCCAAAGCAGCCTCAACCTCAGCCTGTGTTTCGATGAGATTGTCGGACTGCTCTGCTTCCTCCCACTGAATAGTCTTCAGACCAGTAAACAACTGGTCGCCCTCTGGGATGTCTTTTGTCATGGAGCATGACAGAAGCAAGAGGCAAGAGGCAAGAAGCAAGAGGCTTGTAGTTATCTTATTTCTGGTCATTGCGTGTAGTCTTTAGGGAGTCAGTACGTACAGGAGGCAGCGACAAGGTGTTGCTGTCGTCCTTGAAACGGAAGATATCAGTGAAGTTCTGCAGGGTACGGCGCCAGATGAATCCACCGCCATACTTCTGGGTATATCCGTCAAGCCAGTCGTAGGAGTTGTTCTCGAAATAGAGATTGAGGTACTTGTTGGCAGTATCGTCCAAACGGTATTCTAACGAGAGATTGTCAAAGAACGAGTTGTTACGACCACCAGGCATCTCCTCGCCCGTTGTCACCTTACCACCGACAGCCAACTTCAGACGGTTGTTCAGGAAGCGCTTGGCAAACTTAAACGAGTAGTCGGTATGTGTCTGTCCGGTAGCATCAGTACTGTTGTCCATACCAAACGACAGGTCGAGGGTACGCAGGGCATTGCCCGTCAGGTTGCTAATCTCAGAGCTGAGGAACGAGCTCAGTGCCGAGTTCATAGAGAATGGCTTTGTATTGCCGTCAGCCAGATACATACCGGTCGTCAGCATAGTAACCGCCAACTTACCGCGTTGTTCAACACCCATAGCCTGCAGTTCACCGTGCAGCTGCATATCCTCAGGGGCATCGAGGGTAAACTCAAGACCCATATCACTGAGTGTTCGTGTAATGTTAACGCCACAGTCGAAGGCGACAGAGCGTCCGACGCCATTGGTACCTGTCACTGTGGCCTTGGTATGCTCCACGGCAGCAATATTCAAGGTTGGATTCATCGGGTCACCCGTGAATTCTATATACGAACCATCCTGAATGGTAAATGTTTTCAACGGAATGATAGGCAGTGCATACTTCATCTCACCATTCGACAAAGTATAGCGGCCTGTCAGCTGCAGGTTGTCAGCAGGACTGTAGAGCATACGCAACGTGCCGCCTCCCATCAGGTCTATATAGTTGGAGTGGTCGGCATTCATATAGGCCTTGATATGTGCACCATTCGACACATTCAGCGTCATATCCATACGGAAACCAGTAATAGGCGGACGAGATACCGCAATCTGTGTGGTATCACTGAAGTCTGTAAACTTCACAAGGTCATCCAACTGATTGTCTGTTGTAATAGGTGTATCACGCAAGATATAGCCCATATCGGTAGTACCTAACACGTCAAGACGTCCACGCATATTCAGATTGTCAAGTGGGCCATCCATCATTGCAAAGACGTTGACGAAGGCCTTACCATAGGCCACACTCTTGGCATGTTCCTTGGTACCGATAATCTGGAAGTTGTTGGCCTGCATGCGCAGATTGACCATCATATTGTCAAGGTCGCTGAAATCGACATTACCCTGCACATTCAGCGGGTTGTCGTTATGGGCATAGACGGTGAAGTTCTCAAACAACAGGTTAGAATGCTGGATGCGTACGGGGTCATCATCGAAACGCAGCTTGACGCCATAGGGTACACTTTCCAAATAAGAATTGGAGAGATAGACCTCACCATTGACCTCTGGACGCGAAAGGGCACCCTGAATGGTCAGTGTTCCTTCTCCGTAACCCTGCAAGCCACAGAGCTGGTCGGGCACGAAACCATTGACAATGTTCAGTGGCAGGTGTTCGAGTTGCAGGGTTGCATCCAGTGAACCTTCACCTTCATTATAATAGGTACCTGTCAGCAGTCCTATCTCGTCATCATCCATCATCAGACGGGCTTCAATGGCATGGGCATCGTTCTCTTTCTGCAGATACACCATTTCCGTACTGATATTACCAATAGGACAGCGTTCGTAGGTCATATTGCGTACACCCATATCGCCGGCAACAGAGAACTGTCCGCTGGCATCCTGTACGACATGGTAGTCACCGTTGAGCACACCTGTCATTCGAGGAGCATAAGGTATGACGGATGTAATCTCGGCCAGGTTGAACTGATGCAGGCTGAGCGTCAGGTCTTGCAAAGCATCAGGATCTGTCTCTTCTGAATACAGGCGGATACCCATACCGTCGTCAGCACGCAGGTCAACCTTGGCCTTTACCTTACCGGAAGCGCCCAAGAACAGGAAGTTATCCTGGTTGACGGCAAACTCCTTATAGCCTAACGTAGGACGGGCAGGGACAAGGTGCAGGGAAAGTCCACTATCGACCACTTCTGCCTGAGCGCCCACACGAGCGCCAAGTTTGTTGTCTGCATCGTAGTAGCGCACACCGAGTGTAGCGCCACGCTCCTGAATAATACCATCAAAGAGGGCATTGAAGACAAACTGCGGATTCTTCTTATTGTTACGCACCTGTCCGCCAAAAGACAGTCGCTCCTTACGCTGCGTCAGCGAGAAGTTAATGGTATCGATGCGAACATCGCTGACCATCAGCGAGTTGATGAAGCCACGACCATTGACGCCTTGTTCAACAGATGTCGAGAGGTCGAAGAGCATCTCTTTGAAGTCCACATCAGCACTGGCCTTCAGGAAGGTAGCAACGGGATTCTCGCGCTTGCTCTCCACGGTCATTCGCATGGTGGGTAAGAGTTTGCGCAGTGCGGGCTGGTCGATGGTCTTTCTATCCAACTGAGCCATCGCAGAGTCACCCAACAGCATAAACTGATTAAGCAGCTGCTCATAGTTACCACTGGCATCCAACTTCACGATGAAGTCGCCACTCTGAGTACGCATATAGGTGGTATCGGGAGTGGTATTGAGCAACAAGTCGATAGCTGAAGGGCGATAGACATGACTGGAATCTGTGATAGAGATATCATTGATAAGACCCGTGGCATGGTGCGTCAGCTTCAGGTCGGAGTTGATGTCGAAATGGCCACACATACCAATGGTCAACGGCCTTTCCACCACGCCCATCGCATAGAGGTCCAAGGCCTGGAAGTCGGTGCTCAGTGTACCATCAAAGCGGGTAGTAGATAGCAAGGCATCGAAGTTGACCGAGCCCTTCAACAGAGGATTGCGACTGACGAGGTTGGCATGGGCCTTACCATTGCTTACCAGTGCATGGGCGGTAATGTTGTCGATATTCAGCTTGCCATAGCCGACATGGTGTATCTTCGCATCGGCAACAAGCGTGGTACGTGGCGAGAAGAAGTCAGTACCCTGTCCCTTGACAACGACATCAGCAGAGACGGTATAGATGCTGTCGTAGGGCATGAAGTGGTGAACATTCAGGTCGCGCACCTTGATGTCGGCGTCATAGCGCATAGCAGCGGCATTGAACGAACCTTTGGCCTTGACCGTTCCCCTACCCTCGCGAGCGGTGATATCTGCATAATACTGCTGACCATCGGCTTTGACACGTCCTTGGGCAGACATGGGCGGAATACGATAGTTACGCTGCATGTCACGGGGCAGCATGGCCATCACAAAGCCCAAATTCTGGGTGCTGGCCGTAAACTGCACATCGGCACGCAGACGCTGTGGGTCGTCGAGGTTAGCAGCAAAGCCTGTAGCAGTGGCATGGAAGGCGGTAGGCAGCGACACCTCCAAATCATGGAAGTCCATGTGCTGCATATTTCCCTTCAGCAGACCGCTAACGCTGAGTGGGTATTCGGGCCAACGCTGACGCATGGCTGCAGGCAGGTCAGCCATAAAGGGCATCAGGTCTTGTTTACCCAGTGAGGCGTTCATCTTCAGTCGCATCTTACCTGGGTCCACAGGTTCCATAAGCGACATGGGCATATCGAGTTCTATATCGATATTGCTATAGGGTGTTGACAGGCGGAACTTGGGCAGTTTGATAGCGCCATCCTCCATGACCACAGGTCCAGACATGTGGCTGACCTCAAGTCCACTCTTCTCCTTCAGCGCTACCTGTCGCAGATACAGACGCAACGTGGGGTCGTGGTAGTAGATGGAGTCTATGCCCACCATAATATCGTTGAGTTCAATATGGTTATAGTCCAGACCTTCAATATGTGGCTGGAAGTTCTGGTCGTACTTCACCGCACCATGAATCCAGTCTACGCTACCTACTTTATAGGTCTGTGTACCAAGGTCTATTAGGGCTTCACGAGCGGTCAAGTTACCCATATGGGCATTGACACTCATGGTATCGCCAGGCATGTGGAACACCACATCAGAGCGGTCGACAGTGATGCTGTCGACATATATCTTCCAAAGTGTAGGTTCACTGGTAGTAGTATCTTCGGGTATGGAGTCGGCCATCTGTATGTCAAAGGAAGCATCTTCCAGTCGCGACCCATTGAGTTCTACGGTTTGCTTGTCGAGGTCGATGCCCTTGCTGGCCATGAATAAGCGGGAGAAACGGCCTTTCACTTGGGCGGCATCCACCAAATCAAGCGTATTCAGACTGGTATTGGTAACTTCCAGTTCATTGATAATCACCTTGCTTTCCAACAGTGGCCACAGCTGCACATCGACTATCATGCGCTCTACATCGGCAATGGTATCTGCAGGCTGTTGGCTTTTCTTTACACGGAATTCGTCAATCGAAAGGTCAAGAGGGAACGACAGGTTGACATGTCCGACAGTAATGTCCATACCCGTCTTCTCAGAAGCGATGGCTGCCACCTTGTCCACCGCCCAGTTCTGTACAGGAGGCAGGTAGAGCAGCACCGTCAGCACCACGAAGAGCAGGACGGGGCTCAGCAAGATGATCAATATCCACCAAAATATCTTTTTCATAACCTAACGATTCATTTTCATCGCAGACCACAACGGGTCGGCAGGCAGTGGAGATTCCACCACGATGGGTTCCTTTGAAACCGGATGGACGAACTCCACACGATGTGACAGCAGAGAGATACTGCCATCAGGATTGCTGCGAGGTGCTCCGTATTTCAGGTCGCCCTTGATGGGACAGCCGATGGCGGCGAGCTGACAACGTATCTGATGATGGCGTCCTGTCAGCAGTTGTACCTCTACCAGCGAATAGCGGTCGGAATGGCCTATCATACGGTAGCGCAGCACGGCTTTCTTCGAACGAGGCACCTCATGGTCGTAGGCGTAGCTTTTATTCTGCTTCTCATTCCTCGTCAGCCAGTGCTCTATGGTAGTGAACTCTTCACTTCTCTCACCTCTCACCTCTAGCTTCTCACCTCTTCCCACTATCGCCCAATATGTCTTATGCACCTCGCCTTCAGCGAACATCTTGTTCAGTCTGGTCAGTGCTTTAGAGGTACGGGCAAAGACCACCAACCCTGATACAGGACGGTCCAGACGATGCACCACACCCAAGAAGACGGCACCAGGTTTCTGGTACTTCTCCTTGATATATTCTTTCACCGTTTCTGACAAGGGAGTATCGCCAGTCTTATCACCCTGAACGATTTCGCCACTCTCCTTGTAGACGATGATAATGTGGTTGTCCTCATATACTACTCGCATACCGCATGCAAATTTACAAAGAAGGATGGAAACTGCCAAATTTTATTCTTCCTTTTTCTTAGAAGGGAACAACTTGCGCATCCAACCAGACCAGTTGAAGTTTTCAATAAGTCCTGCTATCGTCTCAATCATCATTATCAGCGAGGCAACAAAGCAGAAGATAAAGGCACCGACAATCATCAAGCCCACCTTTAGGACAATGATGAAGATATTGCCAATGTCACTCTTTTTCTCCGTGCGGGTGGTACCATCGGAATAGGTAGTCTTCTCAACATAGTCGGGCAACAGATTCATAGCGACACCCGTACCGAAACAGAAGGATGCCAAACCAAAACCAACCTTACGGAAGATATTAAGGCAACCGGAACGGCGACGATGACGGGTAATGGTGTAACCATGAGGATAGCCCGTAATAATATAAAGAGGTATAAGGACCAGCAGAAATATCATGTAGCCATAAAGGCTATTTCCCCACGACTCCTGACTATCCACATGTTTATCCATATCGCTGATTGCCATGGCATGAATCTGTATAAAATCCATGGCATTGATAGAATCGTACTGGGCACGATACTTAACAGCATTTTCTGTTGATGCCTCAGCACGCTGCAGGAACTTGTCCTTATTCTCTTGAATCTTAGCGGTATCGGCTTGTTGCTGATACTCTTTGGCGGTCTTTTCGTATGATTCAGTAGAGGTCTTCAGGTCTATCAGCTTATATATTTTATACTTCTCTGCCGATGTAAGGCGCATAGCATAGTCATCCTTGGCATGCTCGGTAGGACAAACACTATAGGGAACCTCTTCTACAGAGATCTCCTTCCACTGGTTAACCTGCTCCTGATCGACCTTAGCCTGGGCAATGTCCTTCTGCTGGTCGTAATAGAAATAGTAGAAGATGCCCGCACCCAACAAGGCACCAGCAATGAGCTTCCATGTCCATGAAGCATGGCGTTTCTTAGACCAATCAACCACCTCCGACAAGGCCTTATAACGCTCGCTATACTCTTGATTGGTAGCATCCTCAACGACAGCATTGGCCTTCTGGAGCAATGATTCCATCTGCTCAGTCTCAGCCTTTGTACGCGGATAGACGTTCTTCCAATCAGTTTCCTTTGCTTCACGCTCTTTCTTACTAATCAACGAAGAGGTAAACATGGCTTCATCAAGATAGCCAAGAGCATCGGCATTAAGCATCTTTTCTTCCATAGCAATACGGTTAGTTTTGTTTAATGCCACAAAAGTAGTAAATATTTACGAAAAAACCTCATTTGTCTCAAAAAATTAATCTTCTTTGAAACAAATGAGGATTAAAGGCGTCTATAATGGACGGTATTATTACATATTCATACCACCATCTACCTGGATCACCTGTCCGCTAACATAGCTTGACATATCTGAAGCCAGGAAGGTTGCTACGTTGGCAATATCCTCTACCTGACCACCACGGCGCAGAGGAATCTTGTTGCACCACTCCTTACGGATATCCTCAGGCAGAGCAGCTGTCATAGCGGTCTCGATGAAGCCAGGAGCAATGGCGTTAGCACGGATGCCCTTGGGACCCATCTCCTGAGCGATACTCTTAGCCAGTGCAATCAGACCAGCCTTTGAAGCAGCGTAGTTAGCCTGACCAGCATTACCGTGAACACCAACGACAGAGGCCATATTGATGATGGAGCCACCGCGCTGACGCATCATAACAGGTACACAAGCGTGAATGAAGTTGAAAGCTGACTTCAGGTTAACGGCAATGACTGCATCCCACTGCTGCTCAGTCATGCGAAGCATCAGACCATCCTTGGTGATACCAGCGTTGTTTACAAGAATATCAATAGAGCCAAACTCTTCCTTTACGGCCTTTACAACCTCTTCGGTCTGTGCGAAATCGGCAGCGTTTGACGCATAGCTCTTAGCCTTTACACCCAGAGCTGCAATCTCCTTCTCCGTTTCTTCGTTAATCTGCAAATCAGTAAAAGCGATGTTGCAGCCTTCTGAGGCATACTTCAATGCGATTGCTTTTCCAATACCACGTGCAGCACCAGTAATCAGCGCTGTCTTACCACTTAATAATCCCATAATTTTCTTTTTTAATAATTATTTCGATGTTTCGATGTTTCGAAGATTAATTCTTAATTCTCTTTCCCAATGCACTATACACAATCTTGGCCACCTGAGGCTTTGTAGCCTCCTCCGTCATGCCATGAGCAATACGACCGTAGATATAAGGTACCTCAAGACCCTTGATACAGTAGTGAGTGATGTCTGCCACCAAGTCCACATTCTCTATGTCGAACTCACCGTCCTCCTTACCCTCACGGAACACCTTGCGGAATAGCTCTATTTCGGCATCATCAAAGTTCTTGCGCACCTTCTCTACCATCCAGATGTTACGGAAGAACTCTGCACGCAGGTTACCATTGCGAACCACCGTCTCACGAATCATGCTCAAATGCATGTAGATAAGTTCAATGATTTTCTCCTGAGGAGGAATACGCTTGGCAGCCACTTCGTCCAACTGATCAGAAAGGCGTTCCAACTCCGACTCTATGACAGCATAGTAGATGTCATCTTTCGACTTAAAATAAGTATACAACGTACGACGCCCCTTACCAGAGAACTGCGCGATGTCATTCATCGTCGTATTCTCCAAACCGTTCTTAGCAAACAGCTGACGGGCTACATCTACTAACTTCTGTCGTGTCTTTGATATGGACATAGTTTTATTCCTCCCAAGCTTTTCTTGAATTGCACAGTGCAAATACAATGTGCAAAAGTAGAAAATAGTTCTGAAATAGCCAAATAAAACAGACGCAAAAGTGTAGAAATACCTATTTTTTACGATTTTTCCGCAAAATATTTGCATAATCCAAAAAATAGTCGTACCTTTGCACCCGCTTAAGAAAAAACATCGCGGAGTGGAGCAGTTGGTAGCTCGCCAGGCTCATAACCTGGAGGTCGCACGTTCGAATCCTGCCTCCGCAACTACACAGAAGTCCGACACTTGTCGGACTTCTTCTATTTTACCTCTGTCACCTTGATGAAGTGAGATGATGTCGGATCGAGATGATGTTCATGGAACACATCAATGATGTTACGATGCAATTCAGAGTAGACAGCAAAGAGACGTGCCGTCTCCTTGGTATAGCCATTAATCTCATATTGTGTATAGAAATCCTCCAACGCCGTATACAATACGAAAGGTTTCGGATTCTTCTCCAGCAATTTACAGCGAGCAGCACCTTCCAGCAAATATGCCTCTACGGTTTCGCGAGGTACATGATAAGTAAATGTGAAGGAGGAATGCACGATGCTACCCTTTCCGTCACGTGCCGCTGCGGTATAGTTCACCGTCTGCTGCGACAAGATGGAATTGTTGGGTACTGTCACCAGATTACCTTTAATATCCCTCAGACGGGTGACGAAGGCGTTTTCCTCTACGACTTCACCTTCCTGGTCACCAATACGCACAAAGTCGCCTACCAGGAACGGTCGCATGTAGGTAATAATGATGCCACTGATCAGGTTGCCGATAGTAGTGGTAGAGCCTAATGAGAACAAAGCTGCGACAAAGATGCTGACGCCTTTGAAGATACCCGACTCAGAACCAGGTAGCCACGGCCAGATGACAACAAGCGTAAAAGCAATGATAAAAATACGGACAATCTGGTAGGTAGGTCGTGCCCAGTCTTGGTAGAAACGATCTATCTTCAAACGTTCCGCAGCAATCTCGTTGGAGAGATGGCGCAAACCCTTCAGCACCCAGCGCACCACATAGACAATGACGACAATCTTCACCAGATTGGGGAAGTAGCGAACGATTGACACCACCATATCGCGCAGCGGGCTCCACACGTAATTAATCATATTCCACGTAAACTTCTCCGTTTCCGGGAATATACTAAACAGCAGAGGCAGCGAGATAAACAACTGCAACAGCACAAGGAACACTTGCAACACACGCGTCAGGAATAGCAAGATGCGCTTCTGCTGGTGGATATTCATCAGCTCATAACCTTTGACGACCAATGGCTTCATTCGTCCATCGACTCCCTCGACTATCAGATGACGAAGGTAACGAATGAAGCGTGCCGTCAGCATAAAGAACAGCACCTGAACGACAATCAGGAATACGGCCCACCCCAGCCCAGTCAGTTTAGCTTTCAGACCATAGTCGGCATGCAGCCGCTCTATCTCCAGAGACAGGATTTTCAAATACTCCTCAGCCAATTCACGACGCGACATGCCGTTCCAAAGCCCATCCAAGTCGCTGACTCTGACGATGACCACCTCGCCGCACATCACATCGTCGGTATATTCACTGACAAAGATGTGCATGGAGTCTGTCGTCAGCTTCAGGCTCTTACCAATCTGCGTCACCTTACGGGCTACAGCCTCTACACGGTGGGCAGGATCGTCACCACCCAGACTTGTGTATATATATAATAAGGTGTCGCCCTCGATAATCAGTGGTACGCCGGGCGTCACCTTACGGAGTGAGTCAATACGGTGTTTCTGCTCAGCCTTGCGCAGCGAGTCTTCCCTGGCATCGCGGCCACTCTCATTCAGAGCATTCCGCAACACCAGTTCCTTCATCTTCATCTCCTGCAATTCACGCTGCAGCGAGTCCATACGCTGTCGCATAGAGTCTTGCTCCTGGGCACTACTTACCAACACCCAGCAAACCAGCAACCATATTGAGAGTATCTTTTTCATAGGCTATCGTTATTTAGCTTCTTGCAAAGGTAGACATAATCTTAGAAATGAACAAATATAAAGAGAAGAAATTTCAAAAACAAAAGAAAGCGGAATTCTTTTTGTATTTCCCCCGTTTATTTGTATCTTTGCCGGAGAAATTGAAATACTAATCAACAAAACATGAAGAGATGATGAAACTGATATCATGGAACGTAAACGGACTGAGGGCTTGCGAGGGCAAGGGCTTCAGCGATATCTTCAAACAATTGGATGCCGACTTCTTCTGCCTACAGGAGACAAAAATGCAGGAGGGACAGTTGGACTTGCAGTTTGACGGCTACCGCTCGTATTGGAACTACGCAGAAAAGAAAGGCTACTCCGGCACTGCCATCTTCACCAAACACCAGCCACTGAGTGTAGAATATGGCATAGGCATCGACCTACACGACCATGAGGGACGTGTCATTACGCTGGAGATGGAGCAATTCTATCTGGTCTGCTGCTATACGCCCAACTCACAAGACGGTCTGAAGCGTTTGGAGTATCGTATGTCGTGGGAAGATGCCTTCCGCAACTACCTGAAGCGGCTGGACCAGAAGAAGCCCGTCATTCTCTGTGGCGACCTGAATGTGGCACACGAGGAGATAGACTTGAAGAATCCGAAGACCAACCGCATGAATGCAGGCTTTACCGACCAGGAGCGCGAGAAGTTCAGCGACCTACTGGCCTGCGGTTTCATCGACACTTTCCGCACGCTATATCCTGAGCAGGTGACATATTCGTGGTGGTCATACCGGTTCCAAGCTCGTCAGAAGAATGCAGGCTGGCGCATCGACTACTTCATCACCAGCGAAAGACTGCGCACCGGCATTGCCGATGCGCAGATACTGACCGACATCTACGGCAGTGACCACTGTCCCGTAGCGTTGGAGCTAAACCTGTAAGCAATTGCTTACAGGTTTTTTATTTCTTCACTTGTTGTGGTGGTATTTGTACATCCAGATTGTTACGATGGGCAAAGATATGCGGTGACATAATCTCCACACCATTGCTGTGGAAGGAGTCAAGAATGTTTTGGTGTAACTCTGAATAGATATCGCCAAGCAACTCTGACTTGCGGGTGTAAGCGTTAATCTCGTATTCCACATAGAAATCATCCAGTGTCGTGATACGCACGAAAGGCTCTGGTTTCTTCTGCAGATGGGCCGTCTTGGCAGCAGCAGCAAGCAGCAGGTCACGAATCTGCTGCCAAGGCATATCGTAACCGATGGTCACCTTGGTATGCACGATGACACCATAGTTATGTGCCGAGAAGGTGTAGTTAGTAGTCTGAGATGTCATTAGATTCGCGTTGGGAATAGTGATGACATCATTCTTACGAGTACGGATGCGCGTCACCAACACTGTTTTCTCAATGACAAAACCTTCTGTGTCTCCATACTTAATGAAGTCGCCTACATGGAACGGACGCATATAGGTCATCACCATGCCTGCCATCACATTGCCGATAATCGACGAAGAGCCCAAGGAAACAATGACACCAATAAAGACAGATACGCCCTGGAACACCTGCGAGTCGCTACTAGGCAATAGTGGCCAAATCATCACAATCATAAACGAGTAGCACAGCACACGAAGAATCAAGTAGGTTGGTTGTGCCCAGTCAGCATAGAAGCCACTAATCTTCAGGTTGCCGCTGCCAATCTCGTTCATCAGATAGTGCAAACCCTTTACCAGATAGCGGAAGCACAAAATGATAACGATGATGCGGAAGAAGTTGGGTAGGAAACCGACTATTGACTTCAGAATCGATACAAACGGGTTCCACACATAGCCGAAGATGGTATAAGTGAACGACTTGGTCTCTGGGAATGCAGCGAAGAACATCGGCACAAAGATGAACAGCAGCATCAAGATAACCAGCCAGCGCAACACATTGAAGCCCGTCAAGAAAAGAACGCCCTGACGATGCAGGTTAAGTACCTCATAATCTTTGATGGTCAATGGACGAGTGCGGTGCAGCAACCTGCGCAGCAGACGGTAACGCCAACGACGATAGCAGTAGTTGGTTGCCCAGATAAGCAATCCCAAAGCCACCATGGAACCAATAACATATAATACGCCTATCAGCTTACGCTTCAGACCGTATTCAGCATGCAACTGCTGTATCTTTGCCTCAATGATCTTACAATAGTCAGCAGCCAACTCCTGACGAGACTTATTCTGCCATAGACCATCAAAATCGGTGATACTCATCATCAACTCATTTCCTGCCATGATATCAGTAGAAAAGTCTGCATCGAAAATATAGACAGAATCAGTGTGAAGCGTCAGACCAGTACCTATCTCCATGATCTTCTCATAGATATCCTCTACACGAGCCTCAGGAGTTATACCTCCACGACGGTTATATAATATAAATAAGGTGTCACCCTCAACAATCAATGGAGCTCCTGGCGTAATGTTACGCAACGAATCAATACGCGATTTACGACGTGCCAAACGTAGAGAGTCATTACGCGCTGCCTCTCCACTCTTTTCCAGCTGCTCACGCATCATAATACTTTGCATCTGCAACTCCTGTATCTGACCTAACAAAGCCTGAACCAACGAGTCTTTCTCTGAATTAAGTGAATCAGTATTAGCAGATGGTTCCTGAGCATGTACCAACGATCCTATCATCAGCACAACGAAAAGAAGAATAAATCGATAGTAATATTTCATAGTTATATAGACTTCTTGCTTGCAAAGATAAAACAAAAATCACAAACAACCAAATAAATACAACGAAAAAGCCCTCTGGGTCTTGCTGACTCCCAGAAGACAAACAATGAAAAAGCCCTGAATCATTGCTGACTCAGGGCTTCTCTTTGAAAAGTGGCGGCCTCCTACTCTCCCGCATTGCATTGCAGTACCATCGGCGCAAGCGGGCTTAACTTCTCTGTTCAGAATGGGAAGAGGTGGGACCCCGCCGCAATAACCACCTGAATAAATCACGTTGAACGTTGAACGATGAACGTTGAACGTCACAACTGTATAAGGTGACA
>OMXL01000059.1 GCA_900314985.1 uncultured Prevotellaceae bacterium | reverse complement strand
GGGTCCCACCTCTTCCCATTCCGAACAGAGAAGTTAAGCCCGCTTGCGCCGATGGTACTGCAATGCAATGCGGGAGAGTAGGAGGCCGCCACTTTTCAAAGAGAAGCCCTTGAGTCAGCATGACTTGAGGGCTTTTTCTGTTATTATGGCGAGACTATTGTTTTGAGCATTATATATTGATATCATGAAAAAAATAGTATTTATGTTATTTGTTGCGTTGTTGTCGTTGTCGACTATGGCGCAGGAGAAGACGGTGGTGACACCACCAGAGGGTTTACAGACTGAGTCTTGGTTGCTAACAGCCCAGCGTTATGATGCTTTGGAGTATACTGTAGATGCTTATCTGCCTATAAACGTCGGTTTTGACGGAAATGACGTATATGTGCAGGGTATGAATATGTATCTTCCCGGTAGTTGGGTAAAAGGTATACGTAATGGTAACCAGTTGACGTTTGCTGCCAACCAGTATTATGGAGAATTGTCTGATAATGAAGGTACAAGCTATGATACTTATTTCGCTGGCTGTGACATCTCTTGGTTTGATGGCGTATCTGGTTTGCAACCCATCGATGTGACTTTCACGATCAATGAGACAGGTACTAAATGGACGACCAACACTGTGCTTGTTGTAAACTCCCAGACAGATGGTATTGCAGGTTTCGATTACTTGGAAGACGTTGTTATTGCCAAGTCAATCGAAGGAGCTGCAACACCTAAAGCTCCTTCTATCTACCAGTTTCTGCCCTTTGATCAGGAGGAAGGATATGGTGGTGTCTCGCTGACATTCCCTCCTGTAGACATTGACGGTAATCCGCTGCAGACAGACAAGCTGAGCTACATATTATATAAAGATGTAGAACATGAGGTGTCTACTATTACTATCCCTGCTTGGGATGAGGAAACACAGGACTATGTCGATATGACAGAGATTCCCTATAATTTTACTGACGATTGGAATATTCAAGCCCATGGTTATGCAGCATATTTCTATGAGCCAAGCAGTTCATGGAATCGTATTGGTGTAAAGGCTATCTATCGTGGTGGTAACGAAGAGCGTGAGTCAGAAATCTCATGGCTACTGTTGAAGCCTTTTGCAAACGAGGCTACCGTCTTTGACTTCAGTGCAATGGATAAGGATGCAACACCTTATTCTACTAATTCGTCTAATGCTGGTGACATCACAACAGCCAAGGTGCTTAGTGCAGATAATGTCACACTTACCATATCGCCTTGCGAGGGTGGAAACACTCCTAATCGCTATTGGCTGGACTATAACCTGCAGACCATCCAGTTGCGTATGTATGGTGGTACACTGACCTTCGATGTCCCTGACAATTATACCATTGAGAACATTTGGTTCTTTGCCTCAGAATGGAATGACGATACTTGGTTTAGCTGTGGAGATTATGAAGATGGCGTGTGGACTGGTTCTGCTCAGCATGTGGTAGTAAACATTGCCGACTATAAGCCCAATACCAAGATTAACAGCATTGCTGTTGTCGTAAAGGAAACGGCTACGGGTATCAGTACTCAGAAGACCTTTGCTCTTACAGGTAGCTGGTACACCCTTCAGGGAGTTAAGTTCGATAGTACTCCTACGCAAAAAGGCCTATACATTCATCATGGTCACATTGTTGTTGTAAAATAGTACACCATAGAATAAGTCAATTCGTAGTATAGTTCTCATACTATCGTATAAGAGCTGTACTTTTTTTTATGTATGAGTAAAAATACAGGAAATGCTTGTTGATTTCGTTGAAATATAGTATCTTTGCAGACCAATCAAATATTTATTATGCACTACGCTGACGTCATCCTGCCTGTTCCTTTGCATGCAACCTTCACCTACGCAGTCCCTGAGACTCTGAGTGTGGTTGAGGGCATGCGTGTACTCGTTCCCTTTGGACGAGGTAAGAAGTATGTGGGAGTCGTTGATCGTGTGCACGATCAGCAGCCGCAGGACTATGCAGTAAAGGCCATAGAAACGGTAATGGATGAGCAGCCGATAGTGACGACTTCGCAATTGGCTCAATGGCACTGGATTAGTGACTACTACTTGTCGCCTATTGGTGACGTATATAAGGCAGCGTTACCTGGTGGCTTGAAAGCAGAAGACGGTTATAAACCCAAGACAGAGACATATATCCGACTGACTGACCAGTACCAAAATGTGACGGCTCTGCATGTAGCGCTAAACGTCTTGTCGCGTGCCAAGAATCAGTTGAATGCCTTTACTGAATATCTGGCGCTGTCGGGGTGGGACCAGATGGAGGACGAGACTGCTGAGGCAAAACCTCAGCCTACGGAGAAGCAGCCCGAGGAGGTAACCCGTGAGGAACTGATGAATGTGACGGGATGCTCGTCGGCTACGCTGAAACAGTTGGAACAGCGTCAGATGCTGGAGACCTATGAGGTGGAGGTAGGTCGTCTGAACCATGGTGGTCCCTATCGCCCTGAACTGATGAAGCCACTAAGCGTTGCTCAGGAGGAGGCCTATAACCAGATATTGCTGTCGATGATGAAAAAGCAGGTGACGCTGTTGCATGGTGTGACATCGAGTGGTAAGACAGAGATATACATCCACCTGATACAGCGAGCGCTAGAACGGAAAGAGCAGGTGTTGTTCCTAATGCCGGAGATCGCTCTGACCGTACAGATGATGCAGCGTCTGCAGCGCATCTTTGGTAATCGCTTGGGTATCTATCATTCACGTTATTCTGATGCGGAACGTGTGGAAATCTGGCAGAAGCAGTTGTCTGACAATCCCTATGATGTCATTCTTGGTGCTCGTTCAGCGGTCTTCCTGCCTTTTAAACGCTTAGGGCTCGTTATTGTTGATGAGGAGCATGAAACATCCTATAAACAACAAGATCCAGCTCCCCGCTATCATGCCCGTTCAGCAGCTATTATGTTGGGCGCTAAGGTATTGCTCGGAACCGCTACGCCCTCTTTGGAAAGCTATCATAATGCCATGACGGGTAAATACGGGTTGGTGGAACTAAAGGAACGCTATCAGGGTATAGAACTACCAGAGATACATATTGTAGACATTGCCGACCTGCAACATCGTAAGATGATGCATGGTCCTTTCTCCCCACTCCTGTTGACACGTATGCGTGAGACTTTGGCGCGTGGTGAACAAGTCATCTTGTTCCAAAACCGTCGCGGCTTTGCTCCTGTGGTAGAGTGTCGCCAGTGTGGTTGGGTGCCTACCTGCCAGCATTGTGATGTTTCGCTGACCTATCACCGCCAGCTGAACCAGTTGACGTGCCATTATTGTGGCTATACCTATCGTATCCCTACGGAGTGTCCTTGCTGTGGTTCTACTGAACTGCGCAGTCGCGGCTATGGAACAGAGAAGATTGAAGAGCAGATTCACGAGATTTTTCCTGATGCTCGTATTGCCCGCATGGACCTTGATACCACGCGAACACGTAATGCCTATGAGCGCATTATCAGTGACTTTTCGGCAGGACGTACCAACATTTTGATTGGTACGCAGATGATTTCAAAAGGTCTCGATTTTGACAAGGTGAGTGTGGTGGGTATTATCAATGCCGACAGTATGCTCAACTATCCTGATTTCCGTGCCTATGAACACGCCTTTATGATGATGGCACAAGTCAGTGGTCGTGCCGGTCGTAAGGCCAAGCGTGGTCTCGTCATCCTACAGACTAAGCAGAAGGAGGTGTCTGTGATTGATCAGGTAGTACGTAATGATTACACCTCTTTATATAAGGAGTTGATAGCCGAGCGACAAGCATTCCGCTATCCTCCGTACTATCGTTTAATATATGTCTTCCTGCGTCATCGTCAGGAGGGTACTGTCGATACCGCTGCCATTGAGATGGGCTCCCGTCTGCGTCAGTGGTTTAGCGGTCGTGTGTTGGGACCAGACAAACCCTCTGTGGCTAAGGTGAAGTCGCAGAACATCCGCAAACTCGTACTCAAATTAGAGTTAGGCATTGACATGCAGAAAGTCCGCGAGTACCTGCTGCTTGCGCAATCACAGATGCTCGCGGACCGTCGCTATTCATCATTGCAGGTCTACTACGACGTTGACCCGTTATAACGTTATCTCGTTATAACCTATAACGAAAATGTTTAGAGATCAACTTGACAACCTAATCCCAGCACATAGTTGGTGCGGGTGTAAGTGTCGTTGACACCTGCTGTGGGATAGTTCTCGCGGTTGTAGTTTCCGTAATTTGTCTGGAAGTATGCTGCTGAAAGGGTGACATGATCCTTGACCTTATAGCTGAAACCAAAACCGAAGCTGTAGCTGTTGACTACGAATGACATATCGTTCATGTATTCGTCAGTCAGTCCGTAGCGGGTCAGTTGTCCACCGCATGATACATTCAGCTTGTCAGTGACATCCCATTCAACACCTGCCAGATACTCGTTCGTATTGCCACGCAGCAAATCCTGCGAGTTGTTATACCAGTTGGCATTTTTGTCAAAGTAGTGGTGCCAGCCCAGATTGAGGTTGACAGCATCTATGGGATTCCAGCGTGCACCAATAGTCAACAGTGCGGGGATATCCTCATTCACCTTCTCACTATCTCTGAATTTGTTGACAGCACCAATCTCACTGGCCTCAAAGACTGTTGACTCGTTCTCCATGCGAATCTGAGTCTTGAACTCATATTTGGCAGCGAAGTTGAACTTGTCGTTCATCTTCCAGTCAACACCGATGATAGGGGCAATACCCAATGACGACTGGTTGCTGAGCAAGTTTACACCCTCAGAATATTTAGCCAACTTGGCCATCTCTCCCTTGCTCTGCTCCAATGAACCGATGCCCTGACTCAGTGCCATCTTGGCGGCAGTCAGTTGTGCCTGTGTCTCTGCAGGTAAGGTGGCATAAGCGGGATGACCCTCTACCTGATTGATGAAGTTCAGGTTCTGCTGGGCAGAGGTCATACACTCTTGCATCTGAGCAGGAACCTTCGGCAGGAAACTCTCAAAATCCTCATAGGCGCTACCCGTTTTTACCATGATGTTGCTGATACGAGCCCTATAAGTGGCTGAGCCGTAGAGCAGTCGCAAACCACCATAAACAGAAAGATTCTCCTTGATTTTATAGGCTGTACCCAGTTGGAAACCGAAGTAGTACTGGCGTCCCTGCATGTAGCTGTTCATGTCATATCCGGAAACTCCGGTGCTTGAGATGGCAGTAGGAGCTGTCGCACCAAACATCGTATACAGTGGTGTCAGCATTGTTGTCAAACCATTCAGTTGTGCAGCAGTCTGATCCAGTGCCATGAACTTTGAGGCAATGCTACCTACAACGCTTTCGAAAGATCCCAGACCGTCAGCAAACTCACAAGAACCGCCACCGCCAGGTACAGAGAAGTTGAACTGTACGCTCCAGTTGCCTTTGTTGTAGGCAGCCTGCAGAGATGGAATGATGGGGGCATCTGCCACACCCTGGAATTCCTTCATGGTTTTACCTTCGTTTTTCTTGCCCAGTGCAAAGACGGGGTTGGTCGATGTGATGGTACGCGTCTGGTGTGCATACTGCCAGTTGAAGGCTACATGAAAACCTTCGGGCATGAATGCTACGCCAGCAGGGTTAGAATATACACCGTCGAGACCGATAGCGGCATCACGGGCGGGATTCTTCAAAAATAAAACACTCTGATTGGTGTTGGTGAGAATGCCGCCAGCTATGGCGCTCACCGATGTCATCGTGAAAGCAATCAACGATAATACAATCTTTTTCATTACCTTTTAATTAATTTTTGCTTAAATCGGCTGCAAAGGTAAGCGTATTGCACAAAACGGCCGCAAAAGTGCAATCATTATTAACGCTTATTAACTAAAAACTGCACACTTTCTGCACAATTGTACCAAAGTGTGCAGAAAAACGGGTGTTTTTTCTTCACTTTTTAGCCAACCCGACTATGCTTTTTTCTCTGACGGATAATTTACACGAGTGTGATAGATGGTCTTCAACTTCTCTATCAGTACCGTTTTAGCGTACTGAATATCGCGGAAGGTGATAGGACATTCGCGGAAATAGCCATCAGCCACTTGTCCGTCAATCAGACGTTCTACCAAGTCGCGGATAGACTGCTCTGTATAGTCGGGTAGTGAGCGCGATGCTGCCTCTATCGTATCTGCCATCATCAGACAGGCCTGTTCGCGTGTAAACGGATTCGGTCCAGGATAGGTGAACAGCAGGTCGTCGACAGGCTCTTCTGGATGCTCGTTATGATAATGTACATAGAAGTATTTGGCCTTGCCTTGTCCGTGATGCGTGGCAATGAAGTCGCGAATGACCCTCGGCAGGTTGTATTTGTCTGCCATCTTCAGACCTTCTGTCACGTGGCTGATGATAATCTGTGCCGACTCGATATCTGTCAGCATCTCATGGGGATTAATACCCGACTGGTTCTCTGTAAAATAGATCGGATTAGACAGCTTTCCGATATCATGATATAGGGCCCCCGTACGTACCAGTTGTGCTTTGGCACCAATCTTGTTGGCTATCTCACCCGCCAGGTTAGCTACCTGGATAGAGTGGTTGAAGGTGCCTGGTGCCACCTCACTCATTTTGCGTAGTACCTCATTGTTCGTGTTAGAAAGCTCAATGAGCGTGATGTCACTGGTAAATCCGAAAGCCTTCTCGATGATATAGAGTAGCGGATAGGCAAAGAGCAGGGCGATGCCGTTAGCTATCAGATAGTTGTAGTAGCTATAGTCTATCTGTGTCAGTGCGTCGTTGTTCATCCAATCGAATGCCATATTGACTGCTATGCACGATACGGTGACAAAGATAGCCGTCTTGAAAAGCTGTGAGCGTTGCGACAACTCGCGCAGGCTGCTGATAGCCACCAGACCAGCTACCGTCTCCGTGACAATGAACTCAAAGGGGTGTTGCAGCATGACGGCACAAATCAGTACCATGGTGATGTGCGTCATGAAGGCTGTGCGTGAGTCCATGAATACACGGATGAAGATAGGTACCATCGCGTAGGGCAGCAGATAGACATGGATGAATGTGTTGCGCATGAACAATGCCGTCAGCACCGAAAAGATGATAATCATGGCGTAGAGCATCGTGGTGCTACGCGGCTTCTGAAAATAGTCCTTGCGATAGAGACTCAGGTAGATGGTAAAGCTAAGAACCAGAATGGTGACATAGAGAATCTGTCCAAATAGCGACAGATGGTTCTGCTTGACATCCTCGTTGCGTAATTCATTCTCTTTCTTGAATGACTCGACGATGCGATAGGTCTTCTCCGTAACAATGTCGCCGCGTCCAATGATTTTCTGGCCTTTCTGTACCACACCGCTGGCAAGGGCGATGCCCGCCAGCAGATCGTTCTTGCTGGCTTCGCTGCGCTCGCGGTCATAGGTCAGATTCGGGGTGATATATTCGTTAAGGTTACACTTCTGTAGAATGGAGCGTACGGGTGCCAACTTCTCGTCTTGGAACAGTTGTTCGTAGGCCAGTTTCGGTGAGTAGAGTTCCATGATGGATACGCTTGCCGCCTGTTTGTCGTTGACAACGCGAATCATCGACGTGGTGTCGCTCAACAAGCCTGTATAGTCCTTTTGGTCTATGATGCCTTGCTGATAGAGACTCTTTAACCGGTTGGAGATGATGCCCATATAGCTGGCTGGCAGGTCGGCTATGCCGTCCGCATAATCCTTGTTGAACTTCTGCACCATCTGCTGCTCTACTATCTGATTGTATTTGTAGTAGGGCTCGTATTGCTTCATGGCACTATCGCGCTCCTCGCGAATCACACTCTCCGACTTATAGATAGGGAAGTCGAAAGGTGCTGTGAAGTCAGCATATTTCCACGGTTTCCCTTGTTCCACATGGAAGTAGCTGCGACTGTCGTGTGGCATTGACCATACTACGATGGTCACAGTGACGATAATGAGTATTGTGCGAGTGAGAATGTCACGCCAATGAAGTTCTTTCATACGATATTATTAATTTAACAGTGCAAAGATACAAAAATATTCATAATTCATTATTCTTTTCGCAGAAAAGTGTGGTGTTGCATTCATAATTCATATTTATTTTGTACCTTTGCAAGCAAAATACGTAATAATACATGTCAGAAAGAAGAGTAAGAGTACGTTTCGCCCCCAGTCCTACGGGTGCTTTGCATATCGGTGGTGTGCGCACCGCCTTGTATAATTATCTGTTTGCCAAGCAGCATGGCGGCGACTTGGTGTTCCGTATTGAGGATACCGACAGCAATCGTTTCGTGCCTGGTGCAGAAGAATACATCATCGAGTCGTTCAAGTGGCTCGGTATCAAGTTTGATGAGGGCGTATCGTTCGGTGGCGACAAGGGACCCTATCGTCAGAGCGAGCGTCGCGACATCTATAAGAAGTATGTTAAGCAGCTGTTGGATGCTGATAAGGCATACATTGCCTTCGATACCCCTGAGGAACTGGAGGCCAAGCGTGCTGAGATTCAGAATTTTCAGTACGACTGTCATACCCGCCAGCAGATGCGCAACTCGCTGACGTTGTCTAAAGAAGAAGTAGAGCAGCTGATTGCCGATGGCAAGCAGTATGTGGTTCGCTTCAAGGTAGAGGCTGGTCAGGAGATTCTCGTCAACGACCTGATTCGTGGCGAGGTACGTGTGAAGAGCGATATCTGCGATGATAAGGTGCTCTACAAGAGTGCCGACGAGCTGCCCACCTATCACTTGGCCAACATCGTCGACGACCACCTGATGGAGATTTCTCACGTTATCCGTGGTGAAGAGTGGTTGCCATCAGCTCCCCTGCACGTTATGCTGTATCGTGCTTTCGGTTGGGAGGATACCATGCCCCAGTTTGCTCACCTGCCTCTGTTGTTGAAGCCTGATGGCAAGGGTAAGCTGTCAAAGCGTGATGGTGACCGTCTGGGCTTCCCTGTTTTCCCCTTGTTATGGAAAGACCCCAAGAGTGGCGAGACCTCTCGTGGCTATCGTGAGGATGGCTACTTCCCCGAGGCCGTCATCAACTTCCTCGCCCTGCTGGGCTGGAATCCTGGTACTGAGCAGGAGCTGTTCACCCTCGATGAGCTCGTTCCTCTGTTCGATATCACCAAGTGTTCTAAGGCAGGCGCTAAGTTCGCCTACGAGAAGGCTATCTGGTTCAACCACGAGTATATCCTGAAGAAGTCTAACGAGGAGATCGCCTCGCTCTTCGAGCCTATCGTCAAGGAGCACTGTCCTAACGAGACCTCTGGGCGTGTGCTGGAGGTAACCCGCATGATGAAAGACCGTGTGTCGTTCGTTCATGAGATGTGGCCTCTCTGCTCCTTCTTCTTCGTAGCTCCTACCGAGTACGACGAGAAGACTGCCAAGAAGCGTTGGAAGGAAGATAGTGCTGCTCAGCTCACTGAGCTGATGCAGGTGCTGGAAGGCATCGACGACTTCTCATTGGAGAATCAGGAGAAGATTGTCCACGCTTGGATTGAGCAGAAAGAGTATAAGTTGGGCAACATTATGAATGCTTGGCGTCTCACGCTGGTTGGCGAAGGCAAGGGTCCTGGCATGTTTGATATCTCCGCCTTCTTGGGCAAGGAAGAGACACTGAAGCGAATGAAGCGAGCTATTGAAGTATTAGGATGATGTATAATCTCGTCATATTTCTCTACCTGTGTGGTGTAGCCGTCTTGAGCCTTTTCAACGAGAAGGTGCGCAAAATGTGGCGTGGTGAGCGTCAGGCTATCCGCACTATCAAGGAGAAGATAGACCCTAATGCCCAGTATGTGTGGTTTCATGCTGCCTCACTGGGTGAGTTCGAGCAGGGGCGCCCCCTCATGGAGCAGTTGCGTCGTGAGCATCCTGAATATAAGATTCTGCTGACGTTCTTCTCGCCCTCAGGCTATGAGGTGCGCAAGAACTATGCAGGTGCTGATATTATCTGCTACCTGCCGCTCGACACCATTACCAATGCACGCCGTTTCCTGCGTACCATCCGTCCTGTGATGGCCTTCTTCATCAAGTACGAGTTCTGGTACAACTACCTGCATATTCTGCGCCATCGTGGTGTACCCGTTTACAGCGTCAGCAGCATCTTCCGTCCTGGTCAGGTGTTCTTCCGATGGTATGGTCGGCAGTACAGCCGTGTGCTGAAGTGTTTCACCCACTTCTTCGTACAGAACGAGGTGAGTCGCGAGCTGTTGTCTACGATAGGCATCAATAATGTCACCGTCGTTGGCGATACCCGCTTCGACCGTGTGCTGCAAATCAAGGAGGCTGCCAAGCAACTGCCTATTGTTGAGAAGTTCAAGGGCAATAGCAAGTGCTTCATTGCTGGTAGCAGTTGGCAACCCGATGAAGAAATTTTTATTCCTTGGTTGAACGAACATAAAGACTGGAAGGTAGTCATTGCTCCCCACGTGATTGGTGAAGACCATCTGCAGCAGATAGAGCGCATGCTCGAAGGCCGTAAGGTCGTAAGATATAGTGCGGTAGCAAACTCTCCACTCTCCACTCTCCACTCTCTACTTCAAGACGCCAACGTCTTGATTATTGACTGCTTCGGCTTGTTGAGCAGCATCTACCACTATGCTGATGTGACTTATGTCGGTGGCGGCTTTGGCGTAGGTATTCATAACACGTTGGAGGCAGCCGTCTGGGATGTACCCGTATTCTTTGGTCCCAACAATCAGCGTTTCCAGGAAGCTCAGGGCTTGAAGGCTTGTGGTGCTGGCTTGGAGATTGCCAATGCTGACGACTTCCGTCGCTATATGCAGGGCTTCGAGGAACATCCTGAGGTTGTCAAAGAGCTTGGCGAGAAGGCTGGCCAGTATGTTGCCAGTCTGTCAGGCGCTACTGAGAAAGTTCTCTCCTCTGTCTTTTAATTCTCAACTCTCAATTCTCAATTCAAATATGGCACTGATTAAGAGTTATCGTGGTCTGTCACCCAAGTGGGGCAAGGATTGTTACTTCAGTGAAAACGCCACGATTGTGGGCGATGTAACAATGGGCGACGAATGTTCTATCTGGTTCAATGCCGTTGTTCGAGGCGATGTGGCCCCTATCACCATTGGGAACTGTACCAATGTACAGGATGGCTCGTGCATCCATGTTACTCACGAGACAGGCCCTACGCATATTGGCAACTACGTCACCATTGGTCACAATGTCACTGTTCATGCCTGCACCATTCATGATCATGCTTTGATCGGCATGGGAGCCACCCTGCTTGACGGTTGTGAGATTGGCGAGGGGGCCATTGTTGCTGCTGGCGCCTTGGTGCTACAGAATACGAAGATAGGCCCGAATGAGATATGGGGTGGGGTGCCAGCTAAGTACATCAAACCCACCCGTCCTGGTCAGACGGACAATGCGGAGCATTACGTGGCGTATTCGAAAATCTATATGGAAGAGAATCCTGACTGCCGCTTCTAATTCTTTATTTCCAAGACAACATATTCCGAGCGTGTTCCAATACGGAACATGCCACCCCAGATGCCCATACCGCTGCTGACGTAGTAGCGGGTTTTGCCGCGTTGGTGACTACCCCATGAACATTCGTAGATGCGGTCTGTAATCCAACTGATAGGCCATACCTGTCCACGATGGGTATGTCCACTGAACTGGAAGTCGATGCCCGCCTGCTCTGCTTTCTCCAGATGATGAGGCTGGTGGTCTAATACAATTGAAAATTGAGACGGGGAAACAGTCTCAGCGAGCTCAGATAGGGGCCTGCGCCTGAAGTTGGTGGCATCGTCACGTCCGATGACGCAGAGGTCGCCCACGTTGGCTATGCTGTCGCGCAGTAGATGAATGCCCGCCTGCTGGTAAAATTGCAGGGCGCCAGGCTCTCCGCTATAGTATTCGTGGTTGCCCAGACAGGCGTAGACGGGTGCCTGCAAGCGTTGGAACTCTTCGTAGATGTGTTGTTCTCTTAGTGGACGTAAGGAACCATCGATGATGTCGCCCGCAATGAGTATCACATCAGGCTTCTCGTCGTTGATGATGTCTATCCAGCGATGCACCTCATCGCGCTGGTTGTGATAACCAATGTGCAGGTCGCTCAACAGTATGGCCTTGATGGGCTTTGTCACCTTGTTAGACGTGATGGTCAGCGTCTCGCGGTATTTATGTTTGTAGTGTAGATGTCCATAGAGGAACAAACCGAACATAAAGACAGCGATGCCGCCTGCCGTCCACCAGTTGTTATATAATAAGGTACGCGGAACAAGGGGCGTCAGTCGCCCAAGGTCTAACACGAGGAACAGCATGAAGAGGTAGAGCAAGATGAAGATGCTCGACGTGCCTATCACATAGACTGCTGTTGCCAGTGGCATGGGCATACTGTCGGTAGCGCGAAACATTCCTGCAAAGAGCATCAGGAACGATGCTACCATCAGGACAATCACTATGCTCTTGACGTACCATCTGACAGGCAGCAGACACCAGATGTGCCACCCGATATACGACAGTGCCAGTATGGGTAGCAACAGAAACAACATCATCCACATCATCTTCATTCTTCTTGTATTGGAGTGGCAAAGGTATGGATAATTTTCCGATTCACCAAACAAAGCGACAAAAATTAAGCCCGTCATCTCGACGGGCGAACAATCCAATTACTATGAAAAAACTACTAACCTTTTTATGATGAATCTTTAATCTATGAGAATCTTTCTTGTTTGATGATGCAAAGGTATAAAGAAAAAGGGACGTTCGCAAAAAGATTCAGCGAACGCCCCATTTTCTATTACGAAATCCTGATTACAGGTTTGCGTTGTCCTTTGACCACTCCTCAACGGCAGGGATGATACCCAGCGAGATGATCTCGTCGCGCATCTTCTGCAAGTGCTCGTAAGAAGCCTGCAGAGCAGCCATCTCCTCAGCAGTACCCTCGGGCTGAGTGAAGTGTACACCGTCCTTGTCGATAACGGTAGGCATAGCCATCATCACGTTCTTGAAGCCGTAAGCGTTGACATAGCAACCAGCAGGCCACTTGAAGGGCTCGCCACCCATAGCGCCCTCAATCATCTTAACAGCCTGATA
>OMXL01000069.1 GCA_900314985.1 uncultured Prevotellaceae bacterium | reverse complement strand
TATCGCCATGATTGTGACTGGTAAGACGCGTTCGCTGTTGCAGACTGAGCGCCTCATGCTCAATATCATGCAGCGCATGAGTGGTATTGCCACCATGACTGACAGGTATGTGCAGCACCTGAAGGGTACCAAGACCCGCGTGCTTGACACCCGTAAGACCACGCCCGGCATGCGCATGCTGGAGAAACAGGCTGTCAAGATTGGTGGTGGCTGCAACCACCGCATCGGACTGTTCGACATGATTCTGCTGAAGGACAACCACGTTGACTTTGCCGGTGGCATCGTCAATGCCATCGACCGCTGCCACGCTTATCTGAAGGAGAAAGGCCTCGACCTGAAGATTGAGATTGAGGTGCGCTCGTTCGACGAGTTGCAGCAGGTACTCGACCACGGAGGCGTTGACCGCATCATGCTCGACAACTTCAGTGTGCCCGATACGAAGAAGGCTGTCGACATCATTGCCGGACGTTACGAGACAGAGTCCTCTGGTGGCATCACCTTCGATACCATTCGCGACTATGCCGAACAGGGTGTCGACTTCATCTCTGTAGGTGCTTTGACGCACTCTGTAAAGGGCTTGGACATGTCGTTTAAGGCTTGCTAATACTTTGAACATTGAACTTTGAACTTTATGATTAAAATGAGGGCATTACTGTTTTGTGGAATAACTCTATGGCTATTCATGGCTTGCGGTAATGCCAAAGATCAAAGTTCAACAACCAGGAGGGTAAACGCATCTATTCCATTGCCGACGGCTACGTCAGTCGGCTGACTATCAACATGTATGGCTTTGGCAATGCCATCTATGTGGCTCATCCTGATGGCAACACCAGCGTCTATTGCCACCTGAAGCGTTTCGATGATAAGTACGAGGCGCTATTGCAGCGCACAGGCAGAGATACGCTGTCGCTGGTTCTCCCTGCGAATAAGTATCCCGTCAAGGCTGGCGATCTTATTGCCATTAGCGGTAATACCGGTCACTCTACGGGCCCTCATCTGCACTTGGAGTTGCACGACACCGAGACGTGGGTGTTGCGCGATCCGTTGATGAAGCTGGCTGGCATCATTGCTGACACCGTTGCTCCGCAGGCGCACTCCTTTATGGCCTATCCCATGGACGGCGAGGGTGTTTTCAATGGTGGTTTCACCAAACAGACTTTCGGCTTTGGCGCTCCCGATATTAAAGTTCAAAGTTCAACGTTTAAAGTTCAAAGGGAGTTCACCGCCTGGGGCAGGGTAGGCTTTGCCCTGTGGGCTGACGACTATAGCGAGAAGACCTACAACCACTATGGCATCCGCTATACCCAGCTGTTGGTCGATGGCAAGGAGGTGTTCCACTCTGATGTCGATAGCATTCCCATCAGCTGTCAGTTAGAGGTCAACCAGTGGGGCGACTACGACCACTGGCGCCACCACCGCGTGTGGTATATGAAGTCGTTCCGTGAGCCAGGCATGCGCTTGCCCATCCTGCATACCAACTTCGAGCAGGGCGTTGTCTGCTTCTCCGAAGAGCGTCCCTACCACCTCACCTACGTCCTGCGCGACTATCAGGGCAACGAGTCGCGCTACCACTTCACCGTCCGTGGTCAGCGCTATGCTGGCATCACGCCCCGTCCTCGTCGCACGTTGCTCAACAGCTACCAGCTCTATGGCCAAATCATCTGGCCATTAAGGCAAACCGCTTCCTCCTCTCAACCCACAGCAATCACATTTGCGTATTAGTCTAATACGCTCACGAGATAGCTGTAGTAGCACTCCGTATACAGCTAATACGCGTCTGTATTAGCTGTAGAAATTTCTGTATTAGCTGTATAACTGGCTTCACATTAATACAGATATACAGATGATACAGATAAAATCATAAAAGGCTACGCGTACCTGTACCTTATTATATGAGTATTCACACTGTTACCCTAAATAAGTTTTTAAAAACCATCTGTATCATCTGTATCTGTATTTGATATTTCATTATCGAAATTTCTTCGCCATTTCTTTTGCACTTTCCTCGATTTTCACTATCTTTGCATTCAAGTACGGCCAATCGCTGTAAACAGCGGAGCTACGGCTTTTTCCTTAGAGTAGGGTGGCGGTATGATTTTGGTTGGATAATAACAATAACAGCATTAGCTGATTATTCGGTACATCTTGAAACCTAGGAAATTTCAAAGATTGCGTAACCGAGATAATCTCTAGTTCTGCACCTAAGGGTGTGGACATGACTTATCTGGTTACGCGGGCAATCCTAGGGCCTCAAGATGTAGATAAGGCGGTTCACGCCTTTTCTATGTTCTGAGGTCTCGTTGGTTTTGTCCGTTTACAAAGCCCGATAAGTCAGTGAGTGCACTAAGAACCGAATAATAGTTTTATGAAAACTGAAAAACAAATGGCTGCTGCCGCTACAGAGTTCGCTGAGCGATGGAAGGGTAGAGGATATGAAAGAGGTGAGTCACAGCCTTTCTGGATTGACCTCTTAAGCAATGTGTTTGGCATTGATACGCCCACTAATGGCTTTATCACCTTTGAAGATCACCGTATGGTGGATGCATCCAACTTCATTGATGGCCGCATTCCGTCAACCAAAGTACTCATTGAACAGAAGTCTTTGGGGAAGGATTTGCGGGCAGGCATCCGTCAGAGTGATGGTTCTTTACTCAATCCTTTCCAACAAGCTCGTCGCTATGTGGTAAGCCTTCCTGTTTCAGAACATCCCCGTTGGATAGTTACGTGCAACTTCTCTGAATTTCTTGTCTATGATATGGAACAGCCTAATGGTGAACCAGAGCAGATTCTATTGGAGAACTTAGGCAAGGAATACTATCGTCTGCAATTCCTTGTTGATGCCAAGAGTGAGCATCTCTCCAAGGAGATGGAGGTGTCAATAAAGGCTGGTGATATAGTAGGTCAAATCTATGAGGCTCTGCTAAAGCAATATGATGACAATTCGCCTGAAGCTCTCCGTTGGTTGAATATTCTCTGTGTTCGTCTGGTGTTCTGTCTTTATGCTGAGGATGCTGGCATCTTTACGAGAGACCAGTTCCATGATTTCCTTGTCATTTATGAGGCAAAAGACATGCGCAGGGCATTACGTGACTTGTTTGATGTGCTGAACACTCCACAAGAGAAGCGTAGTAAATACTTGCAGGCAGAGTTGGCAGCATTTCCTTATACCAATGGCGGACTGTTTGAAGAGCAAATCGAGATACCTCAGTTTACAGAAGAACTGAAGCAGACACTACTCAAAAATGCTAGCCTTGACTTCGATTGGAGCGAGATTTCTCCTACCATCTTTGGTGCAGTATTCGAGAGCACACTGAATCCAGAAACTCGTCGCTCTGGAGGCATGCACTATACCAGCATTGAGAACATTCACAAGGTCATTGACCCATTGTTCCTGAACGACCTACGCAAGGAACTGAATGAGATACTAGAGGAAAAGGTAGAGAAACAACGCCAGAAGAAGCTCGATGCCTATCAAGACAAATTGGCCGCATTGACTTTCCTTGACCCTGCTTGTGGCTCTGGCAACTTCCTTACTGAAACCTACCTGAGCCTTCGTCGTTTGGAAAACGAGGCCATTCGTGAACGCTATCATGGTCAGACAATGCTGGGTGCTTTCGTCAACCCCATCAAGGTAAGCATTCAGCAGTTCTATGGTATCGAGATTAACGACTTTGCTGTTACAGTTGCAACGACAGCCCTTTGGATTAGTGAGGCGCAGATGCTTAACGAAACGGAGCGCATCATCCATCAAGACATTGACTTCCTGCCACTGAAGAGCTATACCAATATTACAGAAGGTAATGCACTACGAATTGATTGGGAAACAATTGTGCCTAAAGACCACCTTAATTATATTATAGGTAATCCTCCGTTTGTTGGAGCTTCTATGATGTCGGCAGAACAGAAAAAAGATGCTGTAGATGTCTTTGGTAAAATCAGGTTGTCAAATAGCATAGATTTTGTAGGCGCATGGTATTTTAAAGCAGCACATTTGATGGAAACAAATGCAAATCTTAAGGCTGCTTTAGTTTCTACAAATAGCATTTGCCAAGGAGAACAGGCAGCTGCATTATGGGAACCATTGTACAAACAATATGGTATCAGAATTATGTTTGCGTACCGAACTTTTCGCTGGGACAGCGAAGCGACCTTGAAAGCTCATGTGCATTGCGTAATAATTGGATTTAAGAGGGGCGATAAAGAAGATAGAATAATATACGATAGAGATAGGCAATTTCATGTAAACAACATCAATGCATATCTTATAGATGGCCCAGATGTTTTCATCGAGAGTCGTTCTATTCCTATTTCGGATGTTCCCAAAATAACTAAGGGCAATCAGCCTTCAGATGGAGGTAATCTCGTTTTGTCTGAAGAAGAAAGAGCTACATTTATAAAGAGTGATCCTTCTATAGCTATTTGTATTAGAAGGTATGTGGGAGCAAAGGATTATTTGAACAACAATGAAATACGTTATTGTCTTTGGCTAAGAGATGTTCCATTTGATATTTATTCAGAGAATAAAGATATCCACGAAAGATTAAAGCGTGTAAAAGAAATGAGAGCTGCTAGTACTGCAGCGCCTACTCGAGCTGCAGCAAACAAACCTCATTTGTTCTTTTCTATGCCACAGACAAATGAAAATTATCTTGTAATACCTCGTGTTTCATCAGAAAGACGCAGATATATACCAGTAGGTTTTATGTCTCCCGATATTATCGCTGCAGATTCTCTATCAATTATCCCAGGGGCAAGCCTCTATCATTTTGGTATATTAACAAGCAATGTACACATGGCTTGGATGCGTATTGTGTGTGGACGTTTAAAAAGTGACTATCGTTATTCAGGAAGTGTCGTTTATAATAATTTTCCTTGGCCTAAACCGACAGAAGAACAAATAGCAAGAATCACACAAACTGCTCAAGCAATCTTAGATGCTCGTGCCCTTTATCCTCAATCTTCATTGGCTAAGTTGTATGATGAGGTCTTAATGCCAGTAGAGCTTCGTAAAGCGCACCAAGACAACGATAGGGCTGTTATGCAAGCCTATGGCTTTAATGTAAAGACAATGACTGAAAGCCTGTGTGTAGCCGAACTGTTCAAACTTTATCAGGAAATGACGTAATATAAATAATTTTTTGTATATTTGCAGCGTAAACATATAAGGATATGGGTGAAGTATTATTTATTATTGGATACGTTATTTTCTTTATCTGGTTCTGTTTCTCTAAATATGCGCCGGAAACCCTATGGGGAAAGTTATTGTTCCTAGGGGCAACTTGTATTTTTACACCTGTTATAACCTTCCCCATTCAGTGGTATTATGCCAAATACGTAAGATGACCCAATCATAGGACTATATACCAATATTTAAAAACCTAAGGAGATTATGATGAAAATAGACCTAAGACCACATTATGCTTTTGCTTACTCTGTAGAAAGCATGACATTCGGAAGTAAGAGCCTGCTATATTATAGTAGGAAAGAGAAAGCGTTGCACTATAAGTACAAGGCGTCACTAATTGATTTCCTGGATAATGGCAAGAAGGAGATGGAGTTCTCAGCGTCTATATCCGATGATGATGCTAAAGCACTTGAAAGGCTCTTTGCCTTAATGGTTGATGTCTTTAATGCTTACAAAGGGGAACCTTGGCACGTCTTGGATGGTTACGAGTGTGTAGTCATTTGCGGCAAGCGTCGTATCCGTTTTGATGGACCATATTTTGAATCTCCTTTTGAGGTATTCAACGAGATTGCCAATAACTTGCTGAGTATTGAGAATTGGAATCAAGCTCAGTTTGAAAAAATGATGCGACAGGTTCCCGAGATAGTAGCGAATCTTGAAAAATACATCGAAGAAAACCGTTAATGCTCAAGAAAAGAAGTATGGGCGTGTTGGATGATAATTGAGTTGATATGGATATTCTAATGATTCTAATGGCATCTTTGGGTATAGGCTACCTGACTATTGGAACGGGATCTATTGCTAAAGATGCTTTGTCAAAGATGAGTGATGAAGCAAGAAGAGATCCTGTTGATACCTCAAAGCTGAAGTCTTTCCTAATAGCAATCGCATTGTATGTGATAGTATATTTTTGTCTAAATGTATGTGCGATGATTATTGCTTTGACAATTGGAGAAACGGACATGTCTGATTCTGAACGCTCAACAATCATATGCTTCAATCTCTTGTTGTCGCTACCGATCACATGGTTTATATTGAAAAAAAAAGAAAATAGCAAAGTAAAAAGATTATGGCTACTTACAAACAATATCAATGCAAACAATGCGGTTATACCGTAGAGGCTAATCCAAAAGGACATGACTTGATGATAGCAGGCGAGGTGTACACATATTTGTGTAAGGAGTGTCGAGAGATAGTTGACGTTCTGACATTCCCTCATGGCAAGAAAGCGGAGAAGATTAAGTGCCCAGAGTGCGGCTCTGAAAAACTTGAATTGTGGAATCCAATAAAAGGGAAATGCCCAAAGTGTGGAGGCAAGTTTGAAGAGACAGGCATGATGATGATGTTGGATTGACGAATATGCTTTGACGATATGAAATTGATGTACACTTGCAGCGCTTACGAAATCGTGATGATTGTTCATGAACTTCATCAGCGAGGATATGAACAATTGAGATTGTTTCCAGGAATGTCTCCCAACGGATGCAGTTGGCGATGGGCGGTCTATCCAAAAGTGTTGATGAAAGACAATAATTTGTTTGAGCGCCATAGTGATTGCATGCCATTCGATTGCCCTTATGGTTCAACGGGTGTTGCATTACCTGAAGAGGGAGAAGTAATGAAAACGGCAAATGACTTCATGAGAGAATACGAGAGTTATGTCAATCTTGCTAAAGGTAATGACAAGGAATATGTGGAATGGTATAAAGCTATTGTAGAACATGCTAAAAATGAAGATTTTCCTATAGCTTTTGAGGAGTTCTTTGATGCAAAACAATGGAAGTTCATGAAGGGTGAGTCTTTGCAGTATCCACCTTTTTTACCTGCGACAATTGACCAACTGACAGATACACAGATGATAGACATGGCTAAATGTGTATTCGACGAGGAATCAGTTAGGGAACTCAATGAATTCATTTGTTGCGATGGGCCTAAATCAACTATTCAAGAAGTGGCGGAGGTCATTCGTAAGGCTCTAAGAGAGCAGAAAATTCTCTTTTGCCACTATGATTCGTACGAAAGATTTACAGAACTAATTGCATGGGGGGATGAGGAAAAAGAAGAAAGTAGGGTCTCTGAGTGATCCAGCCGTTTTTCCGATTTACCATTTTCTCCAAAAGACCTAACATCCCTACCATAGATCTTCTGAAACCCGCGTAAATAAAGGGAAAGTGGAGTATGGACGGCTCGCCATCCCTACCATCAGACCTAACATGATCCCTAACGTGATCCCTAACGTCAGACTTGACATTAGACCTTGGGTCATAACCTAGAAGATGTTACCTTTCATGGTAGGGATCATGGTAGGGATTATGGTAGGGATGATGGTAGGTCTGTAAAAGAAAGGACTTTTGTAATTAGCTGTATTGCAGTAATTTGCAAATATTATGTTAGGGATGTTAGGTCTTTTTGGATGCCACGGGGGATGCCACGGGGACAGGAGACTGACATTATCTAAAAAATGCTTTTTTAAAACTATCCTTCACCTTCACTTCGGAGGCTAAAAGTCCCTGTAAACAGAACCTTCACCTAACCTTCACCCGCTCGTGGTGAAAGATAGGTGAAAGATATGTGAAAGCAAATTCGGGATGCGGATTGGCTGAAATGCCTTTGTATAGGGCGTTTGCGCTAATGTTGGTGAAGGTGAAAGATACTTTTCGAAAAGTTCCCGCGCGCACGGTGCACCCGCGCGCGAACATTATTATGCGCTGGAGACAGACTGATACATCTGCGAGACAGCCTAAGCCAGTTGCGTATTAGCTGTAGCCAGTCACGAGATAGCTGTTCCCGCCGAAAAGTGGTACGGCTTTTCCAAAAGTGGTACGACTTTTCAGAAAGTCCTACGACTTTTTCGTGTATCAGCTGTTCCCACTGCTGTCTTAGCTATAGCCGTCAGAAAGTCCGTCTTAGCTATAGCCGTCAGAAAGTCCTACCACTTTTTCGCATAATAGCTACCTCCATCGTTCTGGCAGCTGTTCCCATCGCCAGGAACGCCCATCGCACGCACGAACATGGGAATGCCATAGTGACAAAACTGGCACGCTATTCTGATGTTAGAAGTAAGAAGGAATAAAGGACGGGACAGGGGAGGATGGAATGTTCGTGGAAAGGGGAAAGAAAAAATTTGCACGTTGATGGCTGTAATCTGCAAAATAATTACTATTTTTGCAGGGTATATGAATGATGGGCAATAGTTTGCAGACAGATGTCCCGTTACTTTGCAGAAAATTGGATTTCTGCGGGATAGGGTAATTGTTGTGAGCCACCTGCCTATAGAGACAACGAAAGAATGATGACTAACGATAGTTCAAAAGTACCACAGAACGAGACCTTTACATGGTTGCAGCCTGGTGCATGGCGTAAGCCTTGTATAGTGCATGTGACGATGGTGGCTAAAGATAGGCAGCCTTTGTTTGGTAGCCTTGCCCATGATGGTGCTGAAGCTGTCGTGGAGAAAACGCCTATCGGTTGGATACTCGTGAATCAGCAGCGGCGATTGTTGGAACTATGCCCAGAAATAAAGATTCTTGCAGACAAGGTGATGCCAGACCATCATCATATGGTGGTGCAGGTTAGGTGCACGATGCCGCGTAGCATTAAAGAGGTGTTACGGGGTTATATGCAGGGTTGTAAGAAGGCTGCACGTAAACTGGGAGTTACTGAGAATCTGTATGATGCGCCACCATTTTATAGGGTGCTCACTCATAAAGGTCAGTTGCATGCCATGATAGAATATGTGAAGGCTAACGCTGAACGTGCATGGCAACGTAAGCAGAACCCTGAGCTGTTCCGAATGCACCGTGAGACTTCGGTGTGTGGATTGCAGTTTACTTCGATGGGCAATCATTTCTTGCTTGACTGGCCTGAACGGCAACTGGTAGAGATGTCTCGTAGTGCCAGTGAAGAGCAGATCAAAAAGCGCTTAGCAGAGGTGATGGCAGCGGCACATAATGGGGCTGTAACCTATACGGCTGCTATCAGTAACGGTGAGCGACTTATTGCGCGAACAGTACGTGAACAGAAATTCCCTTTAGTTGTGCTGATGAATGACGGTTTTCCTGCTGCAGGGGATCCTCATGAGCGCTACTATAAACCTGGCGGGGTGTATTTCGATGCTTGTTCGAGAGG
>OMXL01000047.1 GCA_900314985.1 uncultured Prevotellaceae bacterium | reverse complement strand
CGACTACAGTTACCACCGCGCCACGCACGACATCAGCCAGAGCACGACGTACCTTGCCGATGGCGGCAACTATGTGACCGTGAGCGAACAGACGTCGCCAATAACAAAAATTCACCTGCCGAAGCTGTCGGTGAACTACCTGAAGAACGCCGACCGCGTGTATCTCAGCGAGACGTTTGTCCTCAAAGGGAAGTTTGAGGAGAATGAGGGGGATGTTCAGTCTGTTGCGATGGTATCGCAACAAACGGAACAGAGACGGCGGGCAAGCTCGTTTGAGGTGGGCAACGAACTCTTCTGGATGGGCAGGACGGAGAAGGGTGCCCGGCGACATGTTCATGCCAACGTGTCGTTCAAGCGGACACCGACGCTAAGGCTCTCGTTCAGCCAAGCCGGTACGGACTACGGGCAGACGGCGCAATCTTCGACACTCAGCATGAACGTCGGCTCGTCGTTCCAAATCCCCATCGGCAAGTCGTTCCGGCTGAACCTGCCCGTCAGCGTGTCAGCAATGTACGATGACTTGGAAACCTATCGCACGGCGACTGGCGAGATGAATGACATTCGCGGCTGGGCCTTCACCCCGACCCTCAACCCCGGCTTCGAGATTCATTCCAAGAACCGCCGCTTCTACCTGAGTGCAGGCATCGGGGCAGCGCTGAAGGGGCTGTACTACAATAAATTGAATTACACCAAGCCCGTGCTCAATCCCTCGATGGGCATCAACTACACCTTCTCAGCCAACAGCAAACTGTCGTTCTCGACGGGCTACACGACCTCGATTGGCGACATGATGACGCTGCTGACGGAGCCGATGCAGGTGGACTACCGCTCGGTGCGCACATCGTCGGGCATCATCGGCGAGTCGAACACGTGGCACACATCGGGCGACTGGAAGTGGCAGCTTCCCATGCAGTACTTCACGTTGAGCCTCGCCGCTAGCCACAGCGAGGGCAAGCAGAACACGCTCACGTCGCAGTCGGTCAGCGGCATCGATGTGAGCAGCACCGCCCTGCTCCGCGACTCCCATAGCCGCTCCACCAGCTTCTCGGTAGCTACAGCTTCGGCAGTGGCGAACAGGCAATTTCCTCCTCTATGGGGGGAGGTCAGGAGGGGGCCACCGTCATCGACACCCGCACGAACAGCTACGCCCTACATGGCAACGCCACCATCACCCCCGTCCCATGGCTCGAACTGCGCTACGACATCAACTACGGGTGGTCACAGACGAAGACCCTCCCTGCGAGCGATGGGAGCGGTCAGGCTCAGGGCGGGAACTCAGCGGAAGGTGTAACTACTCCCCTCGCCAGTGGGAGAGGGGCTGGGGGTGAGGCTTTGACCTCCCTCTCCCACAGCGGTGCCATCCACATCTTCCCCATCGTCGCCCTCGACCTCTCGCTGGACTACGACCATGTGCGCCGCCAGCTCACCGCCGACCAGTACAAGCGCATGTCCCTCTTCAACGCCTCCGCCCAGTACAAATTCAAGCGCCTCGTCCTCCGCCTCGAACTCGATAACCTCCTGAACCAGCGCCACTACGCCTACACCATCTTCAACGGCATCAACACCTACACCTACGACTACACCCTCTGCGGCCGCACCGCCCTGTTGAGAGCAACGTTTAAGCTGTAATACGTCGGTAAAAAGATGTAGGATAACGAAAGAATTCAGCCCCATTCGCCAATGACGAATGAGGCTGATTCATGCGGGCTATGCCGTCTGTAGGTTCTTGAACGATGCGTTGAGTTTGTTGCCAAGCATTGTTAGGTCGTTGTCAAGTTTCTGACTTGTGATGCGGGCGTAAATCTGGGTGGTTACAATGTTGGTGTGTCCCAATACACGGCTCACGCTCTCGATGGGCATACCCTTTGAAAGTGCCAAGGTTGCGAACGAGTGCCGGCCACAATGGTAGGAGATGGCTTTTTCAATACCGCAGGCGGTCATCACCGTTTTCAACTTCTTGCACATCGACCAGTAGTTCATCTTGCCGAACACCAGCTTGTCTTCTCGTAGGTGCTTGTAGCGGTCGATAATCTGCAAGGGTACGTCCATCAGCTTCACTTGGAAGGGGATATTGGTCTTGTGTCGCTTGCTGATAATCCACTTGTCGCCATTGATGTCCACAATGTTGTCCGTCGTCAGGTTCTTCACGTCGATGAACGAGAGGGCGGTGAAGCACACGAATACAAAGATGTCACGCACAAAGGCGAGATTGTCGTCCTCGAACTCATGCGTTACGACGGCCTTCAGTTCTTCTTCGGTCAGGAACTCCCTTTCCTTACAGTTGGGGCTAATGTGGAACTGCGCGAACGGGTTACGGGGAATCTTGCCGTTGTAGTGCGCCCTCAATACAACACCTTTCAGCCACATGCATCGCTGCCAGATTGTGCCATTAGCCAATCCTCGGTCTGTACTGAGATAGGCGGCGAAGTCCTTGATGAACTCTGGCGTCAGTTCCAGCATCGACATATCTGTGCGACGATAGTGCGACTGGATGATTGGCAATGTCCTTGTCGAAAGCACTCAATAATGTCTCGTACTCGCTCCCAAAACCCTGATAGGAATTGCGCACCATCTCTGCCGTCACAAAAGCCTCGTGGTCTGACAGGTGCTGATAGTGCTTGATGATTTGCGCCTTGATATTATCCAGTTCGCGGTTAATCTGCAAAGCCTCCTTACTGCGACCTTTAGCGCAATTGCCCTTTACATCCCACATGTCAAGCGGGATTGTCTTCTTACAACTGAACTGCGATTGCGTTCCGTTAATCGTTACCCTGCCCATCACAGGCACCATGCCATTCTTCTCCTTACTCTTGTTCACATAGAACAGAATGTTAAAAGTACTTCTCATGTTTCTTACTCTTTTTTTAATTCTGGCTGCAAAACTACTATTTCTTTTGGCATCCATCGCTATGCAAAATGTAGCAGTTTGCGGAATAAGAAACGGGGTGTGAACGAGCGGTGGAAGATGCACCATTCTGCTCAGATTTGCTTAGTCGATTAACCTGCATCAGAACCCTATTTTTGGGTTACGATTTGGCAACCTAACTCCTTCACCAATCCTCCCCAATTTGCTTTCAGCCCCCAATTGTACTTCCTCGTTCTTCCCCGTCTTGCCTTTATTTCAGGCTGAATTGCGTTAATCTTCCAAAATCGCTTCGCTTTTACAAGCTTTTTTCGTAACTTTGCATCCGTATGAAAGAATTTGTAATCTCAGAAGCCAAAACCGAGACTGCTGTGCTGGTGGGACTAATCACTCAGCAGCAAGATGAGGCGAAAACCAAAGAATATCTCGACGAGCTGGAATTTCTCGCTGACACTGCTGGTGCCGTGACCGTGAAACGCTTTACACAGAAGGTGCAAGGTCCGAGTCAGGTGACCTATGTCGGTAAGGGAAAGCTCGAAGAAATCAGAGACTATATCAAGCAACAAGAAGATGCCTATTATGACTGGCTGGATGCTGGCTCACCAGAACCTGAAGAGGGTAGGGAGGCGCCACTGCCAGTTGGTATGGTTATCTTTGACGACGAACTGTCAGCCAAGCAGATTCGTAATATCGAGGCTGAGCTGAAAGTGAAGATATTAGACCGTACCTCACTGATTCTCGACATCTTTGCCATGCGAGCACAGACCGCTGAGGCGAAGACACAGGTAGAGCTGGCACAATACCGCTATATGCTGCCCCGTCTGCAACGCTTGTGGACGCACTTGGAACGTCAGGGTGGTGGCTCTGGTAGCGGTGGCGGTAAGGGTTCGGTAGGTCTGCGTGGACCTGGTGAGACCCAGTTGGAGATGGACCAGCGTATTATTCGCCAGCGCATCTCACTGCTAAAAGAGCGTCTGGTAGAGATTGACAAGCAGAAGACCACCCAGCGTAAGAACCGTGGTCGCCTGATTCGTGTAGCCTTGGTGGGTTACACCAATGTCGGTAAGTCGACCATGATGAACCTGCTGGCCAAGAGTGAGGTGTTTGCAGAGAACAAACTCTTTGCTACCCTGGACACCACCGTGCGCAAGATGACCATCGACAATCTGCCATTCCTGTTGGCTGACACCGTTGGTTTCATCCGTAAGTTGCCCTCAGACTTGGTGGAGTCGTTTAAGTCAACCCTCGACGAGGTGCGCGAGGCCGACCTGTTGGTACATGTGGTAGACATCTCGCATCCTGACTTTGAGGAACAGATTAAGGTGGTCGAAGAGACGCTGAAGGATTTGGGTTGTGCCGAGAAGCCAGCCATGTTGGTGTTCAACAAGATTGATGCCTATTCATGGGTGGAGAAGGAGGCTGACGACCTGACACCACTGACCAAGGAGAATCTGACCCTTGACGACCTGAAGAAGACGTGGATGGCTCGCACTGGCGAGAATCAGCACTATCTGGAGTGCCTGTTTATCTCTGCCAAGCAAAAAGAGAACATCGACATGCTGCGTGAGACGCTCTATAAGCGTGTCAGAGAGTTGCATGTGCAGAAATATCCGTATAACGACTTCCTCTATCAGATTGTTGAGGAGTAAAGGAGTGAAGTTAAGAACCTAACACAATATAATTATGAGAGACTACAGAAAACTGACAGACGAAGAAATTCGCGTATTAGAAAACAACAGCTGTTGGGCTGAGGATTGGAACAGAGTTATGGTGGCTGAGGACTTCCGCCCCTACAACTTCCATCGTGTGGTATTCTATGGCGATATCCGTCTGGGTGTATTTGAGAAGACGGTCGAGGTGGCCAAGGACTTTACTAAGCATTCGGGCATCAATGATGCTACCCTGCGCAATGTGACGGTAGGCGACAACTGTCTGATTGAAAAGGTGGGCAACTTCATCAACAACTATACCATTGGTGACGACTGCTATATCTCGAACATCTCTACGATGGAGACCACTGAGGGCGCTTCGTTCGGCGAGGGCCATCTGATCAGTGTGCTTAACGAAATGGGCGACGGCAACGTGGTGTTGTTCCATGATCTGAACTCACAGTTGGCAGCCTTCATGGTGAAGTACTTCAAGGACAAGCAACTGAAAGACAGTCTGACACGTCTGATCAATGAGGAAATCCGCTTTACGCAGCCAGAGCGTGGTACGATAGGCAATGGCGTAAAAATTATCAACTCGAAAGAGATTACCAATACCGTCGTCAAGGAGGATTGTGAGATTAACGGTGCTGCCCGACTGAGCGACTGTACCATCCTCTCGTCCAAGGATGACTCGGTATATATTGGTACGGGTGTGATCTGCGAGAACTCTATCATCTCCAATGGCTGCTCTATCACCAACTCGGTGAAGATGCAAGACTGTTTTGTGGGTGAGGCTTGTCAGATTACCAATGGCTTCACCGCTGAGGCCAGCGTATTCTTTGCCAATAGCTATATGGCCAATGGTGAGGCCTGTGCAGCATTCTGCGGTCCGTTCTCTGCATCACACCATAAGAGTTCGCTGCTCATCGGTGGCGAGTTCTCATTCTATAATGCCGGTTCGAATACCAACTTCTCTAACCATGCGTACAAGATGGGTCCCATGCACTATGGCACCTTGGAGCGTGGCACGAAGACAGCCTCTGGCGCTTATGTGCTGATGCCTGCCAAGATAGGCTCTTTCAGCGTTTGCTTCGGTAAGCTGATGAACCATCCTGACATGCGTTGTCTGCCTTTCGCCTACCTGTTGGCTTACGGTGAGACGATGTATATCGTGCCTGGTCGTAACATTACAACGGTAGGTCTCTACCGTGACATCAAGAAGTGGCCGAAGCGCGACAAGCGTGCAGCCTCTAGTCGTAAGAGCATTATCAACTTCGACTGGCTCTCACCCTTTACCGTTGGTGAGATCGTAGAAGGAAAGAAGATTCTGGAAAACCTGCGTCTGGCAGGTGGCAATAATGTGTCATCATACAACTTCCAGGAATATATCATCAACGCCTCGTCGCTGAAGAAGGGTATCAAATACTACGACATCGCCCTGCGCATCTATATGGGTGCTGTGCTGAAGCGTGCCGTGAAGGGACAATGGTTAGGAAAGCCCGCCAGCGATATTGGCTTGGGTCAGTGGAACGACCTTTCTGGTCTGTTGCTGCCCGCCAGCGAGGAACAACGCCTGCTTGACGACATAAAGAATGGCTCTATTGAGAGCATCCGTGAGGTGATAGCCCGTTTCAATGATATCAATGACCACTATCGTGAATATCAGTGGACGTGGACTTACCAGATGATTCTCGACTATTATGGTCTCGACGAACTGACCGATGCTGCTATCCAGCGTATCCGTGAGGACTATGTGAAGGCGCGTCGTGCCTGGATCGCTGAGATTCGCAAGGATGCCGAGAAGGAGTTTGCCATGGGCGACGTTGATCAGGATGTCTTTGACGATTTTATCTCTAAACTAGATCACGAAATAGATTATGAAGACTAAATTATTTGGGCTTTTAGCTCTTAGCTGTTGGCTGTTTGCTGCCGGAAGCATTCAAGCCAAAAACTACACCTACCGTACGGTAGAAGGCGACCTTACCAAGACACGTATTTATACGTTGGACAACGGATTGAAGGTTTATCTCTCTGTAAACAAGGATAAACCACGTATTCAGACCTACATCGCTGTACGTACCGGTTCAAAGAACGACCCTGCAGAAACGACGGGTCTGGCGCACTATCTGGAGCACTTGATGTTTAAAGGCTCTCAGCAGTTTGGAACCAATAATGCAGTAGCTGAGGCTCCGCTCCTTGACGAGATAGAACAGCGCTACGAGGCTTATCGCCGCTTGACAGACCCTGAGGCTCGAAAGCAGGCCTACCACGAGATAGACTCTGTTTCTCAGGTGGCTGCCAAGTACTTCATTCCCAACGAGTACGACAAGCTGATGGCTGCCATCGGTGCACAGGGTACCAATGCTTTCACGTCGAACGATGTTACCTGCTATACCGAGGACATCCCTTCTAACGAGGTGGAGAACTGGGCAAAGATACAGGCTGACCGTTTCCAGCACATGGTGATTCGCGGTTTCCATACGGAGCTGGAGGCTGTCTATGAGGAGTATAACATGTATCTGACTGATGATGGTGACAAGATATGGAGCGCACTGGGTAAGAAGCTGACGCCGACACACCCCTATGGTACTCAGACCACTATTGGTACGCAGGCACACCTGAAGAATCCATCCATTACGAATATCAAGAACTACTTTAAGAAGTGGTATGTGCCCAATAATGTGGCTATCTGTATGGCTGGTGACTTCAATCCTGACGAGGTGATGGCTGTTATTGATCGCTATTTCGGACAGTGGAAACCAGGTGCTGATGTCCGTCAGCCCGTGTTCCCTGCACAGCGGAAACTGACGGCGCCCTCTGATACAACCATCGTTGGTCAGCAGGCTGACCAGGTGTGGGTAGGTTGGCTGGCCAAGAAGGCTTCTGACCTGCAGTGTGATACGCTGGATGTGATTGGCGACCTGTTGAGCAATGGTCGTGCAGGTATCTTTGACCTGAACCTGAACCAGCAGATGAAGGTGCAGGTGGCTCAGGCAGGAATACAGACCCAGCAGGACTATTCTTCTTTCCTGTTGATTGGTATGCCGAAGCCTGGTCAGACGCTCGAAGAGGTTCGCTCGCTGATGCTGGCAGAGATAGAGAATCTGAAGAAGGGTAACTTCTCTGACGACCTGCTGCCCTCTGTCGTTAATAATAGAAAGTTGAGTGAACAGCGTGCCCTTGACAACAACCTCTGGCGCGTCCGTCAGCACATGAATGCCTTCATCAATGGTACGCCATGGGAGCAGCAGGTAGGCGAGATGGACCGTGTCTCAAAGATGACGAAGCAGCAGATTGTTGATTTCGCCAACCGATTCTTTACCGATGGCTATGCTACCGTCTTCAAGAAGCAGGGTGTGGACTCGTTGCAGAAGAAGATTGATAAGCCGGCCATTACACCAATCCCCACCAACCGCGACCAGGTGAGTCAGTTTGTCAAGGATATCCAGCAGTCTAAGGTGGAGCCTATCCAGCCTCAGTTTGTGGACTACCAGCGTGACCTGACACAGGCTGCCGTAAAGAAGGGCTTACCTCTTCTTTATAAGCAGAACACTGACAACGACCTCTTTACGCTGACCTTCCGCTATGAGTTCGGTCATGAAGATGACAACCGCTATGCCGTGGCCAGAGACTATCTCGACTATGTGGGTACCGACAAGCTCTCAGTGGCCGATGTCAAGCAGAAGTTCTACAAGCTTGCTTGTAACTACAGTGTGAACGTCAATACCGATGCACTGACCATTACCTTGACTGGACTCAGTGAGAATATGACTGAGGCACTGAAGCTGATGGAGAATCTTCTCCAGAATGCCAAGGCCGATAAGCAGTCGTACGAGCAGTTTGTCGACCTGACGCTGAAAGAGCGCGAGGATGCTAAGAGCGACCAGCGCACCAGCTTCGACTATCTCTACTACTATAGCGTTTATGGTCCTCATAATATGCGTCGTGACGATATGACTGCCCAGCAGTTGCGCGATGCTGATCCTCAGCAGCTGTTAGGTCTGCTGAAGGGTCTTAATGGCTTGCAGCACACAGTGCTCTACTATGGTCCGATGAGCACCAAGCAGCTCACTGCTGTTCTGAACAAGCAGCACAAGACGCCTAAGCAGTTGGCTGCCGTTCCTGAAGGTGCTCCTTTCACCAAGCAGGCATCTCCTAAGAACGAGGTATGGATTGCTCCCTTCGATGCCAAGAATATCTATATGCGTATGTATCACAACGAGCTGCGTACCTTCAATCCTGACGAGGCCGCAACCATCCTGTTGTTCAACGAATACTTTGGTGGTGGCATGAATGCTATCGTCTTCCAGGAGTTGCGCGAGGCTCGCGGTCTGGCATACAATGCTTATGCTAACTACGGCCGTGTCGCTAAGAAGGACGAGAAGGAGAGCTTCTTTACCCATATCATCACGCAGAACGATAAGATGATGGACTGCGTTCGTCAGTTCCACCAGATTCTGGACACTATCCCACAGTCGGAGGCTGCCTTCCAGATTGCTAAGGATGCTGTGTTGAAGCAGCTGGCCAGTCAGCGTACGTTGAAGATGAGCGTCATCAACAGCTATCTCAATATGAAGCGTCTGGGGCTTGACTACGACCTCAACGAGAAGTTGTATCGTGACGTACAGAAGCTGACGCTGCAGGATATCGTTCGCTTCGAACAGCAGCAGGTAGCTCGCAAGCCTTACCGCTATGTGATCTTAGGCGATGAGAAAGAACTCGACGTTCCTGCACTGGAGAAGATTGGTCCTATCCGTCGCTTGTCAACGGAAGAGATTTTTGGATACTAATATTGGGGAAGTTAACGACAATAGTAATGGGCCATCTTGCATAACAGCGAGATGGCCCATTTCAATATAGTATTAGATGTAGTTTGATTGCTTGTTATTCTGCGGCAGGATGCAGATACCAGTCTGGGTTCTGCTCACCCTTAGAGGTTGACCAAAGCAGGAACTCAGGATACAACTGACTAATAGGTGCTTTCTCATTCTTTCTCTTCAGAATGGTCTCCTTGAAATTGTCGATGGTAACACCAGCGAGGCAGAAAGCGAAGGGATAGTCGCTGTTACGTACGAAATACTTTCCTTCCTCAGGAACAGAACGGTCGTCCATGGTGCCAAAGTAAGCGGTATTCATCTTAGCTGTAGGAGCCTCGAATGGAATATGTACCTCCCAGCGCTTGTTGTCGTCCTCATTGCGGAAAATGAAGGGCTTCACTGCTGCCAGCTTCGTCATGTCTGAAATACCATTATTATAGGTAAGCTCCAGAATGTAGGTAGAATTGATTTCGCCCTTAACGTCTTCTGTCAGGAAATATACGTTTCCTTCCTTGGTGAAGGTTACGTCAACAGTGTCGTTGGGTGATTTGGGATCTACCTTCTTCATGGCAATGCTGCTTGGATTGGTCTTGGTGTCAAGTGTGACGGCCAGACCACTGGTCTTGGTGACATAGTTCTGATAGGTAGTCATCTCAAAGGACTGCTTGAAAATCTTATAGTTCTTTTCGTTAGACTTCTTCCAGAACTCCTTGACGTCCTTTACTTCCAGGACGACATCGTTCATATCGTAGTCACCCTTCTCTGGCCAGAGGTCCTCGAAGGCATATACGCTTGTGGTCTCTGTCTTCTTGTCGGCTACTCTTGGCAGGTTAGCGAAAGCATTCACTGGCTTGAGGGCAAAGATCAGGTCGTCGAAGTCGAGGTCGTTGCAGGCGTCCTCGAAAGAAACGAGGGCATATTCATCGCCTTCAGCACTCTCATAAAGGAATGTTGCTGTACGGCTTTCGCTGTTAGTGTTTGGCTTGGTGAAGGCTGCATTGTCACCTGCGGCCATCTCGTCGCAATAGTAGCTCAAGCCTTCGGTAGAAGCTTGCCAGATGTTATACTGACGAGCCATATCCTTGTTGTTCTGTTTGAAGACACCGTCGCCCTTGTAGTTGTTGTAGTACTTCTTGCTGCCATTAGACTTCTGCATACCCCAAGCGTTCGTCTTCAGGATAAGACCAATCTTAGTTCCCTTGGGGAATACGGTGGTAGCGTCAGAATAGTCGCCTTCAGCAATGTGAGGATAATACTTCAGCAGAACGGCGTCACCGCGATCCAAGGCAATATTGCCATTGAACTGTGGGTTCTTCCACCAGTCACGTACCCATGTACCATCCTGCGTGTTGGGGAAAGCCATAATGATGTCAATATCTGTCAGACTGGTAGGTACGTTGTTCTCTGTGTAATAGAAGTATCCTAAGGTGTTGTTCCAGCAGGTAGAACTACCGAGCATGGTCAGAGAGATTTCTGCATCTTCTTTCAGCGTCAGGTCTGCTTGCTTGCGATAGATCTCAGCGCAGGTCTGATGAGATGCCAATGCATTGGCTACGGTCTGATACAACTCGCCCTTCTCTTCCTCGGTGAACAAGAGCTCAGGATCGGCAGCAGGATCTTCGTTAAGCAGATAGTTAGGACGACCGCTCTCGCTGTCCCAAGAACCCAGAGGAGTGTGCCAATCTTTGCAAACTCGAACGTCGGTCTTGTCACCAGTGTTCACATCTACCTTATAAGATAATTGGTACAATGTCTCTAAGCTACTGGTCTGTGCACCTGCTCTTCTTGCAGCACGGTTTCTGCGTGATGCAGCCTGAGAGAAGTTCTGTGCTACAGCGTTTACACGATTGTTGGCGACCTCAGCCTCGATGAGTGTCTGTTGAACGAGGAAGTTACCAGTGACAATGTAAAGCTTCTTGGCATAAGAGGGCAGGGTGATGGTACCATTATAGGTTCTGTCACTGCTTGTGTAGCTCTCAAAGATAGGCTTGATACCCTCCTTCATTTGCATAGCTTCTTCGCTACCTTCAAATGGATTCTCAGCATAAACACTAAAGAATACAGGGCCATAAGTCTCGTAAGCAGAGTAGTCTACGCTCAGGTTTATGGTCTGCAGCGTAGAAAAGTCAAAACTGTTGGATGGGCCAACTTCTTTCTTGGGGGCTGCTCCTTCATCGAATACATCCTTATTCATACATGATGTAGTGACGAGTGAAACAAGTCCAACTAGTACTAAAAACTTCTTAGTCATAATTTAACAAGATTTAATAACTGTCGACAAAGGTAGTGAAAATTACAGAACTGACCAACAAAATCGCTGTAATTTTTCTGCTTTTAACGAAAAATAGCTAAAAAGTCCGATTATATGACACTGATTATTTGGGTATCTCGTTTTTTTGTTGTATTTTTGCCGTGAAAATAACACTATTAAAGATATTATGGCAACACCAGTTGAATTTAAGTATGCCCCCATGTTTCAGGTGGGCGAAGACAAGACGGAATACCGCTTGTTGAGTAAGGAAGGCGTTACAACCGCCGAGTTTGAAGGTAAGACAATCGTAAAGGTCTCAAAAGAGGCTCTGACCCTTTTGGCCCAGCAGGCCTTCCACGATGTGGAGTTCATGCTGCGCCGTGAGCACAACGAACAGGTTGCTAAGATACTGACCGACCCCGAGGCCAGTGAGAATGATAAGTATGTAGCTCTGCAGTTCCTGCGCAATGCTGAGGTGGCTTGCAAGGGCATCCTGCCTTTCTGTCAGGACACGGGTACTGCTATCATCCATGGTGAGAAAGGTCAGCAGATTTGGACTGGCTTCGAGGATGAGGAGGCACTGAGCCGTGGTGTGTTCAACACCTTTACTCAGGACAACCTGCGCTATTCTCAGAATGCTCCGCTGAATATGTATGACGAGGTGAATACTCGTTGCAACCTGCCTGCCCAGATTGACATCGAGGCTACCGAGGGTGCTGAGTATAAGTTTGTAATGGTGGCTAAGGGTGGCGGTTCTGCCAACAAGACCTACTTCTATCCAATGACTAAGGCAACCATCCAGAACGAGGGTACGCTGATTCCCTTCCTGGTAGAGAAGATGAAGTCGCTGGGTACAGCAGCTTGTCCTCCTTATCATATTGCCTTCGTCATTGGTGGTACTTCTGCTGAGAAGAACCTGCTGACCGTGAAGCTTGCTTCTATCAAGTTCTACGATGGTCTGCCCACTACTGGCGATGAGACTGGTCGTGCTTTCCGCGACGTGGACTTGGAGCAGAAACTGATTAAGGAGGCTCAGAAGATTGGTCTGGGTGCTCAGTTCGGTGGTAAGTATCTAGCTCACGACATCCGCGTCATTCGTCTGCCTCGTCATGGTGCCAGCTGTCCAATTGGAATGGGCGTATCTTGCTCTGCCGACCGTAACATCAAGGCTAAGATCAATGCCGATGGTATCTGGTTGGAGAAGATGGACGCTAACCCCACAGAGCTGATTCCTGAGGAACTGCGCAAGCCTGGTGAAGGTGGCAAGGGCATCGAGATTGACCTGAACGAGGGTATCGATGCTGTACGCAAGGAGCTCTCTAAGTATCCTGTCAGCACTCGTGTTAACCTGAAGGGTACCATCATCGTGGCTCGTGACATTGCTCACGCTAAGTTGAAGGCTCGTCTGGATGCTGGCGAGGGAATGCCTGAGTATTTCAAGAAGTACCCCGTATTGTATGCTGGTCCTGCTAAGACCCCAGAGGGCTATCCTTGTGGTTCAATGGGCCCAACGACTGCCAACCGCATGGATCCATACGTGGATGAGTTCCAGGCTAATGGCGCTTCGCTCGTCATGATTGCCAAGGGTAACCGCTCAGATGTCGTAACAGAGGCTTGTAAGAAGCACGGAGGTTTCTATCTCGGTACTATCGGTGGCGTAGCAGCTGTTCTCTCTCAGAGCTCTATCAAGAGCATTGAGTGTGTAGAGTATCCTGAACTGGGAATGGAGGCTGTATGGAAGATCGATGTGGAGGACTTCCCCGCATTCATCCTCGTTGATGATAAGGGTAACGACTTCTTCAAGCAGTTGAAACCATGGTGCCCAAGAAAATAATAACAATACTGTTGAGCGTCTTCCTCCCCCTGTGCGTCAGTGCACAGGAGGAGTGGACGATTCAGCGTGGCGATTGTCTGCCTACCGGACTGCCCAAGCACTCGTATGCCAATACGACAAGGTTGGCTGGTCCACGCCGTCAGCTGGCTATCTACAACGAGTGGGATGCCACGAAGACGTATCATCAGTTGGTTGTACTCCTTGAATTCTCTGATCTGCAATTTTCTATCGAGAATCCTCAGGAGTTTTACAACAGTATACTCAACGAGCCAGGATTTAATCAAGGTTCAGGACTAGGTTGTGCTGCTGAATACTTCCGTACGCAGTCGAATGGACTCTTCAATGTGCAGTTTGATGTCTATGGTCCGTATGCCGTATCGCAGAAAGCAGTGCCATACGATGAACCTACCGCCTCGACTCGCAACTATGGAGGCAACTCGTTCCGCGAGGCTGCTCAGAAATTGGTAGAGGAACACCCTGATATCGATTTCTCACAGTATGATTGGAATAACGATGGTGAGGTGAATCAGGTGATATTTGTCTATGCGGGTTATGGCGGCAATAATGGTTCGAAGACTTATGGACATATATGGCCCAATACAGCGTCGTTTAGCAGCATCCCCACGCCTGATGGCAAGATTCTTTCCAACTATTCTGCAAGTGCTGAGTTATGGCCCACAAGTACGCTGCGCTCTTGTGGCATTGGTACTATCTGCCACGAGTTCACTCACAGTCTTGGACTGCCTGATATCTATCCGACCAATGGCTGGTGCGTCAGTGCCTGCGACGAGTGGGACCTGATGGATGGTGGTAACTTTACCAACTATGGCTGGTGTCCTCCCAACTATACACCCATTGAGAAGATGCTGCTGGGTTGGCTTACACCCATTGAACTCACTGAGCCTGCCAGTATCGTCAATCTCAAACCCGTTTCTGAGGATGGAGAAGTGTATATTGCCGATTACACCCCCATTCCTACCGATGATGAGGAACAACCGTCAGAGGCACGTGCTTACGATGAAGGAAAAGCTTGCGTATTGATAGAGAACCGCCAGCATACACAGTGGGATGCAGGTACTCCTGGAAGCGGACTGATGGTGTGGTATCTTGACTATGATGCGTCTGCATGGAGAAATAATGGTCCTAACAATCGATCAGGCAATCCACGTTTCCGCCCTATCTATGCTGATGGACTGGATTACGATGCATGGAAGGCCAAACTCGCTGAGGAGGGAACTACAAACCCGTACCAGAACAAGAATCGCATGAATAGTTGGATCCTCAGCACGTCACCATATCCCTTTGGTGAGAAGAATGCTGTCGAAGAGTGTCAGATTAGCAATATCACTATTGACGACATGGGCAACGCCTCGTTCGATTTCATGGGTGGTGATCCATCAGCGATACGTACTGTTAGCTCAACGACTTCATCGTCTGCTTCTGTACGTTACGACCTCTCTGGCCGTCAGGTGACAGTACCTGCTAAAGGACAGATGTATATTGTCCGTCAGGCAGACGGTATGACTAAGATTGTGATAGAGAAATGATGCATATCCACCGTCGCATACTATGTCTCAGCGTGTTGCTGTTGACGATTTGTTTGTCGTCAGCAGCAGATGACGGCATCCTTGTGCGCGGCTGTCGCGTAGGAACACCACGACTGGAAGGTATGGTGTCGCATCGTGGTGCTGCTGGTGGTCAGGTTAAGCAAACGGGTGGCGACTTCTATCAGGGTGAGCGTCACCAGCTGACCGTTCTGGTGGAATTCAATGATCGTGCCTTTGTTGGCGACGAGACTGCCACGTTGGCACAGTGGAATAAGATTTTCAATACCGAGAATCTGACAGAGGAACCTTTCAAGGGCTCCGTCCATGACTATTTCCTTGCCCAGAGCTATGGCAAGTTCAGCGTATTCTTTGACTTGGTTTACGTGAAGGTCAGCGGCAATGCGGTGAAGTATAAAAGCACCAATAGTGACGACGAGAACTCGCAGTATCTGGTGCAGGACATCGTAGAGGTGCTGAAGAATCGCAATGATATTGATTGGAACCTCTACGACTGGAGCGGTGACGGCTTCGTCAACCAACTGCTCATCGTTTATGCCGGTCACGGCATGAACGACAGCTCTGGTCCTAATCTGATATGGCCTCACCAGTGGTGGATGAGTGAACATCTGAAGGACCGCCAGCAAGGAGTCTATTGTGAGCCTATTCCTGTCACCTATAATGACAAAGAGTATAAGGTAGATTGCTACTGTGCCTTGCAGGAACTGACCAAGAATGATGACTATGGCTCTTTTGGCACCATCTGTCACGAATACACCCACTGCTTCGGATTCCCTGACTTCTATAATAGTGGTACGAAATATGTGGCAGGCTGGGATTTGATGGACTTTGGCAACTACAATGGCGGTGGTTACCAACCTCCCTGCTACTCAGCCCACGAACGCTGGCTCATGGGATGGCTCACTCCTATAGAACTGAAGGAGAATTCAACGATAAGTAATATGCCAGCATTGGCAGACGAGGGTACAGCCTATTTGATTCGCAACGATGGTTTCGAAAACGAATACTACATGGTAGAGAATCGACAGCAGAAGGGGTGGGACGAAGGTCTGCCCGGCAGCGGCATCGCCATCTTCCATATTGACTTTGCCCCTTCCCTTTGGGTCAGTGTAACGGATTATGTCAACAAATCAACTCGTCAGCACTATGTGCTCTTCCATGCCAACGACAAGAACTCAATGTTGTTATATCTTGACGGATGGCCCTATCCATATAAGGAGAACAACTCGTTGACCAACACGTCGACACCTGCTGCTGTCTTGTTTAATAACAATACTGACGGCACCAAACTGATGTCCAAACCCATTACGAATATGGCTGTCGTGAACGGACTGGCATCGTTCGACTTCGATGTTATTCCTACAGGTATGAATGAGCTGACAACGAATGCTGACCAGTTGCTTTACCGCTTTGGTATGGTTGACATCATTCGTGATGCCAAGGGAAATATCCGAAAGGTGATTAGAAAATAACTTGTGGGAAGAGGTGTGCCACGTTGGCTGTTGTCTGCTGGCATACCTCTTCTTCGCTGACACCATACGCTTCAGCCAGTCGCGTAATGACGTGACGGATATAGGCCGACTCATTGCGCTTACCACGCTGGGGCACTGGTGCCATATATGGTGCGTCAGTCTCCAGCACAATGCGGTCCAAGGGTACACAGGCAGGCAATACCTCTGGCAGGTGCGACTTCTTGAAGGTCAGCACACCACCAATGCCCAAGACGAAGTTGTCGAATTCCAGCAGTTGACGGGCCTCTTGCTCGTTACCTGTAAAACAGTGGAACACACCACCTGGCAACTCTCGCGCGTACCTTTTTAATATAGAGACCAATTCGTTCTGTGCCTTCCGACAGTGAATCATCAGGGGCAGCTGTAGTTCTACGGCCCACTTCACCTGTTCTTCGAAGGCTTCCAACTGCTCTTTCTCAAACTCACGACTCCAATAGTAGTCGAGACCAATCTCGCCGATGGCGATAACTTTGAACTTTGAACTTTGAACTTTGAACTTTTCCTTTATTTCAGTCAACTGCTCCCGCCAATCACCCTTAACTTCCTCAGGATGTAGGCCCAACATGGGGTAGCAGTAGTCTGGATAGTGGGCACAGGTGTCGAGCACCGTCTGACACGACTTAGCGTCAATAGCAGGCAGGAATATCTTGGTGCAGCCTGCCTCGCGGGCACGCTGTACCACTTCGTCACGGTCCTGTGCGAACTCCTCGCCATCCAAGTGGCAGTGGGTATCGATGTACGTTGAACGTTGAACGTTAAACATTGAACTTTGAACTTTATTTGTTGCGGTGCAACAATTCGTCCATGTAGGCACGCAACTGTGCCTTGCGCTCCTCAGGCACGTTGACCTCAGAGAGTGTCTGGCTGGCCAGCTGGAAATAGTAGTTGATTTTCTCCTCGCACAACTGGCGGATGCCAATCTCGTCATACAGACGGGTCACCTCAGCCACCTTCACCTCGCGGTTGAAAGTCTTGGCATTGACCCAGCGAGTCAGCTCAGCGCGCTGTTTGTCGTTGGCACGGTTGAAGGCGTTGATGAGCATGTAGGTCTTCTTGTTCGAGGTGATGTCGCCACCAATGGCCTTGCCAAACACCTTCGGGTCGCCATACACGTCGAGTAGGTCGTCTTGCAACTGGAAGGCCAGACCCACCTGTTCGCCCAGACGATACAAGCGGTCGGCATCCTCTTGTGGAGCGTCAGCCAGCAGGGCACCAATCTTCAGTGCACAGGCCAGCAACACGCTGGTCTTCAGACGAATCATCTCGATGTATTCGTCTTCCGTCACGTCGTTGCGCTTCTCGAAATCCATGTCATACTCCTGACCCTCGCCAATCTCCAGTGCCGTCTGTGTAAAGATGTCCAGCACGGCGGGCAACTTGTCGGCAGGCACCTGCTGTATGCGCTGATAGGCCAGCACCAGCATCGAGTCGCCCGAGAGGATAGCCTTGTTGGCATCCCAGCGACGATGTACCGTCTCGTGTCCGCGACGCATGTCGGCATTGTCCATCAGATCGTCGTGCAACAGCGTATAGTTATGGTAGGTCTCCAGTCCCACGGCAGGCATCAGGATGCTTTCCGGATTCTCACGCCACAGGTTGTAACCCATCAGCGTCAATACAGGACGGATGCGCTTGCCACCCAGCGAGAGCACGTACTCTACAGGCTCATAGAGCGAATGGGGCTTGCGGTCGTAAGGCAGCTGTGCCAGAAAGTCGTTGACCAACTGCAGGATTTCATTGGAGGATTTCATCATTTTTTTTATTTCGTTTTTCGTTATTTCGATGTTTCGAAGTCTCGATGCTTCGATGCTTTGAGGTCATAGTCTGAAGACTATAGGTATGCACACCTTGGTTCGGCAGGGTGCATCATGGTAGACGCCAGGCTGCCATTTGGGCATCATGCGTAGCACGCGCAGTGCCTCTCGGTCACATTCTGCCGACAGCGACTTGGTAATTTTGATGCCCGTGATGCTGCCGTCTTTCTCTACATAGAACACAGCCACCACCTTGCCCTGCGTCTTGTTGTCCTTGGCAACCGTCGGATAGCGTAGGTTCTTGGTCAGCCATTTCATGAATTCCACGGCTCCACCAGGATATTGCGGCAGGTCTTCTACGATGTGGAAGTTCAGCGGATTCTGCGGGTCCACCGTCAGCGGCGCCAACGCTTTGTCCTCCTGTTCCTCTTCCAGTTCCTTCAGCAGTTGTTCGTCGTCACTGCTCAGTTCTTCCTCGCTCGCTTCCACCTCGACGTCGTCGTCCACAATATTGATTTGCTCGCCCTGTTCTGTGGCTTGCTTCTCTTCCAGTTGTGCTATGGTCTCTTCGTTCGACATGGGAACCAGTTCACTCTCGTGCATCAGATCCGTCAGGTCGATAGGGTCTATGTCGTCTGCCGTTGCCTCTGCCGAGTTCCACTCCAGCGCCACATAGAATACGGCCAGCACAAAGATGAGTCCCAGGAGGAAACCCGTCGCCCTGCGCTGTTCCATATCGGCCTGTTGTGTCTTCTTGATTTCCATTTCTGTTGCAAATCCGTTGCAAAGGTACAAATAAGTGAGAACAATACAAAACAAAACTCAGCTTTTGTTTTGTATTGTCGAGCGAAAGTACTTTCGACGTAGTCAAAGTTACAAATAAGTATGAACAATTCATAACAAAACCCCAGATTTTTAGTATATTATTTGCATTGTAGGCTTTTTTTACCTACCTTTGCACCAGATAACAGAATCAACTAACTCTATTAATCAAAAACACAGAAACAATGGATCAGCAAAAGGTTGACATGTTCATGATGGTGAACAACAAGTATTTCCCTGAGTCACAAATTCTTTTCATCCGTGAGCGTCTGCTCGCTGCTGATGAAAGCAGAGAGGGTATGCTCCACGCCCTTCAGTTCAAGGACCCCACTATCTCCCTTGTCCTTAGCCTTCTCGTTGGTGAGTTGGGTATTGACCGTTTCTATATGGGCGATACTGGTCTGGGCATTGGTAAGTTGATTACCTGCGGAGGTTTTGGCATCTGGGCTATTATCGACTGGTTCCTGGTGATGGGTTCTACTCGCGAGAAGAACTTTATGCGCCTGATGTCTGTCATCTAATTGGATGCGTATTAGCAGAGGACGACTTTACTCCCTACTTCTGTTTCTGTCGGCATGCGGCTACCTGTGGCTGTATGCCAGCAGTCATTATCTTTTTCGGGGAGAGTGGGGTGGATGCTGGATTCGGTACATCTTCGGCATACCGTGTCCGTCGTGCGGCAATACCCGTGCCGTGCATGCAGCCTTTCATGGTGAGTGGTTGGCGTCGCTCTACTACAACCCGTTAGGTCTGTTGCTGGCAGCGCTGATGGTAGTGATTCCCGTCTGGATTGTCGTTGACCTCCTGCGTGGCTCGTCGTCCTTCCTCCGTGCTTATCAGGCAACTGAACAGAAACTACAACGCTGGCCGTATGCCGTGACAGGCATCGTGGCCATCATCATCAATTGGATATGGAATATAATGAAATACACATAGCTGACTTCTCGCAACGCATCGAGGACGTTGTGCCCTACGAGGATGAGAAGGAACGAGCCTCTAATTGCTACGTCATGTCGCTGGTGGCCGTGATGGTCGGGCTTCCTATGCCCATCATCAACCTGGCGGCTACAGGCCTTTTCTATCTGATGTCACGTCGTGGCACCTTCTATGTCAGGTGGAACGCCATTCAGGCACTGGTTTCTCAGGTTCCTCTGTTCATCATGAACAACATCCTGTTTTGGTGGACCGTCCGCGTGTTGTTCTGCTATACCGACCTCTCCTCGGCGTTCATCGCCTATTTCATTACCGTCAACCTCTATAACGTCTATGATTTTGTAGAGACCGTTCGCTCTGCCGTCCATACTCGCAAAGGAAAGACCCACCGCTGGTATCTTTACAGCACCATTACCGACAAGATTTGTAAGAGATGAAACAGATTATCAAAGAATTCCTGGTCTCAGCGTTGCTGTTTTTCAGCATCCTTCTCCTGACCCTGCAGGTTGACTGGATGAAGACGTTCCATCTCACCCCGACCATTGTGGGCGACAAGCTGTCTGAATGGGTGTGGAACCTGACCTATATGGGACTTCACGAGGTGAAGAGCGACAACGTCTGTCTGCCCGTTGACACCTTAGTCAATGAGATGTGTAAGGCTAATGGCATCGATACAGCCAGCGTCCATGTGCTGGTCAGCCGCAATTCAGAGGTGAATGCCTATGCCACTGTTGGCAGACACATCATCGTAAACACCGGACTGATTGAGAAGATGGACAACGAGTCGCAACTCTGTGCAGTCATCGGCCACGAGATGGCTCACCTCGAACTGGGCCATATTGAGTCGGGCATTCGTCAAAAGGCCATCTTCCAAGTACTGCTGATACTGCTTACTGGCAATGGTAACACTGACGGACTCATCACCTTTACCACCGACATGATTAGCAACTCCATTACGCGAGACAAAGAAGAACAAGCCGACGAACAGGGCGCCCGCTACCTCTATGCCATGCGTCTGGATCCTATGGAGATGGCCAACACGCTGGAGTCGTTTGAGAGTTACGGCATCTTGTCCTATCTTACCGACCATGCTGACAGCAAGGAACGTGCCGAACACATCCGCGAGATGCACTTCGGCAAGAACACTACCTTCCGCTCCATCCTTTCGCCAGAATCCTGGCAACAGCTTAAGCAAGGGTATTAATTACAGCGAGATATATCCAAATATCTCGCTGATTTCTTTCTTGTTTCCAAATAGTTTTGTATCTCTGACCCTTGGTCAATAGAAATATAGAACCACCCAAGAGCCTATTTCTTAAATAATTCTGCAAAATATTTGGCACTTTAGATAATTCTTGCTACATTTGCACACGAAACATCAAGAGCAGTCGCCTGCGGGTGGACTCGCCAACCGAGCTTAAACTTAGCCACGGTGGTCAGTACGATGTGGATAGTATTAATATCAAAAACAAAAGTTATGCAACAACACATTTATTACATTCGTTATGCATTGCGATTTGCTGATATGCAAATCCCACAGTTAGTAACCCTTTTCAACGACCAAGTCCAAAATCCTGGCTGGTCAAGTATGCGTGCCTATCACGACCAAGCTCTCATTGATGAGTTCACTCGTCGAGGCATAGATATCTCTGCCGTTTATGATGGAGCCACTATCTCTTTTGCCCATCCTGTCAGATATAGCCTTGCTGACAACAAGGTAGTTATCTGCTGACACCTTATTATTATATATATTACTCCGCCCCAGCCGTCTGCTCTTGGTTGGGGCGGAGTAAAATTACACAGCAGGGTCGGTTCCGTTGTATAATTCATATAGCAATGGAACAAAATGTCAAGGGATTTCTAAGATAAAACCAAGAGTGAGGCACTTAATAAATGTTAAGGAGCCTCATTTTCTTCATTTTGAGGCTTGAGACAACAGTTTTTGGTG
>OMXL01000071.1 GCA_900314985.1 uncultured Prevotellaceae bacterium | reverse complement strand
TTAGAAGAACAACATCGGCAACGAGTTCTTCTGTTTCTGTGACAGTTCGCTCTTCATGCGAGTGATGGCTGTCTTGAAGAAGAAGGCAATGAGGTGCTCGTCGGTGCCTTCTGTTCTGATTTGCTTGAGGGCAGAGATGTAGGCAGCGCGGTCTTCAAGACGAACAATGAGCAGGGGGTGATTGGCTCTAAGGAGAATGAAGTTGGAGAGCAAGCGACCTGTTCTGCCATTGCCATCGCGGAAGGGATGCAGATATTCGTAATAGCCATGCCATTTTGCTGCGACAATCATGGGGTGCTGTCCTGCATCGAGAGCCTTCTGCGTGGAAGCCATCAAGTTGGGCACACGAGCTATCAGCGCTTCATGGTCGCCAAAGACGGTGTCGCCAGCAGCCATATCTTCTGTAGTGTATTCGCCAGCGATGGCTCCTTGGGCACGATAGCTGAGTGTATGCTCAGTGACCAAGCGGTTCACCTCTTTTAATAGGGCCTCGTCGAAGGGCAAATCCAGATGGCTGACCATATAGTCGAAGGCACGGAAATGGTCTGACATCTCTGTACATTCCAGCAGGGAGCGCCCCACAGGAATCATGGCCATTCCTTGTTCACGAAGAATGCGCGTATCGTCAACGGTAAACGAGTTTCCCTCAATAGCACAGGAGTGAGCAGAGAACAGAATCTCGTTGTATTCCATCCACTGCTGTCGTCCCATCTTGTCAGCTATCTTCTGCTGATACTCTTTGCGGACGCCCTCGTACTCTTCGATTTCCTTCTCGAACATGCATGCAAAGATAGTTAATAATTCCTTTCCGTCCAAATGTTTTACCATATTTCTTCTTGCCTTTCCATTTGGCACGATATTTGCAAAACCTTGGCAAACGAATTAAATAAATACTAAGGTATATGCAAAAAGGTAACATCGGGGTTACTACTGAGAACATCTTCCCCGTCATCAAAAAGTTTCTCTACAGTGACCATGAGATTTTCCTGCGTGAGATGGTATCGAATGCTGTCGATGCCACACAGAAGCTGAAGACGCTGGCTCAGCAGGGTGAGTTTAAGGGTGAACTGGGCGACGTGACCGTTCATGTAGCGCTGGATACTGACAAGGGTACCATCACCATCTCTGACCGCGGTATCGGTATGACCGAGGAGGAGATTGACAAGTATATCAACCAGATTGCTTTCTCTGGTGTCAACGACTTCCTGGAGAAATACAAGGACAACGCCAACAACATCATCGGCCACTTCGGACTGGGCTTCTACTCTTCATTCATGGTAGCCAAGAAGGTGGAGATTATCACCAAGAGCTATAAGGAAGGTGCTAAGGCCGTGAAGTGGAGCTGCGACGGAAGTCCTGCCTACGAGATTGACGAGGCTGAGAAGGAGGACCGTGGTTCTGACATCATCCTCTATGTGGATGATGACTGCAAGGAGTTCTTGGAGAAGGAGAAGATTCAGCAGTTGCTGACCAAGTACTGCAAATTCATGGCAGTACCCGTAGCCTTCGGCAAGAAGCAGGAGTGGTCGAGCGAGAAGAAAGAGATGGTAGACACAGACAAGGACAACGTGATTAACGATGTGGAGCCATTGTGGACCAAGACTCCTTCGACATTGAAGGACGAGGACTACAAGAGTTTCTACCGTACCCTCTACCCCATGCACGACGAGCCCATGTTCTGGATTCATCTGAATGTGGACTATCCGTTTAACCTGACAGGTATTCTCTACTTCCCACGCATCAAGTCAAACCTCGACCTGCAGCGCAACAAGATTCAGCTCTACTGCAACCAGGTATTCGTAACCGATCAGGTGGAAGGCATAGTTCCTGAGTTCCTGACGCTGCTGCATGGTGTCATCGACTCTCCCGATATTCCGCTGAACGTAAGCCGTAGCTATCTGCAGAGCGACCGCGAGGTGAAGAAGATTTCTACCTATATTACTAAGAAGGTAGCCGACCGCCTGCTCAGCATCTTCAAGGAAGACCGCAAGCAGTATGAGGAGAAGTGGGACGACCTGAAGCTCTTCATCAACTACGGTATGCTCAGCGAGGAGTCGTTCTACGATAAGGCCAAAGACTTCGCCCTGCTGAAGGACGTTGAGGGCAAATACTTCACCTTCGACGAATACAAGACGCTCATCGAGGGCAATCAGAAGGATAAGGACGACCAGCTCATCTACCTCTATGCTACCGACAAGGAAGAGCAGTACTCATACATCCAGGCTGCCAAGGACAAGGGCTACAGCGTGCTGTTGCTCGACGGACAGCTCGACGTTCCTGCCATCCAGATGTTGGAGCAGAAGTTTGAGAAGAGCCGCTTCACTCGTGTAGACAGCGACATCATCGATCGCCTCATCGTGAAAGCAGACGCCAAGAAGAGCGAGCTGAGTCAGGAACAGTCTGACAATTTGTCAGCACTCTTCAAGTCGCAGATGCCTAAGATGGAGAAGACCGAGTTCATGGTTCAGGTGGATGCCCTTGGTGCCGAGGCTCGTCCTGTTATCATCACGCAGAACGAGTGGATGCGCCGTATGAAGGAGATGAGCCGCTTCCAGCAGGGCATGAACTTCTACGGACAGATGCCCGACTCCTTCAATATCGTGCTCAACAGCGACCACGAGTTGGTAAAGCGCGTACTCTCTGAGAGTGAGAGCGCTACCACCGAGGCTCTGAAGCCCATCGAGTCAGAGCTGAAGGGTCAGGAGGCTCGTCTGGCTGCCATCCAGCAACAGCAGGACAAGAAGAAGTACGACGAGCTGACACAAGACGACAAGGACATGAAGGCCGAGTGCGAGAAGGCCGTTCAGGAGCAGAAGGACAAGAAGCAGGCTGTGCTCAGCGACTATGCTGCCAAGAACGACATCATCCACCAGCTTATTGACCTGGCATTGCTGCAGAACGGCATGCTCAAGGGCGAAGCCCTCGACAAGTTCCTGAAGCGCTCTGTCGACCTGATCAAGTAATCATATATATAATAGGTATTAGCATCAAGCCCCGATGGTCTCCTGACTATCGGGACTTTTTGTTTTACGACAGCGAAAAGCATCGTATTAAGGACTTTTAACGTTCCAGAGCGATATATTTTTGCCAAACCACCGTATATATTAATAGAGAGACAACAAAAAACAATAAGAAATATGAAGAAAACCATCCTAACCACATTGCTCGTCATCGCAGCAATCACCGTCAACGCCCAGTTCCTGTTCCGCATCAATGGTGGAGGACTACAGAAACCATCGTACATCCTGGGCTCTGTCCACACTATGCCAGGCGCCATACTCGACAGCATTCCTGAGTTCGTAAAGGCTGAAGCAGAATGCCAGCAGCTCTATGCAGAGCTTGACCTGAGCAGCCAGCAGCAGATGAACGAGGTGAAAACTGCTGGTCAGCAAGCCACCACGCTGCCCGACGGCAAGACCATCTTCGACGTGCTGAAGCCAGAACAGCTGGACGCGCTGAACTACCGCTTCAAGGAGACCTTCCAGGTCAGCCTCACCGATTCAGCGATGAAGGCCACATGGAACTACCAGCCCTTTGTCTTCCCCACAACCTTTGCCATGATCTTTACCCTCACCGAGATGCAGAAGCATCCGGAGCTGACCATGACAGGCATGCCCCTTGATGCCGTATGCATCACCAGAGCCAAGGAGCGCGGAATGACCTTCGGCCAACTCGACCAGGTACAGAGCCAGGACAGTCTGACAAAGTTACGCGACACCTGGATGGAGAACATCGACTCGCAAGTAGACTCGCTGATGTCGTTCCTCGAGCATTTCGACGAGCGCAAGCAGCAGGCCGTCGACGAGGTCTTGCAAGCAGTAACCGTTGCCAAATATTGGAAGATAGGCGACTACAACAGCTTTGACACCGACGCTTTCTGGATCTCACAACTCGAGAAAAGTCCTGCCCTCTTCAAGCAACGCAACGAGAAGTGGATGCCGAAGATAACGAGTGCCATGCAGCAGACCCCCACCCTTTTCGTATTTGGTGCTGGCCACCTGATAGGTAAGGACGGCATCGTCAACAAACTGCGCGAGGCAGGGTACCAAGTAGAACAGATAAAAACGAACTGAAAAATATTCATTCTCTAATAACCTCATTTTTTCCTATTGAAATAGGAGTTGTTTCGCAAAAATATTGTATCTTTGCACACGGACAACCTAAAATGATAGGATTACTATGAGCAAAAACCTACTTCGTTGTTTGACCATGGTAGCGACCGGTGTCGTTGCCATCAACATCATATTGTCGGGATGTAAAGGCAACTCTAAAGAGCAGGAAAGGCTGAATGAAGAAGCAGAAAGTCTAGTGTATGCGGCCTACTTAGACAAGGACTACCCACGCATCATAAAACTGGCGGACAGTCTTAAAAAGCTGGGAGACTTCCCAGAGGGCAAGGCCTGCTACTGGCTGGGCTATGCCTATGACCGTCTGATGCAGAAGCGCATGGCCGAGTTGTATTGGAAGACGGGTATCGCGGCTGTGGAGAACTCTACCGAAGAAGAAGATATACGGGTGTATGCTGGCATCACCCATCGCTTGACGGGTCTGTTAAGTACATGGACTGAATATGAATCCGCACTAAAGGTGGCCATCGCCGCCACAGAACGATTGAAGAGCTTAGGGTGCGACACGACTAGCGAGTACTACAACATGCTCATCTATATTGGTTGTTGTCAGAGCCACTTCGGATTGAGCGAAGACAATACCAACAAGAGTCTGGAAGATGCCTATAACGCCCAATTGAACTATATCAAGCGACACGCTTATGCCACCAGCTACCGCGATGCGATCGTAGGTGTCATCAACATCAGCTACAACTTCCTAGAAAAAGGCGACTATGAGAAGTCCAAAGTATGGCTTGATCGAATGAGACTGCTGATTGATGAGTATGGAAAGCAGGCTGACGCGCGCCCTGACTATACCGAAAAGCAGAAGGCACGCTACAACATCTATCTGGCTAGGGCCTTAGAGGGACTGGGACAACGTGACGAAGCTGCCGAGGCCTACAAGTTGTTCTGCCAGTCGGAATTCTTCCAGACAGCAGAGGGCAAGATGCTGGCGAGCGACTATCTGCGGTTGGCAGGTCGTTGGCAGGATGCAGCCGACAACTTCGGAAGCATGGATGAGTATATGAAGGACTATGGCACCAACTATTCGCTGGAAACCATACAGAAAATGCTCCTCAGGAAGTATGAAGTCAACTTAAAGGCTGGACGAATAGACACGGCGATAGCCGTGAGCACGAACATCACAGAACGCCTCGACTCGGCCATTACCCAATCGCGCCGAGCCGATGCCATAGAGCAGAAGGCTGTGCACGAGAAAGAATTGGAGATGGCCGCTGAGAACGAACGAAACGTGCGCCAGCGCCACATCACCCAACTCATTGCTATGGCGGCATTCATCGTCTTCCTCATCATCTACATCATTGTGCGCCACCGCATGCAAGCACGTCTGGAGAAAGCACACAACGAACTGAAGACAGCCTACGACCAACTGGAGGAGACCACCACCGCCAAAGAGCGTATGGAGAGTGAACTGCGCATTGCACGCGACATTCAGATGTCGATGGTGCCCAGTGACTTCCCCAGAGTTGAAGGTCTGGACATGTATGCATCGATGACTCCAGCCAAGGAGGTAGGTGGCGACCTGTACAACTTTCTCAGGAAAGACGACAAGCTCTATTTCTGCGTTGGCGACGTCAGTGGTAAGGGTGTGCCTGCTTCGCTCTTCATGACGATGGCTACCAGAGAATTCATGACGCTGGCCTCGATGGGGAAAAAACCTGCCGAGATAGCTACCCGCATGAATAATGAATTATCGGAAAACAACGAGATGGGCATGTTTGTTACCATGTTCATCTGCATGTACGACCTGAAAGAAGGACGGCTGGAATACTGCAATGCCGGACACAATCCACCCATCATCGGAAATGCCGAAGGACAATACACGTTCCTCGATGTCAAGGAGACGAATGCCCCCATCGGACTATGGCCAGACCTGGAAT
>OMXL01000049.1 GCA_900314985.1 uncultured Prevotellaceae bacterium | reverse complement strand
GCTGACAACCTGTTGCCTAACCCCTCCATTAAAAGAATGAATGTACTCAAAAAAGTAAGTTAACTCATATTGATTAACTTAACACCCTAGGACTGTCCCTCTTCTATTTTCTTCACACCTTGACCGTCGGGTTTGAAGTCGAAGGTGCCGTCTGGTTGGATGCGTGCCGAGCCGCGCACCCGCTGTGTTTTGTTCGTTATGTTATTGTCCATAATTTCAATAAGTTACGTTAACAATGAATTCTCAAACTTGGCAAATTGGCAAATTGGCAAATTGGCATTAAGCGTGTTTTTTGCACGATTTTGCTCGTTTTTCTTCATATATTTGACACTATTTTCTATAAAATAATATATAATATATTATATATATTTTATAGCGCCATTTTATCCCATTCCGCGGCAAGGGGGTAAAAATGGCCTTAATGACAAATTGACAATTTGACAATTTGACAAAAACGCTGTTACGACGTCTGCCCTCCCTCAGCCTTACGTCGAGGTCCGAACGGGGCAATGTTGGTAATGGTTACACGGTTCTCCCAGCGCTGTTCACCATCCTTCGTGGTGTAGCTGCGCGCCGTGCTGATGGTCTGCACCGTGACGCACTGCCCCACCGTCAGCTTCAGTGCCAGCGCGGCCTTGGCATAGTTGCCCTGCGTCTCACCATATAGCGTGTTGCAGCCATCGCTCAGCACGAAGCCCTGCACGGCAAACACCTGTGGTTGTCCGTTCTTGTCGGTGTACGAGTGCTCCAGGAGCGGAGTCATCTCGTCAATGAAATAAATTCTTTGCATAATCTTTACTGTTTTTAAATTGTTAAATACTCTGTGAACTATTGATAAGGCGCCTTTCTCTTTACTATTTTTCAGATTCTCCTTAAGAGTTTTTCCATTCTCCTTAAGAGTTTCCGCCGCAGAAGCCTAACTTCTGCGTTTTCTGGCAAGGACAGTGCAAACCGAATGCAGAGAGCTCGCTCTATGCTGAGGCGCAGCCTGTTCTCGCGTTTTCAACGGCAAAGGTAGGGAGATATGGCAATATGAGAGCTGAGTATTCCCCTCTTGTTCTGACGTCACCCGACGCACCCGACAAAAGAGATGGAATCTGCCCGACGTACCCGACGGAAGACATTAAAAAAACACCAAATAACAGATGTTTATTTGGTGTTTCGTGTTTCGAAGAAGATAGTTTAGATATTCTTCATCTCAGTGTGCACAAGGGGATGTCCCCCTGTGCACATGTTTTTATGGGGTCGCTACGCTCAAAATTACTAAAAAATCTGAAATTTTATTATTAATTTTCTTATAATTTTAAGCGCAGCGACCAGATATTATTTAATTATTACTTTCTTTCCATTATGGATATACAGTCCCTTCGTGGGCTTCTCTATCTTGCGGCCCTGCAGGTCGTAGAAGTTATCGTTTGTCATTTGTCCTTTATCATTTAGACGCAAAGCGTCGCTGATTCCCGTAGCTTCTCCATCGAAGTTCATTACGAACTCGCGGGCCTGGCTATCGTCACTCAGTTCGAAATACGCACGACAGGCATTAACAAATGCACCACTCTTCGGATAGTACAGCGTGTTGTTTTCGCCTACGAACAGGATGCTCTTGTTCTCCTCGTTCCATTCCTTTCTGTCGTATGTGCCCTTGAAGGTTACGTAGCCGTCGCTGCTGGTCACGCTGCGGTCGGTATTGTCGATGGTCACGTCAGAGAACGTGGGGGTGACTATGTTGTGCGCGTTGTCGTCCACATAGTCGTTGGCCTTTGCCCACTTAATAAGGTAAGGTTTGCCTGCCTCGATAGAAGTAGCGTCCTTGAAATTCAGGTAAAGCGTACCATTGTCGAGACCTGTAACGTGTTCGTATAATCCAGCGTCGGTGTCCAACTCCATCAGCGTGGCATCAGCCAAAGCGCTGGCAGCTATCTGCGCATTAGTCATGTCGAATGGCAGGCACAGCGTGTTCCAGTCGCCATCCTTGTAGAGCTTGCGGCCCTGGAGGGTGATGTCCACAGCGGTGCTCAGGGGCGTAGTATGCTCTACGGCGGTGAGTGCTGTATTGCGGGCGGCCATGAGGGCGAGGAAAGTGCTGTTATCGGCGTTGTCTTGTGGGGCGGGGCCGCAGTTGCTTACAACAAAGAAAGAAGTGGTGACATTATAGCCTATGGCACTAGCAGCATTGTCGAGAGCGTTGCCGGAGTCGTCCTTGCCGCTGATGTTGGCGTCGGTGTAGTAGCAGTTGCGGACGGTGCCTCCGTTGTAGCCGACGATGGCGCCGACATAGCTAATGCCCTCGATGGTGCTGCCGAAGTAGATGCAGTCCTCGACGGTGCTGTCGTAGTTAACACCTGCTATGCCGCCGTAGTTAGAAGTGTATACGATGGCATCAGCGATGGTAATGGCGGCACCACTAGTACAGCCGGTGACGGTGCCGCCGTTTCTATTCTCGCCGACGATTCCGCTGTGGCTAATGCAGTTTGTCTGGACTGTATGGACTCTGACGTTGCTGAGGACGTGGCAGTTCTCGACGGTGCCGCTTTTGTTTCGATCTACGATGGCACCGACATTATCATAACCAGTAATACGGGCATCGGCCAAGATAATGTTCTTTATATGACCTTCTTGGATACAGCCAAAAAGGCCTTGACATTCGTCGGAGTCCTCAACGCCACCTTTATAGATGCGGATGCCGCTGACGACGTGGTTCTGACCGTCGAAGTGGCCGCAGAAAGGTCTTGAATAGCTTCCGATGGCGGTGTAGTTGTTTTCGGTGCTCGAAGCATCGTTCCAGTTGGTATTATGGGTATATGTGATGTCGTCCACAAGTTTGAAGTACTTGCCGCTGTAGCCTGTGGCGGCATATTCATCGCCGATGCCGCTGTTGACGCGGATAGCCAACATAGAGAGTTGTTCTTCATTAGAGATAATGTAGGGGGCGGTTTCGGAGTCGCCGCTGCCTGTCCAAAGGTTGGCGGCAGTGATGGTGATGTCGGCGCTGTTGACGGTGTAGGTCGAGCCGCTGATGGCCGAGCCATTCACGATGTATATGGTGCTGGCGTTGGAGTCAGTGCTGCCGATAGTCAGCTGTAGCCCCTCGCGGTAGTAGCTCTCGTTGTTGTACACGAAGCCGTTGGCTGGGTCGCTGGCGGCGGGGCTGACGGTGACGCCGCTGCCAAGGGTCACCTTGCGGGCGCGAGCGACACGGGTCAGGGTGCCGTCGTCGTTAGTGCCTACGAGGGCGTAGTTATTGGCGTTATCGTAGAAATAGAGGTTTCGCAGGGTACTGCTGCTATTAATACCAATGATGGCACTTCGGGAAGTTAAACTAGGGTTAATGACCACACAATTTTCTACTGTGGCATTATCAGTTTGGCCGATGAGCACTCCATTTGCATGCCAAATGTTACCTGCCCAGACACAGGGGCCAACAAGACGGACATTCTTCACGGTACCATTTTGGACATAACCGAAGAGTCCGAAGCTTTCATTATTATCGTCTAAATTTTTAACATTTAGGCCACTGATGGTATAGTTACCGCCATCATAGTTGCCGTAAAAGTAAAAATATTCAGAAGGATCGCCAAAGTTTATAATAAAGCCGCCAATGGGAGTAAAATCGACGTCGCTAAGGTGGATGTCGGAAGTTTGGCGGAAAGTCAGGCCGTTGGCTCCGTTTCCAGCTCTGACAGCTGCTGAGAGGTTGCGCAGGTCGGTCTCGCTGGCGATTTCGTAAGCGGCGGTTCTTCCCTCGTTGGTGGCGGTGAACAGATAGCTGCCGAGGGTCACGCGCAGCTTCGAGGCGTAGGTGCTCCAGTTTGTGGCGGTCTTGTACTGCACGGCAAGGGCAGGCGTGGGGGCGATGATATACTGAAGATTGGAGCAGCCGGTGAAGACGCCAGTGCCGAGGCTGACGAGGCCGTCGGTCTTCTGGATTGTAAACCGGGGGAGAGCAGAGCAGCCGTTGAAGGCGTTGTCGCCGATGGCGGTGATGCCGCTGCCGACGGTGGCGGTGGTCACGTCGCTGCCCCACGGGGTGTCGCCGGCGTTGTAGTTTCTCATGGCGCCGCTGCCGCCGATGGTCAGAGCGGTGTACTGCCCGTTCTGCTTGGCGAGGCTCCACGTGGCGCTCGTGCCGCACTTGCCGCTGATGTAGCCGAAGGTTACTTCGAAGGAGGTAAAGGTCGTATTCGCAGGGATGGTAATGCTGAACGTCGTGACCGGCTCCGAAGAAGTGCTGCTGCCCACGTTTTCGTTGACTTTCTTAAACGTCACGCCCGTGATGGCAGTAGTGCCAGAGGTGGTAAAGGTGAAAGTGGTGCTCGCTATAGTAATGGGAATTCCTGTAACAGTTAGGCTAGCGCTTGGCTTAATGGTCATACTGTTGGCGAGGTCGCAACTCACGTTGGCATCCCAATATGAGTATCCCATGGACGACGAAGCATTGCAAGAATGATTTTCGCCTCCACCACTAATAGTAATAGTGCTACCATTGCAAGACACTATGTAACTCACAGTCTGTGTCTTGAATGCCCACGCACTCACCGTTGTGAACAGCATCACAACCAGCGTCATTGCTACTCTCAAAAATGTTCTCTTGATTTTTAATCGTTGCATTGTTTATGTTGTTTTATTACGAATTATCTCAAATGATGTTGACGTCCTCTAAAAGGAAGGGAATGACGCCCATATACATGATACCGTCCTCGTCGGTCCAAGGTTTTGCGTTGCCGTCGGTGATGACAATCTTGCGGAAGAAATCGCCAGAGTTCTTCAGAGAGAAGGTCTCCTGACTTTTCTTGGTCTCCGTATCTACATTCAGTGCCGACTGGATATAGATTTTCTCGCTCCCCGTATTGACGATGAAGTCAATCTCGTACTGCGATTGTTGCTTCTTGCCTTGTTCGTTGACACGGGTCAGTTCTACCACGCCAACATCCACACTGTAGCCTCTGCGGATGAGCTCAATAAAAATCATGTTTTCCATTAGGTGCGACCGTTCCTGCTGACGGAAATTTAATTTTGCATTTCTCAAGCCGGTATCCATTGAATAGTATTTCAGCGTGTTCTCAAAGTAACGCTTTCCCTTGATGTCGTAGCGCTGTGCACTCACAAAGAGATAGGCATCCTCCAGATAGTCCAGATAGTTCTTGATGGTGTTGTCGGAGGTGCTGCGCTTCATCAGCGAGCCTGCAGCATTGGCCAGGTTATGTGGATTGGTCAGTGAACCTACGGCCGATGACAACGCGTCGATCAGTGCCTCCAGCACCTCGTCGTCTTTCAGCTTGTATCGTTCTACAATATCCTTGATATAGACTCTCTTGTGGAGTCCCTTCAGATATTTACGTTTTTCGGTCTCATCCTTTTCCAGCACAGCCAATGGCATACCGCCATAGGTCAAATATTCCTCCAGAGCATCAGCCTTCTCTAATCCGGATATAGGATAGAACTCCTTAAACGATAACGGATAGACCTTAATCTCAGTTCCACGGTCACGGAAATTGGTGACGATGTCTTTGGATAGCATCTTGCTGTTTGACCCAGTAACATAGATGTCGAGATTGCTGCGTGCCATCAGGTCGTTAAGAATGTCGTAGAACGTAGTGTAGAGCATGTCACGGTCTTCTTCAGGAACCAATTTTTCATCCACCTCTTCGTTCTTCACTTTGTACGACAGCTGAATCTCATCGATGAATACATAATAGCGCTTTTCGGCATTCTGAGTCTTACGGAGCACATAGCTGTAAAGCTCGTTGGGATTTCTATACTTCATGTGCGCCTTCTTGTCAAGCGCCAACTCCACAAAGCAGTCTTCCATCACGCCCTCTTTCAACAGATAATCTTTATAGAGGGTGGAAAGTAGAAATGACTTGCCACAGCGACGTATGCCAGTAATAATCTTTACTTTACCGTTCCACCGCTTGCCCAACAACTCGTTTACAAATAGGTCTCTCTGAATAATCATTTCTTATATTTTTAATCACTATTACTGAAAAAACTGTCGTACATTCGACCGTTTTTGCAGTGCAAAGGTACACATTTTCCATAAAACCACCAAAAATTTATGCCCTCAAAATCGTCCTCTTGATTTTTAATCGTTGCATTGTTTATGATATCTATATTGTTTATCTTTCACAAGCTCCGCTTGTCTTGTAGATAGAAGGAGATAAAGGGAGATAAAGGGAGATAAAGGGAGATAAAGGGAGATAAAGGGAGATAAAGGACGATAGTTTTGCTGCAGAATCACCGCACATGGAGTAACGTCCTCTATCTTCCGCCGCTTAAAAGCGGCTATCTACTTCTTTACAGACTATGGCTACTTATCTGGGGAATTCAAGTATGCAGTGACTAAGAGCCTTGGGATTACCCATGTCGAACATCTCGCCATTGAGACGGACTCCCATCATGCCACTCTTCTGGCGTACAGCATCGAGGGCAGCAGTAAGTTCAATCTCACGGGTGGTATTGCCCTCTGCATCAGCCTGCGCGATGTCGCTGGCCAGTTGGTGGAAGACATCGGGTGTCAGGATATACTGTCCGAAGACGCTATAGTACTCTTTCTGTCCGTCGCCATTGCGCACGCCCAAGAACTCCTCAGCATAGCTGCCCTTGGGTTTCTCTTGCATGACAGAGACGTTCAGTATGGTGCGCTCCTTATCCTCCCAGACGCCGCTAAGAATGCCATAATGGCTGACCTGTGCCAAGGGGATGGGGTGAATACTTACCAGCAGTTGGTTATAGCGTTCGTATTCCTCAATCAGCTGTAGCGCACAGGGCTTATTGGTGGTAGAACGATAGAGCGTATCGCCCAACATGAGTAGCACAGGTTCGTCGCCTGCAAAATCGACAGCCTGGTAAACGGCATGACCAAAGCCTCGCTTCTCGTTCTGATAGACATAGCGCAGACGCTTGCCGATGTCCAGGATATGGTTCTCATACTCCTGAGCCTCTGCATTGAGCTTGCTCAGATGCTCCTCAGAGAGCGAGTGTTCAAAGAACTCGGTATAGAGTTTGCGCTCTTCCTTAGAACCCAACACCAGACAGATTTCCTCGATACCACTCTTTACCAGCTCCTCCAGCAAGATGAGGATGACAGGACGCACCATACCATCTGGACAAGGCATGGGGAAGAAATCTTTCTTCTGTGTTCTGGTGGCTGGATAGAGACGAGTGCCGAAACCTGCCACAGGAATGATGGCCTTGCGAACGGTATGTACGGGATGTAACGTGAGCGCATAGGCGCGCATACCTTGATTATTCAAATAGTCAATCAGCTGCTGCTGAGCCGCAACATTACGAGCCAAGAACTGTACAGAGCCGTCGCCATGCGAGCCAACACCCTTACCACCATAGATCAATGGCTGGATATTCGGGTCGCGCAGCACCTGATTCAGCTTGGGAGCCGCCAAGGCAGGCGACATCGGGGTGATGTACTTGTCAAACTGCTCCTCAGCCTCAGTCATCAGCTGACCCAAGGCCTGCACATTGCCCTCAGCCATATAGCGAATGGCACGTCCCACAATCTCGTGGTTCCACTCTCCTAACGCTTTATGTAGGTTCTGCTCAGCCTCGGTGGTAGCAAAGGGGTACGACTTGTTCAGGTCTTTCAGAATGCGGATGGTATCCTTCTCGGCACAGAGGTCGGCAAAGACCCAATAGAGCGTCTTCTTCACGTTGAGCGCCTTGACCTCAATCTCGTCACCATCGAAGGTCATCAGATTGGGCTTCACACCAAAGGCACACGCCTGGTCGAGACGACCACAACGGGAAGAGGTGCGCAGCTCACCGAGATAGGCGATATTCATCTCGCCCAAGGTATTCAGATTGAGCTTATACAGCTGGTTGAAGGCACGAGCCACCAACACACAGATGGCTGCTGACGATGACAGACCGCTCTTCATGGGCAGCGTCATCTTCGTGATGCGGATGCGTACGCCGCCCACCTTATACCATTCCAGCATATAGCTAGCTACTCCCGCACTGTAACAGAAGAAAGAGCCCGACTTGGCCACCGACTTCAGCTCTGTCTCGTTCATACGACAAGAGAAGTCGTTCCACACATTGCGGATTTCTGGAGCTTCACTATACAATTCGAAGATGGGCGACTTCTCCACCTCAGCATAAATACCCTGTTCGATACCAGTAACGATAGAGGCTCCTGGTAGGATATCAGCATTCATGGTACGATAGTGACCAGCCCAGTCGGTGTGTTCACCGAAGAGGCAAAGACGCCCTGGCACAAACAACTTTATCATGTTTTTTTAGTAGTGTTAATAGTAAAATCCTCTACAAAGGTACACTTTTTTCAGTAAAAAGGACATTTTTTTCCAAAAATATTTTGAAGAAATGATATTTTTACTTACTTTTGCAGCGATAAAATCAAAAATCAGTTAATAACTTTAAACATTATTGCCTATCGAAAAAGCTCTACTTCATAATTAAAAAGAAGAAAATATGAAGAATTATGCAAGTTGTACCGACGAAGCGTTGGCACTACTTTACATAGACGGAGACAACAAGGCATTCGATGAGTTATTAGCTCGTAATCAGCAAAAACTCTTCTCGTATATCATGTTCGTAGTTCGCGACCCTGAAGTGGCTAACGACGTGTTCCAAGAGACCTTCGTCAAAGTGATTACCAAGTTGCAAGAGGGTAAATATACCGATTCTGGTAAGTTTGCCTTCTGGTTGACACGTATTGCCCATAATATCATTATGGACTCCTACCGCCAGCAGCGCTCAGCACACATCGTAGAGCCCTCTGAGGACAACGACCTGAACAAGTTGAGTGGCAGTCAGGTGATGGACCTGAACCGCGAGAACGAATATGTCAACACGCAGGTGCTGGACGACGTGCGCCACTTGATGGACGCCCTACCCGCTCCCCAGCGCGAAGTAGTCTATATGCGCTACTACCAGGACTTGTCGTTCAAGGAGATTGCCGAGATGACGGGTGTAAGCATCAATACCTCACTGGGACGCATGCGCTACGCACTGATTAATATGCGTCGTATGGCAAAAAACAATCATCTCCAGCTGACACTGGAGATGTAATTGAGAATTCTTTGACCTGAAGGTCAAAGTGGGGCGTTGCAATGAGAATGGAGAATTAGAGGGCGCGAAGACTTTTAATTCTTTCTTCTGGATTCTTGCTACCGAAGACATAGCTACCTGCTACCAATACGTCGGCACCAGCCTCAACGAGGCGGGGTGCCGTCTCGTTTTGTACGCCACCGTCAATCTCTATGAGGGCTTTTGAGCCACGCTCGGTAATGAGCTGGCGCAACTGGCGCACCTTCTTGATGGTATTCTCAATGAAAGTCTGTCCGCCAAAGCCAGGGTTGACACTCATCAGCAGTACCATATCTACATCGCAGATGATATCGTCCAATACACAGACGGGCGTAGCAGGATTGAGCGTCACAGCAGCCTTCATGCCTGCCTGATGAATCTCCTGGATGGTACGATGCAGATGGGTACAGGCCTCGTAGTGCACGTTCATCATCATGGCACCCAACTTAGCCGTCTGCTGGATATACTGTTCTGGGTGTACAATCATGTAGTGCACATCCAGCGGTTTCTTGCATTTCTTGGCAACAGCCTCCAGCACGGGGAAACCAAACGAGATGTTTGGTACGAAGACTCCATCCATCACATCCAGATGAAGCCAGTCGGCCTCACTCCTGTTAATCATTTCCACCTCTTGATCGAGATGTAAGAAGTCAGCTGCAAGCAGCGACGGCGAAACCATTGTAGCCATTTGTCTGAGTGTTCTTTTTATTACACATGCGAGCAAGCTGTTTGATGAACAGGATGGTCGATGGATTGGGTTTTAATTCGTTTTGAGTAAAATGTTGCATAGGCATTCTGTATTTGAGTTTCTATTGAAGAAACGTACAGCAATACCCTTTTATTATGTCAGAATGAAAAATTATTTTAGTCGGCTCTCGCCTACCTGTTTCATGCCATTCAGGAAGTCTGTAGCCTTCATGCGTTTCTTGCCTGCCAGCTGCAGTTCCACGAGTTCCAGCCACTCATCGCCACAAGCCACCAAGAGTGACTTGCCATCGACCTTCAGCGCTCCTGTCTGCTGGCATGGGTTGCCCGTCTTACGCGTCTTAAAGATTTTCAGCACCGTTTCCTTACCATCAGGGGTAACGAGTGTGGTCCACGCACCAGGATAAGGACTCAGGCCACGCACAAAGTCGTACACCTGCTTGGCAGACTTCGTCCAGTCAATCTGGCAAGTCTCTTTGAAAATCTTGGGGGCAGATTTTAATTGAGAATTGAGAATTGAGAATTGAGAATCATCCTGTGGGATGCTATCGGGGTGGCCGTCGGCAGCGATGATGGCATCGAGCGTCTCCAGACAAATCTGGGCACCCAGATGCATCAGACCGTCATAGACATACTCCACGTCAGCCTCGTCAGGAATGGGGAAATGCTTCTTCAGAATGATACGACCCGTATCAATGTCGTGGTCGAGGAAGAAGGTGGTCACACCCGTCTCTGTCTCACCATTAATCACTGCCCAATTGATGGGGGCAGCACCACGATACTGAGGCAACAGGGCAGCATGCACGTTGAAGGTGCCATACTCAGGCATAGCCCACACTACCTCTGGCAGCATGCGGAAGGCCACCACCACCTGCAGGTTAGCATTGTATGAGCGCAACTGTTCGATGAAGACGGGGTCTTTCATCTTCTCGGGTTGGAGCACGGGTAAACCGTGCTCCAGTGAGTATTTTTTCACTTCTGAGGGCTGCATCTCAGTCTGGTGGCGCCCTACGGGTTTGTCAGGCTGTGTCACCACTGCCACCACGTTATAATTGTTTTCTACCAGTGCCTGCAACGTCTCTACTGCAAACTCCGGTGTTCCCATAAATACTATTCTAAGGTCTTCCTTCGTCATTATTCACTATTCACTATTCGTTATTCACTAGGGCGAAGCCCGCTTAGTCTTGACTAAAGTCGTGTACCATCTTGCGATACATGTCGTACATACGCTTACGCGAGATATATCCCTTCAAATGGTTGTCTACGTCAAGCACGGGCAACCAGTCGGCCTGCGTACGCTCAAAGGTCTTCATAACCTGCGTCATGGGGGTGCCGTCGTTCAACACGGCAGCAGGTTCTATCATCAGCTGATGGGCCTTGAAGTGGTGGTACAACTCGGTGCGGAACACCACATGACGAATCTTGCGGATATCTATCTCGCCCAACAGCGTGCCTGCAGCATCGGTGACAGGCAGTACGTCGGTATGCGAGCGACTAATCTTATGCACCATCTGTCCCAGTTCCATATCAGGATCAACACACTGATAGTCGCGGTCGATGACAGAATCCAGACTCATCAGCGTCAGCACTGCATGGTCGGTATGGTGGGTCACCAGACGTCCCTGCTTGGCCAGACGCATGCCATAGATGCTGTGAGGCTCAAAGATGTTGATGGTCAGATAGGCTGACACAGAGACGATCATCAGTGGCATGAAGAGGTCGTAGCCGCCAGTAATCTCAGCAATGAGGAAGATACCCGTCAGCGGAGCATGCATCACTCCCGACATCACACCCGCCATGCCTAATAAGGCAAAGTTCTTCTCCGGCACATAGACACCTATCTGGTTGATGTTCCACAGGCGTGAGAACAGGAAGCCCGTAAAGCAGCCGATGAACAATGAGGGTGCGAAAGTACCACCACAGCCGCCACCACCATTGGTAGCCGATGTGGCAAAGACCTTGGTAAAGAGTACCAGCGCCAGATAGAGAATGATGAATTCGCTATGTCCATAGAACAGTGAACCGTCGAGAATCTGATTCCAATCAGCTTCTGTCTTTCCGTTGAGCAGCAGGTTGATAGAATGGTAGCCCTCACCATATAGCGAGGGGAACAGGAAGATGAGCGTGCTCAAGATGGCACCACCCATCAACAGCTTGACATAGGGTTTATCCTTGAAACGGGCAAAGAGGTCTTCACAAACAGTCATTGTACGGATAAAGTAAAGACTCACCAAGCCACACGTCACACCCAGCAGGATGCAGGCTGGTACACGTTCTACCGTCCAACCGCTTTCCAGCGTAAACGAGAACAGTGCTGCATCACCTCTAAACAGGTAGGTGAAACAGGTGGCCGTCACGCATGACACCAGAATAGGCAACAGTGCCGACATCGTCATGTCAATCATCAGCACCTCGAGCGTGAATACCAGTCCTGCGATAGGTGCCTTAAAGATGCCGGCAATAGCACCTGCAGCACCGCAGCCCACCAGCGTCATCAGTGTCTTGTTGTCAAGTCGGAACAGTTTACCCAGATTAGAACCAATGGCTGAACCAGTGAGTACGATAGGAGCCTCGGCACCCACCGAACCACCAAAGCCGATGGTGATAGCTGAAGCGATGACGCTCGACCACGTGTTATGTCCCTTCAGACGCGAACGGTTCGACGAGATAGCATAAAGGATGCGCGTAATACCATGCGAGATATTGTCTCTGACCACATAGCGCACAAACAGCGATGTGAGCCAGATACCCACCACAGGATATACCAAATAGAGCCAGTTGTAGGTGTCAGCATGGAAACGACCCGTCAGCAGTGCCACGATGGTATTGATGAGCGAGTGCAACACGTAGGCTGCCACCGCTGACAGTACACCCACCACAAACGCCAAGATGAGTAGGAACATCTTGTCGCTCACATTGGCTACGCGCCAGTCGTGCAGTCTCGTCAGCCACTGTGGTTTTTTACCGATTGTCGCCGAATCCATCACTCCTCAATTCTCAATTCCTAATGATTGTCACCTCACCGTTCTGTCTCAGGCGAATGATGCTGCTGGGCGTATGGGGCTTATGCTCCTGACGGCGACTCCAGCACACGTAGTCCACCTGTTCGATGATACGAGGGTCTATGTCGCAGTAGTTCTGGGCAGCAGGCTCGCCACTGATATTGGCCGAGGTGCTTACCAGCGCCTTCTGGAAACGGTAGCACAGCTCCTTGGAGAAAGCCTCCTGCGTGATGCGCAGAGCAATCGAGCCGTCTTCGGCTATCAGGTTCTCCGCCAGATTGATGGCACCATCGAGAATGATGGTGGTGGGCTTAACACCCGACGGAGATCCGTCGGGAGTAGTGGAAGTTTCCTTGAGGCTGTCTATCAGCTGCCACGCCACATCGGGCACATTCCTTACGTAGCGCTGCAGACGGGCGTCACTATCTACCAGACAAATCATAGCCTTCGAGTCGTCGCGCTGCTTGATGTCATACACGCGCTTCACGGCCTCTGCATTGGTCGCATCACAACCGATGCCCCATACGGTGTCTGTGGGATAGAGTATCACCCCACCCTTTCGCAACACCTCTACGGCCTTCTTAATATCTTCCTCTCTTGTCATTAGAATTCACTTGTAAAGTGGAACTTAATATGCTCAAAGTCTTGCTGCGCCATGCTGAGCACATAGCCAGAGTCAGCGAGGAACACGTCGCGTCCCTCCTTATCCTTGGCCATATATTGATATTTGCGCTTCTTGAAGTTCTCCAGCTCTTTCTCGTCGTCGCTCTCTATCCAGCAGGCCTTATACAGGTGTACGGGTTCCCAGCGACACTTGGCATTATACTCGTTCTCCAAGCGATACTGGATGACCTCAAACTGCAGCTGACCCACGGTACCGATAATCTTGCGGTTGTTGAACTGGTTGACGAACAACTGGGCGACACCCTCGTCCATCAGCTGGTCGATACCCTTCTGCAACTGCTTCGACTTCATGGGGTCGTCGTTTTCGATATACTTAAACAGCTCGGGCGAGAATGAGGGCAAGCCACGGAAGTGGAGCTGTTCACCCTCAGTGATGGTGTCGCCAATCTTGAACATGCCACCGGTATCGGGCAGACCTACGATGTCGCCTGGCCAAGCCTCGTCGATGGTCGACTTGCGCTGAGCCATAAACTGCGTAGGACTGGAGAAGCGCAGCGTCTTGCCCTGACGCACATGCAGATAGGGCTGGTTGCGCTGGAACTTACCCGAGCATACCTTACAGAAGGCGATACACGAGCGGTGATTGGGGTCGATATTGGCAGTAATCTTGAAGATGAAGCCCGTAAACTTCTGTTCGTCGGGCTGCACCATGCGCTCCTCAGCCTTGGTGGGCTTGGGCGATGGGGCAATCTCTACGAAGCAGTCCAGCAGCTCCTGCACGCCGAAATTGTTCAGTGCAGAACCAAAGAATACGGGAGCCACCTCTGCCGAGCGGTAGGTCTCTACCTCGAACTCTGGATAGACTCCATCCACCAATTCCAGATCTTCGCGCAGCTTCTCAGCGTCCTGCTCCCCGACGCGTTCATCCAGCTCGACAGAATCGAGCTCAACACTCACCTTTTCAGTAACGCGCTGCTTATCGGGAGTAAACAGGTTGAGCTGCTGCTCATAGATATTATATACGCCCTTGAACTTGGCACCCTGATTGATAGGCCACGACAGAGGGCGCACCTTAATTTCCAGTTCTTGCTCCAGCTCGTCCAACAGGTCGAACGGGTCGCGACCCTCACGGTCCATCTTATTGATGAAGATGATAACGGGGGTATTTCTCATACGACACACATTCATCAGCTTCCTCGTCTGCGCCTCCACACCCTTGGCACCGTCCACCACGATGATGGCGCTGTCAACGGCTGTCAGCGTGCGATAGGTATCTTCCGCAAAGTCCTGGTGACCTGGGGTATCCAGAATGTTCACCTTGTATTCTATGTCCGATCCTTCGGGGGTGTAGTCAAACTCCATCACAGAGGTTGACACCGATATACCACGCTGCTTCTCGATATCCATCCAGTCGGAAGTAGCGGTTTTCTTAATCTTGTTATTCTTCACGGCACCAGCCACCTGGATCTGTCCACCGAAGAGCAGAAACTTCTCTGTCAGCGTGGTTTTACCAGCATCGGGGTGCGAGATAATGGCGAATGTTCGCCTGCGTTCTATTTCCTGATTCACCTTATTATAATTATTTGAGCCTGCAAAATTACAAAAAAGTGAGTAAAAAAAAGAATTTATTTGGATTTTTCTGTGATACAGACACTTCCCGTCTGTAGTTTCTCGCTCTGACAGCGCAGCGTGATGGTCGAGGCCTCCTCGCCACTCTGCACCAGCACCTGTGCCAATCCATTGAAGGCTGGAATGGTAAACTGGCGGCAGTCCTTGTCCTTGGGATGGTCAGCACCCAGATACATCGGGTCGCCATTGCCAGCGCCTAAAATACGACCGTTACCCTCCAGTGTGAAGGTCAGCAGTGGACAGGCATCGGGCACTACTCTACCCTTCTGGTCTTGCACCTCGACGGTAACGACTGCCACGTCGCGACCATCGGCCGTCAGTTCCTGACGATCAGCCTTGAGCACTGACTTATAAGCGGCTTTCGTAGTCTCTATCACCTGCGTCATTGTGCGCTTGCCGTTCCTGTAACCATAGGCCACCACCTTGCCAGGCTGATAGGTAGCCTTCCACGTCAGATGTCCGTTCTTAGGCATCTGTTGGCGCCCCAGCTTCTTACCATTCACGATGAGCTCCACCTCGTCACAGTTGCTATACGCCCAGAGTTCCACCTCCTCGCCCTCGTGGCCCTGCAGATTCCAGTGCGGGAAGATGTGTAGCACGGGCTCCTGGGTCCACCATGCCTTCAGGTAGTACGCCTCGTCTTTGGGGAATCCACAGTAGTCGAAGATACCAAATTCCGAGTCGTGGGCAGGATATGACAAGGGGTTGGGTTCACCACGATAGTCGAAGCCCGTCCAATAGAACAGACCTGCTGCCCAGGGGCGCTCAGCATAGAATTTCCAACCACGCTCAATGATGTTCTCATAGCCTTGTTCATTGGTACGGTTCAGGCTGACCATACGCCCAGGGTAGTCGGCATCCTTGAAATACCAGCCTCTAGTGCCACAGCCCGATGTCTCCTCCGTGCCCACAATGCGCCACGAGGGATTGTTCTTCTTGCGGTTGTCCACGTCGTTCTGCACGATGTAGTTGAAGCCCACCACGTCGAGCCCCTTGATGAGTTCTGTACCACCGGCATTGGCCACCGTACTGGGACGTGTGGGGTCAAACAGACGGGTATATTCACGCATAGCCTCTGCCAAACGGGTTCCCTGAACGCTATTCTCCAGTCCCCACTCCTCATTGCCGTCGCTCCAGAGAATGATACAAGGGTGGTTACGGTCGCGCTTAATCATGCGCTCCAACAGGCGCAGGTGTTCGTCGTTGATGCCCATCAGTCGGTTCTCGTCGATGACCAGTATGCCCTCGCGGTCGCAGATGTCCAGCAGAGCGGGTGTCATGGGGTTATGCGAGGCGCGATAGGCATTACACCCCATCTTCTTGAGTTGCTTGATGCGCCATGCCTGCAATGCATCGGGAATGGCGGCACCTACACCTGCATGGTCCTGATGCATGTTGACACCCTTCAATTTCAGGGGTTCACCATTCAGCAGGAAGCCTCGTTCAGCATCAAACCGGATATCGCGCAAGCCTATTGTTGTCTCGTAGACATCCGTTACCTTGTCGTCCACCTTCACCGTTGTCTCTACCTTATACAGATAGGGGTCCGTAGTACTCCAGAGGTGCGGATTGGAAATCTTTATCCGATGGTCGCATGTTCGTGTCTCTTTGGCGAGTATAGGGTACATGAATCCGCTGACGTGTGCCACCTCTCTGCCCTCGGCATCCAGCATCCGCTGCTCAACCTCATATAGCTGGGTCTTCAGTCCGCTGTTGGTCACCTCAGTTTTGACATGGACAACAGCATGGTCATAGGGTTGCTGCAGTTCGGCATAGACAAAGGTGCCGAAGGGTGCCACACTGACCTCAGCCATTTTCTCCAGCCACACATCACGATAAATGCCAGCACCTTCGTAGAACCAGCCCTCCTCCAGCGTAGCGTCGGCACGCACGCAGATCAAGTTCGGTTCACCATACTTCACATAGGGCGTGATGTCATACACCTGCGTCGCATAGCCGCTGGGTTCAGTACCCATATAGAAGCCATTAAACCATACACGGGCATTGCGGAAGATGCCATCAAAGCGCAACATGAGGCGCTTGCCAAGGTCGGTAGCGGGAATCGTGAACTGCTTGCGATACCAGCCCACACTGCTCTCCGGATATTTCCACCCCACGGTCTTGTAGCCGTGCGAGTGGCTGGCCTCAGCAGCATAGGGCAACGTCGTCACCCAGTCGTGCGGCAACTGCACATCCTGCCATTTTGTATCGTCAAACTTCAGTGAGTAAGGGCCCTCGTTGTGTATCGAGCTGGCCTTCGTCAGGTAGTTAAAGTACTCCGTGCCGCAGCCGAAATCCTTCTTCGGGTCACCGGCATGTCCCAGCGAGAACTTCCATCCCTTATCCAATAGGACGGTTTCACGAACCTGCTGAGCCTGAGCACGATAGACCGTCAGTATCAGCATAACAATCAGTAGCGGCAGGAGTCTTTTCATGAGCTTATTGTCTTATTTTACTTTCAGATGTGAAGAGCCTACAGGCATCGGTACAGGCAGCTTATCCAGCGAAGGCTTGGAAAGCATGCTGGTAAAGGGAGCAATCGTCTCGCCCTCAGAGGGGATGTAGTCACCCACAATGGTGTAGTGGTTCGTAATCACTGACTTACCCTTCTTCAGGTCAGGACGGTTGGTGTCGTATGCCAGACGATCAGCTATCACACCCGATCTGATGAGTTTGTTGATGGGCACATTCATGTTAAACTGCAGGAAGGCAGGCACCTGGATGTCGCACTTGGAGTGTACGGTAGGAATGCACTCCTGGAAGAGCCAGTCGTAGAGGTATGCAGGGCGCACGCTGGTAATCTTGTACGTGTACTCCACAATGCTGCCAGGCTGTACGTCGGGCACCACCACGTGCAGCACCATATAGTTGTCGTCCACACGTTCTCTGACAAACGAGGCAGTGTTGATATTCTTCTTCTCTACCTTACCCTTCTCGTTTTTCGTAAACACCTTTACCTTGAGGTCTTCTATCTCATCGAAACTAATCAGCTTCTTGTCATTCAGACTGAAATAAGTAATGTCAATATTGGCATGCTTCGCACCCTCAGCCTTCAGAATCTTCGTGCGCAGATTAACCTCATACTTAATCAGTAGGTTGCTGTCGTCAATCAGGTTCTTACCAAAATCAGCCAGATTGTCAATACTCATATCAGGGTCCGACTGATTGGTTGTAGCCACCTGGTCAGTCATCTGGTAGGTAGCAGTCATCGTTTTACTCAGGATGATGGCATCGGCCTTCACGGCATCGCCCCAGCCTACAAAATCCCATTCCTGTTTAGAAGGTTTACCAAACTTCTCATTAGGGAACTGAGCATAAGCCATCGTTCCACAAGCGGCCAATGCTACCAAAAAACAAACTTTTTTAATTGCAAAATTCATCATATCAATACTTAGTTAATTTTTTATTATATATCTCATTTTGAACTACATAGCGTATATTGGACTGAGCACTTGCCCCTTTGGTGGACATGTCTCGGACCA
>OMXL01000054.1 GCA_900314985.1 uncultured Prevotellaceae bacterium | reverse complement strand
CATAGATGTTAAGTGCGCAGAATAATCTTCAACGTTAATGGCCATTAATTACCCCGTTAATTTCTCGTTAATTACTTGTTTCTCGTTAGCCATTAATGATTAATTATATGAATCATTTACACGATAATTATACGTTTATATTTATGTTGGCTGCGAACAGGGATTGTTTATTTCACTTCGCTTGCTAAAGTTCCAGGATTGCGTCTAACATCCCATAAAGCGACGATGTAAATCGTATCACCGTCAATACGATAGACTATTTTGGCGAATTTGTTGTTTCGCCACGTCAGTCATGATGGATTTCATATAGCTTCGGCCATTGCAAGTTCGCGGTCTTCCTCGGCGAACTCCTTTTCCAATTCGTCCATTGCTTCGTCGAAGTCATATATTCGGCCCTCGGCAATGTCGCGTTCGGATTGGACTATCATAGCGCGGATTTCCTCAATAGTGTATGGCTTGCGTGACTGCTCTTCCTTCTTGGCATACTCAGTGAGCTGTGTGGCCAGCCAAATCATGTTGTCTGGTGAGAGCGTTCCTGTAAGGTAGTCGCGTAGGTTTGTTAATGTTGAGGTACTCATATTCTTCTCCTTTTTATGATTTCCGTTGCAAAGATATAAACAATAATGTAAACTGCCAAAGAATTCCGCTCCTTTTTTATTTTTATGGTCTACGGAGTATCGGAAAATGGCCTACAGCTGTTGCAGGCGGGCGATGTATTTACCAAGGATGTCGAACTCGAGGTTGACAACAGAGCCTACGCGGATGTCTTGGAAGTTGGTATGCTCCATGGTATAGGGGATGATGGCAACCTGGAAGGTGTCGCGCGTGGGGTTGCAGACGGTCAGGGAGACACCATTGACAGTAACGGAGCCCTTATCGACGGTGAAGTAGCCGTTGCGTGCCATCTCTATATCCTCTTTATATTTAAAGGTGAAGTAGGTGGAGCCGTTGGCATCGTCCATGGCGATGCACTCTGCCGTCTCGTCCACGTGCCCCTGCACGATGTGACCGTCCAGTCGTCCGTTCATGAGCATAGAGCGCTCTATGTTGACCTTGTCGCCCACCTTCAGCAGACCGAGATTGGTGCGGTCCAGCGTTTCCTTCATGGCCGTTACCACGTAGTTGCCGTCAGCGATGCTCACCACGGTAAGACATACGCCGTTGTGTGCCACGCTCTGGTCTATGCAGAGCTCGTCGACAAACGAGCAGGTCAGCGTAAAGTCAATATTGTCACGATCTTTCTTAATAGCTACAACAGTAGCAAACTCCTTTATGATTCCGGAAAACATAATTCTCAATTTTCAATTTTCAATTCTCAATTAGCGAATGCGCAAAAAGAAGAGGGATGCCGCCCGGTGATGTGATGAAAACTCCTTTGTTAAAAGATTTGAGTGCCCTCCGCCTTTGTAATCCACCGGTCTTGCGACTTTTATTGTGGCCCGCCATTGACAAGAGGAGACAGCTCGGTTTTCAATGTAATTTGATGAGTATCCCGATCGAACCGGCACAGCTCCCTATTCTGAGTGCAAAGATAGTGCAAATTGAGCGAAATACAAAATAAATCTCGATTTATTTTTATTTCCGAAATGCAGCCTATCTTGTCCTTTTGGGGACAAAGTTACGAAATAGTTTGGAAAAAAGCAAGCTTTTCCCCCACTTTTTTTGTTCTTAATCTACGCTGGGATTCGGAGCATAGGGTTCGTACTCAGTAACCTCGTGCTCTGACTGGTAGCGCTTGCGGAGCTGCTCCTGGTGCCACCAGAGACCAGTGACGCTGCCGACCATCAGCAGGAAGAGGTAGATCCAGACGGCAGAGGTGGACAGCAGGAAGTAGGGTGGGATGACAATCTCCAAGGTGCGCATATCATAATTCTCGGGCGACTCGAGGAGGAAGGCCTTGACCTGGAACAGGTAGGTGCCGGCAGGCAGGTCGCTATAGGTGGCCTGACGCTGCTTGCCCGCATTGCGCCATTCCGACTCGTAGCCTAACAGGCGGTACTGGTAGTGCGTGCGGTGCTGCAACTGGTAGTTCAGCGAGGCGAAGCGGAAAGTCATAACGCCACCATGCTTAGGCAACTTCACACGACGCACCTCGGGGACGTAGTAGTCGAAGTTGTCGTTCAGACGTGGCGACATCAGCTCGTCGTTCAGCAGGAAGTCGGTGATGCGCAGCTTCAGCAGCGAGCCCGTCTTGGTGATCAGCTTGTTACGGTCCACGACGTAGTAGCCGTTGAAGGTGCCGAAGAGGATATGACCGTTGGGCAGTGCGATGGCGGCATTCTCCGAACACATCGTGTCGTCCACACCGTCCAGATTCGAGAAGGTGGTGAGAATCTTCTTCTTCGTATCGAACGAGCAGAGGATGTGGTCGGTGGCAAACCATACGTTGCCCTTGTTGTCGAATGTCAGGCTGCGAATCTCCTCAGAGGGCAGACCGGCCTCGATGCCGAAGTTCTCAAACTGCCAGCGCCCCTTGGCGTCCTTGTCGGTGCTACGACTCAGACCGCCGCTGTTGGTACCTACCCACATGTTGCCCTCCTGGTCTCTGCCCAGACAGACGATGTCGTTGCTGGCCAGTCCCTTCTCCAGATCGTCGGGCTGCTCCAAGGGGTCTGCGGTAAACTTGTCATCCTTCAGCGACATGATAAGGATGCCGTCGGTGGTACCTGCCCACACCTTGCCCTCCTTGTCGACGGCAATGGTGCGCACCTTCTGGTGTGACGACTGCGGATATTTCTTCAGCTTGTTCTGGGGCGAATAGATATAGTAGCCGCCCTTCTTGTTGCTCACCAGGATGTTCACGCCACCACCGTAGGTAGCCACCCAGATGTTGCCCTGACGGTCTTCTACGGCCTGGTAGGCACTGTTCGAAGAGAGTGTCCACAGGTCGTTCTCGTCGTGGCGGAAGTTGGTGATGGTATAGCCGCCATTGCCGTTGGGTGTCATTTTGTAGAGACCCTTGTCCTTGTCGCACAGCCAGTAGTTGCCCTTCGAGTCACCGCTGATGCCATAGAAGCGGCCGAAGGGTTCGCCGTTGCTGTCGTGTGTCAGTATCTGCTTGTTGCCCTGCTTGTCGATGATAAACAGCGTGTGCTGCTTGTTGCCTATCAGCAGCTGCTGGTTGTGCGTGTCGTAGAAGAGTGCACGCGTCTCGTTCTCCAGCATCGACTCGGCATTGGGCACCATCAACTTGCGACCGATGGTGTTCTTCAGTATCTCCAACTTCTCCAGGCCGCGGCGGCTCGTCGATAGCCAGATGACGCCGTCTTCCAACTCCAGGTTGGCATTGATGGAGTTCGACAGGTTCCATGGGTTCGACGGGTCGTTGTGGAAGTACTCCACCACGTCCGTCTCGCGGTTGTAGTAGCCGTAGCCACCATGGTTCAGACGTATCCACAGCACACCATCCACCTCGCTGAAGAAGGCACCGCGACTGGTGAACTCAGGCACCAGCACGTGTTGCTTATAGAAGTGGGTGTCGCCCGTCTTGGGATCCAGACGGTACACGCCGTCGCCCAGGTCGGAGAACCATATCTCGCCATAGCTGTCAACATACAGGCTGGTAATCTCGCGACCAACGTCCTTGACCAGTTTCGGCTCCTGACCATATGAGAACTGCATGATTTTTCCCGAACGTGTGCTGACAAAGATGTTGTAGCCGTTCGAGGTAATCTTTGTGATGTATTCGTCGAGGAAATAGCCCTTACGCTCCAGCGTCAGGTTAGCCAGGTCGGCACGGTGTACACCCTTGTTGGTGCCCACCCAGACATCGCCATGGTAGCCCTCTGTGACGCAGGTCACAAACTCTTGACCGGTCATAATGAGCTGTTGCTGCAGGCCTGAACGGTCCAGGCGCAGCTTGTAGAGACCCACATCTTTATAAGAGATGAGCACGTCGCCGCCACTGGTTACAAAAGGCATGTAGAAATAGTCTACATGGAAGGCGTCGTGGTCGGCAATGCCCTGCAGCGGGTCTTCAATCTTGTCGGTGTGTCGGTTGATGACGAAGATGCGACCGTCGTACATCTTCAGCCAGATGTTTTGTGCGGGGTCCACCGTCATGGCATCTACGCGGTTGTGCAAACCTCTGATGCCGCTGGTGTGTCCCGTCTTGTAGTTGTAGAAATTATAGCCATCGAAGCGCGACACGCCATTCCATGTCGCTATCCAGACGTATCCGTAGTCGTCGTGCGTCAGGTAAGAGATAGCGTTGCTGGCCAGTCCGTCGTCGGTGGTATAGTGGGAGAGGGTTGCCTGCATCTGCTGGGCTCTCATCTCCATAGGAAATGAGAGCATCAGCAGCATCTGCAGGGTTAATAGAATTGCTTTTAAACGGTCTTTCATCAAAGGATTTATTAGATAGGCAAAGGAATCTTCCTTAACTTCGTTAACTCCGTTAACTTCGCTAACTTCCTTTTAATATGCGAAGAGCGGATAATTCTTCATGGTCTCGTTGACCTCGCCGCGTACCTTAGCGATGACCTGCTCGTTCTCAGGATCGTTGAGCACTTCCTCAATCCAGGCGGCAATCTGAATCATCAGGTCTTCCTTGGCACCACGGGTCGTGATGGCGGGAGTTCCCAGACGGATACCAGAAGTCTGGAAGGCCGAGCGGCTATCGAATGGTACCATGTTCTTGTTGACGGTGATGTCGGCGGCAACCAGTGCGTTCTCTGCCACCTTACCAGTCAGCTCAGGATACTTAGAGCGCAGGTCTACCAGCATAGAGTGGTTGTCGGTACCACCGCTGACGATGCCGAAGCCACGCTTTACCAGCTCCTCGGCCAGCACGGCAGCATTCTTCTTCACCTGCTTAGCCCACTCCTTGAACTCGGGCTTCAGGGCCTCGCCGAAGGCAACGGCCTTGGCAGCGATGACGTGCTCCAGAGGACCACCCTGCTGTCCGGGGAATACAGCGCTGTTCAGCAGCTGTGACATCTTCTTGACAACACCCTTTGGAGTGGTGTAACCCCATGGGTTGTCGAAGTCCTTACCCAGCAGGATGATACCACCACGAGGACCACGCAGGGTCTTGTGGGTGGTAGAGGTTACGATGTGGGCATATTTTACGGGGTTGTCCAACAGACCAGCGGCAATCAGACCGGCGGGGTGAGCCATATCGATCATCAGCAGAGCGCCTACCTTGTCGGCAATCTCACGCATGCGCTTGTAGTCCCACTCACGGCTGTAGGCAGAACCACCACCGATAATCAGCTTGGGCTTGTGCTCCAGAGCCAGACGCTCCATCTCGTCATAGTCCACGCGACCCGTCTCCTTATTCAGATTATAGCCTACGGGCTTGTAGAGAATACCCGAGGTGTTGACGAGCGAGCCATGTGACAGGTGACCACCGTGATCCAGGTTCAGACCCATAAAGCAGTCGCCGGGTTTCAGCACGGCCAGCAGCACAGCGGCGTTAGCCTGTGCGCCAGAGTGGGGCTGTACGTTAGCATACTCGGCACCAAACAACTCACATACGCGGTCAATGGCCAACTGTTCTACCTTGTCTACAACCTGACAGCCGCCATAGTAGCGGTGGCCAGGATAACCTTCCGCATATTTGTTGGTAAGGTAGCTGCCCATAGCTTCCATGACCTGGTCGCTAACAAAGTTCTCACTGGCGATGAGCTCGATGCCCTTCAGCTGGCGCTGGTGCTCCTGCTCGATCAACTCGAAAATCTGATTGTCTCTTTCCATTGTTTTGTCTAACTTGTTTAATTTTGGAGTTTAAAGGTCTGCAAAGATACATATTTTTTATGAAATAAGCTAACGTTTCCCCAAAATGTTTTCTTTGCTCCCCTTTTTTTCTCTTTGTTTGACAACAAAGGCATCCTCCTGATTTGTCATTAATATTATAAAATGGAGTGAACCTTATTGATTCATTCGTAGAAAAGATGATAATATGAAAAAATATTTGTACCTTTGCAGCGCAACCAATAAAACACCCCATGAATATTAAAACTAACTTAGTATTAGCGTTACTTTTTGCAGTATTGTCTACCCATGCACAGACCAAATCATTGTTTGACAGTGATTGGCAGTTTACACGTAACGGCAAGACTATCAATGTTAATCTTCCCCACGACTGGGATATTTACGAGGCACCTGACCCCACAACGGGTGCCACGAAAGAAGGTGGCGGCTGGTATCCGGCTGGTAAAGGTGAATACAAAAAACAGTTTAAAGTGGAAAGTGGAGAGTGGAAAAATAAGCGGGTAATGCTGCACTTCGAGGGTGTCTACCAGAAAGCAGAGGTATTCGTCAATGGACAGAAGGCTGGTCAGCATGCCTATGGATATACGCCATTTACGGTGGATATTACACAGTATCTGTACAAGGACAAACGTGATAATGAGGTTGTGGTCAAAGTGGACAACAGCGAGCAGCCCAACTGTCGCTGGTATTCAGGCTCTGGCATCTACCGCCATGTGTGGCTCGTAACGAAAAAGCAGCGCTACATTGACGAATGGAGCGTCAAGGTGACGACGCCCGACATCCACACGGTGAATATCAAGGCCGAGGTGGTGATGGAGGACGGTACTCGCAAACCCATCGAGAAGACCATCCATGTGGAGCAGCCCCGCCTGTGGTCGCCCGACGATCCGTACCTTTATCATACGACCATCGAGGCAGAGGGCGATGTGGTGCCCGTCACTTATGGCATCCGTACCATAGAATATACTGCTGAGAAGGGTTTCCTGCTCAATGGTAAGCCACTGAAAATCAATGGTGCCTGTCTGCACCACGACGATGGTGTGCTGGGAGCAATGGCCTTCGATGCTGCCGAGATTCGTAAGGTCAGACTGATGAAAGAGTCAGGCTTCAACTTGATTCGTACGGCACACAACCCCACGACACGTGCCTTCCTCGACGCCTGTGACTCGCTGGGTATGCTGGTCATTGGTGAGGCCTTCGACGGTTGGCGCACAGCGAAGAATCCCTACGACTACTCGACACTGATAGACTCGTGCTATCAGGAGGATATCCATGCCATGGTGAAGCGCGACAGGAACCATCCCAGTATCATTTGCTGGAGCATTGGAAACGAGGTGATAGAGCGTAAGGACATCCGCGTCGTCACCACCGCTCGCAAGCTGAAGCAGGCCATACTGGAAGAGGACAACACACGTCCAGTGACGGAGGCACTGTGTGCATGGGATGACGACTGGGAAATCTACGACCCACACTTCGAGGTGCTCGACATCGGTGGCTATAACTACATGATTCACAAGCACAAGAGCGACCACCAGCGCGACCCTAAGCGCGTGATGTGGCAGACAGAGAGCTTTCCGCGTGATGCCTTCAAGAACTGGAAGCTGGTGCAGGAGTATCCCTACATCATCGGTGACATCGTGTGGACGGGTCTGGACTATCTGGGTGAGAGCGGCATCGGGCGTAACTACTACGAGGGTGAGCGCCCAGGCGAGCACTGGCGAGAAGGTGGTCAGCCCGACTGGCACGGAGCGTACTGTGGCGATGTGGACATCACGGGCTATAGGAAACCCATCAGCATCTACCGCGAGATGCTGTGGAAAGAGGCATACGATGGAGAGTTTCCTTCCGTATTATCCATTGCTGTGAAAGAGCCCGATGGCTATCACGGTAAGATTCACCAGACAGCATGGAGCGTATGGCCTACGTGGGATAGCTGGAATTGGCCTGGCTGGGAGGGCAAGCCCATTGACGTTGAGGTCTATACAAAGGCCAAGGAGGTGAAGCTCTATTTGAACGATCAGCTGATTGGTACCAAGGCGGTTAGTGAAGATACGGAATACAAGGCTGTCTTTACAGTGCCTTACGAACCCGGAGTACTGCGTGCGGAGGCTAGCGGGAGAGGTACGCTTCTCTGGACTAAAGGCGAGCCTGCTCGTCTGCGCCTCACGCCTGATCGTCGCGTCATTACCGCCGACGGTCAGGACTTGAGCTTCATTACCGTTGAGGTGGTGGATAAGTATGGCTGGCCATGTCCCGATGCCGCCATTCCCTGCGAGGCCAGCGTGAAAGGCGAGGGCAGTCTGCTGGCGTTTGCCTCTGCTGACCTGAAAGACCGCGAGCCATACACGTCATCTAAGGTGACCACGTGGAAGGGTCGTGCCCTGCTGGTAGTAAGGAGCACAGAGAAGAAAGGCAAGGCACAGATTCGCATCAAAAGCACATTGCCCACAGCAACCATAACCATCAAAAGTAAATTATGAAACGATTATCATTTCTCATTTATCATTTCTCATTTAGCGTAGCGCTACTGCTGGCCATCACAGCACAGGCACAGACGCACGATTGGGAGAATCCCCACGTGCTGGGCATCAACAAACTGCCGTATCATGCCACGCTGCAACTGCCCTCTAAGCAAAAAGAGTGTCGAGAGATTCAGTCTCTTGACGGACGTTGGAAGTTCCACTGGTCTAAGGACCCTGAGTCGCGCCCAGCAGACTTCTATCGCGAGGACTATGACGTAAGCGGGTGGGACAAGATTACAGTACCTGGCAACTGGCAGCTACAGGGCTTTGGCAAGCCTATCTACGTGAATATGCGCTATCCGTTCCACCGCGACCGCCCTAGCGTGACGGGTGAGCCTGAGAAGGACTGGTATGCCTACGACCACCGTAACCCTGTAGGTTCCTATGTCACCTTCTTCGATGCGACGAAAGAGATGCTTTCGAAGAACCTGATACTGCATTTCGGAGGCGTACATTCTGCCTTCTATGTGTGGGTGAATGGCCAGAAGGTGGGCTACAGCCAGAACTCGATGTCGCCCGCAGAGTTCGACATTACTAAATATGTACGCAAGGGTAAGAACCGCCTGACTGTCGAGGTGTATCGCTGGAGCGACGGCAGCTACTTGGAGTGTCAGGATATGTGGCGCCTGAGTGGCATCTTCCGTGAGGTGCAGCTATGGGTGCGCCCGCTGGTACATATCGCTGACTATAAGGTGGAGGCAGTGCCTAACAAGGACTTCTCAAAGGCTAACATCACAGCCGACATCGCCATCTGCAACGTGGGTAAGAAGAAAGCCAAGAATGTGAGTGTCAACTTCTATATAGACAACACCATTCTCAATTCTCCATTCTCCATTCTCCATTCGAAGGACACTACGCATGTGCGTTTCACCTACACCATAGATAAACCTTTGTTGTGGTCGGCCGAAAAGCCAAACCTCTACCCATATAGCATTGAGGTGGGCGACGAGCACTTCGACAACCATCTGGGCGTGAAGCGTGTGGAATGTGTTGGCGAGGTGTTTAAGATTAACGGTAAGAATGTGAAGTTGCGTGGCGTGAACCGTCACGACCACCATCCTGTAACGGGTCGCTATGTCGATGATGCCACCTATGAAAAAGATATTACGCTGATGAAGCAGGCGAATATCAACTTCCTGCGCACCTCGCACTATCCCGATCGCGAATACCTCTATGAACTCTGCGACCGCTGGGGCATCTACGTGATGGATGAGGCTAACCAGGAGAGTCACGGCTACGGCTATGCCAACCGTGTGATGGGTGAAGACCCTGAATGGAAGGATGCCCATGTGGATCGTGCCGTCTCATTGGTGCAGCGCGACAAGAACAATCCCTGCGTCATCCTGTGGAGTATGGGTAATGAGGGTGGAGTAGGGCCTAACCTCAAGGCGATGCGCGATGCCGCTGTAGCACTCGACACCATCGCACTGCCGTTCTGTGATACTGACCGCAGATACTCGGACATCTATGACGATGCCTATCTGACACCTGAGCGACTGACCTCTGAAGCCCGTCGCATCAGCGACCGTCCGTTTATTATGCGTGAATATGCCCATGCCATGGGCAACTCGGTGGGTAATTTCCAAGAGTATTGGGATGTTATCTACAATGACAGCAGCATCTGTGGCGCAGCAATCTGGGACTGGGTGGACCAGGGGATTGGACCATTTGACAATTTACCATTAGACAATTCTGCGCATGGAAATAGTAAAATCGTAAATAGTAAAATAGTCAAATATAACTACGGTGGCGACTTTGGCGACCAACCTAACGACGGACCATTCTGCATCAATGGACTGGTTGCGCCTGACCGTACGCCACATCCGCACTACTACGAGGTGCAGCACGTCTATCAGCCCCTGCAGTTTGTCAGAGAGGCCGATGGCACCATCCGCATCATCAACCACGATAGTTTTACGGACCCCAGTGAATACGATATTACTCGCGACACCGTGACTATCGATGGTGAGACGACACTGACTATCGCTGCCCGGCTGAAGGAGGATAAGCCTTGGGCGAAGAAAGGCTTTGTGGTAGCCAGCGAGCAGTTTGTGCTTGAAGGATACGACTTCCCGACAGCCTCTTCTCCCGCCCTCTCCAAAGGGAGAGGAAGCACCGCCCCCCCTTGGGGGAGGCAGGAGGGGGCCATCACCATTGACGGCAATGCTCTTACTTCGTGGATTGTCGATGGCAAGGAGATGCTGGTGGCACCCTTGGAACCCTACTTCTGGAAACCAGAGAACGACAATCAGCATGCCGCCGATTTTGCCCAGCGTACCGCTGTGTGGAGAGAAACGAGCGATGTCAAGGTGAACTATACCGTTATCAACGACCGCAAGATACTGGTGGATGTAGACTATCTGCCAACGGGTAGTGATAAGCCCGTGATGCCTAAGTTTGGCATGCGTATGCGCATACCTGCTGACTTTACTAACGTGGAATACTATGGTCGTGGTCCTTGGGAGAACTATCCTGACCGCAAGCGCAGTGCCTTCTTGGGACAATACAAGATGCCGCTGAACGAATATGAGACGGAGTATATCCATCCACAGGATAATGGCAACCGTTGTGATGTGCGCTGGTTTAAACTTTCCACTCTCCACTCTCCGTTCTCCACTTTAAAAATTACCGGTTGTCAGCCGCTCTGCATCCGTGCGTGGGACTATGGTGAGGAGGATTTAGAAACAGCAAAGCATCCGCACGAAATACTGCGCGGACGCTTTGTAAACCTGAATATTGACTTGAATGTTCATGGTGTGGGTGGTGTAGATACCTGGGGACAGCGTACGCTACCTCAGTATACCATCGACGGCAATCAGCCCCACCACTATTCGTATATCATCGAGTGGCAATAGACTCGTACTATACCAACTCTACCTTGTTGATGTCCTGCTCCTTCTCACAATAGTGACAGGTGAGCAGGCCATCTTCTACATGGAAGAGGGTCTTCATAGGCTCGTTGTTGGTGATGCATTTGGGGTTGTTGCACTTCACGATGCCACGAATCTCTGCGGGGGTCTCTACGGTCTTCTTCTCAACGACCTCGTAGTCGCGGATGATGCTGAGGATGACCTTGGGAGCTACTACGGAGAGACGGGAAATCTCGTCGTCGGTGAAGAACTTGTCAGACACCTTGATGATGCCCTTGCTGCCTACCTTCTGTGAGGGATAGTTGAAGCCAATGGTGACGGGAGTGCTCAAATCGAAAAGACCCAGAAGACTGGCTACCTGATAGGTCTTGTCGGTGGGGATATGATCGATGACGGTGCCGTTCTCAATGGCGGCAACCAGGCGTTCTTTCTTATTCATAATTCTCAATTCTCAATTCTCAATTCTCAATGATCGTTTTGTCGTTTTTAACTTCGTCAAGACTGATGCCCAGCACATCGCAGAAGATGGCTTCGCGGGCGAAGAGTCCGTTGCCTGCCTGTTGGATGTAGTAGGCGTGAGGATTCTCGTCGACATCGTAGGCTATCTCGTTGACACGGGGCAGCGGGTGGAGAATCTTCATGTTGGGCTTGGCCAGACGCAGCATGTCGTTGTTGAGCACATAGACATTCTTGACGCGCTCGTATTCCATCAGGTCGCTGAAACGCTCCTTCTGTACGCGCGTCATATATAAGATGTCGGCATCGGCGATGACCTTCTCGTTGAAGGCGGTGTGCTCGGTAAACTTGATGCCGTGCTCCTTGCAGTAGAGCTTGTACTCCTGGGGCATGGCCAACTCCTTAGGAGCTACAAAATGGAAGGTGGGGTTGAAGTGGCGCATGGCCATAATCAGGGAGTGGACGGTGCGGCCGTACTTCAGGTCACCTACCAGATAGATATTAAGGTTCTCTAAGGTTCCTTGGGTCTTGTAGATGGAATAGAGGTCGAGCATGCACTGTGAGGGGTGCTGGTGGGCACCGTCGCCGGCATTGACAATGGGTACTTCCGTAACCTCCGAGGCATACTGGGCTGCACCTTCGATGAAGTGGCGCATCACGATGACGTCGGCATAGTTGGCTACCATCGAGATGGTGTCTTTCAGCGTCTCACCCTTGGTGCCACTGGTAATCTTGGGGTCGGCAAAGCCGATGACGCGGGCTCCTAAGCGGTTGGCTGCAGTCTCGAAGCTGAGGCGGGTTCGGGTTGATGGTTCAAAAAATAAGGTGGCAACAACCTTGCCTTTCAGCAGTTCGCGGTTGGGGTGCCTTTCAAACTCTTGTGCCATCTCAATCATGTAGAGAATCTTCTCACGAGTGAGGTCGGCAATCGTTACAAAATCATGCTTTTCCATCCTTGTTTGGGTTTTGATGGCACAAAATTACACATAAATTCTGATTTACGTGCGATTATTCGGAAGAAATTTGTAATTTTGCACGCATCAAAGAAAGAATAGGACGATGAAAAAGATTATCATATGTTCATTATGGGCACTCTTGGGCCTGACGGTACTGGCTGCTGTTCTGGGATTTACGGCTATTGAGAAGGGGTGGATAGGTTATATGCCTCCTGTTGAGGATATGCAGAATCCAATCAACCGCTTTGCTACTCAGGTGTATTCTGCCGACGGTAAGATTCTCGGTACCTGGAACTACAACCGCGAGAATCGTATCATGGTTGACTACAACCAGCTGTCGCCAGCATTGATCCAGGCGCTGGTGGCTACGGAGGATGTCCGTTTCTACGACCATTCCGGTATCGACTTCTATGCCCTTGGACGTGCGATTGTCAAACGTGGTATCTTTGGACAGAAGAGTGCAGGTGGTGGTTCGACCATTACGCAGCAGTTGGCTAAGCAGTTGTATTCCGAGAAGGCACATAGCGTGATGGAACGCCTGTTGCAGAAGCCGATAGAGTGGGTGATAGCTGTCAAGCTGGAGCGTAACTATACGAAGGACGAGATTATCACCATGTATCTGAACTACTTCGACTTCCTGCACAATGCGGTGGGTATCAAGACGGCGTCGAACACGTATTTCAGCAAAGACCCCAAGGATTTGAAGGTTACTGAGGCTGCCGTATTGGTGGGTCTGTGTAAGAACCCTTCTTATTTTAATCCGGTGCGTCACCCAGAGCGTAGCTTGGAGCGTCGTAATGTGGTATTGTCGCAGATGGAGAAGGCAGGATATATCTCTGAGACAGAGCGTGACAGCATGTCGGCAGAACCACTGAATCTGAAGTTCCATGTGGCTGACCATAAGGATGGTATCGCCCAGTATTTCCGTGACTTCCTGCGTCGTTATATGATGGCTAAGAAGCCGGAAAGAAAGGACTATTTCGAGTGGAGTATGGTGAAGTTCCATATTGACTCTATCAACTGGGAGAACGATCCGCTCTATGGCTGGTGTAATAAGAATAAGAAGAAGGATGGCGAGCCGTATAACGTTTATACGGATGGTCTGAAGGTTTATACCACTATTGACTCACGCATGCAGCAGTATGCCGAGAAGGCGGTCTATGAACATGTAGCCAAATTCCTGCAACCGGCATTCACCAAGGAGAAGAAAGGACGTAAGACGGCACCTTTCTCTGGTAGCTTGTCAGAGAGTCAGGTAAGAGATATTATGATGCGCTCGGTACGTCAGTGTGATCGCTATCGTGCTATGAAGGCCTCTGGCGCTTCTGAGGATGAGATTATGCAGGCTTTCCGTACTAAACGTGAAATGACAGTGTTCTCCTATCACGGCGAGATTGATACGGTAATGACGCCCTTGGACTCGATCCGCTATTATAAGACATTCTTGCGTACTGGCTTTATGAGTATGTGTCCACAGAATGGACATGTCAAGGCGTATGTCGGTGGTATGGACTTCTCTCATTTCGCTTATGATATGGCGATGGAGGGACGTCGACAGGTGGGATCTACCATCAAGCCCTTCCTCTATTCACTGGCTATGGAGAACGGTTTCTCTCCTTGTGACGAGGCTCCGAATGTTGAGCAGACCTATATGGTGGCAGGTCGTCCGTGGACACCACGTAATGGTAGCAAGGCGCGATATGGCGACATGGTGACACTGAAGTGGGGACTGCAGCAGTCTAATAACTGGATATCTGCGTATCTGATGAGCAAACTCAATCCGCAGGCCTTTGTCACTCTGCTTCATGAGTATGGTATTCGCAATCCGCAGATTCATCCGTCCATGGCGCTTTGTCTTGGCCCTTGCGAGATTACGGTGGGCGAGATGGTAAGTGCTTATACAGCATTTGTTAACCATGGCATTCGTGCGGCCCACATGTTTGTGACCAGAATAGAAGATAATGAAGGAAATGTTGTGGCACAGTTCCAGCCACGTATGAACGAGGTGATTAGTGAACAGAGTGCCCATAAGATGCTCTATATGCTAAGAGCTGTTGTCGATGGTGGTACAGGTGGACGTCTGCGCTTCCGCTATGGACTGAAAGCACAGATTGGCGGTAAGACGGGTACGACAAGCAAGAATAGTGATGCATGGTTTATGGGCTTCACGCCCAGACTCGTGAGTGGTGTGTGGGTTGGAGGTGACGACCGTGACATCCATTTTGACTCGATGGCGATGGGTCAGGGTGCTACCATGGCACTACCTATCTTTGCCTACTATATGCAATCCATCTATAAGGATAAGACATTAGGATATACCGAAGACGAGGTCTTCGATGTTCCAAAAGACTTTAATCCATGTCCTTCTGAAGGTGCCATGACTGATGAGGGAGAAGGAGAATCGTTAGAAGATATTTTTGAGTAGCCACTCACTACTCACCTCTCACCTCTCACCCCTCACCTCAATATATATAATAAGGTGTAAAGGTTTTCGCATTGTCATGAAATGCGAAAACTTTTGTTTTTATTGAAAATTTTCTTGGAAAAGTTTTGGTGTTTCGAAAAA
>OMXL01000072.1 GCA_900314985.1 uncultured Prevotellaceae bacterium | reverse complement strand
ACGACTATGATGAAGAGAGACCTCATCGTGTTTGAGCACGAAAGATTTGAGTTGACGGGCTACGACGTCTGGATGACTGCGGGCGAGATAGCCAGTCTGCTCGGCGTGACCATCATGAAGGTGCGCAGCATCATCAATATGATGCGTAGGCAACTGGCCGTCAACCTCGATTTAATCAGCAAGTACGACCTCCTGGAAAATGGCTACAAAGACGAACTTTACAACCTTGAGTGCATTATCGCCATCTCCTACCACATCCACACCGGACTTGCCTCCGAGTTTCGCCATTGGATATGCGACAGGGTGACAAGGCGCAAGGAGCGGGCAATGATAGTCTATTTCTGAGAAAGTCGAAGCCTCGGACGACTCACATCGTTCGGGGCTTCTGAATATCGTATGAACAGACACTTTTTTATTTCCTTCTCAGCGAGATATGAATGTCCTGGTCAATCCGTTCCTCCAGCATGTTCCGCATCCTGCTGAGGAAATACGTGCGGTTACCGTTCTTCGTGGCCCGCTGCTTGATGTCGATATAGATACGCGAATAGATCCTCGGCTGAAGCCCGAACACGGGGAATATGCGATTGCCGAGTTCCTCAATGGGCAGTTTCCCGTCGTTCAGGCATTGCATCTCCTGCAGTCCATACATCAGTTCCACAAGGTTCACGATGTCACCAGTCCAGTTCAGCCCCGTCTTGGCCGATTCCGCTATCTCCGAAGCGGGCATCTGCTCCACCACCTTCTGCATCTCGCCGATGAACGTCACAGCCTTTTCCACCATCCGATTCCCCTTACCCATAGTCTTCAGTTCTATCCCAGCGAACAGCAGAGTGGCAACGGCCGTTGTCTTGCCATTCTTGCAACCGCACACGTCCACAACACTTTCTATAAACTCACCATAACAGGCAGTCATATCTTCGAGGCTTCCGTTTTGGGCGGCACGGAAGAAAGCCGTTTCGGTTAGAATATTGTATTTCATCCTTTGTTCTTTTTACTTGTTACTAAATGCGTTTGTTTGCGATCGCATTTGTAACATAAGCAGGGGTGCAAGCAAAAAGAATTCGTTTTCAGACAGGAATTTTGCAACTATCTGAAAACGAGTACGATTAAAAGATGTTAATGAAAATAAGACTAAAAATGACTCTAACAATTTGGGCAAATTTTGCCCAAATGCCCAAAATTCGCCCAAATAAATACCATTTGAATATGAAACAGCGATTCATTCAGTAATCATAGCCAATCTTAGGCTTTAAAGAACCGTAGTACTTTAGTTAATGAGCATCAAGGACATACAGGGGCTCTGCTTTACGAAAGGCGGGCTGACCTTCAAGGGCTCAAAGATTAAGCGCGACCTTTTATTCGCTAATATCGTCAGGTTTTTGGATGGAAACGCGATGAAAGAACAGAATACCAAGACCGCTTATCAACAGCTGACAAGGCAGAACAACCAGTATAGACAAGAGCCAAATCCAAGACAGAATGAGCATCATGAAGAATGACATCACTACCCATCTGAATCATCCATCAACATTTCGTCATTGGGCTTGTTCGACACTTCCAACCCTGTCTATGCCCCCGAAGATGAAGATTTCCGCCGTCAGATGCCGCAGAAGAAGAAAAAAGAAACGGGAGCCGAGGCTTAATACGTAAGCAATAAAAGATTACAGCGATTATCAACTCCTGTATGAAGCAATAAGCGCTGTAACTATATTATGTAGGTGTGGTTATCGAATGCTTATCGTGATATGAAAGAGGGACAATTCTCAATTAACGCAAACATCAATACATTGCGAAGTTTCCATTCGTACCTGCAAAGAACAGCATACAGAAAGAGGGTGTGTCAATTTGACACACCCTCACCCCCCAAAGTGTGACCTTGCTACTGCCTGATTAGTAAACAAGGCAAGTAAAATCGCAGATTGGACTGCAGAAGTCCTGTGTCTGCTGACTCGTAGCTACTGGAGCTGTCTCAATACGCTCCTCAAGGTCCTCCATGTAAGCTTGATCGAAAAGATCGTTGTTCACTGATTTGATAACATTCTTTGTCATAGTCTGACTCGTAGCTACTGGAGCTGTCTCGATACGCTCCTCAAGATCCTCCATGTAAGCTTGATCGAAAAGATCGTTGTTCACTGATTTGATAACATTCTTTGTCATAATCGTAATAATTTAATTAATTGATTGATAAATAAGGTTGCCTAATACATGATTAGTAAATAAGGCAAGTAATTTTCTTTGGACAGTAGTGATTTCTATTGTTAATGTTTTATTCGAAATACTTCTTATTATTGTGGTAGACTTTGTTGACTGAAGTCTTGAACAATTCTCTCACAAGCTTACAGTTATGTGTCTTGGCTTTCAGTGGGCAACCACCACGACACAGGAAAACGAACTTGCACTTTGAGCATGAATCCTTCTCAGATATATTGTGGGAATGAATCTCCTCGAGGTTAGGGAAGAACTTGACTCCGTCCTTACTGTATTTTCCGACCACCTGGTTTCCGTCGCCTACTCGTTCCCAGCAAGCGTAGATGTTATGATATGGATCGAGCAGGTACGAATTGGAAGGTGCGCCACAATACGTAGGCTGAAGCATCAGACGCTGGCCTTTGGTGATGGAATCGGAGATACGCTTGTAGAAGCCCTCGTCCTCGAAGTTGAAATCTGGATGCTTCTCGTAAACGTCAATATAGTCTTTGTGAGTCATATAGTTGACTTCCTTGGCCTTGTCGTCCTTTACCTTCAGGTCATCAAGGTAATCATAGATCAAGGCACTGTTGAGTTGGAACAATGGGTTCTTGTAGAAACCTTTCTTCTCGAAGAGTTCATGGAGGACACTGATCTTGTCGATATTTTTCATGTTCGTGTTCATTCGGATGGCTATTTTGCATCCCTTGTTCAGGGCCAACTCGACATTAGATAGGATCTTGTCGAAGGTTGGGATGCCGTCCTTATGGACGCGGGTGGTGTTGTGCTGGTCACGAGGACCGTCGATGGTAATCTGCAGGGCTCCGAGTTTGTCCGGACCCAGAATGTCCTCATAGTTCTCAAGTTCGAAACCATTTGAGATGGCGGCGAACCTGTATCCCAGGCTGACACCTTTATTTACGATATACTTGACTATCTCCTGGTTCTTCTTCAGCAGAGGCTCGCCTCCATAGAGAAGCAGTCCCTGGTATCGTTTTTCCTTTACAGGCTCAATGGTCGCCAATGCCTCATAAGCCTCGTCCACAATCTCCTTGGTGAAAGTCTTCTGTGACCAGTCCTTTCCGAAATTTGAGATTCTTGACTCATAACAGTATGGACATCTGAAGTTACAATTATATGTAATGATAAACCCAAAGCACTTAATACCATTAAGGTTCTTCTTGTGGAGTAGATTAGCCAGGTCTTTGACATGCTGGACTTCCTCCTCAGAAGTCTTCTCCGTAATATAGCCACGCTTATTCAGAAGGTCGTAACCCTCCTCGCCAAAAGGGAATGTACCACGATCCAAAGAATCCTTGTTATTCTTTAGATAGGTAGCTAACTCACGATCGATAAGGTCGATCGCTCCTGTGTAACCATGAACCAAAATATTCTGGTTCTCATCCGTAATCTCTGTATCAATCACGTAATTTGATAATCTAGACATAACTTATTAATTTTATAATTGGAAATTTAAAACTAACATCTCCCTTGGAGTTATTTCATTATGGAACTTGGATAGATTCTGCTGGAGTTGTTGCTTTCCGGATTCACCTTCTTTCCGGTATTCAATTGCCATGCGACTTTCAGGTAAGCGTTTGCTTGCTCCATCTTGTTAAATGTGGAGCGAGCGTAACCATAATTGACGTCGGAATAGGTCGATTTAAGGTAATTACGTGGTGTGAATATGTTATTGACTCCAACCTCCAATATCCATTGTCCCAGATTATATCTGGCGTTGGCGCCCCATCTGAAGAAATCCTCCTCCTCGATTCCAGTATTTTCGAGACGGGTTTCCTTGACCTTTCCATAGACATTGATCATCATGTCCTTATATGTGTAAGTGGCATCGAGTCTCATCCTCCATGTATTCTTGCTCTTGTCAAGATAGCCATTGAAATCGTTGTGGATATAGGCGAGCTCCGATTTCAACGCGAGCGAGCCGGTGATGTTCCAGGTGCCGAAGAATACGGCAAGGTACTGGTGGAGGTCGGCGTCAGAGGCATATGTAGAGACCATGACATCGTCCTCAATAACGAATTGTGGGACCGCCAAATGCATATAGGTGTTGTTAATGAGCATCAACTGGTAATTGAGTTTCTTCAAGTATGCGTTATAGGCGAGACCGACATTGTAGATGCGTGTGATGTCTTGCCCGGCGTTTCCCCTATGCTGGAGGAAAGGATTCTTGCCAAGGCTGACCTGGTTGAAGGTATTCAAGGTCGGGAAACTGTTGCCAACGTTGGCGTTGAGGGTGAAAGCGTGGTGCTCGAACGGGGTGTATCGGAATGTGACACTTGCCCTTGGGAGCAGCTTGCTGGTCTTTGTAGCCCCCTCCAGGCGATACAGGAGCCATGACGATCCTGCTTGGAGGTTCAGCATGAGGCTCTTGCTGAAATTATTCATGTAGCCAGCCTGAAGTATTCCCTCGTTAGAGTAGAAGCGCTGGCCGAGGTCGACGCTTCCCGTATAGCGGGCGTTGCTCCGTGTGTAGTTGTCTTTCATCACCAGGCTGAACTTCTGAGACTTGACCGTCTTGCTATAGCTGACGAAATTCTTCAATTCCCAGATGTCCTCATTGACATTGGAAAGGAAACGGTAGTCTTCTTCCTGGATGTCATCGTTATAACGGTTATCGCCATAAGAGAAAGAGACGTTCGCCGACAGCATCTGGCCTTGGCTTAGGACGAAATTGCCAAAGGCGTTGACCTCGGGATAAAAGCTACGTGAAGAACGGCCCTCGCTCAAGAATCGTGACGCCTTATCCCCAGAATCGTCGACGGTGACCTTGCCTGAAACCACCTGAAATGGGTCCTCGTCACGCACGGCCGACACCTTGATACCCATGTTATAAGTACTTGCGGACTTAGTGACGTTGAGCTGGAGATACTGGTTGTCATTCTTGTAACGGTTATCAAGAATGTCAGTGGAACGCAGGACGCTACGTCCAGGAAAACCATACTCCTCCCTCTCATGTGAACCTGCATTGCCAAAGTCCGAGAGGTCATTGCCGGCGAACAGGCTTACCTTCGAATGTTCGAGGTTCCATTGCGCGGTGGCATTAAAGGTATTCCTCATATAGCCGATGTACTGTGTATCATCAAAGGCATAGTAAGCGCCGTTAGTGCTTGAACGAGTGATGATGTTCAAAGAGATCGGGTCGTTGATAAACTTGCCCGAAGGGATGTCGATATAGTCGATGCGAACGATGGAACCAGGCTTGATGTTCCTGAGTTCAGCATTGCTGGCCTTCTCGCCGTTGATGTAGACAGCCACCTCCTGACCGAGCCTGGTGACACTTCCTCTTTGACGATCGACGTCGAGACCGGGAATCATGATGCCATAGATGACGTCGAAGCCATCTGTAGATAGTTTCAACAGTCCTTTCTGGGGGATTACCGTCATGCCATCGCTCTTCTTGATGACCTTGTCCGCCTTGACCACGACGGTTCTGAGGGTGAAGGTGCTGTCCTCCATATGTAGTCTCAAGGAATCGCCTTGTTGCTGTGCACCAGCATTGGAAACCACAGCAAGGAGCATGGCTGCGACTGCCATAGACTTCTTGAAATTGATATATCTGATATTTGCCATAAGTTGCATTGTGAACATTTTGAAGATGGAAAAATATGTGATGACGATACATGTCATGAAAAGCAATTGTGGGATGAGATATGAGATAAACTCCCAGTTGACCTCACCAGAGGAAATATTGAAGAGCAGCTGCTGGTACCAATGAGGTATGTTCTGCCCGAAGTGCCAAGTGAACATTGGCATCCAGTAAAGTAATACGAACCCGATAAACAATATCGAGACGATGGAATACACTATCGAGACGTATCGTGTAGCCTTGGAATAGTACATGAAGGCAGGCTTCTCGCCACCACACTTCCCAAAGAGGCGCTTGATACAATACAGGAGATACTCGAAGCCTTTCTTGCGCAGGTTAGGAACTCCCAATATGTCAGAAAGGATCCAGTAACCGTCGAATTTGAAGAATGGATTGAGCACCAATATAAAATTCAAGTTGAACGAGAGCAGGAGATATGCAAAAAGATCGCTCTTGGTGATGTAATAGGCTATATATATAGGTATGAGAAGGATCATCTGGAAATAGACACCACCAAGGTTGACGACGATACGTTTGTTGCGGGACAGATGCCAGACGTTGGATACATCTGCATAGAACACCAGCATGTTCAAGTACACACAGACGCCGATGGCTCCTGGAGGGAGGTTGTAGTAACAACAAGCGGAAGCGTGACCGAACTCATGGAAGAGTGTGGAAAGCAGGATCGTAACATATACCACGACAAGCGTCGTAAGGTTCACCTTTTCAAGCGTCAGATATTCTCCACCTGTGGTGAACAAGAAAGCCGTGAGCAGGGCAAAATTGATCGCCAGCACGAGATAATAGGACTTGAAGGCGAACAACGGCTTGAGCGTACGACCTATCTCCGCGACCCTCATCTTGCCAATGATCTCCTTCTTGAAAAGGAAAGGACGTAGCTGAGGCTCCTTCTTACTGTCAGAAAGGATGGTCTCAAACTTCTTGGATAGCTTGAGCTCAAGCTCATCAAATGACAAGTCACAATGGAGGATCTCACGGAAGTTTTCTACCATCTCGTCCTTCCCATCCGAGCCTTGCACGATGTCGATCAAATGCTTGGTGTTGTGGTTTATCACAAAATTCCTGTCATTGTAAGATAGGATGTATTGCTTCTCCACATGGGAGGAATCCATTTCCTTGACCCTGAATTCTTTGATTTTTTGAACTACATTCATAACAATAATGATACGTTAATTTAATATTTGACTCACTATAAGTAAAATCAACAAAGCCAGTAGCGTGAAAGGTTCAAACTAATGGTTGTGATAACAGGTCTATGCTCCACTTCATAAGAAACTCTCTGTGACGGAGACAGGTGACAGAGTATGTCTCGATAGTGTTGCCGAGGGTTCGGCGCTCGAATTCAGAAGTGCCGATGAAATTGTTGGCAGTTAGGGAGAGTTCTTAACATTTGGCCTTGCAGCTGATAGCATAATATCCAATTCCTCTAGGGTGGACAGAAAAGTTTTAAATCTTTCATGCTTGTAAGTTTTTAAATAATATCATTCTTACTCTTAGCCTTTCGGCTTCCGCTTCTTTTATCCAGTGTGATCTGGTACATATAATACGCTAACTCTTATATTCATTTGCAAAATTACCTACATCTTTTATTATACTCACTACCCAAAAGGGTAATTGATGGTTTCTTTATTCTACAATTACCCAAAAGGGTAATCATGCACAATTATACAAACTATGATAATGTTGATAGAAGGGAGTGATACCTTCCTGACTTGCATATATTGGGATAGTCTCTGAGGATAGATAGTACAATGAACTCCCTAGATTAATAGTATGGATTCCCAAAGCATTGACAACTTTCAACAATTTGGTATCAACCTCAGCCACCATATATCCATATTCGCTTTTATCAATTGCAAATCTTCCTATATGCCAATATTCCGCATATTTTTCATGAGATATTGTCTTTAAAGGATTAATACCATACATCCTTTCTATTGGAAGTTCCTTTTTTCTATCCCATTTGAAAACTCTTATTGAACCTATTATTTTATGATCGTATCGAGCTATATATATATAAGATGTATCGGAATATAATGCCTTTTCTTCATTATATACAGTCATGATGTCCGATTCCAGTTTTTCCTTACTTGGAGGATTTGTTGAATGATGCTTGTAGTTCTCTTCAACGACAAAACGAGATAATTCTTCTAAGCATTCCTGATTTGCAATGCTTATTTCATACTTTGGCATAACATTAATAATTTTCTCCATACCTAAAATTTTTCTCCAAAAGTATAGAGAGATTAGCACTTTTTCACTACCCGAAAGGGTAATTAGGTTAAAACTCCTTTAATTATTACCCTTTTGGGTAAATACCGCTTGGTATTATTTATATTTTTCGTATCTTTGCACCCAAAAATCATAGTCAAATGGATATTAGAGTAGAGGATTTCTTTATAGAAGCAAACTCAGTAGATTCTGTAACAGAAGAAAATTACAGAGATTTGGATGTGTTACTTCGAGCCGTGGATTCATTCTCGCGTTCGACTTATCAAAGTGTCTATGTAATCGACTACTTTAAGAAGGGATTTCTTTATGTATCTGACAATCCACTTTTCCTATGTGGATATACTCCTGAAAAACTGTTGGAAATGGGCTATTTATTTTATATCAGCAATGTGCCTAAAGAAGAACATAGCATGTTAGCAGAAATAAACAAGTCTGGATTCAATTTCTTTAATAAGTTCCCACTAAGTCAAAGACGGAAGTGTATTATCTCATACGATTTCCATATCCTGAATGGAAAGCACTCTACGTTAATCAATCATAAGATAACTCCTCTCGTTATGACAGAAGATGGAAGGACATGGTTAGGGTTATGTGTTGTCTCATTATCACCTCACACTTCCGCCGGACACATAGAATTCCGTATGTCTGGCGACGATCGTATATGGGAGTATTCTCGTCTCTCACACAAATGGAAAGAAAAAGAGAAAGTAGAACTAACTTCCGAAGAAAAAGATGTATTGGTTTTGTCAGCACAAGGATTTAACCGTGATGAGATAGCCGATCACATGTGCAAGTCTGTAGATACAATTAAATTCTATAGACGCAACCTTTTTGACAAGTTAGGTGTTAAAAATATCACAGAAGCATTGTCATACGCTACAAGCTACGGATTGTTGTAAATCATAACTAACTCAATTCCTATCTTCCAACAATGAAGATAAATAGAACTTAGGAAAGTACTTTACTTCCTTGCCTGTCGCTAAATTATACATGGCAGTTACACAAAAACCAGCCGTAATCCATGAGGCAATAGCCAGTTGGGGAGGAGGCAGAATATCCTTTTCTTCTTTGTATGTTTCAACTATTTTTTCTAACCATTCTTTGGAATCATGCCAAAATGCTCCATAGCCAGTGACATAATCGGCAACTTTCAATTCAAAACCGATAGGTGAATCAGAACTTTTATTCAATTGTGAAAGTTGTAATCCGTCTGGCTTGACGATTGACATAAAACCTGCCCATCCGAAATTATAAGGATGTAACACTGGGATATTTTGTTCTTTACAGATTTCATCAAAAACAAATGGTGTCTCATCTTTAAAATCCAAAGCATTAATTGCAATATCACAGTCCTTCATAAAATCTCTCACATTTTCTTTCGATAGGAATGTTGTGTGATACTTGATCTTTGCTTGTGGATTAATTGTAAGCAATCTTTTGGCTAAACTCTCAGCTTTGTATTCTCCAAGATCA
>OMXL01000052.1 GCA_900314985.1 uncultured Prevotellaceae bacterium | reverse complement strand
TCCAGACGTCGTAGCCCGTCAACTCAAATCTTTCGTGCTCAAACACGATGAGGTCTCTCTTCATCATAGTCGTGCCCTCCACCTTATTTATATTACCATACCGATGTTGGGCGAGAACTGCTGGATCTTTGCCAGTTTCGTGGCCAGCGTATCAATCTCGCAGCCCAGTTTCTCTTGGGTGATTTTTGCGTACACCTGAGTGCTTTCGATGCACTTGTGGCCCAACAAGGAGCCGACAACCTCCAAGGGCATCCCGTTCGACAGGCAGACAACCGTTGCCATAGTGTGGCGGGCCATGTGCCAGGTCAAGTTCTTGGTAATTCCGCACAACTTGGCAACAAAACGGATTCTCTTGCAACAGGATTTGTGGTTAGGCACATCGAAGACATGCCCGTCCGTGCATAGACCCTTGTACTTTTTGAGGATTGCCAGCGGGATAGGCAGCAGTTTCACGTTCTCGGCCACGCCCGTCTTCTGACGGTGGGTGTGAATCCACCAACTGCCATCAGCAGGATTCTTCACGATGTTTTCATTCTTCAGGTTCTTCAAGTCGGCATGAGCAAGACCTGTGAAGCAGCAGAAGATGAAGAGGTCGCGGATGTAGGCACGTCGCGGTGTGAGCCTCGGATTGTTCATTAAGGCGTTCAACTCTTCCTTGGTCAGAAATCCCTTTTCGGTTTCCTCCTTTTGGATGTGGTAGTCACTGAATGGATAACGCGACACCCAACCGTTCTCATGGGCACGGTGCATCAGCATCATAATGGCATTGTTGTAGAGGATACAGGTGTTGTGCGAGATGTTTCTCTCTGTTTTCAGATAGACTTCGAAGTCCGAGACGAAGGAGGGTTGGATTTCCTTTAACGCCATATCCGACACTCTATAGTGTTGGCGCAGGAACTCCCCGACATGCTTATAGACGGCCTGGTACTTGTGCAGCGAGGCTTTCGATCGCAGACCGCCATCGTACATCTTCTTGTACTCTTCGTTCCACTGGGCAAACATAGTCATCAACGTATGCTGTCGATACTCCAGACCGAGGAAGGCATTCTTCACTTTCTCAGCCGTCACAAAGTTGTCACGGTCAACAATCTCCTTGTAATACTTGTCGATGCGGGCCTTGATCTTGTCAAGTTCCATGTTGACATTGCGGGCCATGACGCTCTTTCCTGTAGCACGACCGCCCTTGGCTTCCCAGAGGTCAGGCTTGCATTTTTACACTAATTTTACGTTTAACTTTCAGTTTGCAAAATTAGTCAATGCTGAGCATCCGATTTCTACGCAAATCTATTCAAATTTCGGCAACTCGTACCAAAGTTGGCTCAATTTCTCAAACTCGTTGAATATCAACCGTTTAGGTGTCTGAAAGTAACCTATTTACCTCAATTTTCACAATTTCAGAAACAAGTTACGAATTAGATACTTAAATCTTTCCTTCATACCGTACTCAAGTTGCAGTCCACTGTTCTCATCATTTCGCAGTTTCCATCCAAATCCCCTGATTTACAACGATTTTTCCGCTTTTCTCCTCTTTTGTTATCCGATAGCTGGTTTTGCGATAGTAACTGGCAGCTCTACGAGGGAGAACCCATCCAAATGACGCAGCCCAAGTATGTGCATGTCTATGCAGAGCGAGATGGATGGATTACTTCTCCGCAGGCGTATGCCAACTTCTATAATCCATATTATACTCATCAGCCTTCAATGTATTGGCATGCTGATAAGCAGAAACTTCGCCTGTATAACTATGATGCTGATGCCACTGTCTATTATACGATTGATGGTAGTGATCCTACAGAGCAGAGTTTGGTTTACAATCCTGAAGATTCTATTGCCATCAGTCGTAACGTGCTGGTAAAGTGTATTGCCATGCGTCCTGGTCATTTCAATTCAACGATTAATCAGTATCAGATAACGGGTGTCAATCAAACATTCGCAAAAAACGGTATTTACTATCGTATAGTAGATAATGTGTTGACTAATGAAGTAGAAGTGACAAGTGGCGATAAGCAATATGAGGGCGACATCACTATCTTGCCAGAGATTAATTATGCTGGTGTAGACTATGCCGTGAGTCGTATTGGTGATGGAGCCTTCTCTAACGATGATAACCTAACAAGCGTTACGTTGCACAATGCTATTCACTCTATTGGTTATCGGGCATTCCATGACTGTGATGGTTTAACTGCGATGAATATCCCTGGCAGTGTAAAAGAGATTGGTAGTGAGGCTTTCTATGGTTGTAATAACATTACTAATTTGACACTTGCTGAAGGAATAGAGACAATAGGTAATCGTGCTTTCCATAGCTGTACGCGTTTGCCGAATGTTACGTTGCCTTCAACGTTGACAACTATAGGTTATGAGGCTTTCACCTATTGCTATGCTTTGACGTCACTAACCATCCCGAATAGCGTGACTTCTATAGGATACTCTCTTTGCTATGGAGATAACAATCTTAGCGAAGTGAAACTTTCGAACCAACTGACGGTAGTGCCTATATATACCTTCTATGGAACCGCTTTACGTAGTGTTGATATTCCTGCTTCAGTGCAGACCATCGAAGAATGTGCATTCTATGATTGTGCCTCGCTGGGCAGTGTGACCATCCCTGCTTCGGTGCAGACCATCAAGCACGAAGCTTTCCGCAACTGTCGTGCACTCACCTCCATCAGCATTCCTGAAGGTGTGACTGCGATAGAGAACTCTACGTTCCAGGGCTGTAACCTGTTGACGACCGTCCAACTGCCTTCTACACTGACTACCATTGGCGAGTCTGCCTTCCGGGATTGTGCAGTCATGCCCAATGTAACGCTACCTGAGAATCTGAAAACCATTGGTACGTATGCATTCAATGGTTGCACAGCTTTGACTAGCGTCTATAGTCTGGCTGCTACACCACCAACACTGAATGGTGACGGCAATACTAATGCTTTTGCAACGGTAATGGGCAATGCCACCCTCTACACCAAGTCTGGTGACAAGGAGAAGTATGAGAATGCCAACCACTGGAGTTCATTCAAGGAGTTGACTGTCTTTGAAAATACACCTTGTGCTCAACCCACCTTCACATTGGAGAACTTCCGCTTGGCGATGAAGTCTAACACGGCTGGCGCTACTATCTACTACACAACGGACGACTCAGAGCCTACTACACAGTCTCTGAAATATACAGCTCCGATTCCTTTATTGCAGAACGATACCATTCGTGCCATCGCTGTGGCAGAGGGTTATAGTCCATCAGTGATTTCCGACTTCCGTAAGGCTGACTATAAGATGGATGTGCCTACTGCTTCGTTGTCTGACGACCTCGTTATGACCATCACTTATGGTGGCGCAACCGAGGAGTTGGCTCCTGTACGTTTATATTATAAGGAGAACACCAGCGATAGTTATTGGGATAGCAAGTCTTGGATACTATATGAAGGTCCAGTACAATTGACGAAGCCTCGTTATTACCGCGTCATGGCAGCACGTGACGGCTGGTTGGATTCAAATGAGAGTAGTACCTATAATTATTATAGCAACTATCGTCTCGATTCTCCTCAGATGTCGTGGTCTAAGGATGAGACTACAGGTATCGGTACCATGACCTTGAGCTATTACAACAATAATAGTGAGGGTGACTTCTACTACACCTTGGATGGTACAGAGCCAACAAAAGAGAATGGCACGCTGTACACTGAACCGATTCAGATTCTTCGTAACCTAACGGTGAAGGCTGTTGCATGGAAGGAGAAACACTTCTATTCGGAAGTGAAATCTCAGGAGGTGACGAATGTCAGCCGTACATTCTATGTGGATAACGTCTGGTACCGCCTGACTGACAACTCTTTGGCTAACGAGGTAGAGGTGACCAGTGGTAACATTGCTTATGAAGGTGACGTGAATATTCCGCCTACTGTTACTATCCAAGGAACTACGTACGATGTGGTAGGTGTTGGTTATAGGGCGTTCTTTAGCCAGGGTAACGTGACTAGCATCACGCTGCCCGCATCCATCACCTATATTGGAGAAGAGGCGTTCTATAATGCAGACAAACTGCAGACCATTGACATCCCAGAGAAGGTGAAGAGCATAGGCAAAAATGCATTCTTTAACTGCGACCTTCTGGCTACCGTCACCCTGCATGAAGGCTTGGAGAGTATTGGTGTTACTGCATTCTATAGTATGCCTGCTTTGAAGACCATTGTTATCCCGTCAACAGTGACGACGATTGGTAATGGTGCTTTCTACAATTGTACTTCGCTGACTTCTGCCGTGCTGCCTGCTGGTCTGAAGGCAATCCCAGAAACAATCTTCCGTGACAACAAACAGTTGGCTGACATCACCCTGCCAACAGCTCTTGAGACAATTGGAAAGTATGCCTTTGCTGGGACAGCTATCACGACGATGCAGCTGCCTGCAACTGTGACGCAGTTGGGTGAGGGCGTCTTCAACGGCTGTCAACAGTTGACCAACATGGTAATTCCTGAGGGTGTCACAGAGTTGGGTAAGGCCTTGTTCGCCTACTGCTCTGTATTGACTTCTGTCACATTGCCTACTACGTTGCAACGTGTTGGCAAGGAAAGCTTCTACAATTGTCCTAGTCTAGAGAGTATCGTTCTGCCTGCTTCGCTGAAGACCATCGGCAGTGGTGCTTTCAATGACAGCCCGAAGCTGACGTCGGTCTATAGCCAGGCTACTACGCCTGCAACCATTGAGGGCGATCCGAATAGTTATTATTCCACCGATAGAGATGCTTTCAACACTATTAAGCAGCAGGCTACACTCTTTGTTCCTGAGAGTGCTGTTGATGCATATAAGAACAAACAGTTCTGGCAGGAATTTGGAGACCATATTGTGGGAAGCGACAAACTGCCTTGTCAGCAGCCGACGTTTGAACTGGCTGACTTTAAGTTGACCATCCAGTCGCTGACAGAAGGTGCGGTCATTTATTATACCAATGATGGTTCTAATCCGGATGCGAATGCAATACCTTATACTGCTCCGATTACGCTGGCACATAATGATACCATTCGTGCCATCGCTCTGAAGGATGGTATGGCTGCTTCGCCCATTGCCCAGTTTGAGAAGAAGGACTATAAGGTGGCAGTACCAGTAGCCACCATGTCTGACGATTTCCTCGTGACAGTTACCTGTGAGACTCCTGATGTGGAAGGCTTGCCAGAGACAACGATCTATTATAAGGAGAGAACATCAGACGGTTACTGGGAAGACTCTTACGGAGAATGGAAACTCTATGAAGGTCCAGTACAGTTGACACAGCCACGCTTTATCAGGGTGATGGCCAAGCGCGACAAGTGGCTGGATTCTGACGAGAGTAATACCTATAATTATTATACGAACTATCGTCTGGAGAAACCAAAGATTGCATGGTCATCTGAGGATAAGAAGTTCACCATTACGAACAACAATGCTGATGCCAAGGTTTACTATACCTTGGATGGCACTACACCAACAGCAGAGAATGGTACGCTATACACAGAGCCTGTTTCACTGATTCGTAACCTGAAGATTAAGGCTGTTGCTGTTCAGGAAGCTCACTTCAATTCTGACGTGGACAGTGTGAAGGTGGACGGTGTGAACTTCCAGTTCATGGCAGATGGTTTGTATTACCGACTGCTTGATTATACACTGGACAACGTGGTAGAGCTGGTTTGTCCTTCTGGCGTGACCTATTCTGGTGACATCACTCTCAACTCAACGGTAAGCTATGAAGGCGTTGACTATACCTTGACGGGAATTGCAGAAAGTGTATTCTCTGGAAGCAGTGAGTTGACAAGCATCAAACTGCCATCAACGTTACAAACGTTAGGAAATAATGCCTTCTATAATTGTTCGAAGCTGGAGGAAATTGAGATTCCTGCATCAGTAAAGAGTATTCCATATTATGCGTTCTATCAGTGCAGCAACTTGAAGACGGTTATCCTGCATGATGGCTTGGAAACGATTGATGGTTATGCATTCTATCAGTGTAGCAATCTTCAGGAAATGATTATTCCTAATACGGTAAAGACCATTGGTGAATATGCCTTCCGCAACTGTTATAAGTTGGAGAAGGTTGTCCTGCCTGCACTGTTGGAGGAAATTCCGAGATATGCTTTTGCAGAGACGGCTATTATGGGTATTGATATTCCATCGACAGTGAAGAGAATCGGTGAATATGCCTTCAGTACTTGTAGAAAGTTGAGCTCTGTAGCACTTCCAGAGGGAATTACTAGCATAGAGAACAATACCTTCGCTAATTGTGAGTCCATGACAACGATAGAACTTCCTTCTACGTTGAAGACTATCGGTGATTATGCATTCTATCAGGCTAAGAGCTTGTTGAATATCATCCTGCCCGCCACTGTGAATAGTATTGGTTATCGTGCTTTCGTTGGTTGCTCAGCTATGGAAAGAATTTATGCTTTGCCGCTGGCACCGCCTGCTCTCAATGAACGTCCATTCGATGGCATTACAACCACTGCTACGCTTTATGTGCTGGAAGATCCTGCTGATGTGGAAGAAAAGTACCATAGTGCAGCACACTGGGGTGACTTTACACATATTGAGACCTTCAAGGATATTCCTTGTGCTCAGCCAACCTTTGCTTATGACAACTTCACGCTGTCTATGCAGTCGAAGACTGCGGGTGTAAGTATCTATTTCACCACTGATGGTACAGAGCCTACTGTCAATAGTATTCCTTATGTAGAGCCGATTGCCCTGCTGAAGAACGATACTATTCGTGCTATGGCTATTGGTGAAGGTTGGGGACAGTCAATGACTTCTGTATTCCGCAAGAATGACTTCAAGGTTGATGCCCCCACTGCAAGCATCAATACTGATTTTGTGGTAACACTCAACTGCGAAGCTCCTGAGGTCATGGGATTGCCTGAGACGAAGATCTACTATAGCCAGAATCGTAGTAGCTATGATGCTGGTGAAGAGTGGACGCGTTATCAGGAGCCTTTCAAGATGCTTACTGCAGGCTATATCCACGTGAAAGCTGTACGTGATGGCTGGCTCGAGTCGGACATCATCCATAACAACTATTATTCAGATTATTATTTGGAGAAGCCGACAATCAACTATGTTACTGCTGATACAATTATTACGCTGAGTCACTCACAGGAGAATGCACAACTGTATTACACCCTTGATGGTTCAGATCCTAATGAAAACGGTGTTCTCTACACTGCACCTATCAAACCACAGCATAATGTCAATGTAGTGGTTATTGCTAAGCGTGAGGGTGCTATCAATAGTGATCCTGCTCAGCGTGAGTTCAAGTGGTTCACCATTCCTACACCTGTTATCACTATCGAGCATCTGGCTGCAGTGATGAAGGTGGAGAAACCTGAGTATGCTAAGATTTACTACACGCTTGATAACAGTACTCCAACTGTGGAGAGTACGCTATATACTGAGCCTGTTTCCTTGAATAAGGATTGTAAGATTAAGGCCATTGCCATTGCTGACAACTGGAATAACTCTTCAGTGGGTACCTTCAACTCATTGACAGGTTTCGTGAGAAAGGATTACACGGTGGCAACTCCTACCTTTGGTACTCGTCAGGTAACTGATGGCGTGATGAAGGAGAATGCTGACTCTGTATTGACCATCACGACGGCTACAGAGGGTGCTACCATCTACTACACGCTGGATGGTTCTACACCAACAGTTAACAGTCTGAAGTATGAGAATGGTATTAAGATGACTGAGAACTGCACAGTGAAGGCCTATGCTGTCAAGGAGGATCTGTTCGATTCTGAAGCTATCGAGGCTGCAGTTGAATGGCTGACAGTGAAACAGCCACATATCCAGTTCAATGGTAAGTATGTTGAGATGTGGGATGACACAGAGGACGCTGTGATCTATTACACCATCGACGGTACTGATCCTGACACCAAGAGTAAGGTTTATCAGAAGCCATTCGCTCTGGATGCTGAGGAGATTTCTGTACGTGCTATCGCTGTGAAGGAGAACTGGAACACCTCTGAGGTTTCACGCCTGACTTACAACCCTGGCAAGAACTACTGTGAGACTCCTGGTATTACCCGCGTGGCAGGTACTAATAAGGTACAGATGACCACTCGTACGCAGGGTGCGAAGATCTACTTCACCAACGACGGTCTGAACCCGACCATCAACAGTACACTCTATACTGCAGAGGTTGAAGTTACTGAGAACTGCACGCTGAAGGCTATGGCTGCAGACTCGCTGCTCTACGATTCTGACGTGACAACGTTTGCTGTTGACTGGTTCAAGGTTGACCAGCCTGTGATTGCTGCAGATGGTATCTTCCTGACGATTACCGCTCCGAAGGAGGGCTCGAAGATCTACTACACGATTGACGGTTCAGAACCTACAACAGGTAGTACGCTCTACGAGGGTACGCTGACCATGAAGGGCTCGTGCACCATCAAGGCGATGGCTACCTATGAGAACTTCAACAACTCGTCAGTGGCTGTCTTCAACTACTACTCAAGTGAGTACACCTGTGGTCTGCCAAGCTTCTCACGCGAGGGCAACAAGGTAAGCATTGCTTCTGCACCTGCAGAGGGTACCACCATCTATTATACTACGGATGGTACCACGCCGACTACGGCAAGCAGTGTCTTCACAGAGCCTATCGAGGTTGAGCAGAATATCACAATCAAGGCCCTTGCTACGAATGATAAGCTGTTCACATCAGACGTGGCTGACTATGAGGTGAACTGGTTCAAGGTAGAGACGCCAGTCATTGCCTTCGACGGTATCTTTGCTACCATCACCTGCTCAACGCCTAACAGTCGTATCTACTACACGTTAGACGGCAGCTCACCCACGGCAGAGAGCTTGTACTATACGGATGCCATTACGATGACGGCTTCTTGTACGGTGAAGGCTATCGCCATGCGCGACAACTTCAACAACTCGGCAGTGATGAGTGTATCGTTCGACAAGGCTTCGAACACCATCAGCACACCTCAGTTCGTGAGAAACGGCAATGAGGTGACTGTCAAGGTGACGCAGACTGAGGGTACCACCATCTACTACACGCTGGATGGTACAACACCTACGACGGAGAGCACCGTTTATACGACGCCTGTACAGGTTGTTGAGAACGGTACGCTGAAGGCTATGGCAACGAATCCGAAGCTGTTCACCTCTGAGGTGGCTACCTACGACGTCGACTGGTTCAAGGTCGCTACACCTGTGCTGACGCTCAATGGTAATACGCTGACGATGAGCTGTACGACTCCGGATGCTGTCATCTACTACGAGTATGATGAGGCGCCTACCACGAAGTCGGCAGTCTATAGTGCTCCGATTACGTTGGTTGACAACCGCATGGTCTATGCAATGGCAGTGAAGAATAACTTCCACGACTCTGAGGTGGCTACGGTGGCTCCAGACTTGTTCGTCTGCACACAGCCTACCTTCGCCTATAATGGTCGCTACCTGGAGGTTCAGACGGGTGAGAATATGGATGTTCACTACACGCTGGATGGCTCGAAGCCTACTGAGGATTCTGAGGTATATGATGGTCAGATAGAGATCAAGGAGCTCTGCACCGTCCGTGCCATTGCCATGCGCCGTGACTTCCGCGACTCTCCTGAGAGCTCCTACACAGTCAGCTATGTCTACACTGGCGAGGATGCTTCGCAGACGGAGGCAGGCCACTTGGCAGACATGTTCCAGTGGGTAGGTGGTGCTGACAATGTGGAGAATCTGCCCGTCAGCGGTAAGATTAACGATGCTGACCTGGCATTCATCCGCAGCCTGAAGTCACTGCGCCACCTGGATCTGACGGATGCCGTCTATGAGGGTAGCAAGCTGCCTGACGAGGCCTTCGCTAACATGCCGTTGCTGACCTTCCAGTCGCCCAAGCAGCTCAGCGCAGTGGGTAACCACCTGTTCCGCGGCTGTGACCAGCTGGCAGCCATCGTATGGAATGCGAACATCGCTATTCCTGAGACGGTGACGGAGGATGTGAAGGGCAATGCCAACTTCCTGCTGTATGTGAACTCTCGTATCCATGTTCCTTCGAGCTATACGGGCAACATCATCAGCGGTGGTCAGGCTACGAGCATCACGCTGACGGATGCTGGCAGTGGTAACTTCTGCTGTCCACAGCGCTTCTTCACCAACCGCATCAGCTACACCCACACCTACAGTCAGACTACTGAGAGTGGTGTGACCTGCGGATGGGAGACGCTGGCTCTGCCGTTCGACGTACAGAGCATCACGCACGAGCGTCGTGGCGCTATGGCTCCGTTCTCTGCTCAGGAAGACTACTCACTGTACAAGCCCTTCTGGCTCTACGAGCTGCAGGAGACAGGCTTCAGCGATGCTACTGAGGTGAAGGCTTACACACCGTACATTATCTCTATGCCAAACAACCCGAACTATGCCGATGACTTCATCCTGGCTGGTAAGGTGACGTTCAGTGCTGCTGATACGTACATCGAGGTTGACACGGCTATGGTAACGATGAAGGGTAGTGTACGCTTCGCTCCCGCTATGCAGCGTCAGGAGAAGTCATCAACCGTCCTGGCCATCAACCTGGAGGATTGTACGGTAGATGGCACGTTCTACCGCAGTGGTAGTGCCTTCCTGCCCAACTTGCGAACAGTCAATCCGTTCGAGGCCTATGCTTTGGTCGGTGCTTCTATTCCTAAGATTCCTCTAGTTGACATGGAGTGGGGTTATGTGACGGATATGCGCAATGCCCAGATGAGTGAGCTGGAGGCCATCGGTCGTAAGGGTGGTGTCTACGATCTCCTGGGTCGCAAGTTGTCTAATGACTCTTCTAACCTGAAGAATGACGGTGGCAAGATGAAGCGCGTCTACATCATCAATGGTAAAAAGGTCGTGGTTGAGTGAGTGAAGTGAATGCTTGCTTTCACTTCCGAACGTGATTGCAACGCCACACTCTTCACCTTCAGGTGAGAGAACGAGCTCGAACAAATGTTCAAGACCGTGGTGGAGTAATCGTGAAGCATAAATAGGAGTTTGGCTTGTCTGATGAAGGCAAGCCAAATTTTTTTGTTACTATGTTTGGCGATTTGTTGGCTTTTTTGTACTTTTGTAGCAAAATAACTAACTCGAAACATTATGATACTAATCGCTGACAGTGGAAGCACCAAGACTGACTGGCTGCTCCTTCATTCATCCAATCCTCTGTTGCCCAACGAGGTCATTGCAACATTCCATACGCAGGGTATCACGCCCATCCATCAGACAGCAGGTGACATCCGCCAGATTCTGGAACGTGAACTGTTGCCGCAGCTGTCCAGTTTCCCACGTGCCAAGCTCATCAATATGGGCATCCTTGAGCACTCGCTGTTGCAGAACATCAGCATCTTTTTCTATGGCAGTGGCTGTACGCCCGAGCATGTGCCCATGATGAAGCAGCTGTTCATCGAGGAGATGTCGCCCAAGACCATCGAGGTGCATAGCGACCTGATGGCTGCAGCTCGTGCACTATGTCAGCATGATGCAGGTATGGCCTGTATCCTTGGCACAGGTGCCAACAGTTGTCTGTATGATGGTGAGCAGATTGTGCAGAATACGCCAGCCTTAGGCTATATCCTGGGCGACGAGGGCAGTGGCTCTGTACTGGGGCGCATGTTCCTGAATGCCATCTTCAAGAACCCGCTATTTGCTGCCATCCGCGATGAGTTCCTGACGACGAACAAACTGACGCAGGCTGACATCATCCGTAAGGTGTATCGTGAACCGATGGCCAACCGTTGGCTGGCCTCGCTGTCGCCCTTCATCCACGACCACCTGTCAGAACCCGTGGTCCGCGACCTGGTCATCGACAACTTCCGCAGCTTCTTCCGCAAGAACCTGCGTCCCTATCAGCGCCTCGACCTGCCCGTACACTTCGTGGGCAGCATGGCCCACCACTTCAGCAAGCAGTTGGAAGAGGCCGCCCAGGAGGAGGGCTTCATCATGGGACACATCCTGCAGAGTCCTATCGACGGACTGCTCAAGTATCACCAGTAACTCGTATCGCAGATGAAAAGATTGGCTTTTGGCTTTTGCCTGTTGGCTGTTGGCCTGCTGCTGACGGCTTGTCGCCCACAGAAGGCGGCAACAAGCGACTTCGTTCGTGTGGAGAACGGCCACTTCGTGCGTGGTGGACAACCTTATTATTATGTGGGTACCAATTTCTGGTATGGTGCCATCCTCGGCTCTGAGGGGCAGGGGGGCGACCGCGAGCGTCTGGCCCGTGAGCTCGACGAGATGAAGCGTATGGGCATCGACAACCTGCGCATCCTCGTGGGTGCTGATGGCGAGCGAGGCTTCAAGACCAAGGTGGAACCCACGCTGCAGGTCAAGCCTGGCGTCTATAACGACACCATTCTCGCTGGACTGGACTACCTGCTCATGGAGATGGGCAAGCGCAAGATGGTCGCTGTGCTCTATCTGAACAACTCGTGGGAGTGGAGTGGGGGCTACGGCTTCTATCTGGAGCATGCCGGACTGGGTCGCCAGCCACGTCCTGACGAGGTGGGCTATCCTGCCTTCATGGAGGCCATGGCGCAGTATGCAGGCAATGAGAAGGCCCACCAGCTGTTCTACGACCATGTGCGCTACATCCTGTCGCGTACCAACCGCTATACGGGCGTGAAGTACGTCGACGATCCTGCCATCATGTCATGGCAGATAGGCAACGAGCCGCGCGCCTTCTCCAAAGAGGCACTGCCTGCTTTCGAGAAGTGGCTGGCTGAGGCTTCTGCTCTCATCCGCTCGTTGGATAAGAACCACCTTATTAGTATAGGTAGTGAGGGCTCGTGGGGCTGTGAGAACGACTACGACTGCTACGAGCGCATCTGTGCTGACAAGAACGTGGACTATTGCAACGTCCATCTGTGGCCCTACAACTGGGGCTGGGCAAAGCCCGATTCACTGGTGGAGCATCTGCCGCGCTCGTGCCAGAATACCAAGGAGTATATCGATCGCCATTTGGCTATCTGTGATAAGCTGAACAAACCGCTGGTCATGGAGGAGTTCGGCTATCCGCGTGATGGCTTCAAGTTTACGTTGGATACGCCTACCAAAGGACGCGACGGCTACTACCGCTATGTCTTCTCGCTCGTTGCCGACAATGCAGAGCAAGGTGGCAAGTTTGCTGGTTGCAACTTCTGGGGCTGGGGTGGCTTCGCTATTCCGCAGCACGAACAGTGGCAGGTAGGCGACCCCTATACCAACGATCCCGCACAGGAGGCACAGGGTCTGAACAGCGTCTTTGCCTCTGACAGCACAACGCTGGCTGTGGTCCGTGAGCAGGTGGCTCGCATGCAACAGGTGAAATAGTATCAGCATCTGACAATAAGGTGTCATTCCGTTTGCATTTTTCTCCGTATCTTTGCAGGCGAAAACAAACATCTATTGGATATGAAACCATACAAATTCGAACCGTATCTGAAGACCACCATCTGGGGTGGCTACCAGATAGCACCGTTTAAGGGCATTTATACCGCCCAGCCGAACATCGGTGAGAGTTGGGAAATCAGTGGTGTGCCTGGTCATGAGAGTGTAGCCATCAATCGTGGACTGGTGGACGATGTTGACGAGGGCTTGACGCTGACACAGCTCATCGATAAGTACAAGGGACTGCTGGTGGGCCAGAAGGTCTATAAGAAGTTTGGCAACAAGTTCCCCCTGCTCGTCAAGTTCATCGACTCGCGCCAAGACCTCAGCGTGCAGGTACATCCTGACGACAAGCTGGCTATGGAGCGTCACGGCTGTGCGGGTAAGACCGAGATGTGGTATGTCATCAAGAGTGATGTGGGCTCGAAGATCTATGCGGGTCTGAAGAAGAGCATCACACCCGAAGACTACGAAAGGTTAGCCTCTCCCGACCCCTCCAAAAGGAGGGAAGAAAAGGGCGCTGCTGAAAACCCCCTCTCTTCGGAGGGGGACTGGGGGAGGCTTCAAGACGTGCTTGCTATTCACGAGGCTCATGAGGGCGACCTTTTCTTCCTGCCCGCAGGTCGTCTGCACGCTATTGGTGCAGGCAACTTCCTTGCTGAGATTCAGCAGACCAGCGACATCACCTATCGCGTCTATGACTTCGGCCGCAAGGATGCCCACGGCAATCCGCGCGAGTTGCATATCGAACAGGCCAAGGCAGCCATCGACTACCGGGTGTGGCCCGAATACCGTACCTCCTACGACAGTACGAAGCCCACCAGCCAGCTCATCAACTGTCCTTATTTTGTGGTACACCGTGTCGTGGTACAGGTAGCCCAGCAGGTCGACTTCCACTGCGACTCCTTCGTCATCGTCATGTGTCTGTGGGGCGAGGCCAACATCAACGGCATCAGCATCCGACAGGGTGAGACCATTCTGGTACCAGCCTGCGAGAATGTCCTCTACATCTTTGGTAATGCCACCTTCCTGACGGCTACGATGTAATCACTTTCTTCCCGTTCGTGATGTAGATTCCCTTTTGTGGAAAGCGAATCTGCTGACCGTTGAGGTTATACATCTTACCACCAGTACGGTGAAGGGTAGGTGTATGGATGCTTGTGGTGATGTCGAAGTCGCTCATGGTGCATCCCCAGAAGACGCTGGGCTCACAAGGCACCTTGCTACCGTCTTTCTTGATCAGGTAGGCATTGTTGATTTTTACAGTGCCTGCCGTATTCTTTTTCCACTGCATGGTGATGCGACTGATGGTGCCCATGGTGGCCGTGATGTTCAGCGTATTGTCAGTAGCCGTAATGTCCTGATAGTGTTCCTTGGTGGCATACACCTTGAACTGCAGACTGCCTGCAGCGGGCTGCTCGTCCAGCTGCAGCTGTAGTGCCGTGTAGTCAGAGGCGTTGATGGTTCTGGCCAACAGGTTCAGCTCGCTCCATTGCTGGGTGTAGTTAGTGGTACATGTCACGTTGAAGTCGTCCACATTGTCCATCGTTGGCAGCATGGGGCTGTAGTCAGCACCATGATAGGCCTTCAGAATGGTCTCTACCAGGTCGGGCTGGTTGAAGACGGGGAAGAGGCGATACAGACTCTCGCTGAGTCCCATCCAATAGAAGGTGGCGATGTCGCTCTGCTTCATGCTGCTGACCATGTAGTCTGCAAATTGCAGCATCAGCGCCCTGCGGTTGTTGTAGTCGTTGTTGCCATCGCTGGTGCCCCATTCACCAATGATGACGGGAGCTCCTTTGCTGACCAGATGGTTCTTCAGGTTGGTAATCCATGCGTCTATCTCGCTCTTGATGCTATTGATGGTGCGGACGCTGCCATTGCTCGTCAGGGTGGGGTAGTTGTGTACCTCGAAGATGATGTGGTTGCTCTCGCCAGTGGGTATCTGCATCTTCTTCAGTGGGTCTTGCAGCTTGGTGCTCCACGAACCACAGCCGCTTGCCGCAGCATAGGTGCTGACAATCAGGTTGCGCTGGGTGTTGTTGCCACCCGTAGCGCGCACGGCGTCCACAAAACTCAGGGCATACTGATTGATGGCCGTATAGGATGCATCGCTCTGTGCAAAGTTCCATGAACTCTGCGCATCCAGCATCTCGTTATAGCCCTCGAAGAGCAGCAGCTGGTCGTAGTCCTTGAACTCCTCGGCAATCTGTTGCCACAACTTCTCGTAGCGATTCTTGTGAGTATTGTAGTTGCTGGCATCGGCCTTAATCCACGACTTCCACGATTCGCTGTCGGCACCCGTGTCGTGATGCACGTTCAGAATGCAGTACAGACCCTGGCTGATGACATAGTCTACCACTTCGTGGACGCGCTGCATCCATGTCGCGTCGACATTCCCGTCTTTGTCCATGTGGTTATACCATGTCACGGGGACGCGGATGGCCCCGAAGCCTGCGTCCTTCATCATCTTCAGCAGTGCGGGCTTGGTGACGTAGTTGCCCCAACAGGTCTCTGAGGACAGGTCTTGCTGTCCCCAGTAGCTGTTCTGCGTCACGTCATGGACTTGTTGGTTGTTGGCTTCTAGCGTGTTGCCCAAGTTCCAGCCTACGCCCATGTTCCTGACAGCTTCCGTGGCCGTCTCAAAGTCAGTGGCAGAGATAGTCAACGTGCTCAGCAACAGCGCAATGGTCGAAGTGATGATTCTCATAAGAACGCCTGATTATTTGTTGGTAATAATGGAGTCAGCAACTTGTTCCATGCTCCATTGGAAGGAGTCTGCGGAACGATCACTGCCGTCAATGATGCCCATCCAGTAGAAGGCGGCAGCATTGTATTTCTTGCACAGACGCATCATGTCAGCAGCCTGACGGCCTGCCTCTTGCTTCTGTTCGTCGGTACAACTCTTGTTGATTGTTTTTTCTTGGTCGCCATTCGAGCCGTATTCGCCAATGATAACGGGATAGCCCTTGGAGATGACGTACTTGTCGAGCTCAGAAAACAGCCAGGTAATCTCTTTGGTACACTCCTTGGTCCAATGCATGTCATAGTTGTTCACCCAGTTCCATGGGTCGTAGGTATGTACCTCTACAGCCAGATGGTTCTGGTTGCCGCAAGAGTCGGTGGGTATGACAAGGCCTGGCAGCGTGTTGGGCGTGTGTGAGCCACTGTAGGTGTTGATGATGAGGTTGCGATACTGGTTATTGCCACCCGTAGCGCGGACGGCGTCTACGAAGTCCTGTGCAAACTTGTTGATATACTGCAGGTTCTTCAGGTCTTTGGGCTCACTCCACTCAGCAGTAGGATTGCTACCTGTCAGCATCTCGTTATAGCCCTCAAAGAGCAGGTGTTCGTCGTAGTCCTTGAAGTGGTTGGCAATCTGTGTCCACAGCCCCTTATAGCGCTCGTGCTGTGTGGCATAGCTCGTGCTGTCAGCCTTCAGCCAAGCCTCTACAGCAGCTCCCGTGTCGTGGTGTACGTTGACGATGCAGTACATGCCATTGTCCAGCACCCAGTTCACAATCTGCTCTACGCGAGCCATCCATGCTGCGTCCACCTGTCCTTCAGCATCCATGTGCTGCCACCAGGTTACGGGCACGCGAATGGCGTCGAAGCCCTTCTCTGCCAGTTTCTTGAACAGCAACTCGTTGGCAGGCTGTTGTCCCCAACTCTTCTCGTATTCTTCCAAGGGAGCGCCAGGCTTAATGTCTGTGTCAAAGGCATCCATATCGTTGCCCAGACACCAGCCCGCAGTCATCTTCTTCACGGCCTCAGCAGCCGTCTCTGGTTCCTGCTTCACCTCTTGTTTGGTGCCGCAACTCGTCACGCATAGCATCAATGCCAATGCTGCCAACATGTTAGTAGCTTGTTTCATAGTTGTAGTAAATAGAGATGGCAAAGATAGGAACTATTTCTGATAATTCCAAATCTTTTCGCTAAAATCTTGCTATTGTATAAAAGATGAAACAGGTACCAGTCCCTGGCGTTTTCAGAACTAAGGCCGTTCAAATAGTTATAAAACAGGTGCCAGTCCCTACTGTCTTCTCCTGTTTCACAATACACCTATTTTATAATAGAGGAAAAGAATAACTTTAATCGTCACAAAATACCCAAAATCCCGATACTCAAAAAGAATGTCGGGTCATTTTAACTTTTCTTTATTTTTTTTTTTTGAAATTAACGGCGAATGCCGTATCTTTGCAAGCGACAACAGTAGACTGCTGCCTCGGTAGCAGTTTTTGCTGTTTACTTGGACCTCAAATATAATACAACTAACAATATAACTAACAATTAAACAATTATTATGAAAAGACATTTACTATTTAAATCTCTTCTCCTGCTATGCGCCCTGGTAGTAGGAACGAACGCGTGGGCAACTAATAATGTGAGTACTGTGACTACAAAATTTTCTGCAACGGGTAACGTAACAGGAAAATTTACACAAACAGGAGATTTTACATCTGCAGCATGGAACCTCGGTGTTACGTGGAAAAGTAGTGCCTCGTGGCAGAATTTGGATAGTACTAAAGGAGCGCAGGTTGGTTCAGGAAGCAAACCTGCTACTGGTATAGTTTTAACTGGTTCTAGCATCCCTGGCACTATTACAAGTGTCGTTGTCAATACTTCTGGTGCAAGTGATGTTATTGCAACCGTTGCAGTAACTGTGGGCGGAACAGGTTTCACATGTAGTGGAAATGCAACTGCGAGTCTAACCAGTTCTGCAGCCAATTATACTTTTACAGGTACTGGTAGTGGTGATATTGTGATAACATGGACAAATTCAAGTTCTAAAGCAATATACATTAAGAGTATTACAACAACTTACTTAGCTGAAGAGGTCGTTGCTGCACCTACGTTCTCTCCTGTCGCAGGTGAGGTTACAAAAGGTTCGACTGTTACTCTAACACAAGATGCTGCTGATCAAATTAGATACACTCTTGATGGAACAGACCCAACAAAGTCTACAGGCTCGGTATATTCTTCACCCATTGTAATTAATGAAGCAACTGTTATCAAAGCAATTGCGATTAAAGGCGATAAGGTAAGTGATATCACAAGTGCTTCTTACACTGTTTCTTATCCTGGCGCAATTAATATTACACCTAATTTTACATTCTTTGGAAAGAGTGCAGCATTTAGCGGTACTGACTTCAATGAAGTTACTGGTACTACAGCAGAGGGCATAAAAGTTACCTACACACGTAACGGAGGTAGCCTTTATGCAAGTACTACTGCCATGCGAGTTTACAAGGAGAATACAATAAAGATTGATGCTCCTAGTGATAAAATGATTACAAGAATCATTTTTACGCAGAGTAATGCAACTGACGATAATCTTACTGCTGCACCAACAGAATATACAAATGCAACACACACTTGGACTGGAAATTCGTCAAGCGTAACATTTACCCGTCCCGCTAAAAGTGATAGTTACCTCCAATTCACAAAGATAACGGTTGTTCTTGCAGCTAAAGTTACGATAGGCACATATCAGTGGGTAACATACGTAAGCGATCAAGTAATGGATTTCACGGGCTCTGATGTTAAGGCGTATGTTGTTACTGGTGCATCTGGATCTGCTATTACAAAGACACCTGTTACAAAGGCAGCGGCAAATACCCCTCTACTGTTGAATGCTCCTGCAGAAACGTATACAATTCCTGCTGCTGCAACTGGTACCAACTACTCGACAACCAACAAGCTGGTTGCTGGTACAGGCGCAGCAGTAGCATACGATGCTAATAGCGGTTATAATTATGTTCTTTCAATAGATAATGGTAAAGCAATGTTTATGCGCATTGTCGATGGTACTCCTGCTACAGTTCCTTCAGGCAAGGCTTATCTCGCATTGGATGCTGCACCCAGTGGTGCTCGTGGTCTCAATCTCTTTGATGACGAGGACGTAACAGGCATCGACGCTACGCTAGTGAATAGTGAAAAAGTGAATAGTGATGTCTTCGACCTCAGCGGTCGCAAGGTTGCCAACCCAACCAAGGGACTCTATATCGTGAATGGTAAGAAATACGTAATCAAATAAATGGAGGACACAATTATGAAAAAGATATATATTAATCCCGCAACGAAAATCGTCAAGATTGCAAGTAAATCTCAGATGCTGACAACATCACCTGGACTTGGTGGTACTTATGGTGGAGGTGAAATTCTTTCTCGTGAAAACGACTGGGACGACGACGATGAATAATCCTTTAACCTCGCAGGGGCAGAGCGCTCCTGCGGGGTTTACCCTTAAATGAAATCAGTATAATTTAAATTCTAATTATTATGAAACAAACGAATTTACTCAAAACATTTCTTCTACTGTGTGCACTCATAGTAGGTAGTACGTGTGCGTGGGCGCTAACGAAGACCGAAGGTTTTGAAACTGCTACTACGACAACGACCTACAACACCACAATGGAATACAGTACGACAGACAGTGATTGTGGTATTGCGTGGACAATGTATTATGGAACAGCCAGTACAAATGATAAAATCTCTGGCAACAATTCAGCACAGATGCGTTGGTATAGCGGTATGGATGGCTGGCCTTATATTATGACGACGACTCCTATTGACGGTCTTACTAACGTGTCTTTCAAAGCAAGAGTCAGCGATGTAAAGAATAAAATGGATGTCAGTTATTCGTCTGATGGCCAAAATTGGACTGTTGCTTCATCAGCTAATACATTCGAAGCAAAAAACACAGCTTATAATTTCTCAGTTGATGTTCCCAGTGGTAGTAAATATATCAAAATTGGGTTTAACTCTACATCTTCAGGTGCAAATAAGTCAAAGCTGATTGTCGACGATGTCGTTTTTACTTATTCATCAAGTTTGGTACCTGCAACATGGTCGCTTGATCCTGCTTCAGCTTCAGTTGTTGAAGGAAAAAGTACCACCTTGCAGTTAACCACCAATTACGATGGTACATTGGCTTTCGAATCTGCTGATGAAAGTATTGCGACCGTTAGCTACAATTCATCGACAAAGGTTATTACCGTTACTGGCGTTGGTGCTGGCTCTACAACAATTAGTGTTACAGGCGCTGCGACATCAAGCTATGAGGCTATCGATAAATCAATTAATGTGACTGTTACTTACCCAGAACTGGCAAGTAACGTTACTGATGTGATGGGACCGTTGGGCTATTCATACTTTGGACTTACTCCTGCAGGTTCTGAGACATATGCCCAACCAGAAGAGGCATCAAGAGAGATAACTGATGCTTATGGTGTAACATTTTTACTTGAAAAAGGGGAAGGCAGCACCAATCTTCGTTATGATGCAAGTTATCTGCGTTGGTATAATAAGAATATTCTTACTATTACTGCTCCGACAGGCGCTACTATTAGAAAGATCGTCTTTACAGAGCCTGAAACAGGTAAATCTTGGGCTGGCTCGATGACCGCAAATACTGGCGTATATGTATCAAGTGTTAAGACCTGGTTTGCCACGGAAGAAGATGTTACCTCAGTTGTCTTCACTAACGATGCCACTAAGCGTATTGGAGGCATTGAGGTTTACCTGATGAAGACCACTCCTCTTCCCATTACCATTTCTAGTGCAACTGGCTTTGCCACAGTATTTACCTATGCTCCTCTCGACTTCTCTACACTGAGCAGCGAGCTGAAGGCTTACACAGCAACAGTTACTGGCAATACGGTTACGCTGACACAGGTGGACAACGTGCCTGCTAATACTGGAATTGTGCTGAAGGGTGATGTGAAGACTCACAATGTTCCCGTGATTGCTTCTTCTACTACTGAGAAGGGCGACCTGACTGGTTCAGTTACTGAAGACTTGGTTTATGATTCAGAAGCTACTAAGGACTACTTCTATCTGGGTATCAACGCTGGCAAGGCTCAGTTCAAGAGACTGACCAGTGGTTCTATCGGTGCTGGTAAGGCTTACTTGGCACTGGATAAGAGCACTGCTGCTCGTGAGCTGGACGTAGTATTCGACGAGACAACAGCGCTGACGCTAGTGAATAGTGAAAAGAGAACAGTGAATAGTGATATCTACAACCTCGCTGGTCAGCGTGTAGCGAACCCAACTAAGGGTCTGTACATCGTTAATGGCAAAAAGGTCGTGATTAAGTGAGAATAAAGCAGAGCTTGCTCATGCTTTATCGAGCGTGAACGAGCTCGAGCTTAAAGCTCA
>OMXL01000053.1 GCA_900314985.1 uncultured Prevotellaceae bacterium | reverse complement strand
TCGCTCTGCATCACTACCTCTACCTCGCGCAGGTTGTTGCTGACCAGCGTAGAACCGCTGCTGACGATGTCGAAGATACCGTCAGCCAGTCCGATGCCCGGGCTGATTTCTACAGATCCTGTGATAACGTGAATCTCGGCACTGATGCCCTGCTCGTCGAGGTATTTCTTCAGAATATGAGGATAGCTGGTGGCAATCTTCTTGCCATTAAACCAGTTTACACCACGATAGTCGATGTCTTTGGGGATAGCCAGCGACAGGCGGCACTTTGAGAAACCCAGACGAGAGATGATGTCGGCATCCTCGTTGCGCTCTACAAATTCGTTCTCGCCTACCACACCGATGTCGGCAACGCCTGATGCCACACTCTGTGGAATATCATCGTCGCGTAGGTAAAGCACTTCCAGTGGGAAGTTGCCCGACTGTACCAGCAGGGTTCTGCGACCAGAGCTAATCTTGATGTCTGCCTCTGCCAGCAGGTTCATCGTGTCGTCAAACAGACGACCTTTGGATTGTACTGCAATTCTTAACATATACTTGATTTACTATTTGACAATTTACTATTTACGAATAATTTCGCATTTTAAGCTGCAAATTTAAGCATTTTCAATGATATTTGCAAGAAAATGATTACTTTTGCACCCAAAATTGAAATAAATTGAGCAGAAACAGTATATATATTCACCTTTTCGCTCTTTTGTTGCTCCTTACCGCCTGCGGTCAGAAACGACAAGAACCTGTGGTTACACCATGGGGTGAGATTACTGACACCATACCCACTGACGATGACTTCGATCTCGATGATATTCAGCGCAATGGCGAACTGATAGCCCTCACACTCACGGGTCCTGAAACCTACTACGACTATCGTGGCCGTCATCTCGGTACCCACTATCTGCTTTGTCAGCGTTTTGCCGATAAACTTGGAGTCAGTCTGCGCATGGAGGTATGCCGTGACACCGCCGAGATGCTCCAGCGACTGACTGATGGCGAGGCAGACATTATCTGCTTTCCCTTGTCGAAGAAAGGATTGGGTTGGAAAATAGGTGCCGATAAGGAGGATTTGGAGAAGGAGTTGCAGCAGTGGTATCGCCCCACGCTGATGGCAGAGGTTAAAAAACAAGAGGAGTATTTACTCTCCTCGCGTAGTGTCCGTCGCCGTGTCTTTGCTCCGATGCTCAACCGTGCCGGTGGTGTCATCTCGCACTACGATGCATATTTCCAGCGCTATGCCTCTCAGATTCGTTGGGACTGGCGACTGCTGGCAGCCCAGTGCTATCAGGAGTCAACCTTCGATCCGCAGGCTCGTTCATGGGCTGGCGCCTGTGGTCTGATGCAGATTATGCCAGGTACTGCCGACCATCTGGGTTTGGCGCGTGCAGACATCTATAATCCTGAGAAGAATATCGCTGCAGCGGTGAAATATATCGCCGAACTCGAGCAGTCGTTCTCAGATATCCGCGATCACTCTGAGCGTACTAAGTTCGTATTGGCAGCATATAATGGTGGCGGCTATCATATTCGCGATGCGATGGCGTTGGCCCGCAAACATGGTCGTGAGACTTCTCGCTGGCGCGACGTGGAGCCCTTTGTGCTAGGTTTGCAGCGTGCCGAATATTACAACGACCCCGTTGTTCGTAACGGTTATATGCGTGGTTCGGAGACTGTTTCCTATGTACGTCGCATTCATGAGCGTTGGAATGGCTATCGTGGCATCAAGACCGTCCACTCCGTTTCTGCCGGTCCAACGGGTATTCCTCAGAAAGCCAAGCGTGAGCGTAAGGCGAAATACCAGGTTACAGAATAATTGGATTCAGAAACTGAATATTTTAGATAGGATTTGTTTTATTGCGAAAAAAACTATACCTTTGCAAAAGTTATGGAACAAAGACATACCCGTGAAGAGAAAATGGCGGCCTTCGGTCGTATGCTCGACGTGCTTGACGCGTTGCGCGAGAAGTGTCCGTGGGACCGTAAGCAGACTAACGAGAGTTTGCGTCCTAACACGATAGAGGAAACCTATGAGCTGTGCGATGCACTGATGAAGGACGAGGTGGCAGATATCTGCAAGGAACTGGGCGACGTGTTGCTGCACATTGCTTTCTATGCCAGAATCGGTGAGGAGAAGTCGCAATTTGATATAGCAGATGTGTGTAATCATCTGGTTGATAAATTGATATTCAGACATCCTCATGTGTATCATCCTTCGCAGATTGGTGCTCCTAATCCTCGTCCGTTGCCTTATGGCGAAGAGAATGATGAACGAGAGTTTGCTAAGGTAAAGAGCGTTGAACAAGTGCTCGACAACTGGGAGCAGATTAAGCAGAAAGAGAAGGATGGCAACAAGACCGTGCTTGCTGGTGTGCCAACCTCGCTGCCCTCACTTATCAAGGCTTACCGCATCCAGGATAAGGCACGTCATGTGGGTTTCGACTGGGAAGACCGCAAGGATGTGTGGAACAAGGTTCGTGAGGAGTTAAAGGAACTGGAGGACGAATTGCAGCGCGAAGACCGTGAGCGTTCGGAAGAGGAATTGGGCGACTTCCTTTTCTCAGTTATCAATGCCGCCCGTCTATACAAGCTGAATCCCGATAATGCGTTGGAGCATACCAACCAGAAATTTATCCGTCGTTTCAACTACATCGAACAGCATAGCATCAAGGTTGGCCGTCCGCTGACAGAGATGACTTTGGAGGAGATGGATGCGTTGTGGAACGAAGCCAAGCGAATTGAGAATTTAGAATTGAGAATTGAAAATTGAGATATGAAGAAGATTGGAATCATTCTTTTGGTAGCTGCCGCCGTACTGACAATGGGCAGCTGTGGTAACAAGACACAGAAGGTGCCTTTTGATAATGGCGATTCTGCCAATATGAGCATAGACTCTACGCTGTATGGCATCTGCGGTGAGGCTACCTCAATGAATATGTTGCAGATGCTTACTGATACGGGTGACACGCTGATGCTCGACATCTCTAATGCCAACGAGAAGGAACAGGTGTTTGGTGGATTGCAGGTCGGCGATCGTATGGCTGTCGTGCCTAACGAAGACATGACGTCAGCCAAGATTGTTATCAACCAGACCACGCTGTTGGGCAACTGGGTGATGCCTAATCCCATTGATGGTAGTGACGAGGTGGGTATCAGTATTAAAGAAGGTGGCGTGGCCGAGAGCATCGACCAGGGTACTATTATCTACCGTACGTGGCGTTTGGTCAAAGGTCGTCTGGAGATTGTCCTCGTGCGTGATGGTGCCAACGATGTAGAGGAGCTGAATATCTATGACATCTTGAAGTTGACTGCCGACTCACTGGTCTATAAGGATAGCGAAGAGACTTTTGAATACAGTCGCCAGAAGCCCAAGGAAACCTATGGCGAAAACGTGAAGTTAGAAGACTCGTCGTTTGATGACTTTAAGATGTAATGTGCGGTGGAACCGTTCAGAGTACACATATTAGGTTGTGGTAGTGCGCTACCCACGCTGAAGCACTTTCCCTCGGCACAAGTGGTGGAGGTGCGTGGCAAACTGTTTCTCGTAGATTGTGGCGAGGGTACCCAGATACAACTGCGCCGTTCGCGTCTACGCTTTACGAAGATCAGTGCTGTCTTCATTACCCATCTGCATGGCGACCACTGCTTCGGATTGATTGGCATGCTGAGCACCTTCGGACTGTTAGGACGTACCGCAAAGTTGACGGTCTATGCACCTGCTGAACTGGCTGACATCCTGCAGCGACAGATTGACTTCTTCTGTCGTGATTTGGACTATGAGGTAGAGTTTATAGCTGTGGATACTACCCAGCAACAGGTTATCTATGAAGACCGCTCGCTGACCGTTGAAACCATTCCTTTGGAACATCGAGTACACTGTTGTGGCTATCTGTTCCGCGAGAAGCCCTCGCTGGCACATATCCGTCGTGATATGACCGACTTCTATGAAATTCCTATCAGTCAGTTTAATAACATCAAGGCGGGAGCCGACTGGACAACTCCTGATGGTGAGGTAATACCCAATAGTCGGTTGACAGAACCGGCAGAGCAGCCACGCAGCTATGCTTATGTGAGTGACACGCGCTATATGCCTTCGCTGGCCGATCGTCTGCGGGGTGTCAGCACACTTTACCATGAGAGTACCTATGGTGAAGACAACCTGCTGATGGCCCAGAAATATAACCACTCAACAGCTCGTCAGGCTGCCTTGGTAGCTCGTGATGCTGGGGTAGGACAGTTGCTACTGGGGCACTATTCGTCACGCTATGAGCGCGAGGAGGTTTTGCTCGATGAGGCCCGTGAAGTGTTCGAAAACAGCCGTCTGACCAACGAAATGGATGTTTTTGACGTCTGATAGTGACTTTTTTGCTTAAAAATTTGGAAAATACGTAGTTATTTCTTATCTTTGCACCAAATAATCTGATGTTGCGTATGAAGAAATCATTACTCATATTTTCCATGTCATTCACACTGATGCTTGCCGTCCCAACATTGGTGACTGCGGTCACGGTGGCTCCAGGCATTGAGGAGTTTGTTGACGAGGACATCACCATTACCGTCAATGGTCAGACCGCAACGATCTCTGGCGCACAAGGTCAGACACTGGAAGTCATCTCGCTGACTGGTCGTCGTGTTATGACGGTGAAGATAGAGAGTCCCGCCCAGAAGGTAGAACTAAATAATATACCAAAAGGTTGCTATATCTTAAAAATCGGAAAGGTAGTCAGAAAGGTTTCTGTTCGCTAATAGGACTACTGACCTTGACCGCCTCGTTATTAACCGGTTGCGGCAAGGACACTTTTAAGAACAAGGAAATAACAATGGAGGCGTTTTCTGACATGAAGGCGCCTGCATTTGTTTTTGACTTCCAGCAACAGGCTCAGCTGATCAGGGAAATAGCCCGTCAGGAAGGAGCTGTTACGGAGGCAGACCGTCGTGTGCGTAATTTCTACGAACAGCCTGATGTCCAGCCCGTATGGATAGATAAGGCAGGTGTAGATCATCGTGCCGACTCCCTTTTGGCTCATCTGCATCAAGTGAGTGATGTTGGTTTCTCTGAACAAGCTTTCTATGTAGATGCCATTGAGCGCGACCTGCAGCGTCTGCGCCAGTTGCAGTTTGCTGAGGGTACTGATGATATCAATCATGTGGCAGCCCGTCTGGAATACCACCTCACCAAGGCCTGTATGCGCTATGCCTATGGCTATCGTTACGGCTTCATCAATCCCTCACGCATCTTCAATCATCTGGATCCTGACGATAAAAGAATTGGTGAGACCTCGCGTGTTGTCCGCTATCGTGGACTCTTCGACGTGGATATGGAACAGGCTCCTGCTGACTACTATCTGACCGTCATCGGTAAGATTGCTCACGACAGCATAGCCAGCTATCTGTCGAGCATTGAACCGCAGGATAAGTTCTACCAGCAGTTGAAAGGCATGCTGAAGAATGCCACCACCGACGAGCAGCGACAGCGTATCATTAGTAATATGGAACGAACCCGCTGGCGCCTGCATCATCCTATTCCTGAGACGGGCAAGCGCATCATTGTGAATCTACCTGCCTACCACCTTTACGCCTATGGTGCTGACAGCGTGCTTGATATGCGCATTGTCTGTGGTGCCTGGAAGACGAAGACACCGCTGTTGACCAGCGAGATAGAATGGATGGAGGTCAATCCGCAATGGATTATCCCACGGAGCATTCTGGAAAAAGATGTGGTGCAGCATGCTGGCGATAGTGCCTATTTTGCCCGCAACAGATACAACATCTTCGAGCGCGAAACCAATAAGCAGATGGAGATTGGTGAAGTGACACGAGCCATGTTGCTTAGCGGTAAATACCGTGTGGCACAGCAGAGTGGCGATGACAACTCACTGGGACGCATTGTGTTCCGCTTTAAGAACCAGTTCTCTGTATTCTTGCACTACACGTCTACTCCTTGGGTGTTCCAGCGCGATTCACGCTCTATATCCCATGGTTGTGTGCGTGTGGCACGCCCCTTCGAACTGGCTAACTTCGTCCTTGACCAGCCAGATGAATGGCTGTTAGACCGTATCCGCATCTCAATGGGATTGCGTCCTGTCACTGACCGCGGACGTAACTATCTGCGTACTCATCGTGACGAGGAGGACCATAAGCTGATAGGTTATGTGCCCGTCAAACCTCACGTACCTCTTTATATTATATACTTCACGCTGTGGCCCGACGAGACGGGGGCGCTACAGACATGGCCCGACATCTATGGCTATGACCGTGTGGTATTAGAACATTTAAAGCCCTACTTGCCATGACGAAAGCCGATGAACAGTTGCTGATGCAACAACTCACTGATCCGAAGACGCAGCGCGCGGCTTTTGAACGGTTGGTACGCGAGTATAGCGAACAGCTCTACTGGCAGGTGCGTCGTATGGTGCTGGACCATGAGGATGCGAATGATGTACTGCAGAATGTGTTCCTCAAGGCGTGGTCACATCTGGACGACTTTCATCATGACTCCAAACTCTCTACATGGCTTTATCGTATTGCTGTCAACGAGAGTCTCGACTTCCTGCGCCGTCAGAAGAATCAGATTGTGACGAGTACGGACGATGCCAGTCAGAGTGTGTCACAGACGCTAATGGCTGACCGCTATTTTGATGGCGATGATACAGAAGCATTGCTGCAGGAGGCTATAGCCCAGTTGCCCGACGTACAGCGCACCGTATTCAATCTGCGCTACTTCGACGAGATGAAATATAGTGATATCAGCGAAATGCTTCACACCTCGGAGGGAGCACTCAAAGCCTCGTATCATATTGCCGTTAAGAAGATTTCAGAATTTTTTAAGGCTCGCGATTAAACTTTTTACTACAATAAACGTCAAACAATAAAAAATAAGGAGTATGTCAATGACTAACGAAGAAAAATACCTTAGGGAAAGAGTAGGGCAGAAGAATCCCTTCCGTACACCAGAAGGATACTTCGACCAGTTTACTGCAAATGTCATGGCTCAGTTGCCAGAGAGGACGCTGAAGGTAGAACCCCAGCAGCCTGTGGCAAAGAAGGTGGCTATGCCTATTCGTCACTGGTTCTATGCTGCCGCATGTGTGGCCGCACTGCTCGTGACAGCTTTCTCCTTCCACTTCCACGAAGTAGACAAAGGTCAGCCGCAGGTGGCTGTTTCAGAGAGCTATATCGATGAGGCTGCCGACTATGCGATGCTTGACAATATGGACATCTACCAGTTGCTGGCAGAGGAGTAAAAGAAATAGAAAGGAAACTAAACGAGATGAAAAAGATTTTAGCTATCAGCCTGTTACTGATGATGACTTTGATGGCGAGCGCACAGGATAATAACAAGCGCTTCTCGCCAGAGAAATTCGAGGCTGACCTGCGTTGTTACATCACCAAGGAGGCTTCGCTCACCCCGCAGGAGGCAGACAAGTTCTTCCCCATCTTCCGTGAGATGCGCGAGAAGCAGCGTGCTGTCTACGACAAGATGCGTAAGTTGGGCATGAACAAACCTTCAGACGACGAAGCATGCAAGCAGGCCATTATCGAGTATGACAAGCTGAATCTGGAGCTGCGCCAGTTGGATGTCACCTATCACAAGAGAATGCTGAAGGTGATTCCTGCTTCCAAGGTCTATGCCGTTATGCATGCTGAGAATGGTTTCCACCGCCAGATGATGAAAGGCTGGCAGAAGGGTTGGCAGAAAGGCTGGCAGAAGGGCAAACAGCGTTAAGCCCGCAGCGTTCACAATGAGGACGGCGCGCCGTACAGACATAGCGCCCGTGAAGCAATAACCAATGATGTGCCCGTGGAATATCTTCCGCGGGTATATTTTTTACCAGTTCTTGTTCTACCTTATAGGGAGTATCGGCCTTGGCAACTACTAGTCCTAAGCGATGACTTACGCGGAATACATGGGTGTCAACAGCCATTGTCGACTTGCCAAAAGCCACTGATTGGATGACGTTGGCCGTTTTTCTGCCTACGCCAGGCAGGTCGAGCAACAGGTTCATATCCGATGGCACCTCGCCGTTATGGCGCTCTACCAGCATGCGTGCCATCTGTACCAGATGGGCTGCTTTGGCGTTAGGGTAGGAGACACTCTTGATATATTCCAGCACCTCGTCAACTTCAGCCTTTGCCATTGTTTTTGCGTCAGGATAGTGGCGGAACAACTCTGGCGTCACCTGATTGATGCGCTTGTCCGTACACTGTGCGCTGAGCACCACAGCCACCAGCAGCTGGAAGATGCTGCCAAACTCCAGTTCTGTCTGTACCTCAGGCATCTCCTCACGAAAGTAGCTTAGGATAGCGTCATATCGTTGTTTCTTTGTCATCGTCATATTTATTGTTAATCACCCTGCGTCTGCTCACGCTTTCGTGTGCAAAGATACATAGAAAGGACGACATGACAAAACGTTTCCCGTTTTATCTTTTTTTTGAAAAAAAAGTACTTTCTTTGTTTAATTTTTTGAGAGTTGTTCGTTATATATATGTAATGACACAAAAAGAGTTCATATATCAGGCAGGTGAGACGCGGGCAAAAGCCGTGTCGTTAGCTGGGCAGTATGGCTATTCCCAGGACGATGCGGAGGATATTGCGCAAGACGTCATGCTGAAGTTGTGGAACCTGCATGAACAACTCAACGATGTGGCTCACCTGAAGGCTTCGGCTGTGATTACTACCAAACGGGTTTGCATAGACAGGTGGCGCACCACTCATCAGCATGCTGAACTTGCTGGCACAATGCCACTGATTGATGAAGACTCGCTACACGACCAACTGGAATATACGGAACTGGAGCACTGGATAGGTGAACAGATTGATAGTCTGCCTTCGACAGCGGGAATGGTGTTGAAGATGCGTCAGTTGGAGCACCGCGAGTTAGGCGAGATAGCTGACATCCTAGGCATACAACAGACATCGGTCTCCACACTGCTCTCACGAGCCCGCAGCGAATTACTCAACAAACTAAAGAGGAGGAACCAACAATGAAACAACTGTACGAAAAACAAGAAATAGCTCAACTGCTCAGCAAGTTTATGGCTGGCGAAACCAGCGTTGCTGAGGAAGAGGTGCTGGCGCAGTATTTCCGTACCCACGAAGTAGATGAAGAGTGGGCAGAATATAAGGAGATGTTCACGCTGTTCGACAACGGTGAGGTGGACATTGAGCCAGGCATCCAAAACGTTCAACGTTCAATGTTCAACGTTCAACGTGAAAAGTTGCCCAAGCAGCCCAAGGCTGTCAGGGAGAAGCCCAAGATAGTTACCCTCAGATGGCTCATGGTTGGCATCGCGGCAAGTGTCGTTTTGCTTGTTGCGTTCCATCTTGGCAGAAGCACTGCCGAGCAGCCGTCACTGGTGGCAGAGAAAACCGTAATTACCAAAGACGCTATCCAGCCCAAAGCCATCACTCCCACAGAGAATAGTGAGAAAGCCGTCGTGGCGCAAGCGACATCCGCAAAGCCTTCTGTTGCTATGACGAAAGTAGGACCGACGGCGACTTCCAAACCTGACTCTGCTACACCAGGCGAGAACCTTGCCAACTGCATTGCCCGTCTCGAGGCAGAAATGGAAAAGCTTGACGATAGCGTTAGTTCCGCACAGGTGGAAAGGCTCATCGCTGCCGATGCCCGCCTGCAACAGATGGTCAACCGCATCGTTGGCAAACAGGTCGAGCAGGCACTAAACGAACTGAAAAACGACAGTACGGCTAATTACATTAACTTTTAATTATGCATTAAGCATTACAATTATGAAACGACAATTATTCATTATAGCACTCCTGCTGATGCCCATCAGCATTACCTATCTCCATGCTCAGGAGAACAAACATGCACAGGCCATGTATAAGGCTTTCGTCGAAACGCGCAATGGCAAGTTCCCTAAAGATATCACAGCCCAATGGAAGGCCGAGAAAGACGACAGCGCCAGTGTGTTCTGGACGGCTCTCGACGGAGGAGGTCTCGTACCCAAGAACAAGATCAATGTTGTGCAGCTCGCGAAGAATAGGGCAGTCATTGGCCCCTACTATCTCGACGGCTGGCGATTTGAGTTCCGTAATGTGCCCGACGATTCCACTCTTCCCTTGCGTCACATACTGAATGCTTTCGACAAACAGGCGCCTTATGCCTCCAGCTATTACAGCTATGTGGCTGGCGACGAGCAGGCCGCCTTTCCGGGTGTCAGTATCGCCTATGGCGAAAGTGGCGAGACTTTTCCGCTCTCGCTTCACCCAACGCTGAACGTCCGCATTATTGGTTTCAAGGATGACGACGGCTTCCGCTCCACCTATCTGCTCTCGTGGTGGAGCTATGAGGAGGACGAGCCCCTCGATGATAAGCACAAATACTATATTACTGGCGGCAGAATGTACGAGTTCCACTGTCCGAAGTTGAAGACTCCTCAGGTGAAGTCGTACGATCCTGACGAAGAACTCGACCGCTCCAACACCGCTCTTAGCGTGGCGCAGAACCTACTGTTTGAGATGCGCAAAAAGGAACCCGAGCGTGTCAAGGCTCTTGACACCGATTCGTTGTACGATCGCCTCCAGTATAATTACATCACGATGTCGCAGCAACTCTACGAGGAGCCTCGGACGTTCAACCTCAAGACCAGCTACGAAGCCCTGCATGCTAAGTTGGCGCTCATGACGGATATGGGTAGTACTGCCACCACTACCGAACAGAAAGCCATTTGCTATACGCTCCTCAAAGAGGTTGAAAGCTATCCTTTCATGCTCTCCAAGCATGACGCTGATGAACTGATCAAGATGTCCAACGACATTGCGAAGAATATGTCGGAGGAAGAAAAGAAACTGGTGGAGCGTGCTCAACTCCTGATCAACGCGCATCGCAATCTTACTGCCGACATTGATAGTCTGACCGATGACGACCAAGACTACCTGAACCGCAACCACTGGACCGTCATTCACCAGTCCTTAAAATATAATAACGAGGACATGTTCACGGCTCATGGCGAGCATTATACTGCCGACCAACAGACGGGTTATCTCCATGTGCATCGCGACAACTACGGCAGCAATCTTCGTATTGAGAACAACACCCTTAAGAACCTACGTCCAGGACGCTATCGCATCTCTGCCGTCGTTCGTGCCAAGAAGACCAACAGCGGACACTCTGGCTTGCTTGTCTTTGCTCAGGTGGGCGATAAGACTGTTCAGAGAGAGATTCCTGCCGACGGCGACACGGGTGGCAACGTGTGGTTCTCTGGTCTCAGCCGCTTCTCACGCATGGCAAATGCCCACGAGGGAGTTTGTGCCTGGGATATAAACAAGGCAACGGCCCACGGCGGAGTGGGCTACGGCTGGAACCGTATCTTCCTGGACGAAATCACCGTCACCGCCGACCAACGCAATAACGACCTCACCTATGGCGTTACCCTTGCACCCCAGGTTGCCGAGAACCCCACTAAGTGCAGCAACTGGTTCTCTGCCTGCGACTTCATTGTAGAAAGGATTGGAGATAAATAGAATTCCTATACATTAGCAAATACAGTTGGTAAGAAGTAGGGTACAAGCAAAAAAGTTAAGAAAAAGATGAGAATGCTTGGAAATATCAGAAATAGTTCTTATCTTTGCAACAAAAGTTGCTAACTTATCTAATTAAACTGCTTATGAAAAATACTCCTACGCCCCACATTGGGGCTCAGTATGGCGATATTGCCGAGACTGTTATCATGGCGGGCGATCCGCTGCGTGTAAAATTCATGGCCGAGAAGTACTTGGAGAATCCCGTATGTTTCAACAATGTGCGTGGCATGCTGGGCTTCACGGGAACGTATAAAGGCAAGCGTATCAGTGTGATGGGTCATGGAATGGGTATGGCCTCTATCGGTATCTATACCTATGAGCTTTACAACTTCTATGGCGTGAAGACCATTATCCGTGTAGGCTCTGCCGGTTCTATCAACAACGACCTTCATATCGGTGACCTCGCCATTGCTATGGGTGCTTGCACCAACAGCAATTTCTCTGCTCAGTACGAGATGCCTGGCTCTTTTGCTCCTATTGCTGACTTCGACTTGGTGCGCAGAGCAGTAGAGTCTTGCGAGAAGTTCGGCTATAACTATAAGGTAGGCAATGTGCTGTCGTCAGACATGTTCTATCACGAGAACCCACGTACCGACAAGTGGATTAATATGGGTGTGCTGGCTGTAGAGATGGAGATTGCCGCACTCTACATGAATGCAGCTCGTTCAGGTAACCGTGCCTTGGGTATCTGCACCATCTCAGACCATATACTGACTGGTGAGGTAACAACTGCTGAGGAGCGCCAGAACAACTTCACCCACATGATGGATGTGGCCTTCTCGCTGGTATAAGAAGTTAAGGAAGTTAACGAAGTTTGTGGTCTATCAGCCTTACAGCGGCAGATAGACCACATATTTCTCTTTGAACCAGTCTTCGTCGAAACGCTGACTGAGGTCCAGACTGTCAACGATGTGACGGTAGGGCTGCAGCTCAGCTTGCAGGTCGCCACCCTTCAGACAGAGTATGCCATTGGGCAGTGCGTTGTGCTGCTCTTTGGCAACATTCTTTTTTACAATCTTTGCTAAGTCCGACAATGGCATCACGGCACGACTCACAATGAAGTCGTATTTGCCTTTCTCCTCTTCGCCACGCAGATGTTCCGGCTGACAGTTCTTCAGTCCGATAGCATTGCTCACCTCTTGCGCTACGCGAATCTTCTTGCCCGTTCCGTCAATCAGTTTGAACTGACATTCAGGGAAGAGGATAGCCAAGGGAATGCCAGGGAATCCACCACCAGTGCCGAAGTCAAGAATCTTGGTACCTGGTTTGAAGTTCAGCATCTTGGCAATGCCCAACGAGTGGAGCACATGGTGCTCGTAGAGGTTGTCGATGTCCTTGCGCGAGATGACGTTGATCTTCGCGTTCCAGTCGCGATACAAAGCGTCGAGGGCAGCAAACTGCTGTTGCTGCCTCTCGCTAAGATTGGGGAAATATTTCTGTATAATCTCCATTACTCTTCACTCTTCACTCTTCACTCTTCACTCTTCACTATTAACTATTCACTATTCACTATTCACTAGCGAAGCGCCTATCCATTCATGCTCAGCAGGAACTCCTCGTTAGAGTGAGTCTGTACCAAGCGGTCGCGTACCGTATTCATAGCCTCGATGGGGTTCATCTCAGCAATGAACTTGCGGATAATCCACATGCGGTTCAGTGTGGTCTGATCCTGCAGCAGGTCGTCACGACGAGTAGACGACTGTACCAGATTGACAGCTGGGAATACACGCTTGTTAGCCAGCATACGGTCGAGCTGCAACTCAGAGTTACCAGTACCCTTGAACTCCTCGAAGATCACCTCGTCCATCTTAGAGCCGGTGTCTGTCAGTGCTGTAGCGATAATCGTCAGCGAACCACCGTTCTCAATGTTACGGGCAGCACCAAAGAAGCGCTTGGGCTTCTGCAGGGCGTTGGCGTCGACACCACCGGTGAGCACCTTGCCAGAGGCAGGACTTACGGTGTTGTAGGCACGAGCCAGACGAGTGATAGAGTCCAGGAAGATGACGACGTCATGTCCGCACTCTACCATGCGCTTAGCCTTCTCCAGCACGATGCCGGCAATCTTTACGTGGCGGTCGGCAGGCTCGTCGAACGTTGAGGCTATCACCTCTGCATTGACGGTGCGGGCCATGTCTGTCACCTCCTCAGGGCGCTCGTCAATGAGCAGCATCATGATGTATGCCTCGGGGTGGTTGGCAGCGATGGCGTTGGCGATGTCCTTCATCAGGATGGTCTTACCAGTCTTGGGCTGGGCGACGATGAGGGCACGCTGACCTTTACCGATAGGTGCGAAGAGGTCGACGATGCGCACTGAGGGGTTCGTGGTGGCAGGGTCGCCACAGAGTGTGAACTTCTCCTCAGGGAACAGCGGTGTCAGATGCTCGAATGATACACGGTCGCGTACCTCGTGGGGCTGACGACCATTGATGGTCTTCACCGTGCTCAGTGCAAAATATTTCTCGTTATCGTGGGGAGGACGAACGGTGCAGTCAACTACGTCGCCCGTCTTCAGGCTCCAGCGTTTAATCTGCTGGGGTGATACGTAGATGTCATCGGGTGACGACAGATAGTTGTAGTCGCTGGAACGCAGGAAGCCATAGCCGTCCTGCAGGAGTTCCAAGACACCGTTGCCGCTGATGAGTTCGCCGAAGTCAAAACGCTCATTGCCACGAGCGAAGTTCTCTGGAGCAGGGATGCGGTTCTCAACAATGTTATGGATGGGCTGCTGTGACATTGGACGGTCGAAGATGTCCAATGATGGAATGGCTGCCTGGTCCTCGATGGGCAGGTCAACAACGGGGATGAAGTCGGTGCCGTCGCCAGGATCGCCCTCCCAGACACCCTCTGTGGGTGTTGCGTTCTGTGGCTGGGCAGCTTCCTCCTGTCCGTGCTGGGCCATCTTCTCTTGCAGCTGGCTGATCAGGTTCTCCTCGATGGGCTCGCCCTGTACTTCGGCAGCAGCCTCGGGAATCTCTACTGCGGGCTCTTCCGTAGCAGGAGCAGCGGGTTCTGCAGCCTCTGCAGTCTCAGCGGGCTGCTGTTCAGCGGCGGCAGCAGCTAAGGCCTCCAACTCCTTCTTCGACTTACGGCCACGCTTCTTGGGAGCAGGCTTTTCCTCAACGGCCTCGGTCTCTGTAGTCTCTGCTTTCTGCTCAGCGGCAGCAGCCTCGGCAGCCTCCTGTTCAGCAAACAGACTATCAATGGTAGGCTTCTTCTCAGCCTTTTTCTTCTTGGGCTTGGTGTCCAGATTCTCACCCTCTGCGCCACTGACGGTATACACCTTGTCAGTATCCTTCTTGGCTATGCGGGTGCGCTTGCGCTTGGTGGTAGAAATGCCTGCAGCAGAATTCTCTGCAGCCTTGTCTAGAATGGCATAGATGACGCTTTCCAGCTCGTCATTCTGCGACACTTTAACGCCCAATTCGCTGGCTATCTCCATGAGTTCGGGGATAGAAAGACGTTCTAATTCTTCTTTCGTGTACATATAACTATACAGTAAATCGTTATAAATTCAATTGATGTGGAATATGAAAACTTTTGGAAAGAATGCTTCACGGACGGAAACATGTTTTCTTGAATTCGACTGCAAAGGTACACATTATTTCTGAAACTGCCAACTTTTTATCTTGTTTTTTAATAAATATTGGCAACATCATCTTCATTTCACCGCTGGCTCCAACTGTATGCCGTCGTAGAGGGCCTGTATGCCCTCGTGGCTCTCTGGCAACAGGTGGATGCGGTAGTTGCGGATGTTTTTCTTTACGTTGAACTCCTCCGGACTGTCCACCTTGTCGCTCTCTATCTCCAGTTTCAGCAGTCCGACGCCGTCAAGACGAACGCGGTGGCCGTCCTGCAAGTGGCGCACAAGCAGTTCCGATAGTTCTGCCAGTACGGCTTTTACGTCGCTCCTCTTCAGCGAACAGTTGTCTTGTATCTCTTTGCACAGTCGTGCTGTGTCAACAGTCTGATAGTGTACGGCTACAGCTTTGTAACGACCGTAGTTCTTGAGGTTGGGTTTGCTTTCCTTAATAATCTTGTAATGCATAATTATTCATTCAACTTTTGCAAGCTCCGCTTGCTTTGTAGTTAAAGGGAGATAGAAGAAGATAGAAGGAGATAAAAGACATCAGTTTTACGAATTTATCACCGCAGACAGAGTAACG
>OMXL01000067.1 GCA_900314985.1 uncultured Prevotellaceae bacterium | reverse complement strand
CATCACGTTCTTGAAGCCGTAAGCGTTGACATAGCAACCAGCAGGCCACTTGAAGGGCTCGCCACCCATAGCGCCCTCAATCATCTTAACAGCCTGATAAGCGGGGCTCTGGAATGAAGAACGACCACGGAGCTTGATGATGTTGCTACCACCCTGTGTAGTCATGTGCTTAATCTCTGCCCAGCGCTCAGCTGAGAGAGGCAGCTCAGAAAGGGGCTTGCCATCGATGAGAGCCTTGCTAGCGAATACAGCCATCTGCTCGCCGTGACCACCATAGGTGTAAGCGTTGGTTACCTTGTCCTGACGAACACCGAACTCCTGAGCCAGCTGCTGCTGCAGACGGGTAGAGTCGAGCGCTGCCAGAGAAGTCAGCTGGTTGGGCTTCAGACCTGAGTGAATCAGAGCTGTCAGAGCTGTTACGTCAGCGGGGTTGAAGATAACAACCACGTGCTTTACGTCTGGGCAGTACTTCTTGATGTTCTCACCGAAGTCAGCTGCAATCTGGCAGTTGCCCTTCAGCAGGTCCTCACGGGTCATACCCTCCTTACGGGGAGCACCACCTGAAGAGATGATGTACTTAGCACCAGTGAAAGCCTCCTTAGCATCTACAGTATAAGAAATGTTTGCACCAGGGAAAGCGCAGTGACACATCTCGTCATAAACACCATGAACACCGGGCTCATAGATATCATACAAGCAGATGTTAGGAGTCAGACCCAGCATCAGCACACTCTGAACCATGTTAGAACCGATCATACCGCCGGCACCAACAATCACCAATTTTTCGTCAGTTAGAAAAGCCATAATTTTATTTGTTTTGTTTATAAATTATCTGTCTGCAAAGTTACGAAATAATTCATAAAACGTAAATCATTATTCAAAAAACTTATGTTATTAAATATGAAAACTGTCGGCTTTGCAAAGTCCGTATGACAAAACGACCCACTATTTCCCTTCGTACCACTGCTTGAGCACATAGAAGGCCTTTTTCTTCTCACCTTTGTCTGAATAGAGGCCCTTGCGGTTGTAGTAGTCCTGGATGCCGTTGAGCACACGACGGGGCGAGCGGAAGTCCTTCAAAATCCAAGGTGACGTACCTGCCAATCCGTCTATCTTGTCAAGCATGGCGACGTTCTCCTTATAGAGGTTCTCCTGGAACTCCTCCGTCCAGCGCTGGTTCTTGGCACCATGCAGTCCGTACTTGGCACCACCGCCAAACTCACTGATGATGACGGGCTTGTCGTAGGGAATCTCCCACACCATCTTGGGCGCATCGTTCACGTCACGATACCAGCCGATATACTGGTTGAAGGATACCACGTCTACATATTTGCTCATATTGTCTTGCAGCCGATTCTTGTAGTTCGACGCTGATGTCACCTCCATAGCCATCGATATCAGTCGGGTGCTGTCCAGACTGCGGGCATACTGTGCCAGATTGCCCAGGAACTTGTCGCGCTCAGCAGAGTGGGGTGTCTCGTTGGCAATGCTCCAGATGATGACGTTGGCACGGTTCCTGTCGCGCAGTATCATGTCCGTCACCTGCTGCTGGGCGTTGGCGTAGGTCTTAGGGTTCTTCCAAGCGATGGTCCAGTAGCACGGTATCTCGCTCCAAACCAGGATGCCCATACGCTCTGCCTCGCGTACCATATATTCATTGTGCGGATAGTGTGCCAGTCGTACGAAGTTGCACCCCAGTTCCTTGGCCCACGACAGCAGCGTGTGGGCATCGTTCGTACCATTGGCGCGCCCGCCACCGTTGGGTTTCTCCTCGTGTATACTGATACCCTTCAGGAAGATGGGCTTGCCATTCAGCAACAGCTGCTTACCACGCGTCTCGATGGTGCGGAAACCAATAGAGTCCACCAGTGTCTCACCATTCATGCTGACCTCCACGCGATAGCGCTTAGGCGTCTCCGGCGACCACAACGTCAGTTTGGAATTAGCAATTGATAATTGACAATTGAGAATTTGGCCTGCGGCATCCGTCACAAACTTCTTCTTTACCTTCAGCTCCGGAATGCTCAGCGTCACCTCCTGTCCCTCTACGGGTTTATTCAGCTTTACCGAGAATGTTATCACGTTCCCCCTCCCTTTGGAGGGGGTTAGGGGGAGGCTCCAACTCTCTACATATGTCTCTGCCACATCTACCAGATACACGTCGCGCGTGATGCCACCATAGTTCCACCAGTCGAAGATCAGTGTGGGCACGTTCTCAGCCTTTCGCTTGTTGTCCACCTTCACTATCAGCACGTTCTCGCCCTCCTTCAGCAGCTCCGTCACATCCATATTAAAAGGCGTGAAGCCACCTACATGGTGACCAGTCTCTTGGCCGTTCACATAGACGTGGGCATCGTAGTTCACTGCTCCGAAGTAGAGCAGTGTGCGGCGCCCTGCCGTCTGGTGCCAGTCGAACGAGCGCTTAAACCATACCGTACCCTCGTAGAAGAACAACCGCTCATCCTGCGTGTTCCAGTCGCCAGGCACCTGCATGGTGGGAGCCTTGTCGAAGTCGTATTCTATCAGGTCTTCTGGTCGCCGAGGCTTCGCATTCTGGAAAAATCCCCACCTCGTCACGTGCATGCGGTAGTCGTAGTAACCCTCCTCCTGCACGTCGACGATGTAGTTCCACTGCCCGTTCAGCGATGTCGTCTTGCGAGCCATCACATTACCAATCTGCGTACCTATTTTAGCCTCTACTCCTAGAGCACAAGCCAGTGCGAAAAACGCCAAAATTACCTTCTTCTTCATAGCGGCTACAAATATACGAAAAAGTTTTAGATTTTCAAGCGGATAAATTGAGAAAAATACTGTATCTTTGCATCATGAAGACTGATAAGAATGAGATAAAAGAGCGCCTGGCGCTGTTGCGTCAGGAGTTGCAACGCGAGCGACTGTCGGCATACATCTTTCCGACAGCTGATCCGCACCAGAGTGAATATACGGCCGACCACTGGAAGGGTAGGGAATGGATTAGCGGCTTCAACGGATCGGCGGGTACCGCTGTGGTGACGCTGACGAGTGCGGCCTTGTGGACGGACTCGCGCTATTTTATTGCTGCTGCCGAGCAGTTGGAGGGTACTGAATTCCAGCTGATGAAGCTGAAGGTGGACGGTACGCCAACTATCGCTGAATGGCTGGGTAAGGAACTGGCAGATGCGACGGATAAGTCGGTGGGTATCGATGGTATGACGGCATCGATAGCGACTGTCGAGGAACTGATAGGCGATTTGCGCCAGCAGGGCGGCTTGATGCTACAAACCAACTTCGACGTGCTGGCACGCATCTGGAATAATAGACCGTCTATCCCGTTGAATCCGATAGAGATACAGCCGTTAGCGCTGACGGGCGAGGACGCGCAGAGCAAGCTGACACGCATCCGTAAGGCCCTGCGCGAACAACATGCCGACGGTATGCTGATGGCACAGTTGGACGATATTGCCTGGACGCTGAACCTGCGAGGCTCGGACGTTCACTGCAATCCCGTCTTCGTATCCTACCTGCTGATAGCCTCGCAACGCGTCACCCTATATATAAATAAGGAGAAGGTGACAGCTGACGTGCAACGCTACTTGGCAGACAACGGCATCGAGGTGGCACCCTACGAGGATGTCGCCAAGGGGTTGCGCGACTATTTCGAATATAACATCCTGCTCGACCCTGACGAGGTGAACTATACGCTGATGAAGGCTGTCAAGCGTGAGGTGGTGCGAGGAACATCGCCCGTACCACTGATGAAGGCTGTAAAGACTGAGGCTGAGCAAGAGGGTTTCCGTAAGGCCATGGTACGCGATGGCGTAGCGATGGTTCGCTTCCTGAAATGGCTGGAGGAGAATCCGCAGCAGACGGAGGTGAGCGTGGCCGATAAACTGGAGGCCCTGCGCAGCGAACAGCCATTGTATAAGGGATTGTCGTTCGATACTATTGCAGGCTATGAGGCGCATGGTGCCATCGTGCACTATGAGGCCACGGCAGAAACCGATGTGCCACTGGAACAGAAAGGTTTCCTCTTGCTGGATAGCGGTGCCCAGTATCAGGACGGTACGACGGATATCACGCGAACCATTGCCATGGGACCGCTGACGGACGAGCAGAAGAAGGTATATACGCTGGTGCTGAAAGGTCATATCAACCTGCAGATGCTGCGTTTCCCGGATGGCGCTACAGGTACACAACTGGATGCCATCGCCCGACAGCCGTTGTGGCAACACGGGCTCAACTTCCTGCATGGAACGGGGCACGGTGTGGGTTCGTATCTGAATGTGCACGAAGGTCCCCACCAGATTCGTATGGAGTGGAAACCTGCTAAGTTGCGGGCTGGCATGACGGTGACCGATGAACCAGGCATCTATCTGGAGGGACGCTTTGGCGTGCGCATCGAGAATACGCTGCTGGTGGTGCCTGCTGGTGAGACGGAGTGTGGTAAGTTCTTGGGCTTTGAGACGCTGACGCTCTGTCCTATTGACGTGAAGCCCATCATCGTCGAGATGCTGACGGCTGACGAACGACAGTGGTTGAACGACTATCATGCGATGGTTTTTAACAGACTGAAAAATAGTCTAAATGGCGAAGAAAAGGCTTGGTTGGCAGTCGCAACAGCACCTATTTAATTAAAATACAGCGTTAAAACACAAAAAGTTGGCAAAAAACTTGGAGGTTCGCTGAAATTGTAGTAACTTTGCACCCGCTTTTCGTGGCACCATGCCCGAAATGGTTAGAAATTAACATTAACAAATAAAATAAATTAAAGCAAAAAAACATGATTATTGTACCAGTAAAGGAAGGCGAGAACATCGAGAAGGCCCTCAAGAAGTTTAAGAGAAAGTTCGAGAAGACAGGTGTTGTTAAGGAACTCCGCTCACGTCAGCAGTTCGATAAGCCATCTGTACTGAAGCGCCTGAAGATGGAGCACGCTATTTACGTACAGAAGCTTCGCGCTACCGAAGAGTAAAAAAGAACGCAGAATATTTGGTAGTTTCAGGATTTTTTCGTAACTTCGTTGCCGAATAAAGATGTAACGAGTTATGATGACTGAAGATTTTCTGAACTACTTGCGTTACGAACGTAACCGTTCGGAATTGACGGTGCGCAGGTACGAGCAAGGTCTGAGAGACTTTGAGACGTACTTCAAAAATCGAGATAGTCAGCTCTCGTGGGAGTCGGTAGACTCGGACGTCATCCGTGACTGGATGGAGAGTATGATGGATAAAGGCGACATGGCATCCACAGCTAATTGCTGTTTGAGTGCCGTGCGTTCCTTTTTTCGTTTTGCTCTGTCGAGGGGCCTCGTCACTCGTGATCCTTCTTATGTAGTGAAAGGTCCCAAGAAACAAAAGCCTCTTCCTCAGTTTGTGCGTGAAGAAGATATGAATCGTCTGCTGGATACTCCGCAGATGTGGGAAGAAGGTTTTGTGGGTCTTCGCGCGCGTACTATTATTATATTATTCTATGAGACGGGCATCCGTCTGGCCGAACTGATAGGTCTGGATGTGGAAGATGTAGATCTCGCCACTCGTCAACTGAAGGTGACAGGTAAGCGCAACAAGCATCGCATCGTTCCCTTCGGTGAAGAATTAGAAACCGCTATCCGTGAATATATGCAGCAGCGCGACCAGTTGCCGGTGCGTATAGATGATGCACTGATACTAAGTGACAAGGGTAAGCGGATGACTCGTTCGCAGGTGGAAAAGATCGTTAAGCAGCATCTTTCGCTGACCACCACCTTAAAAAAACGTTCCCCGCACGTGTTGCGCCACTCGTTTGCAACAGCGATGCTGAACAATGGTGCCGGACTGGAAAGTGTACGCAGGCTGTTGGGTCATGAGAGCGTCGCTACTACCCAGATCTATACGCATACAACATTTGAACAACTAAAACGTATATATGAGACAGCCCATCCGAGGGCTTAACCTAAAATTTATTTACCCTTTAAAAATAGGAGGTAACTATGGAAATTAAGATTCAGTCAATTCATTTTGACGCTACTGACAAGTTAGAGGCGTTTATCGAAAAGAAAGTCGCCAAGTTGGAAAAAGCTTTTGAGGATATCCAAAAAGTGGAGGTACAGTGTAAGCTGGTGAAACCTGCTACGAGTCAAAATAAGGAGGTCAGCATGAGTGTGGCTGTTCCAGGAACGACACTTTTCGTGGAGAAAACAAGTGACACTTTTGAGGAAAGTACCGACCTTTGTGTGGACTCAATGAAGGTTCAACTGCAGAAATTCAAGGAAAAATTGCGTAATAGATAAAAAAAACCTCGAAAAGTTTTGGTAATTCCAAAATAATCCGTACCTTTGCATCCGCTTTCCGACACTAAGACTCCTAAAGTCGGGTAGCGGATGCTTAGAGCAAGCCTCTTTAGCTCAGTTGGCCAGAGCACGTGATTTGTAATCTCGGGGTCGTTGGTTCGAATCCGACAAGAGGCTCTCGACTGAGAAAGAGAAAAAGGGTGGTTTCCAGAGCGGCCAAATGGGGCAGACTGTAAATCTGTTGTCTTTCGACTTCGGTGGTTCGAATCCATCACCACCCACTTCCTTGAAGGAAGTAATGCGGAAATAGCTCAGTTGATAGAGCACTAGCCTTCCAAGCTGGGGGTCGCGGGTTTGAGCCCCGTTTTCCGCTCACACCTCGCTGTTATAGCTCAGTGGTAGAGCACTTCCTTGGTAAGGAAGAGGTCCCGAGTTCAAGTCTCGGTAACAGCTCTTGAGAAAACGACGATTTAAATCGGATAATTCACTTATAAAACAATAAATTTTAAAAGCTATGGCTAAAGAGCAATTTGTGCGCACCAAACCGCACGTAAACATTGGTACAATTGGTCACGTTGACCATGGTAAGACTACTCTGACCGCTGCCATCACTACCGTACTGGCTAAGCAGGGTCTCTCTGAAGTTAAGTCTTTCGACCAGATTGATAATGCTCCTGAGGAGAAGGAGCGCGGTATCACCATTAACACTGCTCACGTTGAGTATGAGACCGCTAAGCGTCACTACGCTCACGTTGACTGCCCGGGACACGCTGACTATGTGAAGAACATGGTAACTGGTGCTGCTCAGATGGATGGTGCTATCCTCGTAGTTGCTGCTACTGACGGTCCTATGCCTCAGACACGTGAGCACGTCCTGCTCGCTCGTCAGGTAAACGTTCCCCGTCTGGTGGTGTTCCTGAACAAGTGCGATATGGTTGATGATGAGGAGATGCTGGAGCTCGTTGAGATGGAGGTCCGCGAGATTCTGGAGCAGTATGAGTTTGAAGAGGATACTCCTATCATTCGTGGTTCTGCCCTCGGTGCCCTGAACGGTGTTGAGAAGTGGGAGCAGAAGGTTATGGAGCTGATGGATACTTGCGATACTTGGATTCAGGAGCCTCCTCGTGCAACTGACAAGCCCTTCCTGATGCCTGTTGAGGACGTATTCTCAATCACTGGTCGTGGTACTGTTGCTACTGGTCGTATTGAGACTGGTGTTATCCACGTAGGTGACGAGGTTGAGTTGCTCGGTCTTGGTGAGGATAAGAAGTCAGTTGTTACTGGTGTTGAGATGTTCCGTAAGATCCTTGACGAGGGTCAGGCTGGTGATAACGTTGGTCTGCTGCTCCGTGGT
>OMXL01000074.1 GCA_900314985.1 uncultured Prevotellaceae bacterium | reverse complement strand
TAGTAATTTATCTTTGCACAATAAAAAATATAAAATGAAAATATGAGTATAGAAGACAGACAGAAACAGACCACAGTCAATGTTCAAGAGAAAGCCAACTTGATTTGGGCTATTGCCGATAAACTGGTTGGTGTATATAAGCCACATGAGTACGGTAACGTAATACTGCCGATGTGCGTCATAAAACGATTCGAAGACACATTGGCACCGACTAAGCAGAAGGTGCTTGATATGAACAAACAGTTGGACGAGGACGGTATCACCGTGAAGCAAGGCTTCTTGGAGAAAGCTGCAGGACAGAAGTTCTACAACCTCTCTCCCTTCACTTTCGAGACGCTGCTCAGCGATCCTGAGAATATCCGTGAGAACTTCGAGTCGTACCTGAACCACTTCTCTGAGAATGTAATCGACGTGATTCACCGAATGAAGTTCCAACAGGAAATAGAAACAATGACCGATAACCAGCTGCTTTATCTTGTCATCAAGGAGTTCTGTACTGAGAAGGCATACTTAGGTGCCGACAAGGTAAGCTCGGTGGATATGGGCTACATCTTCGAGGAGCTGGTACGCAAATTCTCTGAGAGCTACGACGAACATGCAGGAGCACACTTCACCGCCCGCGACATCATCAATCTGATGACGGAACTGTTGGTAGGTGAAGATGAGGAACGCTTAGAGGAAGACGGTATCACTGCTACTATCTACGATATGGCGATGGGTACAAGTCAGATGTTAGGCTGCATGAGCGACCGTCTCTTTGAAATCGATCCTGATGCAGACATTACCACTTATGGTCAAGAATTGAACGAACAGACCTTTGCTATCGCCAAGGCCGACACACTCATCAAAGGAGGTAACGCCGACAATATGCGCCAAGGCGACACATTGGGCGATGACAAGTTCGAAGGATATAAATTCGACTATATCATTTCTAATCCACCTTTTGGTATTGAGTGGAAGACAAGCAAAGCCGCAGTCGAAGCCGAGAACAAAAAAGGTGCCGCTGGACGATTCGAGCCAGGACTTCCTGCCATTGGTGATGGTCAACAGCTGTTCCTGCTTAATGGCGTGGCGAAACTGAAAGATACGGGACGTATGGCTATCATTCAGAATGGTTCTCCGTTGTTCAAGGGGAATCCTGGTGGAGGCGAAAGTAATATCCGTGGCTATCTCTTGGAAAACGATTGGTTGGAGGCTATCGTACAACTCCCCAATGACCTTTTCTACAACACTGGTATTGCTACATATATATGGGTCGTCACACGTAACAAGTCGGCTGAGCGTCAAGGCAAGGTGCAGCTTATCGATGCCAGCCAGTGTTATGAGAAACGTCGCAAGCCCCTTGGTAATAAGCGTGTGGAGATAACAGAGGCTGCCCGTCAACTCATCATGCAGGCCTATCACGCTTTTGACGATGGTGTTTTTACTACATCTGCGGTTGATGGAATGCAGATTACTGTTGAAAGTAAGATTCGAGCAAATGACTACTTCAAATATAGCAAGCTTCCAATTTTGAAACCTGAGTATGATGCGGAAGGCAATGTTATGCATGACAAAAAAGGGAAGCCAGTTATAGATAAGTCATTCAGTGATTCTGAAATTATTCCCTGGTTGACTGATCGCAACGAATACCTGCAGAATAATGTTGCTCCCTATTTACCGGACTATATTGTTGACGAAAAAAACATCAAGATAGGTTACGAGATTCCCTTTACCCGTGAGTTCTATAAATATACGCCGTTGAAACCCTCTGCCGAGATTTTCCAGCAACTGAAGGAACTGGAGCAACAGGAGAGCGAATTAATGGAGAAGTTGTTACACTAAACCACTGATAATATGGAGAGACAATATAAAGATAGTGGTATTGAGTGGATTGGAAGGATTCCTGTTGAATGGAAGACTGAGCGAATTAAATCGCTTTTTGTCGAAAGAAATGAGCGCGATTGTAAAGGAATGACTTTGTTAAGCGTTTCTCAGTATTTTGGCATACGCCCCAAGAGTGAAACCGATTTGGCCGACTCTCATATTGCAGTATCATACGATGACTACAAAGTCGTTTATAAGGGTGATTTCGTTATGAACATCATGCTTGCGTGGAATGGAAGCTATGCTGTTTCAGATTATGACGGAATGGTTAGTCCTGCTTATTGCGTATTCAAATTCCGCAAAGATTGCAGCAAAAAGTATTTTCATTATCTTCTGCGAACAGACGGATATCCCTCTGCATTTAAAACACTTTCACGTGGTGTGATTGATAGCCGCCTGAGATTATACCCTGAGCAATTTTACACATTCCCTGTGGTTGTTCCTTCAATAAGAGAACAGCAGCGGATTGCGAAATACTTGGACGAGAAGTGTAAGGAGATTGATGCACTGATAGCGTTGCAGGAGCAGATGATAGCTAAGCTGACGGACTATAAGCAATCGGTCATAACAGAGGCTGTCACCAAAGGGTTAAATCCTAATGCCCAACTCGTCCCCTCTGGCATCGACTGGATTGGAGATGTGCCTCAAGGATGGAGAGTTATGAAGGTAAAACATGCAGCTAACTCTTTTGACAAAGGAAATGGCATAACAAAAGAAGAAGTGTTTATTAATGGAAATATGCCATGTGTTCGATATGGCGAAATATATTCAAAATACCAAAACTCATTTATAAGTTGTTTATCAGCAACTAATATTGAGATACAAAAATCTCCTCACTACTTCCATTATGGTGATATTTTATGCGCTGGTACAGGGGAATTGGTTGAAGAAATTGGAAAGAGTATCGTTTATTTGGGAGAGGATCCGTGCTTGGCAGGTGGTGATATTATAGTTATAAGTCATCATCAAGAACCTACTTTTTTCAATTACGCATTGAATAGCCATTATGCACAAGCGCAAAAGAGTAAAAGCAAGGCAAAACTGAAGGTTGTTCATATTTCAGCATTTGAAATAGGAAGTGTATATGTTGTGTTGCCATCACTTTCAGAGCAACGCGCTATCGCTGAACACCTCGATATAAAGTGTGGTGAGATTGACAAGGTAATCGAAACCAAGCGACAGAAGATAGAGACGTTGAAGGAGTATAAGAAGAGCGTCATCTTTGAGGCCGTGACAGGTAAGACAATAATAGATTAAAAAGATATGGACAACAACGACTTGAAAGAACGGGATTTTGAAGCCTACATCGAGCACTGGCTTCTTACTGATGGTGGCTATACAAAGGGCGACCAGAGTACCTATGACAAAGAGCGTGCCATCGATCTGAAAACGTTGGTGAAGTTTCTCCGTCTGACACAGACAAAGAAATGGGAGCTGTACGAGAAGAAGTACGGCTCACAGACGGAAGACCGCCTTTACAACGTGCTACAGGACAAAATTCATGAGCGTGGCCTAATTTGGGTGCTACGCAATGGCATAGACGACCTGGGCTTCAAGTTCAAGTTGGTCTATTTCGAGCCTGCCAGCCCACTAAATGAGGAGCTGAACCTGAAGTATAGCCAAAATATCATGGAGTGTACGCGACAGTTCGCATACTCCACTCAGAACCATAATACCATCGATATGGTGCTGTCTGTGAACGGCATCCCTGTGGTGGCCTTGGAACTGAAGAACCAGTTGACAGGACAGAATGTAGAGAACTCACGCCATCAGTGGATGAACGACCGCGACCAGCGTGAGGAAATTTTCCAGTTCAACCACCGTATTTTGGCTTACTTTGGCGTGGATCTCTACGAGGCTATCATGGCCACGGAACTGCGAGGCGAGAAGACGTTCTTCATGCCGTTTAACCAGGGAAGCAACGGTGCAGGTAACGTGGGTGGAAAAGGCAACCCCGAAGCACCAGAAGGGAAATACACAACATGTTACCTGTGGGAGCGTGTGCTCAATCGTCGTATGTTACTTTGCTTACTGCAGCGTTATATATCCCGTCAGGAAGAGGAACGCATCAGCATATACAAGACGAAGGACGGTCAGATAAGACAAGACAAACGGAAAAGTGTTAAGATCATCTTCCCGCGATACCACCAGCTCGACGTGGTTGAGAAACTTTTAACTGACACAGCAGAGCATGGTTCTGGCAAGAATTACCTCATACAACATTCGGCTGGTTCTGGTAAGTCGAACTCCATTGCATGGGTTGCTTATCGTTTGGGTGCTTTGCAAAACGCTGATTTGAAGCCAATGTTCAATTGTGTGTTTGTCATTACCGACCGACGTGTACTGAACTCTCAGTTGCAGAACACCATCCTCGGCTTTGACCATGTGGATGGGACTGTAGACACAGTGAAGGACAGTGACCCTTCTACAAAATTACGTAATCTTATCAATGACGATAATTCGCGTATTATTATCTGTACGCTTCATCGATTTCCACTTATCTACAAGGAGGTAAACAAGAATACTGGTAAGAGATATGCTCTTATTGTCGATGAAGCCCACTCGTCTCAGACGGGTAAGGCTGCAGAGAAGATGAAAGCTGCTCTTGCCGACACAGACGAGGCCCTACGCGAAATGGCTGCAATGCAGGACATTGCAGAAGAGGAGCTGGAGAAACAGCGTGACGAGATAATGGATACGCTGCTGGCACAGGGGCAGCACAACAACCTGTCGTTCTATGCCTTTACCGCTACACCCAAACCCAAGACGTTGCGCACCTTTGGTGTCTGCACACATCAGGATATTGACCCGACGAAGTGTCGCTATGAGGCATTCCATACCTATTCTATGCTACAGGCCATTGAGGAAGGTTTTATCAAGGATGTACTTCTGAGCTATACGCCTTATGGAGTGAGCTACGAGATAACCAAGCGTATCACTGAAGATCCAGAATATGAAGAGACACCAGCCACAAAGGCAGTTAAAGCGTTCCATGACAACCATCAGCACGTCATTGACAAGAAATGTGCTATCATCGTTGAGAAGTTTCGAGAGGTGACACTCCCTGCCATGCAAGGAAAGGCTAAAGCGATGGTGGTAACTGCCAGCCGTGCTCATGCCGTGCGCTACTATATGGCGATTAAGGCCTACTGTGAGAAACAGGGTTACTCCGATGTGCATCCACTTGTAGCCTTTTCGGGCAAAGTGAGCTATCAGGGAGAAGAATACATAGAGACGGCCATGAACTCTACGCCTGAC
>OMXL01000056.1 GCA_900314985.1 uncultured Prevotellaceae bacterium | reverse complement strand
CAAGTGGTATGCCCGCATGGTGCCTACCAGTTGTATCAACACCCGCCAGTTGGCTGAGATCATGCAGCGCAACTGTACCGTGAAGAAGGCCGATATCCTCGCCGTTCTGGACGAGTTGGTGGAGACCATGCGCGACCAGATGCAGGACAGCAAGCGCGTGAAGCTGGACGGCTTCGGCTCGTTCAAGATCGGCATCAGCTCGAAGGGTGCCCGCTCGGCGAAGGCGTTCACCACGAGCGACAACATCACGGGCATGCACGTCGTGTTCACCCCCGAGCGCTCTACCGACGCTGCCGGCAACCGCGTGAAGCAGTTCCTGCAGGGTGCGAAGTGCGAAGAGCTGCCTGAGAACAGGGTAGAGAAGGAGGAGCCTTAAAAAGTGCGCCCTTCGGGGCGACACTTTTTTGAGTTAAGAGTTAAGAATTAAAAGTTAAGAAAGAATTAAACGACCACAGATTTATTAAAACCACTAATTACACGAATTAATTTCTGAATAATTTCTGATAATTTCTGTTTGAAAAATAACATGTAGTGCGCAGCAAAAAATCTGTGAAATCTGCGAAATCTGTGGTTAAAATATGAAACAGGTATCTGTTTCGCGGAGTAGCGACATTGAGGATTGGGGCATTTGGTCGCTTCGCTCAAAATCTTAAGAAAATTGAATTAAAAATCTATTAAAAAATAATGTTCGAAAATAGTATGAAGAACAAGGAATTTTGGAAGACATTGATTCAGATTGTCGTGACGGTGCTGACGGCACTGGGAACTACGCTGGGAGTGACCAGCTGCATGTAAGAAGAGAGGAGCGAACCCATTCGGTTCGCTCCTCTCTTGGTATATAGAAGGATGTTTCCTTTTTATTTCTTGTACTTCACGCCCATGTTGTAGAGGATGAACGAGTAGATGTCGGCCTGTTCCTCGAGGACTTTGGCCAGGGGTTTGCCACCACCGTGACCAGCCTTGGTGTCGATGCGGATAAGGACGGGGTTGGTGCCCTCGTGACACTCCTGCAGGGTGGCTGCGAACTTGAATGAGTGGGCAGGAACGACACGGTCGTCGTGGTCGGCAGTGGTGACGAGCGTGGCAGGGTAGGAGGTGCCCGGCTTCAGGTTGTGCAGGGGAGAATAGCCTTTCAGGTATTCGAACATCTCCTTCGAGTCCTCGCTGGTACCGTAGTCGCTGGCCCAGTTCCAACCGATGGTGAACTTATGGTAGCGCAGCATGTCCATGACACCGACCTCGGGGATGGCGACGCGGAACAGGTCGGGACGCTGTGTCATGCAAGCACCAACGAGCAGACCACCATTAGAGCCACCCACGATGGCCAACTTCTCCTTGGAGGTGTAGCCCTCACTGATGAGATATTCTGCAGCCGAGATGAAGTCGTCAAAGACGTTCTGTTTCTGCATCTTTGTACCTGCCAGGTGCCACTCCTCACCATACTCGCTGCCGCCACGCAGATTCACCTGTGCATAGATGCCGCCCTGCTCCAGGAAGGGGATGCGAGTAGCTGAGAAGCTGGGGCCCAGCGAGATGTTGAAACCACCGTAGCCATAGAGATAGACTGGTCTTGGCTTAGCTCCCTCTCCTTTTGGAGAGGGCTGGGGGAGAGGCTTCTTATAGGTAATAAACATAGGTACGCGCGTGCCGTCCTTGCTCTGGAAGAAGAGCTGCTTGCTCTCGTAGTCCTGCTGGTTGAACTTGACGTTAGGCTGAGCGTAGAGCGTGCTCTCGTTCTTGGCCATATCGTAGCGGTAGATGGTGCCAGGCATGGTGAACGACGTGAAGGTATAGAAGCACTCTTCGCCCTTCTTGTCGCCCGTAAATCCGACGCTACCTACCATTGGCAGCTTCACCTCGTGGCGCAGCTTGCCGTCGAGTCCATAGACGTAGGCATGGTCGCAGGCATCCTTCGAGTAGTTCAGGATAAACTGGCGATTGATGACATCGACGCCATTCAGCACACTCTGCTGCTCGGGTACGAACTCGTGCCAGTCGTTGAGACCAGGACAACGCAGGTAGGTCCACATGATGCGACCCTTGGGGGCTCCGTAGTTGGTGTAGATATACAGCTTGCCACCCTCGTCATAGATGGGCGAATACTGGTAGTCCATATTGTCGGTCATCTGGATGAACTGCGAGTCACCCTGACGTAAGTTTCTTACATACAGATTGTTGCCAGCACCAGCACCACTCTCGTAGAGGTACATCACCGTTTCTTCCTCGTTGACACTGACATCATAGAAACGCTTGGGCTGTGTGGGGTCCTCATAGAATAGCAGGTCCTGTGACTGTGGCGTTCCAATCTTATGGTAGTAAATCTTGTGACCGGCATTCACATTCGAGAACTCCTTGCCCTCTGTAGGACGGTCGTAGGCGCTGTAATAGAAGCCGTCGCCCCTCCATGAAGCACCAGAGAACTTAGCCCACTCAATGTGGTCGTTGGTCAACTGGCCTGTCTTCAGGTCAATGACGTAGAACTCCTGCCAGTCAGAACCTGAGCGAGAGATGCTATAGGCTGCCCACTTGCCATTGTTCGAGAAGTAGACACCCTTCAGTGCTACTGTGCCGTCCGTGCTCAGCTTGTTTGGATCAAGGAATACGCGGGGCTCGCCACCCAGCTCATCCATCTGGTACATCACGTACTGGTTCTGCAGACCGTCGTTCTTGTAGAAATACCACTTGCCGTGGCGCTTGCGTGGCGCGCCAATACGCTCGTAGTTAGACAGTTCCGTGAGTCGCTTCAACAGTTTGTCGCGGAAGGGAATCTTCTTGAGATAAGCGTTCGTCACCTTGTTTTCTGCCTCTACCCAGGCGGCTGTCTGTGCCGAGGTGTCGTTTTCCAACCAGCGGTAGGGGTCAGCGACCTTCTGGCCAAAATATTCGTCTACTGTGCCGTCTTTAGCGGCTTTCGGATAGTGCAAGCTCTGTGCTGTCACCAATGTTGCGGCCATGGTTGCCATCATGCTAATAATAATCTTTTTCATAGAAAAAATTTTTTCTACTGCAAAGGTAGAAAAAATTCTCAATTCTCAATGCAACGCCACACTTTTTATTTAAAAAGAATTCTCAATTCTCAATTTTTTTGTATCTTTGCAAGCAAATATACAAAAATACAATGAGTAACGTTAAGCGAATCGTGTTGACTGGTGGACCGTGTGCAGGTAAGACAACGGCCTTAGTGCGCATCATCGAACATTTCTCTAACTTGGGTTTCAAGGTGTTTACTGTACCCGAAGTTCCTACGATGTATAGTCAGGGTGGCTGGAGCTACTTGACACCCAACAAGAACCTCTACTACGAGGGCGAGTTGGCCATTCTGCAGACGCAGCTGGCCTTGGAGGACAGTTTTATGCGACTGGCAGAGACGTGCACCAAGCCCACCTTTGTGGTCTGCGACCGTGGCACGCTGGACATCTCGGCATATATCTCGCCAGAGATGTGGATTGAGCTGTGCCAGAAGTGTGGCACCACGCCCAACGAGCTGAAAGACCGCTACGATGCCGTGCTACACCTCGTGTCGGCTGCCGACGGTGCTGAGCAGTACTATACCACTGCCACCAACTCCACCCGCTATGAGCAGGCCAACGAGGAGGGACTGCAGTTGGCGCGCGATCTGGATAAGAAGGTCAACAAGTCGTGGACGGGTCATCCCCATTTGCGCGTCATCAACAACCACGACGATTTCGATACCAAGCTGAACCGCGTTATTATGGAGATCTCCAACGTGTTAGGCATCCCACAGCCCATCGAGGAAGAGCGCGTCTATCTCATCGAACTCACGGGCGAGCTGCCTGAGTGCATCGAGAGCGAGATTACGCAGACCTATCTGGTGGCCGACCCAGGTGTAGAGGTGCGCTTGCGCCGTCGCTGCTGGGGTGGGGAAGTGGTCAATGTCCACAAAACCAAGAAGCGCGTGTCGCGAACAGAATATCTGGAGACCGAGCGACAGGTCAGCAACGCCCTCTATGAGTCGCTCTTGCAGCAGGCAGACCCCTATCGTTCCACCATTCGCAAGACGCGTCGCTCGTTCATCTGGAAGGGTCAGTATTTCGAGATAGACTTCTTCCACGAACCCGTGGATAACCTCATGGTCTTGCAGACCAAGGGCGTCGCCCAACAGGAGAGCGTCAACTTCCCGCCATTCATCAAGGTGTTGCAGGATATTACTGGCAACAAGCAATACTATAACTATAACATAGCACTACGCAGATGAAGAAATTGTTTACCCTGCTTCTCTTGGTGGTTTCCATAACCACCATGATAGCCCAAACAGCACGTGACGACATTAAGGCCAATCCTTGGTTGGCAGGTTCCAACTATGTAGACTACGATCGTCAGCTGCCTGACTTCAAGTATACGGCAGCCCCCGCAGGCTACGTCCCCTTCTATTTTTCACACTATGGACGTCATGGCTCACGTTGGCTCATTGGAGACGATATCTACGAGCGCGTGCTGAATCCTTTGAGAAAGGCTGCCCAGCAGGGTAAGTTGACTTCTGTCGGACAGCAGACGCTGGAGCAGTTGGAGCAGTTTAACAAGACAACGTATAAGCGTCTTGGCGACTTGACCACCGTTGGCGAGCGTCAGCACCACGGCATTGGCAAACGTATTGTCGAACATTTTCCAGAGATATTCAAGAGCGAGGGACTGGCTATTGACGCCCGCAGTACCGTTGTCATCCGTTGTGTGCTGTCTATGGTTGCTGAGTGTGAGGAATTCATGGCAGCCAATCCTACTGCACGCATCCATAACGATGTCAGTGAGAGTCTGCAGTATTATCTGAATCAGTCTCGTGAGGGTAAGGTCAAGGAAGCCCGTGAAAAGATGGATAGGAGTTTCCTGTCAGCCTATACTGATCGTAAGACTCATCCCGTGCGACTGATGAAGGTTCTCTTTAATGATGTCCGCTGGGCTGCCGACAGTATCAACCAAGGTGCGTTGATGCGTCACCTCTTTGAGGTGGTTATCAATATGCAGAGCCACGATGACGGTATCAATATGTTGCACCTCTTTACCAATGATGAACTCTACGACCAGTGGTCCATCACTAACGTCAGCTGGTATCTGCGCTATGCCAATGCTCCTCAGACGGGTAATGTCATGCCTTTCAGCCAGTATAACCTGCTGAAGAATTTCATTGAGACTGCTGACAGTTGCGTAGCTATAGGTAAGCCTCAAGCCACCCTGCGTTTTGGCCACGAGGTGTGTGTCATGCCGCTGGCCTGTCTTATGGAACTGGGCACCTGTAATGCCAGCATCAACGACCTTGAACAGCTGGACCGCTACTGGCAGAACTACAAGATATTCCCTATGGGTTCTAATATCCAGCTCATTTTCTATAAACCTAAGAGCGGACAAGGCGATATCCTTGTCAAGGCACTCCTCAACGAGCGTGAGGTATCCCTTCCCGTAGAGCCCACAAGTACACCTTATTATTATAAGTGGAGTGAGCTACGTAAGTACTGGACTGATAAGTTAGCCCGGTTCTGATTTATTTCTTTTCTACTTTAGGAAATGCCTTGCCTTCGCGCATGACGCGAAGGGTCTGAGTGATGGCTGGGTCGTCGCTGTTGAGATATTCTATCCATGCCTCTTCCTTCATCATGTTATAGATGATGCGACTCGTGATGAAACGCTCTAACAGCTTGTGTGAGCGCTGAATCATCAGGTTGCGACGCTTCAAACCGTTATGGTCTGCATAGGTGGCAAACTTGTCGACGATGTTCTGGCGCTTCAGGAAGGCTGCCATCTCTTCGACCGTGTCCAACTGGCTGAGCTTCTGACGGTTCTCGTCAGTATAGCTGTAGGCGAACATGATAATCTGTCCACTCAGCGAAGCTTGCTTATAATAAGAGGTGACATTGGTGGTGTCCTCAGCAACGAAGATGTCAGGGGTGATGCCACCACCGCCATAAACGGGACGGCCGTTGGCAGTGTGATACTCCTTACCCTCGTGCTTGATGCTATCCTGCGAGAAGAACTCGCCATGCTCGTAGCGTGCCAGGATGTCCTCTTCGTAGTCCTTGTTGTCGCCAGCGGTATAGGGCTTCTGGATGCAGCGTCCTGAGGGCGAATAGTAGCGGGCAATGGTGAGACGTATCATCGACTGGTCGCCAAAGGCAATAGGCTGCTGCACCAGTCCCTTACCAAACGAGCGGCGTCCGATGATGGTACCACGGTCATTGTCCTGGATGGCACCAGCGAGAATCTCTGATGCTGATGCTGATATCTCGTCGATGAGGATGACAAGGGGTAGCTGCTGGTAGCTGCCACGACCATCGCTGCGATACTCCTGACGGGGTGACTTGCGGCCTTGCGTATAGACGATAAGGCGGTTCTTGGGCAGGAACTCGTTGGCAATCTGTACAGCCGACTGAAGGTAGCCACCCGTATTGCCACGCAGGTCGATACACAGACCTTGGAAGTTCTCCTGTGACAGTTTTGCTAAGGCAATGAGCAACTCAGGATAGGTGTTCTCGCCAAAGTTCTTGATGCGGATATAACCGGTATTGTCGTCGAGCATGTAGGTGGCGGTAATACTCTTGGTAGGTATCTCGCCACGGGTGACTGTAATGCTGCGTAGCTTCTTCTCGCCATAGCGCAGAATGCCCAGCTTGACCTTGGTGTCCTTAGGACCCTTCAGACGGTGCATGGCCTCTTCGTTGGTCAGCGTCTTACCCGTGAAAGGCTTGTCGTCAACGGTGATAATCTTATCGCCAGCAATGACACCAGCGCGCTCGGCAGGACCGTTGTTGATCACTTGTTGTACGTGGAGCGTATCCTGACGAATGGTAAACTCGATACCTACGCCTGAGAAGGAACCACGCAGGTCGTCGTTAGCCGTCTGCACGTCCTTGGCAGAGATATAGACAGAGTGGGGGTCCAGTTCGGCGAGAATCTGGGGCATCGCCTTCTCTACGAGGTCGTTGACGTTGACCGTGTCAACATACTGATCGTCAATGATATGCAGCAGATTGTTCAACTTATTGCTGCTACTATTGATGATGCTCAGACGGTTGCCGGAAAAGTGGTTGGCATAGAAGGTGCCAATCAGGATGCCGATGACTACGCAGAGTGCCATCATCAGAGGTGAGAAGCGACTATTTTTCTTGTTATTCATTGTTTCGTTAATTCGATGTTTCGATGTTCGATGTTTCGATGCTTCGAAGATTCGATGCTTCGAGATTATTCTCCCAGATAAACGACCTCGATGCCTGCGCGCTCTAACAGTTCGATGCCGTCGGTGAGGCGGTATTTCTCGCCATAGACCACGCGCTTGATGCCTGCCTGGATGATGAGTTTGGCGCACTCGATGCAAGGTGAGGCGGTGATATAGATGGTAGCACCCTCAGAGTTGTTGCTCGAGCGTGCCAGTTTGGTGATGGCGTTAGCCTCGGCATGCAGTACGTAGGGCTTGGTGATGCCGTTGTCGTCCTCACAGACATTCTCGAAACCGCTGGGCGTGCCGTTATAGCCATCGCTGATAATCATATTGTTCTTGACCACCAGTGCACCCACCTGACGACGGGTACAGTACGAGTTCTTAGCCCAGATGCGTGCCATCTCCAGATAGCGCTGGTCAAACTTTCTTTGCTTTTCTGATTCCATTTCTCTTTAATAATGCGTCAATGGTTGGCTCACTACCACGGAAGCGGCGATAAAGCTCCATGGGATGCTCTGTGCCTCCCTTGCTCAATACTTCGTCGCGGAAGCGCTGGGCCGTCGTCTGGTCGAAGATGCCGTGGCGCTTGAACACGCTGAAGGCATCGGCGTCGAGCACCTCAGCCCACTTATAACTATAGTAGCCAGCAGCATAGCCGCCTGCCATGATGTGCGAGAACTGTACCGTCATACAGGTGTCGGGCAGCTGTTCGCCCAAGATGGCTTTCTTCCACGCCTTCTTCTCGAAAGGTATGATGTCGTCCTTGAATTCGTCCTTCTTGGTGTAGTAGGCCATATCCAGCAGCCCAAACGATACCTGGCGCAGACAGGCTGTTGCCGCCATGAAGTTGCGACTCTTGACAATGCGGTTGATGAGCTCGTCGGGTAGAGGCTCGCCCGTCTGGTAGTGGAAGGCAAAGGTGCGCAGGAACTCTTTCTCTACAGCATAGTTCTCCATGAACTGCGAGGGCAGTTCCACGAAGTCCCACCAGACGTTGGTGCCACTGAGCGACTCGAAGCGCGTATTGGCAAACATGCCGTGCAACGAGTGACCAAACTCATGCAGGAAGGTCTCTACCTCGCCCAGTGTCAGCAGGGCAGGCTTCTCGGCTGTAGGCTTGGTGAGGTTCATCACCACGCTGACATGCGGACGAACGTTTATCTTTGAACTTTGAACATTAATCTTTGAATTTTGAACATTGACCTTTGAACTTTTAATTTCCCAGTGTTGGCCTTGGTATTCTGTCATCCATGCACCTCCCTGCTTGCCCTTGCGTGGGTGGAAGTCGGCATAAAAGACAGCCAGATAGCTGCCATCCTTGTCGAACACCTCGTAGGCCTTGACGTCAGGATGGTAGACGGGGATATTTTTGTTTTCCTTGAAGGAGATACCGTAGAGCTTGTTTGCTAATCCGAAGACGCCCTTGATGACGTTGGACAGTTCGAAGTACGGACGCAGCATTTCCTGGTCGATGTTGTACTTCTTCATCTGCAGCTTATGCGTATAGAACGCCGAGTCCCAGGGCTTCATGCCCCCCTCCTTTTGGAGGGGTTGGGGGAGGCTCTTCTTCAGCTCCTCGCGCTCCTTGATAGCTGTAGGCTTATAGGCGGTGATGAGGTCGTTCAAGAGCTTATAGACACCACGGGTATTTGATGCCATGCGACGTTTTAATACGTAGTCGGCATAGGTCTTATAGCCTAACAGCTGGGCAATCTCGCGACGCAGATTGACGAGGCGCTGGCAGATGGCGAGGTTGTTTTCGCTATTGTCATGCGTGCAGACGGTGTTGCGTGCCATATACATCTGCTTGCGAAGCTCGCGCTGTGTCGAGTAGGTCATGAACGGTGAGTAGCTTGGCATGTCGAGGGTGAAGAGCCAACCTTGTTGGCCTTTAGCAGTTGGCTCTTGGCTCTTGGCTTCCTGCCATGCTAATGCGGCTGCTTCACGAGCTGTCTCAGGCAGTCCGTCAAGCTGTGCCTCGTCAGTAATCTCCAGCGTGAAGGCCTTATTCTCTTTCAGCAGGTTCTGCGAGAACTGCAGCGAGAGCATCGATGCCTCTTCCGTCAGCTGGCGCAGACGTTGCTTGCCGTCTTCATCGAGCAGGGCACCAGAGCGCACAAAACCATCGTAGCAGTTGTCGAGCAACATCTTCTCCTCTGGTGTCAGATGACGATGGTGCAGGTGTACCTTGCGGATGCGCTCAAAGAGTTGTGGATTCAGACGCACATCGTTGGCATGCTGTGTCAGGATGGGCTGCATCTTCTGAGCTAGTGCATCCATCTCGTCGTTGGTCTCTGCACTGAGCAGGTTGAAGAATACTGTACTGACGCGCGACAGCAGGTCATAGTAACCCTCGTCCTCCTCCGTATTGATGATGGTATTATCGAAGGTGGGCTTCTCAGGGTTGTTGATGGTCTTCTCTATCTGTTCGTTGTCACGACGGATACCCTCCATGAAGGCCTCTTCAAAGTCCTCCAGGCGTATACGGTCAAAGGGCACCGTGTCGTGCGGCGTGTTATAGGGTTGAAAAAAAGGATTGACACGCTTTTCAGCCGTCAAGTCTTGTTTCTCTTGTTCGTTCATACTAACGTTTCTCTCTTTTAATGTGCAAAGATAGTGTAAATAGAGCGAACCACAAAATAAATTAGTATTTTTTACACTTACATCAGCAACCGTTCGAGCAGTGGTATCTCGATGCGTCCACGATGGAGCGTCAGCTGTTGGTCGCGCTGCATGTCGTTCAGCGCATGACTGATGTCGAGTCGGCTGTCGTTGAGATCGTCGGCAATCTGTTTCATCAGGACGTAGAACGTCTTTGGACCGGCAGGGTAGAGACAGCGTGAGAAGAAGTAGCGCACCAGTCGTTCGCGCAGGCTCTTAGGTGCTGAGCGCCACGCACGACGATGCATGCGCTGGCTCTCTGTGGCCATGATATTCAACAGGTTCAGGCGGAACACCAGTTGCGTCTCCAACAAGAGAAGCACCTCCTGCTTGTCGATGGTAATCAGATTACAGGGACTGTCGGCCTTGAATGACGAGCTATAGCGTTGTGACAGACCAAAGAGACGGTCGGGTTGTACGATATAGGGTGCCTTAACCGTTTCTATGACCTTACAACCACCATCGTCGCTCACCGTCTCACACTGCAGACTGCCGTGAGTGAGGAAGGTCAGGTTTGTACAGCTGTCGCCCTCCTTGACCAGATGCTTACCTGCTGGCAATTTGAGGAATCCCAGTTTGGTATGGGTCACCACCTCCATCAGGTCGGCATGACTCATGCCCTGAAAGAGCGAGAAACGCAATAGCTGGTCATAAATCTCCATAGACTATGAACTTTGAACTTTGAACATTGAACTTTGAACTATGAACTATGAACTTTGAACTTTGAACTTTGAACATTGAACTTTGAACTTTCCACTACTTCGCAATCTTATCCTTCAGGCTGGGCGAATACCACACCTTGTTCTCGCCCTTGTCATCGTAGATGATGTAGGCCATCAGGTCGGGGTTGCGCTCCAATACCTTTTGGGCACCCTCGAAACCCATCACCATGAAGGCGGTGGCATAGGCATCAGCACGCATGCAGGTGCTGGTCAGTACGGTGGCCGAGAGAATGTTGTGCTGTACGGGATAGCCCGTCTTAGGGTCGATGGTATGGGCATATTTGCGCTTGCCCTTGTAGTAGAAGTTGCGGTAGTTGCCACTGGTAGCCATCGCCTTGTCGGTGACGTTGAGCACCGTCTGCAACTCGTTGCCCTCCAGCAGTGGGTCGTCAGTAGGTTTGGTGACGCCAATCTTCCAGGGCACGCGTTTCTCGCTAATACCTCTTGTTACAACCTCTCCGCCAATCTCCACCATGTAGTTGTCGATGCCTTTCTCTTCCAACAGACGCGCTACAGCATCCACACCGTAGCCTTTGGCAATGGCAGAGCAGTCGAGGGTGATGCGTGGATCGCTCTTGGCAATCTGCTTGCCGTCGTAGCTTACCTTCTTGTAGCCGATGATAGCCATCAGCGAGTCTACAGCGTGCTTGTCGGGCAACTGTTCGTTCTTAAAACCAAAGCCCCAGGCGTTGACCAGTGGACCAACGGTGATATCGAAGGCACCATTGGTGTCCTCGCTAATCTTCTGAGCCTGCTGGAATACCTCGACAAACATACGGGTCAGTTCTGTGCGCTGATTGTTGTTTACACGCGAGATGGTGCTCTCCTTGTTGAACATCGACAGTGACGCATCGACCTCCTTCATCTTGGCCTCCAACTCCTGTTGCAGGTCGTCGTCATACTGATAGGTGACGTGGTAGGTGGTGCCAAAGATGGTGCCGGCACACTTCTGATAAGGTGTGGCGTGCTGCTGTCGGATGATGAGGACAGTACCTATGATAAGGATTGTCAGGAAGGGTAGTTGCCAAAGTAGTCGTTTGTTGCGGTTAGTTGTCATATAGTAGTTTTTTTTGATTTAACGTTTTAGATGTCGATGATGACGTTGAAATTGACGGTCATGTTATCGGAGTCGTTGATGCCGAAACCCGGTACATACCATGTATTGCCGATGTCGCCCTCTTTGTGGAAGAGACGCCTTTTGTAGCGCACCGTCCATCCTAAGTGGAACGGTCCGATGATAGAGGCATCGATGCCGAAGACACCCTCCAGCCAGTGTTGGTAGCACTTGACATCCTCCTCGCCAAACTCCGATACGGTTCTCCATACGGGGTCTTTCAGGTCGTCGTTCAGGATGTCGCAGCTGTAGTTAGTGAAGGCATAGCGGAAACCCGCATAGATGCGGTAAGGATCGTGCTTCTGCTTCTTGATGTTCCAGTCCATACCCAGTCGGAAGTAGGGGGCCGTTGTCTTGTAGGACAATCCCGTCACCTCGTCTTTGGCATGGTCGGCATGACCAAGACCCAACTCGAAAACAGGAAACCACTGGTCGTGCAGATTGATGCGCAGGGCACCCTCGTACTCGCCATAGTCGCTCAGCATCAGCTTGGCAGGACCTACGAGGTCGAAGGACAGGGCGAAGCCACGGAAGAAAGCTATCGAGTCTTTCTCCAGCTTGAACAGCTTCTGAGCGTCAGCATGCTGTGGCACCGTCAGCAGTAACAACAGACTAACGGTCAGCCTTGAGATATAAGAAGAAATGCTCTGCATTCTCATAGTTTACTTCACGGGTTTGGATAGATATAGAGTCAATGCCATGGTGCGTGGTCTTCACATCCGTGATATGATGGAAGTAGGTAGCCTGGCAATCGACAGACTCGAAATGAGGATAGTTCTCTTTGGTGATACAGATGGTGTCTCGCCATTCGTGTCCCAGCGTGTCTTTCAATAGCGTGAAGATAGAGTCTTCTGGGAGCGTGTGACTGGTAGGAATGGCAAACTCAGTCTTCTCACCACACAGGCGGTTGATGAGCGTGGAGTCTTTCTTGTTTTCCTTATAGACGATGCGATGCGTCCAAACCGTCAGCGTGTCGACGCCCATGGTGTCAACAGCTCCCGTAGGTGTCTTCAGTGCATAGAGCGTCTCAACCTTGTTCTGTACAGGGCAGTCCACGCTAACGCAGGAAACGATAGCGGTTATTAGGAATATGATGGCGACTATTTTTCGCATCTGATAGTCTTTTCAACCTGGTAATCGTTACGGCCTTCACTGTTGCGGCTGATGAGGTCGCCTAAGAATCCGGCCAGGAATAGCTGTGTACCAATCATCATCATGGTCAGCGCTATGAAGAAGTAGGGCGAGTCGGTCACCAGTCGCATGGGAATACCCTGATAGAGTGCCCACGCCTTCTGTGCGCCCAAGAAGAATGCTGCGAAGAAACCGATGATGAACACGATGGTGCCCAGGAATCCGAAGACGTGCATGGGCTTCTTGCCGAAGGTGCCCAAAAACCACAGCGTCATCAGGTCTAGATAACCGTTGACGAAACGGTTCCAGCCCATGAACTTCGACTTGCCGAACTTTCTGGCCTGATGGTGTACGGGCTTTTCGCCAATCTTATCAAAGCCGGCATTCTTGGCCAGATAGGGAATGAAGCGGTGCATCTCGCCAAATACCTCGATATTCTTGACCACCTCATTGCGATAGGCCTTCAGACCGCAGTTGAAGTCGTGCAGATTCTTGATGCCGCTGACCTTGCGGGTCGTGGCATTGAAGAGCTTCGTGGGGATGGTCTTCGACAGTGGGTCACCCTGACTGCGGTTCTGCTTGTAGCCGCTTACCAGGTCGTATTTCTCGTCCACAATCATGTGGTACAGCTCAGGAATCTCGTCGGGCGAGTCCTGCAGGTCGGCATCCATCGTGATGACGACGTCGCCTTGAGCCTCCTTGAAACCGCAATAGAGGGCAGGGCTCTTGCCGTAGTTGCGACGGAACTTGATGCCCTTTACGTGCTCTGACTTCTCTGCCAGTTCACTGATGACATCCCACGAGCGGTCGGTAGAGCCGTCATTGACGAAGATGACCTCAAACGAGAATTTGTTCTCTGTCATCACACGCTCTATCCACGCATACAGTTCGGGGATAGACTCGTCTTCATTATAAAGAGGTATTACTACTGATATATCCATTGTCTTTGAACTTTGAACTTTGAACTTTGAGCTTTGAACTTTGAACTTTTCACTATTCACTTTTCACTAGGGCGAAGCCCGCTTCTTTGCATCACTGCTGCGATGGGTAGTCCCAACACCAAACCAATGGTGATGTTGATAGACAACATGTTGACAGCGTAGTCAATGGGACGCAATGCTGCCAATGCCTTCATGTTGGCTTGCATCTCGTCGGCCATTCCATAGAGTTCCAGCAACTGCTTGCCTTCCTTGGTGCTCAGGAACTGGTTGATGGTACTTAGCAGGTAGCCATTGTCGATGAAGGTAAAATAGACGTACATGGCCGCTGCCAGCAAGAGGGCGGCATAGAAGAACGTTAGCGCCGTATAGGCATAGCCTCGCAGGAAACTGATGACTCCCTCGCGCGCCCCATCACGGAAATGACGTAACCTGTTGGCCGCAAAGAAGGGCGAAACCAGTATCAGAAACAGTGCCACCGTACCCAGCATAGGGGTAGCAATGCCGAGGATATAGCAGGCGAAGCTGCCTATCCACAGCACTGACAGCAGAGCGCCGTCCTGACGTGCAAATGCTTTCAACTGATAGAATTCTTCTGGTGTCATAAGTCGGTGACCAAAATCGCCTGCAAAGTTACGCATATTTTGGGACATACAAAAGTTTTTTGCAGAAATGTTTGGCGGATAAGAGAAAAATGCGTACCTTTGCAGCCGCAAAAACGGGCAGTCCTGTACGGCCAGCTCCCTCGGAATCCCCCAGGATGGGAACATAGCGATGCAGACCGCTGCCCACCCGCCTCTTTAGCTCAGTTGGCCAGAGCACGTGATTTGTAATCTCGGGGTCGTTGGTTCGAATCCGACAAGAGGCTCAAAAAGAACGCTTAGCGTTTTTGTTTTTTTTCAAAACTACACCCATGAAACTTGGTTTTATTTCATTCTTGTTGCTGATGCCTACGATGTGGGCAATGGCAGATGACAGCTATAAACTTTCTGGAACCGTCATTGGGACCGCTGAGAGTGTGGATTATTCCACGTCTCAGAAGTCTACCACCGTCAATACCCGCGAAATGGCTTTCGATGGTGATCTGAATACTTGTTTTGCCTCGTGGGAGCGTAGCTATACGTGGACAGGTCTTGATTTAGGTACGTCTCATGTGATTACCCGTGTGGGCTGGTCGCCACGTAATGACAGCCAAGGTGAGAAGCGTGTATTGTTAGGTGTCTTTGAAGGTGCCAACCGTGAAGACTTCATGGATGCGTTGCCCCTTTATATTATTAAGGAGAAGGGTACTATCGGACAGATGTCGTACGCTACGGTGGATTGCTCGCGTGGTTTCCGCTATGTGCGCTATATCGGTCCGTCTGACGCCCGTTGCAATATTGCTGAGCTGGAGTTTTATGGCGTTGAGGGTGAGGGTGACGATAGCCATCTTGCTCAGTTGACCAATCTGCCTACGGTAAGCATCCATACGCTGGATGGTGTGATACCTTACGACAAAGAGACGGAGATTGTGTCTCAGATAACCATCGTCTCTGAGGATGGTACCAAGGTGCTTTCTGAGCCAGGAGGCGTCAGAGAGCGTGGCAATGCCTCGCGTGGCTTCCCCAAGAAACCTTATCGCATCAAGTTTGACAAGAAACAGAACGTGCTCGATGCTCCTGCCAAGGCTAAGAAGTGGACGCTCATCAATAACTACGGCGACAAGACGTTGATGCGCAACCTGTTGGCCTTTGAACTCAGTCGTAAGATGGGCATGCCCTATACACCTTATGGTACCGCCGTCGACGTGTTGCTCAACGGTGAATATAAGGGTTGCTATCAGTTGTGCGACCAGATAGAGGTGAAGAGTGGGCGAGTGGACATCACGGAGATGACGCCAGAGGATAATACGGGCGAAGCGCTGACGGGTGGCTATCTTATCGAGGTCGATGCCTATGCCTACGACGAGCCCTCTATGTTTACCTCTAACAAGGGTAACCCTGTTACCATCAAATCACCCGATGACGACGCTATCACTACCAATCAGTACGAGTATATCCGTCAGTATTTCAATAAGATGGAGAACCAGTGGAAGACCTATCTGGATCTCAACACTTTCCTACGCCACTTCCTCGTTGGTGAGTTGTCTGGCAATACGGACACCTATTGGAGTACCTATATGTATAAGGATCGTGGCGACGACAAGATTTATACGGGACCCGTGTGGGACTTCGACCTGGCCTTTGAGAATGACAACCGTACTTATCCGATCATGAATCTGAAGGACTGGATTTATCGCACCAAAGGCAGCTGTGCAGGCAATATGCGCACGTTTGTCAACAACATTGTGGTGAACAATTCAGCGGCAAAGGCACAGCTGAAGGAGATATGGGGTGAGGTCCGCCAAGCTGGTCTGACGGAGGAGTATATGACAGACTATATCGATGCTTGGGAACAGACGCTTGGCGAATCGCAAGAGTTGAACTTCATGCGCTGGCCTATCATGAACCAGTATGTCCACCAGAATCCACGCCTTTGGGGCAGCTACCAAGCTGAGGTGCAGAATGTCCGTCGCTATATGAAAGAGCGCATCACCTGGATAGACAATAAGTTAGGCTATGTCTACGTGCCTTCAGGTATCGATATGGTACAGACTGCGCAAGACGAGCGTCATGCCATCTATGACCTCAGCGGTCGACAGGTTGACAAGTCAAAGATGAAGGCTGGCGTGTATATCTCTAACGGCAAGAAGTTTGTAGTGAAATAATCACTATCCACTATTCACTATTCACTATCCACTATCCACTAGCTTCGCGTTTCCGCGAAGCGCCTAGTCCAGGTCAATGACGGTAATTCCTGCACCACCAAACTGTACGTGCTCGTCCTTGGCTTTCTTGACGTTGGGGACGGTAGCGAGATACTGGCGAATCAGCTGACGTAGTGCGCCAGTACCCGTACCATGCAGAATGCGCACACGACTCAGACCAATGAGGATGGCGTCGTCGATGAAGTGCATCACGGTGTCGAGGGCCTCGTCGCCACGCATACCTCTTACATCCAAGTCCTGATGGAAGTTCTGACGACGGTCTTCCATCGTGGCTCGCGTCATGTGACTGGTCTGAATGGCCAGATGGGCGTGCTTATCTATAGCGGTAGCAAATTTTTCACTATTCACTTTTACTTTTTCACTTCTTTCCAGCTGTTCTACCTTCACCTTCGAGCGCAGTCCGCCAAAGATGACGGTAGCCTGCTTGCCCTGTATGCTCTCTATCTCGCCGATGCTGTTGGTACCCTTGATGCGCACACTGTCGCCAGCAGCCAACGGACGGTTCTCTGGGTTCAGATTCTCGCGGGCTCTGGCTGCCAACTTCTCACTGGCGGCACGCTGCTCTTCGCCTTTTTTCTCCTTGCGCTGTGCCTTGCGGGCCTTGCGCTCCTCCATCTGGCGCAGCTTCTTGGCAAAGTCCTCCTCGCTCATCAGTCCGCGGGTGTCGTCGTTCTTCACCTGCTCACGGAACTCCTGCAGTTCTTCGCGCACTTCGCGGGTGCGCTCTTTCTCAGCCTGCGCCTCCTTGATTTCGCGGATGGCGTTCTCTATCCTGCGGTTGGCCTCGGCCAATAGTTCCTCAGCCTGCTGTTTGGCACGACTCAGTATCTGCTTGCGCTCGCGCTCTATCTCCTCCAGATTGGTCTCGTAGCGCTGTATGTGTCCCTCCAACGACTTCTCGTGCTGGTGAATGGTCTGGCGCTTGCCTTCCCAGTAGCGCTTGTCGCGCACAATGTCCTGCAGGTATTTGTCGCTCTGGATGTAGTCGCTGCCCACAATCTCTGAGGCGTCGCTGATGACCTCCTCAGGAATACCCGTCTTGCGAGCAATCTCGATGGCAAAGCTGGAGCCAGGCTGACCAATCGACAGCTGGAACAGTGCTTGCATCTGATGGCGGTCGTAGAGCATTGCACCATTCACCACACCAGGATGGTCCTCAGCAAAGTGTTTCAGATTCTGGTAGTGCGTGGTGATGACACCAAACGTCTCCTTCTTCCAGAATTGCTTCAGCACGGCCTCGGCAATGGCACCGCCAATCGTAGGCTCCGTGCCACCGCCAAACTCGTCGATGAGCAGTAGTGTGCGACTATTGGCCTGCTTCATCATATTCTTCATGTTCAGCAGGTGACTGGAGTAGGTGGAGAGATCATCGGCTATCGACTGCTCGTCGCCAATGTCTATCATGATATTCTGGAAGAGTCCCACCGTCGAGCGATCGCCAATGGGTATAGACAGTCCGCACTGCACCATATATTGCAGCAGTCCTACTGTCTTCAGACATACCGACTTACCACCAGCGTTAGGACCAGAGATGATAAGGAGCCTACCCCCATCCCCTCCCAAAGAGGAGGGGGGCTCTGCGCTCCGTTCTCCCCTCCTTTTGGAGGGGTTGGGGGAGGCTGTCAGTATGATGTCCAGTGGCACCACTTTCTTTTCTTGCTTTGCCAATGAACGTTGCAACAGTGGGTGGATGGCGCGAATCCAGTCGATGTATGGCTCTGCCTTCACCTCTGGCTCAAAGGCCTGCATCTGCTCGGCCATCTCTGCCTTCGCCTGGATGAGGTCTATCTGTGCCAGAAAGTGGTACGAGTCCAACACCTCCTGCACGTGGGGGCGCAGCTCGTCGCTGAATACCGTCAGGATGCGGATAATCTCTCTGCGCTCCTGAGCCTCCAGTTCACGAACCTTGTTGTTAGCTTCTACCACCTCGGCAGGTTCTATGAATACCGTCTTGCCCGTTGCCGACTCGTCGTGCACGATACCCTTGATGCGTCGTTTCAGTCCTGGCGCCACGGGAATCATCAGTCGACCGTCGCGCAGCGTGGGTGCAACATCTTGTGCTACCAGTCCGTCGCGCTGTGCCGAGTGCAGTATAGTATATAAGGTACGCGAAATGCTGCCTGCCGTCTGTTCCATGTCGTGACGGATGCCTGCCAGCGTCATCGACGCCGAGTCCTTGATCTTGCCGAACTTGTCCAGGATAGAGTCTATGCGACGGATAATGGCGGGGAAGGTCTGCACGTCCTCTGCCAAGCGGTGTAGGGCAGGGTAAGGATAACTCTCACCTCTAGCTTCTAGCTTCTCCCCTCTGTTGAGAAAATCCACGATTTTCCCGATGGTTTCCAAAGAGCGACGCAGGTCGAAGAGTTCGTCTTCTTCTAAGTGTGTGTTCTCCATGCGGATGCGTGCCACCGACTCGCGCACGTCGAAGAAATAGTTCATCTCCGGCTTCTCCGTGGCCTGCATCAGTCGGCGGAACTCGCGAATCTGTGCCATTTGTTCGTTGACGACAGTGGCATCGTCGCTGAAGCTCAATTCATCGACCTTTTCCTTGCCTAATGTAGAGACGCAATGCTCCTTCAGCAAGTGACGTATCGTGTCAAATCCTATCTTGAATTCGTAGTTATTCGGGTAAATCATGCTGCAAAATTACTCATTTTATACATATCTTGCAAAAAAGTTACATTAAAATTTGGTAATTTCAATTTTATGTTGTACCTTTGCACCCGCTTTCAAGACAATGGAGCACTGGAGAGATGGTAGAGTGGTCGATTACAGTAGTCTTGAAAACTACCGTACCGAGAGGTACCGGGGGTTCGAATCCCTCTCTCTCCGCAAAGAGT
>OMXL01000058.1:13511-14251 GCA_900314985.1 uncultured Prevotellaceae bacterium | reverse complement strand
ACCGCAAATGACTTTACATTCTTTGACTTTTTCATCGTATTGGCAATCTGAGTGATAGCGGTGATAGCGGCATCATAGACCTTATTCATATTACCAGTAGCATCGCCAGGAGCATAACGGGCAAACTCACACTCGTCGAGGGCACCAATGAACTGGGCGATGGTCTCATCAGTTACGTTGTATGCAGACAACTGCTCGGTGATATTTTCGCGCGACAGCTGGTCGACAGGCATATTGAGTTTATCGCCCACATAACCCCAGAGGGCACGCATCACCTCGTCGTAGAACTCACCATCCTTGCCTGCATTCTCTGACCCATGGTCAGAGTGTGGCGTTGCATTCATCAGTTTGGCAGCTTTCTTCAAGCGCTTCACAGCCACCTTGTTGGCCTTGCCAGCACGCTGCTTGACAATGTTGGCATTCTCAATGGCACGATGGCGGAAGATGATGAACAACGACAGGAAGATAACGACGAGCACAGCCAGCGATACCCAATAGGTGACAGAGCCGAAGAAGAAATCATTGACGCCATGAAGGTCGGTATCGCCAGTATGAATGTAGCGGATATCGCTACCCAACTGCTTGACATCCTCCTGACCAGCAAACGAAGCCACCGTGGTCTGACCGTCGCCCTTAGCAACCTTCAGCGTGAAGGGCTCAGTACGGACTGTCTTGTAGCTATTGCTCTTCGTATCGAAATAGGTATATTCGATGGCTGGAATCTCGAAGGTTCCCTGATG
>OMXL01000058.1:0-13492 GCA_900314985.1 uncultured Prevotellaceae bacterium | reverse complement strand
CCACTAACCACTACTCTCAGGTTGACGGCCTCGTTGGCCTTCACCTCTGTCTTGTCAATAGAGGCAGAGATGTCAAAGGAGCCCACACCACCAGAGAAGTTCGTTGGACGCTGAGGCAGCGGGTCCACCTGAATGGTAATGGATGGAGCCTTAATCTGCTTCTTGACCTCGATATATCCTGAACCGCCATTGAAGAAAGCCTCAAAGGGGTCGATGTTACGGTTCTGCATGGCGACGATACCGTCGTAGGTGATAGACGGAATCTCCAGTTTACCAGTAGCCTGCGGGAACATGACATACTGCTGCCACGTCACGGTACGATACTGGCGACCATTGAGGGTCTCTATCTTAAAGCTTTTCTCCTGAGGCAGGGGAACTTCACGAGTATAGAAGCTCTTCAGGTCGGGCATCTTACCACTCAACTGCGTCAGTCCGACGAGCGTATAAACTTTATAGGTCAGCAGGATGGGTTCCTGTTCACGGACATGCTGCTTAGAGGCGCTAACCTTGATAAACAAATCGCCACTGGAGATCGTGCTTCCTGCGGGGCGCAACTCGCCAGTACCTCCCCCACTCTGACGGCCACCTTGCTGGCGACCTCCCTGCTGAGCCTGTCCACTAACCTTGATGCGTATCTCGTTAGAAGTGACGGTCTTACCATCGACGGTACAATGAGCGGGAGGGATGGTGAACGTACCATTCTTAGTGGCCACCACAATATAGGTATAGGTCACAGACGACGTGCTCGATGTGTGACCATTGACCATCTGGAAACTGGACTGCGTAGATGTGCTGGGACCCATCAAGACCTCTAATTCCTCAGGGATATTGCCTGCACGGAATCCACGAACATCCTGCGTATTGATGGTATAAGACAAGCGGAACTGTTCACCGACAGCTACCTGCGACGGAGCACGACCTGTCAAGGTCTGTGCCATCACACCCAGTACCATCATGAACAGTAATGTCAATGTAGTATATCTCTTCATCTTACCAATTCTTTTCCAGCTTGCGACGGTTAGGCTGCTGCTGAGCCTTCTTCATGCGCTGCTGGGTCTGTTTTTCCTCTTGCATAGCCGCATTCAGCATCTGTTCAGCATTCTCGCGACTCATCTGTTGCTGCTGTTCCTGTTGCTTCTGCTGCTCCTGCTTCTGTTCTTGTTTCTTTTCTTCCTGCTTCTGCTCTTGCTTCTGCTGGTCTTGCTTTTGTTGCTGCTGATTCTGCTGCTGTTGTTGTTTCTGTTGACGCTTGCAGAGTTCCAGATTATAGCGGGTCTGGTCATCAGCAGGATTGTTACGCAGGGCTTCCTTATACACATCGATAGCCTCGGCATACATCTTCTTACCCTGACAGATGACGCCAGCATTATGGTACGACTGGGCACGACGCAACGGGTTGGTTTCCAACTTTCCTGCATCCATAAACTGCTGAACGGCAGCAGAGTCTTTCTGTTGTCTCATCAGCGCCAGACCAAGATTATATACAGCCTGCGGATTGCGGGGATTCTTCTCTACTGCTTTACGATACGACACCTCAGCATCCGCAAAGTTGCCTGCCTTGAACTGTTTGTTACCATGACGAATCAGTTGTCGGTCGCTCTGTGCCATAGCAGTACCTGCCACCAAGAGCAAGGCGATTACGGTAGCTGCCTTCTTTCTATGGAACAGCGAGATGTTCTTCAGCAACGGATTCTTGGCTTCCAGAATAAATGCCTCCAGTATCAGTAAGAGCAATGCAATGATGCCAACGGCTTGGAACTGCTCGTCAAACTCACTATAGATTGTGGTTTCCGTTTCCTTCTTGGCAAGTTTGTCAAGCTCTGTATCCAGCTGCTCCTGGGCACTACTGTTATTCTCTACGTGGATATAGGCGCCACCACCAGCCTGAGCTATCTGGCGACACATCTCTTCGTTCAGACCAGTCATCACCGTCTGACCCGTATTGTCCTTCATAAAGTCGCCATCGCCAGTGGGTATCGGAGCACCCTTAGGTGAACCCACACCTAATACATAGACACGATGACCACGGTCTTGCGCTTCCTTAGCAGCCTCCAGGGCCCCACCCTCGTGGTCTTCACCGTCAGTAATAACGATGATAGCCTTGCCAATACCCTCTTCTTGCGTAAAGCTGTGCGAGGCCATCGAGATAGCCTTTGCTATATCTGTACCCTGAGTGGCCATCATCGATGGGTCGATGCTCGACAGGAACATCTTAGCCGACACATAGTCACTGGTGATAGGCAACTGGATGAAAGCGTCGCCAGCAAAGACTATCAGACCAATCTTGTCGTTGGTAAAGTTGTCAACAAGGTTCTCCACCATCATCTTGGCACGATCCAGACGACTGGGCGTTACATCTTCTGCCAACATAGAGTTACTGATATCTATCGCAATGATGGTCTCAATACCAGTACGCTTCTCGTGACTGATCTTGGTACCGAACTGTGGACGGGCAAGCATCACGATGAGAAGTGCCAGCGCAGCCATCAAGATGGCATACTTCACCAGCGGACGGAAACGTGACACATCAGGCATCAGCTCCTTCACCAAATCGGGATCACCGAAACGGCGCAGGCGTTTCTTCTGTTGGCGTATCATCAGCCAGCGTATCACTGCCAACACAGGGATGACAGCTAATAGATATAGGTATATAGGGTCTTCGAATCTAAACATCGAGTATATTTACTATTTGACAATTTACTATTTGACAATTTATGGCAGCTTTCTGAATATGGTTATTCTCAGCAGCATTTCAAGGAGCAACAGCAGGATAGCTGCAATAGCAAAGGGCTGGTAGGCCTCGTAGCGCTTGCTGAACTTCTTGACGTTGAGCTTTGACTTCTCCAACTTGTCAATCTCCTTATAAATCTGTTGCAGTTCCTTATTATTAGTAGCACGATAGAAATCGCCATCGGTAGCGGCAGCAATGTCGCTCAGCGTCTTCGTATCAATCTCTACTGGGATATTGACATACTGCACGCCACCGGCTACCGACATTGGATAAGGAGCCACCTTGTTGGTACCCACACCAATGGTATAGACACGGATGCCAAAGCTCTTGGCAATCTCAGCAGCAGTCATTGGTGACAGGTCACCACGGTTGTTAGAACCATCGGTAAGCAATATCACCACCTTGCTCTTGGCCTTAGAGTCCTTCAAACGAGAGACGGCATTAGCCAAACCCATACCGATAGCAGTACCATCCTCTATCAAACCACGCTGGGCGATATCGGTGCGCACGTTCTGCAACAGATTCAGCAACGACGAATGGTCGGTAGTCATCGGGCACTGGGTGAAGGCCTCACCGGCAAAGATGGTCAAACCGATGTTATCGTTGGGACGACCCGTAATAAACTCAGCAGCCACCTGCTTGGCAGCCTCCATACGATTGGGCTTCAGGTCTTCTGCTAACATAGAGGTCGACACGTCCATCGCCAACATAATGTCGATACCCTCCATCGTCTGATTCTTCCACGAGTTCTGTGTCTGTGGTCGTGCCAGCACTAATACCACCAGCACGAAAACGGCCAGTCGCAAAAAGAACTGAACAGGCATGAGCATCACCTTCCATGAACGGGGAGCATAACGATAAGCCATCGTATCGCTCATTCGCATGGTGGGCTCGCTCTTCTTACGGTACATCAGATACCATATCAGATAAGGTATCAGCAGTAAGAGCAGAAACAGATATTCTTTGTTGGCAAATTCCATGTTAATTCAGCAGTTGATAAATAGTATAGAACACATAGCCGAAGAGTGCCACAGACACAGCAGCCAGTGACCAGATGAAGGTCTTCAGCACACGACGCTCGCTCTGTGAGCGCAGGTCTGCCTCTGACAGTTGCGGCTTTTCAACCACCTCTGTCGGCTGGTTTTCTTGCTTTGTCTGGTTGATGAACTCAATGGCGTTAACGAGGTTGGCGTCATTCTCATTGATCATCGTGGAGTATTTGGCAAACTTCACGAGGTCAGCGGTCATAAACAACTGGCGCAACTCGTCGAGCGACTGTTGGTCAGTCTGCATCAGACGTTCGATAATCTCCGTACTCGTCATCTCCATAGCAGAGAAGCCGTAGCGCTCCTCGATATAGCGACGCAGGGTGTCAGTAAGTTTGGTATAGTACTCTTTCTGATTCTCCGAGCTAACCATCTTATCGGCCTTGATCTGCTCAATCTCCTTCATCGCTTTCTGGTGAGGCAACAGGCGCTTGACAATCTTAATATGTGTAATGATGGGCTTGTTGTCACGCAAACGCAGATAGAGATAGTAGTTGAAGGCTATCAGCACCAAAAGCAATACGCTCAGCCAGAAGCTCAGCGAGAAATCACTCCATTGGAAAGGCACATCTTGTACATCCTTAGGGCCAAAGAACTGATCCATCTTCGTGGTATCCACCTCGACCTCAATGACCTTCAGAGCCAAGTCGGCAGTCTTCAATTCCTTACCATTGACCTTCACCTTGAAAGGAGGGAAATGATAGAGGTTGCCATCGAAGCTGGTCAGGGTCAGTATCAACTCATGGTTGGTGGGGCTCTGAGTATCGAGAACTTCAACACCTGGAACCAACATCTGACGGGGCTTGAAAGTGGGGAATTCCACCTTCGCATTCTCGTCTGCCGTGACGCTGATTGTCACCTGTGCCTGCTCGCCTATCATCATCTCGATAGGCGAAATCTTGGCTTCAACGTTTGCTTGCGCAAAAGACGCCAAAACACTGGGTATCAGTAATATTACTAATAATATCCTTTTCATTCAACTACGTTGTTTAAACAACATGAGCAGCGCCTTCACATAGTCCTCATTGGTAGCAATACTAACCAAATCGACATTGCTCTTGGTCATTGTGTCACGCAACTGCTGCTGGCGATTCTGCCAGTAGCGTTCGTGAGCCTGACGAAGACTGCGACTGCTGGTATCAATATACTGTTCGTGACCAGTCTCAGCATCCACCACACGCATTAGTCCCACATCAGGCAGTTCACGAGCACGAAGGTCGTAAACCTGCAGAGCCACCACATCGTGCTTACGATTGGCAATCTGAAGGGGCTGCAAGAAGTCCTGACGAGCATAGAAGTCGCTGAGCACAAAAGCCGTGCAGCGTCGTTTGGCCACACTGGTCAGAAATTCCAAGGCCTGCTTGACATCAGTACGCTTAGACTCCGGATGGAAGTCGAGCATCTCACGGATAATATACAGGATATGCTTGCGGCCCTTCTTGGGCGGTATGTACTTCTCGATACGGTCGGAGAAGAACACCACACCAATCTTATCATTGTTCTGGATAGCCGAGAAGGCGATGGTGGCAGCAATCTCCGTCACCATGTCACGCTTCATCTGGTGCTGAGTACCGAAATCCAACGAACCACTGACGTCAATGAGCAACATCACTGTCAACTCACGCTCTTCCTCGAACACCTTGACATAAGGGCGATGGAAGCGGGCCGTCACATTCCAGTCGATATCACGGACATCGTCGCCATACTGATACTCGCGCACCTCACTAAAGGCCATACCCCTACCCTTGAAGGCAGAATGGTATTGCCCAGCAAAGACATTCGAGCTCAGGCCACGCGCCTTGATCTCTATCTTTCGTACTTTCTTTAAGATTTCGCTAGTTTCCATATTCTATAGTTTCTATAGCATCTATAGTTTCTATAGTTGATCAGGGAACTTCAACTTTATTGATAATCTTTGAGATAATCTCCTCACTGGTAATGTTGCTGGCCTCGGCCTCGTAGGTCAGACCAATACGATGGCGCAGCACGTCGTAAGCAACAGCACGCACATCCTCAGGAACCACATAGCCACGACGCTTGATGAAGGCGTAAGCACGGGCGGCCTTAGCCAGATTGATAGAGGCACGTGGTGAACCACCAAACGAAATCATGTCCTTCATATCCTTCAAACCGTAGCGGTCGGGATAACGGGTAGCAAAGACGATGTCGGCAATATACTGCTCAATCTTCTCGTCGATATACACCTCACGAACCACCTCGCGAGCCTTGATAATCTCGGCAGCGGTAGTGACGGGAGAAACGGTGGGCAATGCGCCAGCAATATTCTCGCGGATAATCTTCTTCTCCTCCTCGATGGTAGGATAACCGATGACCACCTTCAGCATGAAACGGTCCATCTGTGCTTCAGGCAACGGATAGGTACCTTCCTGTTCAATGGGGTTCTGCGTAGCCATTACCAAGAAGGGATTGGGCAGTTCGAAGGTGTCGGCACCAATTGTCACCTGCTTTTCCTGCATGGCCTCGAGCAGTGCACTCTGCACCTTGGCAGGAGCACGGTTAATCTCATCAGCCAGTACGAAGTTAGCAAATACAGGACCTTTCTTCACCTGGAATTTCTCCTCCTTCTGCGAGTAAATCATCGTACCCGTTACGTCGGCAGGCAACAGGTCGGGAGTAAACTGAATGCGGCTGTATGTAGCATCAATCAACTGAGATAGCGTCTTGATAGCCAATGTCTTAGCCAAACCAGGTACACCTTCCAAAAGGATATTGCCATCGCTCAGCAGACCTATCAGCAGGGAGTCTACCAGATGCTTCTGTCCTACGATTACACGATCCATTCCCGTCACCAGATTGGTAACGAATCCACTTTGTTGTTCTATCCGCTGGTTGAGTTCGCGGATGTCAATAGCTTCTGCCATATGTTTCTATTATTTAGTATTTACTTTTTACAACTTGCAAAAGTACTCAATTCCCCTCTTATTACACACGGAGAGACACCTAAATAATATTAAAAAAGTTTCCTAAAACTTACATTTTAAGAAACTTTTCAAATCTGTTATAGTTATTATATCCTACTATCGTCTTTTCTTCAACTCCAGCTTAGGAATTTTCAGCACCTGACCGACCTTAATCTGTGGGTTACGAGGCAGGTTATTGTATGCCTCTACATAGCATTGCATATCTGGACCGAGGTGTGCTCGACAGATACTATAGAAGGTCTGACCTTCCAGTACTGTTACCTCATGCGACAAGCCCACAATACGGTAGGCTCCCAGACGGACACGCTCATCCTTTGCAGCATAGGGATCTGCGGTTTCTTGTTTGCGCTCTGGTGTAAGTTTAGGCTCTGGAACGGGGGCCGACGTTGGCTCCGGCAGGAGCTTAACAGGCTGACTTTCAACAGAATCCTTTTTAGTTACATAAACAGTATCACGAACATGTACCGTATCTGTCACCACCGTTGGTTGTTGCTGACGACCCAATTCATAGCCGCCATAACCTGCACCAGCTATCAAGAGCAGTACGACGAATCCGCCTAATAGCCAGCGTCCCCAATGGCGCTCTGGCTCTTCCTCCTCTTCATAGAAGTTAATGAGTTCAGCAGGCTTTTCTTCAACTGTGGGTTCCTCTTCAACTGTGGGTTCCTCTTCAACTACGGGTTCTTCCTCTACTGCAAAAGGTTCCTCGGCTACGACGGGTTCCTCAACGATAGCGGGCTCTTCAACTGCAGCGGGCTCTTCTGTAACAGCAGGCTCTTCTGTAACAGTAGGTTCTTCTGTAACAGCAGTTTCTTCTTCCGCTTCATCGTCCTTGATGTCTTCAAACTCTACCCCGTCATTCAGCACTACGGTTTCAAACTGAGAGAAGGGTTTGTTGACCAACTCTCGCATGATGGTATCAGGCGTGAAGGTAACCTTCGAATGACTATCAATCACAACACGTTCACCAGTACGAACGCTAACACTCTCGCGTGCCTCTACATTGATAATCTTAAAGGTACCAAGTCCCTTTACCTTGACGGCATCGCCCTCTTGCAGACGCTGGAGTATCACAGAGAACATCTCAGCAGCGAAGTTACTGGCCTCACGTGGCGACAGTCCATTCTTCTCTGTCAAGATCTTTGCTACTTCCTGTATTGTCAGTTTTCCCATAGCTTATTGTCCTCCCTTCAGTTTATCTTTCCACGTCTGATTGGGCTTGAAGCTAAGCACCAATTTGGGTGGAACCAACATGCGCTGACCGGTTGCAGGGTTCACCATCACGCGCTCCATCTTCTTCTTTGTTTCAAAGACGCCGAAATTGGGTACTAACACAGAGTTGTCCTCTTGAAAGGCATCACCCAATGCATCAATCAGGTTACTGGCCAACTTCTGAGTATCCTTGACACTATAGCCTGTACGCTCAGCCAATTCAGCTATAAATTCCTTGTTATTCATATCTTAGTCGTTGCGTATAAGTCAAACTCTTCCGAATCCGTCACGCGGCAATCGTAGAATGCGCCAATGGTAAGTTCCTCCTCAGCAGAAATCAGCACTTCTGGATCTACTTCTGGCGAACAGAATTCCGTACGTCCCACATACCAGTCACCTTCCTGACGGTCAATGATGACTCGCATCACACTACCAACCTTCTCAGCTTCCAACTCGGCGCTGATATTCTGCTGTACGCGCATCAGTTTGTCCAATCTTTTCTGCTTTACATCAGCAGGAACATCGTCTTCATAATGCTTAGCACTATAGGTACCCTCTTCCTCAGAATAGGCGAAGGCGCCCATACGCTCGAAGCGTGCCCACTTGACAAACTCGATGAGTTCACGGAAGTCGTCGTCATTCTCACCAGGGAATCCCACCATCAGCGTGGTACGGATATGGATGCCTGGTACCTCTCGACGCAGGCGACGTATCAGTTCGTAGGTCTCTTCCTTAGTAACGTGGCGTTTCATGCGATCCAGCATGTGGTCGCTGATATGTTGCAGGGCAATGTCCAGATAGTTGCAGACATTTTTCTTCTCTCGGATGACGCGCAGCAACTCCCAGGGGAAGTGTGTCGGATAGGCATAGTGCAGACGAATCCACTCCACACCCTCGATGTCAGCCATCTTCTCTATCAGTTCAGCAATATGCTGCTTGCCGTCAATGTCAACGCCATAATAGGTCAGCTCTTGGGCAATCACCTGAAACTCCTTTGTTCCCTGACTGACCAACCAGCGCACCTCGTCGAGAATCTCGTCCATCGGACGACTCTGGTGCTTACCAGTAATAATAGGTATAGCACAATAGGCACAATGGCGATCACAACCCTCAGAAATCTTTATGTAAGCATAATGGCGAGGGGTGGTAATTTTACGTTGAACATTGAACATTGAACATTGAACATTATTGTTCGGCGCAGCAACGTTCAACGTTCCACGTTCATCGTTCAACGTATCCAGCAGTTGCTTATAGTTGAACTTACCATACCAGCCATCGACCTCGGGAATCTCAGCTTCCAGATCAGCCAGATAACGCTCTGACAGACAACCCATGACGAAAAGCTTTTCTATTCTGCCCTCCGTCTTGGCTTGTGCAAACTCTAAAATGGTATTGATGCTTTCTTCCTTAGCATCAGCAATGAAACCACAGGTATTGACAACGACAATCTCGCCATGAGGATCATCGCTATCGTGTGTACAATGATAGCCGTGAGCCTCCATCAATCCCATCAGCATCTCGCTGTCAACGAGATTCTTGGAACATCCGAGTGATATGAAATCTATGGTTTTCATTTCTCTTTCTTAAACAGTGAATCCACAAACTGTCGCTTGTTGAACAGCTGCAAGTCTTCCATGCGCTCACCCAGTCCGATGTACTTCACAGGAACCTTCAGCTGGTCGCTGATGCCAATGACTACACCACCCTTGGCGGTACCGTCTAGTTTGGTAATAGCCAGACTGGTGATATTCGTTACTGCCGAGAACTGCTTAGCCTGTTCGAAGGCATTCTGTCCTGTAGAACCGTCGAGCACCAGCATCACCTCATCGGGAGCCTCAGGCATCACCTTCTTCATGACGTCCTTGATTTTCTTCAGCTCGTTCATCAGGCCTACCTTGTTATGCAGACGACCTGCCGTATCTATCAGCACCACATCGGCACCGTTGGCCTTAGCACTCTGCAACGTGTCGAAAGCAACCGATGCTGGGTCTGAGCCCATCTGCTGCTTGACAACGGGCACTCCTACGCGCTCACCCCAGATGCAAATCTGCTCCACGGCAGCAGCACGGAAGGTGTCGGCAGCACCCAGATAGACTTTCTTACCAGCCTGCTTAAACTGCCAAGCTAACTTGCCGATGGTTGTGGTCTTGCCCACGCCATTGACACCCACTACCAAGATGACGTAGGGTTTGTGGTCGCTGGGCAAATCCCAGTTATCATTGTCTTCAGAGTTGTTCTCTGCTAACAGAGAAGCTATCTCGTCGCGCAGTATCTCGTTCAACTCACTGGTTGACACATACTTATCGCGAGCCACGCGCTCCTCAATACGCTCAATAATCTTCAGCGTAGTCTCGACGCCCACATCAGAGGTTATCAACACCTCCTCCAGGTTGTCAAGCACGTCGTCATCCACCTTCGACTTACCGGCAACAGCACGCGCCAGCTTGTCAAACACGCTGCTCTTGGTCTTCTCCAGACCTTTGTCCAGCGTCTCTTTCTTTTCCTTATTGAAAAAACCAAATATACCCATTATCTCTCAAATCCTCAATTTTTAATGTTCAATGTTCAACGTTCAATGTTCAACGTTCAATGTTCAACGTCTAAACGTGCAACTCCAGTACGAAGCGAACGCCCTTCGTGAATTCAGCGTCAATCTCCAGGTCTCCATTCATCTTACGAGCCATCTGCTTACAGATGGGCAGTCCCAAGCCATCGCCCTCGGTGAGGTCTCTGATTTCGAGGAAAGGCTTAAAGATGTCCTCACGCTTCTCTTCTGGAATCGTCGAGCCTGTATTGGCTACCAGGAACTGCAGGGTGTGAGCACTACGCTTCTTGAACTCCAGCCAGATGGTACCCTCCTCAGGAGTGTACTCAGCGGCATTGTCCAGCAAGTGCAACAGCAGATTCGATAAATATTCCTTGTTGACAGAAGCACTCATCTTCGGAGCGTTGACTTTAATCTCCACATCCTTCTTTACCTTGCCGCGAATCTGATCCATCAGTCCCTCGCAGAACTGAGGAATCTGTATCTCTTCCAGTTCGACAGCCTCGTCCATCGAATTCTCCAGCATCGACAATGTCTGGATATGCTCAGAGAAGTCTAACAGCGCCTTCACTTCAGGAATGCTGCTATCCAACTTTTCGAAGGTAGGCTGCAACTGACCAGCAATATTGCTGATGAACTTAGCCTTCAGGGCATTGCTGTCTGTCAGCATCTGGATATCCTTCTTCTGCTTACGAGTCAGCAGGATAAAGCGCAACAGCACGATAGCACCGACAACCAAAGCGGCAGCCAAGATACCTGCCAAGATACCAAGACCTATGATGAATGCCATGCGGGCAGTCAGCGAGCTGTCCTTCTCGGCTATTGATGCTTCATTATCTTTAATCTGATTCTTCAGACCTGCTATCTCGTCAGCATACTTCAATGCGGTGGTAGAGTCTTTCCAAGCCATATAGCCCTTATACGACTGAGCCACCAAACTGGCGCTATTGCTCTTGCGACCGTTGGCAATGAGCGTCTGGTAGACCTCGTCCACCTTGTCATACTCCTTCTGCTTGGTCAGCTTGTCAGCCATCTCCTTGAAGACGGCATTGCCCTCTGCATTCTGGCCGAAGGTATAGTAATAGATTGCCTTGTTGTAGAGCAAGTCGTTCTGCACCTGCTCGTCACCAGAGACATTGGCATGATTCTCCATAGCCTTCAGGTGCTCCAAAGTGTTTGCACCACGACGCATCTTCATATACATCTGCATGCGTTCACGGCTTGTCATATAGTGGGCGGCGGCTTTCTCTACACTTGAAGACTTGCTATCGGCATTAGTAGCTTGGTCTATGCGACGCAACAAGTCAAAGGCCTCCTGGTACATATTCTCCTTATAATACAAGGCTGCGGCCTTAGCACCACACTCAGCAGCCTGCCGAATATGACCTTTGGCAGCATAATCTTCAAAAGCACGAATAAAGGTCGAACGCGCACCAGCGATATTCTTATTAGCATCTACAGCCTCTGCACGCTGCTGCAACTCACTCTTCTGTACCTCCTCAGCATTGACAGAGCCAAAACCAAGGAACAGAGTCACCAAAATGAAAAGAATTTTTTTGCTCATAACTGTGTTTTTGATACTAGTTGCTATTCAATTATGCAAAGATAGCGATTATTTTCCGAACAAACAAACTATTTCAAAAAAAATAAGGTCGCAAAATAAATTTTGCAACCTTATCGTCATATTTCAATCGTACAATTAGTTCTTGAAGAAGTCCTTAACGTCCTCGTTAGGAACCATCTGCTCGTCAAAGATGTAAGCACCAGTCTTGGGGCTCTTTACCATCTTGATAACCTTTGTGTAAGCGCGACCATCCTTTGAGCCTTCGTGGAGGGTAGCGACGGTTTTCTTTGCCATGCTTCAGTATAGATTATTTAATCTCCTTGTGCACAGTCATGCGCTTCAGGATGGGGTTATACTTCTTGAGTTCCATTCTCTCAGGGGTGTTCTTACGATTCTTGGTCGTGATATAACGGCTTGTTCCGGGCAGTCCACTCTCCTTCATCTCGGTGCACTCCAGAATTACCTGTACACGGTTACCCTTTGCTTTCTTACCTGCCATAGTTATTAGTCTCCTATTACTTTAATGTCCTTCCAGTCTACATAACCTTTAGCAACAGCCTGCTTAAGGGCAGCGTCCAGACCAACCTTATTAATCATACGCAGACCAGCGGCGCTGATCTTCAACTGAATCCAGCAAGCCTCCTCTACGTAGTAGAACTTCTTGCTGAACAGGTTTACATCAAAACTGCGCTTTGTGCGATGCTTTGAGTGAGACACGTTATTACCAATCTGTGCCTTCTTTCCCGTAATCTGACAAATCTTAGACATTTCTATCTATTTTTTCTTGTTACTTAAATATAACTTACTCCAAACAGGGTGCAAAGGTACAAATATTAATTGAGAATTGAGAATCGAGAATTGAGAATTAAGCTCTAATTAATGTTTTTTAACCTTCTACCTCCGTTTTGTTCTCAGTTTTGAGGTATTCAAGGAACATTTGCATCACTTTATTGGTTGCAATAGCCAAGTTGATGTCACGTCCGTGATCCTCTTGAATCATCATCGTCACCTGCTGTTCCTGATTGCCGCAAGCCAGCCAAATGGTACCGATGGGAATGTCTTTTGGACCACCTGTAGGACCTGCGTATCCTGTTGATGCCAACGCATAGTCGGTATTCAGCGCCTTGCAAGCGCCCTTCACCATCTGCTTGGCCACTTCTTCACAAACGGCAGTATTCTCAGCAATCACCTCAGGATCAACACCTAACAGCGATTCCTTGATTTCATCGATATACGAGATGATGCCGCCCTTGAAATATTTCGATGCACCAGGAACGGCAATAATAGCCTCTGCGATACGACCGCCAGTACAGCTCTCGGCGGTACCTACCGTTTTCTCCATTTCCCACAGCAGCTGACTAATCTCTCTGCTGATTACTTTACTTTCAAAATCCATATTTCGTTTTATTTAAATGTCACTTTACTGAATGCCGGAGCATTGATGTCACAGAA
>OMXL01000060.1 GCA_900314985.1 uncultured Prevotellaceae bacterium | reverse complement strand
GTGAAGGATAGATGAAGGTTGAGACAGGGGTGATGGTGGGCGGAAAGCCTTTGTACACGGCATTTCCAGCCCCGCTGGTGAAGGTGAAGGTTATTTTTTTGAAAAGTACTCGCAAGCGACGCACCCCCGCGCACGAACATTATATATACGCCAAAGACAGACTGATACCTCCGCGTATTAGCTTGTCCCAGTCACGAGTTAGCTGTACACACGGAAAATTCTCTAGAGAATTTTGTGCGTATTAGCTGTTCCCGTAAAAAAGTCGTACCACTTTTCAGAAAGTCCTACCACTTTTTCGCATATCAGCTATTCCCATCGCCGTATCAGCTATTCCCGTAGATGCCATAGGGTCATTGACATCCTTTACTGACATAAGGTGTCTGATGCGAAAAGAAAATATGTTTTTACTGAAAAACCTTTTTTCTTTTTCTTGGTTGTTTGTGGAAAAAGTTGTCAGTGCTTTTTATAATAGTTCAATTCGTTGGCTTAATAACTGATGATAGTTGGTCTTCATTTTATCTGGCAGGAATGATTGGGCAATGAGATTTTTCCATTTAGGTAAATAGGTTTTCATTCGCTGTATCATTTTCTCTGCCACCGTAGCAGGAATACCACTCTGGGTAAAGGCTGCAATGAAGGTGTTGCGGTCAAAGCCGTTTTTATCGCCACCCACCGTGAAACTCATAGCCATTTCCTCAGTATCTTGAGGGTCGGCAAGCAGTACGGCCAGCAAATCGTAGGCTGGCGAGAGCACGTATTCTCCATCTCCGCTATCTAACAAAGAAAAGTTCTTGCAATGCATGTCGGAGTTTCCTGTAATCCATGAGAACAGGACGACCTCCCAGAATCGCTGAACATCCAGCATGGGGGCTGATGAGTACTTCTTGATGGTTTCAGCCAGTTGCTGGTAGGTTCCATAATACTTATGCTCGGTGAGTCGACTGGTAAGCTGGCACATATCCAGCATAGATATCTTTTCACCATTGTTTCCACGATCCATTCTCCGAGTAAGATACCCCAGTTCACCATCGGCAAGACGAATGAGCGTATGACGAGCAGTGCGTATATGGGCAGCTTCGGCCATTTTCATCGTCAAGTCCTCTAATTCGGGCAGGCAGGGGTATTGGGCACTTTGTGGTTTGAAAATGTACTTGCCCCACAGACCTACGATGGTGAATTTGGCAGGCTCATTCTTGCCACCACGATTCACGTCGAGCGACATCTTAGCCTGTACGCCGGTAACCGACGCACTGGTGCGGATAACCTGACGGGCAAGTTCCGACATATTGTCGCGTGTGTATGGAAGAATAGGTACTGTTTCGCTGCCAAAGAACTTACGAGCACAGCCAGGGTGAAAGTCTACCTGACCTTCTTCTTCCAACTCCTGATAACAATATAAACACTTACTCATAGTCCAATGGTTTTACACTGATATTACCGATACAATCTTTGCAACAAGCCATCAAGAGCGACATTCTGTCGCGTGGGTCAATCTTCCACGACGATGATGCGATATCCAGGAGCCAGCCTTCTGGAATGAGTCCATCAAATACAGGGAACATCATTTCTTTATCGTACTGTTGGGCGGTTAGTGGCATAGTGGGACTAACAGGGGCTGCATCCTGACGGGTAAGATACGCCTCATCATAGACAAAATGGAACCCCTCTTCATCTTCAGTAAGGATGCCACAGTAGATGTCATTTACATAGATTCCAGCCTGCTTCATACAATGTCACATTTTACAGGTGCGAGACTTTCACCAAACAAGGCCAGCACATCATTTACCTTATCCATTCTTAATGTCTGCTTACCTTGTTCAAGCTCTCTTACAAACCGAAGTCCTACTCCGGCTCTCTCCGCTAATTCAACCTGAGAAAGCCCGTTTTTCTTTCGCTTTTGCTTAATATATTCCGATAGTGTCATCATAATTATACCTTATCGGGTGCAAATATAGGCATATTATTGTTACAATATACCACTTCGGGTATAAATTTATTGTTTTTTATCAATATTATACCCTATATGGTATAAAACTACATGTGAGAGTACGATATAAAAAAGGAGAGATTATGTTTTTACTGAAAAACCTTTTTTCTTTTTCTTGGCTGTTTGTGGGAAATATCGTACCTTTGCAAAAAAAAGGGAAGAACTATGAAGAAACTGATACTCTTTGCATTTGTGGGCACGCTACTGACAGTAGCATGCGGCACAAAGGAGCAGCCAACGGCACCAGACGTGGCAGACGATGCTATCAGCCTGCAGAAGAATCTGCCGGGCGACTCAGCACTGTACGGACTGGCCTGTGACGGATGTACCGACTCGGTACTGGTATTCCTACCCTACTCTGGTGGCGACCCAGACACGTTCGACATCATCAATGCTTTCCAGCAGCACCGTATCTATGGTCATCCACGCATAGGCGACGAGTTGGCTGTCATTGTGAACCCTGCTGATCGCGACGAAGCGTTGAGCGTGGTAAACATGGAGATGCTCAAGGGCGAATGGTGCTACATGGTCCACCCCACTCTTCGTACAGCAGAGAGCATGCAGAAGCGCATGCAGCGCCGCATGATAGAGCGCATGCCCGACTCGCTGCGCCAGCTGATGATGACACCTCGCGAATACTCGCTGCGACTGAAGCGCGACTATACGGTAACGGCACGAGGAGGCGTACGTCGTCGCACCACTACCGACGACATGTCGCCAGTGGAGTATCCTACCATCAAGCGCTATACCGACTGGTATTTCTACAACGGCATGCTCATCCTGAAGGCCGACACCATAGCCGGAATCTCCAAAGATGGTGACGTACCTGACACAGACACGGCACGTATCTGCCTGCTGACGCCCGACTCACTCATCCTGGACTTCAGCGACCATACGCAGGAATACTACCGCAAGGAGTAGCATATTTGTTTGTGTGCTTGTGTGCTCCAATAACTTTACTACGAAATAAGATACATATATTTAAACAATTACCAATGAAAAAGAGAAAAATGATTCTGGTCTGTGCAATGCTGGTGTCAATGGCCGTCCATGGGCAATGGCACGTTGGTGTGACAGCAGGTACCGACTACAATGTGTACACGATGGACAAACAGTATGAGAGCGACTGGCAGTTGCAGGGTCGCTGGGGTGCCACCATGGGTATTACCGGACAGTATGATGTGACGGACTGGTTGGGTATCAGGGCCGACCTGAACTGGACGCAGAAGAACTATCGTCACCATCGCGACAGGATGCCCATCAGCTACAAGTATTTCAACGACTACCTGCAGCTGCCCGTTATGGCATCGCTGAGCATGGGTGGCGAGAAGCTGCGTGGCTTCGTCAACCTGGGTGTCTATGGCGGCTACTGGCTGAGCAGCCATCGTGAGGGCTATGATATGAACATGTTCACCGATAAATACTACTCGTTCAGCGAGAAGGTGGAGTTCGACGATGATCGCGACCAGCGCTGGGACTGTGGTCTCGTGGCTGGCGTGGGCTTGGAATACCGCTTTGCCAATCGCTGGGCTGCCCAGGTGGAGGCTCGCTACTACCACAGCACGACGAGCGCCCAGAAGCAGTATATGAAAGTGAAAGACTATCGCTATAACAGTACTATTGCCATTCAGGCAGGAGTGAACTACAAATTTTAATGACGAAGATGATGAAGCACAAGATATTATCTATCATGGGAGCAGGACTCCTGTTACTGACATTGGGTGCATGCCGTGAACAGAGCGACACGCTGGTGAGCTACGGCCACCAAGACCAGCTGTCGTTTGGCGAAGCCGAGACCAGCTATGCGGGCAAGTTCAAGGTATTGTGGAATGGTCTGAACCAGCACTATGCGCTGTGGGACTACGAAAGAGACCACGGACTGGACTGGGACGCCGTCTACGACAAGTATCTGCCACAGTTTGAGGCCCTCGACCAACAGAAAGAGGTCACAGACGACCAACTGAAGAAACTGGCAACGGAAGTAATCAGTCCGCTGCACGACGGTCACATGGTTGTACAGCTGAAGAACCACAAGACGGGCAAATTTGTCGCCATATCGCCCAGCGGTGAGCGCAACTTACAACGCCCCGAGTTTGTGGCTGTCCGCAACACCCCGCCTACGCTGAAATACTACGCCAATAAGGCCAATGGCGAGATAGAGCTCGACGAGGACGGCACCCCTATCTATCTGGAGTACTCTACCGCCAGTGACGATCTCCTTGAGAAGTTCACTGACACGGAGAAGTCTGGTCAGCAATGGATCAACGACAGCATCGCCGCCTTGGAGCGCCTGACCACACCTACTGCCGAAGAGGTAGACATGCTGAAGGTGCTGAAAGAGCTGGACAAACAGCTGGAGGAGGTTGTAGACAGCAGGGACGGCATTGCGCTGTACAATGAGTTGGCCAACCGTTATGCCTATCTGAATATTCCCGGCTTCGACCCTATCGACGAGAACTTCTACGACAATGGCATGAAGATCAGCTTTGCCTTGCTGAAGGGTAATATCGCCTATCTGTATTTCAGCGATTTCTGTCTGTCATACTATCTGAATGAGGAATATACCAAGGAAGGGTTCCCCAATGCCAGCGCGGCTACCTTAGCCTACATCAAAAAGATGGAGGAGGTCTGGAACGCTTGGTTCAACACCATCCAGGAGCTGCACAAGACGGGCAAGCTGGGTGGCGTCATCGTCGACGTCAGAAACAATGGTGGTGGTTCCATGTACGACTTCAACTATGTGATAGGCTCCTTGATTCCCAGTGGTGGTTTCGAAATCGGCAAGGCGCGCTACAAGCGTGGCACTGGCCGTCTGGACTACTCGCCTCTGATGCCTTCCTATTTCCCGACCATGAATGAGGAGCATGCCATTATCACGGAACCCATCGTGGTGTTGGCCAACAGCAGCTCTGTGAGCATGGCCGAAATCACGTCGCTCAGCACCAAGTATATCGACAACGCCACCTTAGTAGGAAAGCGCACATGGGGTGGCTTGTGCGGACTGATAGGCAATGAGTACTTCTCGTTTAACTACACTGGACACATCGGCGAAGAGGGCAAGACACCCGTCTATGTCTACCTGCCCCTGGTGGCCCAGTTCAATCGCGAGGGTCAGCTGCTGGAAGGCGTTGGTGTCACCCCTGACATCGAGGTCGACCTCGACATCAAACAGCTGAGAAGCACTGGCAAGGATACTCAGCTGGATCGTGCATTGCAATTGATTAGAAACGGTAAGTAAGAAAGGAGATGAAAATGATGAAAATGACGAAGATAAGACAATATGTGAACTATACGATGGTCTTCTGCCTGCTGGCATGGGGCTCACAGTTCCTGACAGGTTGTGCAGAGAGCGACCATCTGGATGAATACCAGTATGACAATACGCCGAAGGAGCCTGGGGATCCTGAGAAGCCTACCAGCGACGAGATTACGCAGAAGCTGGAGAAGATTCCAGGCATCAGCGATGCTACCATCCAATATTCGAAGGAAAACCCCGACAAATACGGCTATTACTTCAATGTGGAACAGCTGAAAGACCACAAGAATCCGAAGGGCGGCACCTTCAAGCAGCGCTGCTATATGAAGTTCAAGGACTGGGATCGTCCTGTGGTGCTCGATACCGAGGGCTATGCCCTGCCAGACTCTGTTCACGAGATATACGACGAGCAAGACCTGGTGAAATATCTGAATGCCAACTACATCACTGTGGAGCACCGTTATTTCGGCACTTCGCTGCCTGAGGATTTCGACAACACAGACTTCACCTACCTCTATACCGACCAGGCAGCTAACGACCTGCACAACGTCGTGACGCTGCTGCAGAAACACCTCTTCCCACGCACCAACAAGTGGGTGGCTACTGGTGTCAGTAAGAGTGGCATCACCTCGGCACTCTATGCCTACTATAGCGACAAGAACGGATGGAACGATATCGACCTCTTCATGCCCTTCTGTGCCCCATTCATCAGAGGTACTGAAGAGTCATGCATGGAAATGACTGCAGGAACGTATCTGATCAATGTCTGTGGCAACGGCTATCCCGCAGGTAGTGACGAGGCTGTGGCCTACCAGCGTCTGCGTGCCATTCCGGCAGCCATCAGCAGCAATAAGGCGCTGCGCGATGCCTGTCTGCGCAAGTACCATCAGAATTCACCAAATGAGTATAAAGAGCTGTTGCAGTATTATGAAGGTGCGCAACTGGAGAAGGCTGCCACAGCAGGCGTCATCTGTACCTTCTACAACAACCTCTTCGGCGACTTCTCTTATATTCAGTTCAGCAGTTGGGCCAAATACGTGCCCGACCCTGCAAAGGCCATAGCACCGACAGCCGATGAGAGTGACATCGAAGCTGTGGTGGACTTCGTATTTATGGACGAGAGAGAATTGATGAAATATATTATCAAAAATAGTCAGAAAAGTGTAGGCAGACGTGCCGCATTAGACGACAACGGTATTATAGCGCTTCGTAAGAGCGAAAAGGAAATGCCCTACTATCTGCAAGCCTATCGTGAGCTGGGCAGCTATTGCTACGACTATTCGCTGGTCGACGGCAGCTACCTGACGAAGAAGCTGGCCGAGGAGGTGGGCAACCTGAGCAGTGTGGAGAATATGTTCAGCAAGCGTTATCCTGACCAGTGGGATGGTGGCAAGCTGATGACCAGCGTACACCAGTGGGCAGCAACGACCACCACGCAACCCATCATCTTCATCTATTCCTATAACGACCCCTGGACAGCCAACGCCATCGAGGATACTGAAATCAACCCCTCGCGCAAGGTCTGGAAGGTCATCAACCTCATAGGTACTCATAGCTACGAGTTCCTGAGTAAAGACAAGTGTGACGAGGCAGCCTCGAAAGCCATCAAGGACGTCATCCAGAGCGTTCTCAACATCGGAGAATAAGGCCCCCGTCACTACCTATAAGACGAAGGGGATTACTTCATATTGTAATTCAAAAGGCGCTGCTCAGCAAGGGCAGCGTATTTTGTACCCGGCTGTCCGTAGTTGGCATAGGGATAGATGCTGATGCCACCACGAGGGGTAAAGAGTCCGATGACCTCGATGTATTTAGGCTGCATGAGCTTTACGAGGTCTTTCATGATGGTGTTGACGCAGTCTTCGTGGAAGTCACCGTGGTTGCGGAAAGAGAAGAGGTAGAGCTTCAGACTCTTCGACTCCACCATGCGCTCGCCAGGGATATACATAATCTTGATTTCCGCAAAGTCGGGCTGCCCAGTAATGGGACACAGCGACGTAAACTCTGGGCAGTTGAACTGTACCCAGTAGTCGTTGTCCTTATGCTTGTTCTCAAACGTCTCCAGCACCTCTGGAGCATACGTCATCTTGTATTCAGTCTTCTTGCCTAACTGCTGCAGACCTTCGTTTTCTCTGTTCATAGTTTTCTTTTGAGGGGTGAGAGGTGAGAGGTCAGACTTTCCGCAGATTTCTGGGTTTACTCGCTATCCTCTAGCTTCTCACCTCTAGCTTCTAAATTAAAGTTTTAAAATATTGAATATGTTGTAGTTGATGTCATTGTCATAGACATCCTCGTTGTCGCGCTTCTTGGTGAAGGCTACGACGCGGATGGTAACGGGCAGTACGAGTATCTCGTAGAGCGTCTTCAGCGTTACCTGTGAAATCATCAGTGAAGGCATCTCCTCCCAGGGAATGACGCCACCCAAGGCCAGTGGGAAGAAGATGATAGAATCGACACCTTCGCCAAACACGGTGCTCAGAATGGCACGGGCAGAGAAGTTCTTACCACCTGACGACAGCTTCATACGAGACATGACGTAGGCATTGGTGAACGAGCCGCAGATGAAGGCGATGAATGAGGCCAGCGCAATACGTGGGGCGAGGCCGAAAATCTGATGGAATCCTGCATCACCATCCCAATAGGCTGCTCCTGGTATCCAGTCGGCTATGGCACCCATGATGACAAAGAAGAAGTTCATGGCGAAGCCCATCCAGATGAGCATGCGGGTACGGCTATAGCCCCACACCTCGCACACCACATCGTTGATGATGTAGCTCACGGGGAACACGATGATACCTGCTGTCAGGTTGACAGGTCCGAACGAGAGTTGCTTTGTTTCCAATACGTTTGCCGTAATCAGGCAGACGCAGAACAGGGTGCCGAAAAGCATAAACAGCACGCTGACACGTTTCTTTTCTTCCATATTATTCTTGTTTTGTTAAAGGGGGTCAGGCTTCGCATAGCCTTTTCAAGCACCCCTATTTCTAAAAGCGGCTGCAAAATTACAAAAAAAAATTGGAATCACGACAGCGGCAGCAAATTTTTCACTATTCACTATTCACTTTTCACTAATTTTTAGTACCTTTGCACCCAAATTAAAAATAAAGAAGAACACGAATGGCTGAAAAGAAATTCAAGAGAACAACAGTGACCTCAGCGCTGCCATACGCTAATGGTGGTGTGCACATTGGTCACTTGGCTGGTGTCTATATCCCAGCTGACATCTATGTGCGCTATCTGCGCCTGAAGAAAGAGGATGTCATGTTTATCGGCGGTAGTGACGAGCACGGTGTGCCCATCACGGTGCGTGCCCGCAAGGAGGGCATCACCCCACAGGATGTGGTTGACCGCTATCATAAGATGATTAAGGACTCGTTCAAGGAGTTTGGCATCTCGTTCGACATCTATAGCCGTACCACTTCAGAGACGCACCATAAGTTTGCCGCTGAGTGGTTCCGCAAGCTCTACGACGAGGGCAAGTTGGTAGAGGAAACTACCGAGCAGTTGTATGACGAGGAAGCCAAGCAGTTCCTGGCCGACCGCTATGTGACGGGCGAATGTCCTCACTGCCACGCTGAGGGTGCCTATGGCGACCAGTGTGAGAAGTGTGGTCGTGACCTGAGTCCTACGGAGCTGATTAATCCGAAGTCGACCATCAGTGGTTCTACCCCCGTGCTGAAGTCTACTAAGAACTGGTATCTGCCCCTGAATGAGTATCAGGAGTGGCTGAAGGAGTGGATTCTGGAGGGTCACAAAGAGTGGCGTCCCAATGTCTATGGTCAGTGCAAGAGCTGGCTGGAGATGGACCTGCAGCCTCGTGCTATGACGCGCGACCTGAACTGGGGTATCCCCGTACCTGTAGAGGGTGCTGAGGGTAAGGTACTCTATGTATGGTTCGACGCGCCTATCGGCTACGTTTCTAATACTAAGGAACTTTGCGAGAAAGAGCCTGCTAAGTGGGGCTCATGGGAAAAGTGGTGGCAGGACGAGGAAACCCGTCTGGTACACTTCATCGGTAAGGACAACATCGTATTCCACTGCATCATCTTCCCTGTGATGATGAAGGCTCACGGCAAGTATATCATGCCCGACAACGTGCCTTCTAACGAGTTCCTGAATCTAGAGAACGACAAGATTTCTACCTCACGCAACTGGGCTGTATGGTTGCATGAGTACTTGGAGGATATGCCTGGCAAGCAGGATGTATTGCGCTATGTACTGACAGCCAATGCTCCTGAGACCAAGGACAACAACTTTACATGGAAGGACTTCCAGGATCGTAACAACAACGAGCTGGTAGCCGTTTATGGCAATTTCGTAAACCGTGCCTTGCAGCTGACCAAGAAATACTGGAACGGCGTAGTACCTGCTTGTGGCGAACTGCTGGATGTAGATAAGGCTGCCCTTGAGGAGTTTAAGGACGTGAAGGGTAAGGTGGAAGCACTGCTCGACCAGTTTAAGTTCCGCGATGCTCAGTTTGAGGCCATGAATCTGGCACGTATCGGCAACCGCTACATCACCGAGTGTGAGCCTTGGAAGGTTTGGAAGACCGACCAGAAGCGTTGCGAGACCATTCTGAACATCTGCTTGCAGCTGACAGCCAACTTAGCTATCGCCTTCGAGCCCTTCTTGCCATTCTCTAGCAAGAAGCTGCGCGACATGCTGAATCTGGAGAGCTTTGAGTGGGACGAGTTGGGTAGCACAGAGCTGCTGAAGGCTGGTCACCAGTTGGGTGAGCCTGCTCTGCTGTTCGAGAAGATTGAGGACGACGTTATCCAGAAGCAACTCGACAAGCTGGCTGCTACCAAGAAGGCCAACGAGGCTGCTCAGTATAAGGCTGCTCCTGTGAAGGACACCTGCTCATTCGAGGACTTTGAGAAGCTCGACATCCGCGTAGGTCTGGTGAAGGACTGCCAGAAGGTAAAGAAGTCGAAGAAGCTGTTGCAGTTTACCATCGACGACGGCTCAGGTACCGACCGCACCATCTGCTCAGGTATTGCCGCCTTCTACGAGAATCCTGAGGAGCTTATCGGCAAGCGCATCCTCTTCGTGGCCAACTTTGCCCCTCGTACTATGATGGGCATTGAGAGCCAGGGCATGATTCTCTCAGCAGTAGACAGCGACGAGAGCCTCAGCGTGGTAACGACCACGAAGGACGTGAAGCCAGGCTCACAAGTTGGCTAAGCGCTATCACTAGTGAATAGTGAATTGTGAACAATAAAAGGCTGCGAATTTCGCAGCCTTTATTATTTTATGAGCGTCCGAACAGCCATTTCTTAAAGAACGGACTGACACGGAGTATGTTCGACGAGATGATACAGAACCCTATGATGAGCAATGCCATCAATACTGAAATAGTGGTATCAAGGGCGAAATTGTGACGATACTTGTCGAAGAACATTCCGATGGCGGGCACGTTGGGCATAAAGAAGAAATGGATGAGATAGATGTCCAGCGTACGACGTCCGATATATTGCAACGATGCTCCGATAACAGTCAGCTTAGTAAAGTATTGCTGATAGTTGCGGAAATACATAAAGACGATGGTAAGCAATCCGAACTTAGCAATCGTAGAAGGCAGATTGGTCCATGCAAATCGCAGATTGTGCCACTTCAGCACGTCGAGCGTCGACATGATGACCAGCACGATAATCAGCGGATAGAACCATTTGGAGTCCATGACACGCTGGGCCTTATCCCAATAGCGGTGGACGATGTTACCATAGAGGAAGAAGGGGAAATGGATGAACACCCTGCCCAATGACAGGTCGTCAATCCACTGGATGTTCTCTCCCTTAAAACCTTGTGCCCATGGGAAGATTTTGGGTAGGAAACAGGTTTCGTAAAAACCAAGGGATATCAGAAACAGTACGGTGATGGGTATCCATGACTTCACCTTCAGCTTACTCTCCACATAGGCGAAGAGGTAGTAGATGACGAACATCCACAACAGGGCGATAGTAAACCAGTAGCCACCCTTCGTTGCTGAATGGAAATTGGTGACGACAGCGTCTACGAAGTTGGGCGACATCATAGCACAGAACAGCAGGAAGAAACTAACAGTAGGAATAATCTGTACCTTCAGTTTCTTGACAAGCAACTGTCCTAAATTGTGGGCATCCCACACCTGAGCAGCTTTATAGGCCAGGAAACCGCTGACAAAGAAGAACAGCGGCATGCGGAACAACAACAGGAAAGGCAATGACGATGACCATTTCCAGTTTTGTTCAAAGCCCATCTGACTGACGTGATTGGCAACAACCAGTATCATGGTAAAGCCACGTAGCGCATCGAGCCATTCCAGACGTGGTTTCTTAACGGGTATATCCATAAACAATTAGATTTGGGGTGCAAAGTTACGAATATTTTTTCAAAGTGCCAATATCTGACGTACCTTTTCCTCCATAGGTTGCAATGCATCAATCCAGTGAATAGTAAAGCCACGACGCTCCATACCTCGGAACCACGTCATCTGGCGCTTGGCAAACTGATGAATGGCTATCTCCAGCCGTTGGAACATCTCATCATAGGTCATCTTACCCACCAGATACTCCGTTACGAACTTATACTCCAAACCATAATAAATAAGGTCTTCAGCAGGAATGCCCTCAGCGAGCAAGCCTCTCACCTCTTCTATCATGCCCTCTTCCAAACGAGCTTTCAGACGGCGGGTAATCTTCTCACGACGGGCCTCGCGGTCAATGTTGACACCAACAATCAGCGAGTCGATAGGTGGCAACTCACGTTTGGGTGTGGGCGTATGCAGGTTGTACTCTTCAATCTCGATAGCTCTGATGGCACGCTGACAAGAGTCTACATCGGTCTTGTTATGCATCACGGAACCATTCTTCGCCTTCAGTTCCACCAGCATCTCAGTGAGCTCGTCGAGTGTCTTACCTTCCAGGCGTGCTCGCAACTCAGGATTCTGAGGCACGGGCGACAACTGATAGCCTTTCAGCACCGCCTCGATATACAGTCCTGTACCACCACAAAGAATAGGCGTCTTGCCTCTACCTATTATATCTTGATAGGCATCGAAGAAGTCCTGTTGATATTGGAACAGGTTATACTTAGTGCCAGGCTCGCAGATATCAATGAGATGGTAGGGAATGTCAACGGGAGACCCATTGACCACAAGAGAATAGTCCGCAAGGTCTTTGCCCGTACCAATATCCATTCTTCGATAGACCTGACGGGAGTCAGCAGAGATAATCTCTCCGTTAATCTGTTGTGCCAACGCCGCTGCCAATGGTGTCTTGCCACTGGCCGTAGGTCCTAATATGGTTATCATTTTCTGCATATCTGTTGGCAAAAGTACACAAAAAAAGCCACCCGACAAAATCGAGTGGCTATTTTTTTATATCTGAGTGGTATTATTTCAGTTGACTCCGTCGACTGAAAAACGCGACTCAGCCAAATAAGTACGCTTTTTGGCGTTCGCTGCTTATTTCAGTTCAGCGAGGTACTTAATGGTGCGAACCATCTGAGAAGTGTAAGAGTTCTCATTGTCGTACCAAGCAACAACCTGTACGAGAGAGTTGCCATCCTCCATCTTGCTTACCATAGTCTGGTTAGCGTCGAACAGAGAACCGAACTTCATACCGATGATGTCGCTAGAAACCAGCTTCTCCTCAGTGTAACCGAAGCTCTCGTTGGTAGCAGCC
>OMXL01000063.1 GCA_900314985.1 uncultured Prevotellaceae bacterium | reverse complement strand
TACTAAATAATGTAAAAGTATTTGGTTAAAAAAAATTGTTGAGAATTAACATAAAATCTCGAGAGTTAACTTAACACCCTAGGACAGTCCCCCTGTGCATGATCCCAAGCCGATACACCCACAATACAAAATACGCCTAATAATTCTGGCCGCTAAGCTTAAAGATGAGATAATTTGAACAGTACTATTATTCATGGCTATAATTATTATGTATTTCCTTTTTCCATATAGTAACTCTGCAGAACTATTTCATTGCTGTTAGTTCTACAGATTTATTCTTTTATCCCAAGTTTACATAGTACCATCTGTCTGTATACTGCTCTCTCCTCCAAAAACGCCCCAACGGCGTGAAGTCCATATGAGACTTTTTATCTCATGTTTCTCAGTCCCCATTATTTCAGTAAGTTTCGAATGTGTCATCCCGCATGGCCAACCATTATAGAAGTAGTTATATTCTTCCGCATCAAAAATCTTTGCTTCCGTATATTCCGTACTGTCAATACCTTGGTTCAGTTCGTCTAGATGTTTATCGCTTACCATCATGTTCATCATACCTTTTACAAGGTCCTTGACTTCTTCTTTCGGAACAGTTGTTTCTGTTCCACAATGTATATAATAATCATCGTCAAAACCGTCCTCCTCGTCTGTTTTCCCATAGCTTGCTATCAGGGCGATATGTTGAGGGAATCCGTTCTGTGAGGACACATTTCTTTCGGTTTTACCAATACGATAGGATTTTCCATAAAGTTGGAATAGTAACTGCAAATCTTCACATTGTTTATAGTAAGCTTGCTCATTGACATAATAACTACTCAATTTTGCCTCAAAACGTTGACGAGGTATTATCTCGTTCAGTTGAGGATAATTGCCATATAAGGAATCTGACATGAGTTTTATCGATTTCTTCATAAAATCTCTAACCTCAGCCCAATTTTCAATATGCTGGAGAGTTCCATATTCATCTGTAGATAACAAATATTTAACGTCTCCCATTGTATCCATAATCGTTTGCACGACATGAGCCATCATGGTGTCTTTATATGCCTCGATAGTTGTCTTAATGGGTGTGTATTCTATAACGTAACCTTTTGAAGTAGAGTCAACAACTACCAGTTGAATCTCGCTCTTGATGTAATGATCTACGATAGTATCATTATTTTCAACCTTAGCCTCATAGTCTTCATAGAGGTAAGACAAGGTATCATTCTTACAAAAATATGCAATAACGTTGATAAGTGAATCTTGACTCTCCTGCTGAGCACTTACTACCTGGGCTGCAATAGGTAAGGTAAACAATTGCAGCATGAATGCAAAGATGATATAAAAGACTTTTGTTTTCATGTAAAATTTGGATGTGTTTTAATTGGGTTGCAAAGGTAATCATTTTCTTCTTCGTAGCCAAATATTAAACAAGAAACGACAAAATATTGCAAAAAATGTTTTTCGCAATAGACCTAACATCCCTACCATGGGTCTTCTGAAACCCGCGTAAATAAAGGGAAGAATGATGGCAGGCCTGGCGACAGACCTACCATCATCCCTACCATGAGACCTAACATGATCCCTACCATAAGACCTGCCATCGTCGCTACTCTTGAAAGGACTTCAGAGGCACGACCCTGTAGTGGGCAACATTGCCGTGACTGATGGTCTCAACACCCAGCTCCTTCATGGCTTTGCCGACGTTGACTTTGGCTCCTTGTGTGATGGCGAGTGTGGTGTAGTCATTATGCAGAATCTGCAACACAATGGTTTGTTCCATAAGCAAATTCAATGGTAGGTTTCATGGTAGGGATGATGGTAGGGATCATGGTAGGGAAATGGTGCTTTTCTGTTTTGTAATTGCTTGATATGTAGCGTTTTGTGGATTCCGTGGTAGGGGTGTTAGGTCTTTTAAAAAATCATCTCAAAAACAGGAATAGGCGAAAAATACAACTGATACAGCGCTGGCTTAGTTGTTCCCAGCGCTGTATCAGTTGTATCTGAGTGTCAAGAGTAACTGATTTGCTCGCGTATTAGCTGTCTTGGAAGGCTGCTGCCTCTGCCTCAGCGATAATCTCTTCGCGTGTCTTCTCGCGAGGAGTAGCGGTGATATCGTCAAGGGTCAGGTCGTCGAGAACTGTTTGTGGTGACTCAATCACCACACGCTCTGGCTCTTCTGTTTTCTCTTGTTCTACGATGAAGTCGGGATTTTCCAACTTCTCCAGGTCGGGGGCAGCCATGACGGGCTCCTCTTCCATCTTGGTACGGTCAGCCTTGACGGCGAAGATGGCATCAATGAACTGAGGCTCGCGACGCAAGCGCTGTAGCGTAGCCTTGCTGGCCTTCTGCTGACTCTCCTTCTTGGAGAAACCTGTGCCTTGACAACCTTCCAGCCCTTCTATAAACACCTGAACAGTGAATACAGGACTACCATTCTCGTCGCGTGTCTGCTCCATATCGCGAAACTCCATCTTGACACGATTCTTCTGACTCCATTCGAGCAGCTTCGACTTGAAGTTAACCTCCTTATAGGCCACCTTGTCGATATTGATGAGTTGTGTCAAGATGCGTCGCTCCATAAAACGCATGCAGGCAGCATAGCCGCGATCCAAGTAGATAGCACCTACCAAGGCCTCAAAAGCATTGCCATTCATATAACTGTTATGAGAGCTGGAGTGACCTGCCGACATAATCAGATGGTCGATTCCCATCTCTTGAGCCAGTTTCCCTAAGGTGTCACGACTGACAAGCTTGGAACGGGTATTGGTGAGAAAACCCTCGCGCTTGCCTTCGAAATGACGATAGACAATATCGCCAACCACAGCATCCAGTACGGCATCGCCTAAGAATTCCAGACGCTCATTGTTCTGAGGGCGTCCTTTCTCGTTACGCTTCCCGACACTCTTGTGCAACAGGGCCTGCTTGTAGAGGCTGATGTTATGGGGATAGAAGCCCAGTATACGGTAAAGAGCAGAAAAAAGCTCCTTCTCCTTGCGGAAAGGGAGCTTTATCTTATCAATTATATCTATATAGTTCATAGTTCATAGTTCATAGTTTACAGTTCATTGTTCTTAATAATATATTGCCACCATATGACGGTTAATACAATTATGAACTATGAACTGTGAACTATGAACTGATTACACTGTGTACTTCTTAAATACCACGCAGGCATTGTGACCACCAAAGCCGAAGGTGTTGCTGAGACCAGCACGAACCTCGCGCTTCTGGGCCTTGTTGAATGTGAAGTTCAGATTGTAGTCAATCTCTGGGTCGTCATCGCCCTCCTCGTGGTTGATCGTGGGAGGAATGATGTCGTTCTTAACAGCCAGTACAGTAACCATAGCCTCTACAGCGCCAGCGGCACCCAGCAGGTGACCAGTCATAGACTTGGTAGAAGAAATGTTCAGCTTGAAGGCTGCATCACCGAATACCTCCTTGATGGCCTTAGCCTCAGAGATATCACCAACGTGGGTAGAAGTACCGTGAACGTTGATGTAGTCGATGTCCTCAGGTTTCATCTGAGCATCCTCCAGAGCGTTCTGCATAACCAGCTTAGCACCCAGACCCTCAGGATGAGAAGCAGTGATGTGGTGAGCGTCAGCGCTCATACCAGCACCAACCATCTCAGCGTAGATCTTAGCACCACGAGCCTTAGCATGCTCGAGCTCTTCCAGAATCAGACAGCCTGAGCCCTCAGCCATGATGAAACCATCGCGGCTGGCGCTGAATGGACGGCTGGCCTTCTCAGGCTCGTCGTTGCGAGTAGACAGAGCGTGCATGGCATTGAAACCACCTACACCTGTTGCGCAGATAGCAGCCTCAGCACCACCAGCAACGATAGCGTTAGCCTTGCCCAGACGAATCAGGTTGAAGGCATCAGCCAGAGCGTTTGATGAAGAGGCACAAGCAGAAGCAGTGATGTAGTTGGGACCATGGAAGCCGTACATGATAGAAATCTGTCCGGCAGCGATGTCAGCAATCATCTTGGGGATGAAGAAGGGGTTGAACTTAGGACCATCAGCCTCGTGCTGGCCATAGTACTTTACCTCATCCTCGAAGGTCTTGATACCACCAATACCTACGCCGTAAACCACACCGATGCGGTTCTTGTCTTCTGTCTCCAGATCCATGCCGCTATCCTCAACGGCCTGCTTAGCAGCAATCAGGGCCAGCTGGGTGTAGCGGTCCATCTTGCGAGCCTCCTTGCGATCCAGGTAGTCGTTCACGTTGAGGTTCTTGACCTCACAAGCGAACTTGGTCTTGAATAATTCTGTATCGAAACTTGTAATAGGTGCTGCGCCACTAACGCCGTCGAGCAGGTTCTTCCACATCTCTTCGGGAGTGTTGCCCACGGGAGTAACGGCTCCCAAACCTGTTACAACTACTCTTTTTAATTCCATAAATTAAAGGTATAGTGAAAAAGGAAAAGTGAAGAATTTGCTACCGCACTCCAATAATGGTGAAGTCAACGCGGTAGCAAATTCTTCACTCTTCACTTTTACTTTTTACTTTATTTTGCGTTCTCCTCGATGTATGCGATAGCGTCGCCAACAGTACCGATCTTCTCAGCCTTGTCGTCGGGGATAGAGATACCGAACTCCTTCTCGAACTCCATGATGAGCTCTACGGTATCCAGAGAGTCTGCACCGAGGTCGTTTGTGAAACTTGCTTCGGGCTTAACCTCTGCTTCATCAACACCGAGTTTGTCTACGATAATAGCCTTTACTTTGCTTTCAATTTCTGACATAATTGTTCTAATTAAAATGTTAATAATTGATATCTTTTTTACCTTTTTCGCAACCAAAAAGTCGCTTAGCGGGTGCAAAGTAACACATTTTTATTGACTTACGCAAATTTTAAGAGCAAAAATACACTTTTCGTTGCACATTTGCCCTATAGTTGTGCATGTTTTTAGTCAAATTTCTCCCTTCTGAGTGGATAATTGTTGCGAAGTTGTTCAAAATGCGAAGATTCTGTCTTCAGTTTTTGGCTGTCATCCATAGGGTTATACAGTTCAAGTGGATTGCCTGTATAATGAAAGTCTTTGGGTAGCGCAGGAGGCGCAATGAGTCCTGGGTGTGATAGACCAAATTGCTGGCAGATGGCATCAATGACCATGTTGTCTGCATTCACCTTGCCATCTGCAGAATACCCTGCGATATGTGGGGTGCCGATGAATACCTTATCCAGTAAGTCCGCATCAGGATGGGGCTCGTTTTCCCATACGTCAATGATGGCATCGCGCACTCGTCCTTCTTCTATAGCCAAGAGTAGTGCCTTGTTATCGACCACCTCTCCTCGGCTAGTATTAATAATATAAGGTACGCGCGAAAGGCGGTGGAAGAAGTCATCGTCTGCCAGATGCCAAGTGGCATAGTCTCCTTCTTTCGTCAGAGGAACATGGAAGGTGATGATGTCACTGTTTCTCTCGATTTCGTCGAGAGAAACAAAGTGAGAGGTGAGGGGTGAGGGGGTAGAAGCGAGTGGCGGGTCACAGACAAGAACGCGCATGCCCAACCGTTCTGCTACTGCCTTCACCTTAGAACCTACATGTCCACAGCCCACAATACCGATGGTTGACTGGCGGAGTGACAGTCCTTTCTTTTGTTCAAGTAACAGCAGTGTACTCTCCACATACTGTGCTACTGAACCTGAGTTACAGCCAGGGCAGTTGGTCCAACGGATGCCTGCCGACTCTAACCATTCCGTATCGATATGGTCGTAGCCGATGGTGGCAGTCACCACCAGTTGTACCTTGCTACCCTCTAACAGTTGCTGATTGCAACGGGTACGTGTCCGCACCACCAGTACATCAGCGTCTTTGACGTCGTCTGCTGTGATGGCGGCACCACTGAGAAAGACGACCTCGTCAGCCAGCTGACAGATCGTCTCTCGGATATAAGGTATCTTGTCGTCGACTACAATCTTCATGAGCGTAGCTTACATGATGCCCAGACTGCGCAGGATATCATTGAGGTTGGCAACTACCAACAAGAGCAATACGATGCCAAAGCCCACATACTCTGCACGAATCATAAACTCCTCAGAGGGCTTGCGACGGGTAATCATCTCATAGAGCAGGAACAGCACATGACCACCATCCAGTGCCGGAATAGGCAGGATGTTCATGAAGGCGAGGATGATGCTGAGGAAAGCAGTCATACGCCAGAAGACATACCAGTCCCAATCAGCTGGGAAGAGGTTGCCAATGGTACCAAAGCCACCGAGCGACTTAGCACCCTCAGCTGTAAAGACGTATTTCAGGTCGTCGATATAGGTACCCAATACATGACAGCCGTACTTCACACCTGCAGGGAAGCTCTCGAAGAAGCCATACTCCTGTGTGACAGGCTTATACAGATCGCTTAACTGCTGTGGCATGAAGCCCAACTTCAGTGTACTGTGCAGCACGACCTTAGCAGTATATTGCTTGCTGTCGCTGGCGAAAGACACTGTTACCGTGCGAGCCTTGATACTATCAACAGCTGTCTTGGCAGTAGCCAGCATATCAGCATGACGAGCCAACAGGTCTGTAAACTCGTTGAATGAAGCAACAGCCTTGCCGTCGATACCCGTAATACGATGTCCTTTCTTCAGTCCCATCTTATAGGCTGTAGTACCAGGAATAACGCTATCAACCAGATTAGGTACGAGAGGCTGTACGAATGCGGGCTGAGCCTTAATCATGTTCAGCATGTTCAGCTCACCAGGCAACTGGATGCTCATCTCCTTGCCACCGCGGATGATATCTACACGCTGTGCCTCAGAGATGTCGCGATAGAGGTCGGCAGAGAAGTTCTTGAAAGCACACTTGTCAGTACCTACCAGAATGTCGCCATCCTGGAAACCGTAGCTCTTGGCCTCCTGATTGAACTTCATACCCTTTGTCATGTCCTTTACAGGCACATAGCTGTCACCCCAATAGAACAGGATCATCGAATAGATAAACAGGGCCAGCAGGAAGTTGACGAGTACACCACCAATCATAATCAGCAGTCGCTGCCAGGCTGGCTTGGTACGAAACTCCCAAGGCTGTGCAGGACGCTTCATCTGCTCCGTATCGAAGCTCTCGTCAATCATACCCGATATCTTGCAATAGCCACCAAGGGGTATCCAGCCCAGACCATATTCGGTATCGCTGTTCTTGGGTTTATACTTGAACAGACTGAATTTCCAGTCAAAGAACATGTAGAATTTCTCTACTCTGACGCCAAAGAGCTTGGCAAAGAAGAAGTGGCCGCCCTCATGCAGCAGAATCAGAATAGATAATGCCAGAATGAGCTGTGCCAGTTTAATCAAAAATATTTCCATATACCTCCCCCGACCCCTCCCAAGGAGGGGAGTGCCTGGCGGTTTCAGGGGGATTGACCAGACTTGTTAGTGAATTGTTATTATTGTTATCTTTCTCTGTTGTTTCATTGCGGGTTCCTCTCCTTGGGAGGGGTTAGGGGAGGTAGCTACTTGCGATGCGTCTTGCCTCAGCATCCGTCTCTATATAGATGTCATAATTGGGATTGGTGCTGAACGTGCAACGCTGCATCGTCTCGGCGATGACGTCGCTCATCTGCAGGAATCCGCAACGGTCTTCCAAGAAGGCACGGTTGACAATCTCGTTGGCAGCATTGACGATACACGGCATGTTGCCACCTTTCTTAATAGCCTCAAAGGCCAGCGCCAGACAGCGGAACTTCTTCAAGTCGGGCTCGAAGAACTCCAGCGGATGGGCAAAGAGGTCGAGGCGGTCGCCACTCAGCGACAGGCGCTGGGGGAACGAGAAGGCATACTGGATAGGCAGGCGCATATCGGGAACACCCAACTGAGCCTTGACAGCACCGTCCTGGAACTGTACAGCACTATGAACGATACTTTGCGGATGTACCAATACCTGTATCTGGCTGGCATCAACGCCAAAGAGCCATTTGGCCTCAATGACCTCAAAGCCCTTGTTCATCATCGTGGCTGAGTCGATGGTAATCTTGGCACCCATGTCCCATGTCGGATGGCGCAGGGCATCAGCCTTAGTGACTGTTTCCAACTGCTCCATGGTGAAGTTGCGGAATGGACCACCACTGGCGGTGAGCAGTATCTTCTCGATGGGGTTGTCGTCTTCGCCTACTAAGCTCTGGAAGATAGCTGAATGCTCGCTATCTACAGGTAGAATGGGGGTGTGGAACTGCTGTGCCAGCTGCAGAATCAGTTCACCAGCTACCACCAGTGTCTCCTTGTTGGCCAAAGCAATGGCCTTGTGTGCTTTGATGGCGTGGATGGTGGGTGACAATCCTGCAAACCCCACCATGGCCGTAAGTACCATGTCGATGGGTTGTGCCTCGACAATCTCGTCAAGGGCCTGCTTGCCAGCATAGACCTTCACGTCGGGCATGTCACTCATCAGACTTTTCAGCTCATCGTAGCGCTGCTCGTTGGCAATGACGATGGCGGCAGGCTTGAACTGGTGGGCCTGCTGTGCTAACAGTTCAACCTTGTTGTTGGCTGTCAGACAATATACCTCATACAGGTCGCTATGCTCTGCGATGACCTCCAAGGCCTGTGTGCCTATGGAACCTGTAGAGCCTAATATCGCTATTTGTTTCTTCCTATTTTTCATTTTTCACTATTCACTATTAACTAGCGTAGCGCCAGTAATCCTTGTGGGATGTTCATCTTTATTATTTGCTGTTCAGCATCAATCTCTTCTATGAGGTCGTCGCTGGCAGGAATCAGCGTGCCGTCTTCCAACTCAAACAGGATGTTCACGGTGCTGTCGTCGATGGCGGCAATGTGTCCAACGGTTTTCTCATTGGAGATATCGATAATTTCAAAGCCCACCAGCATAGACAGCGATGGCATCTCGTCGCCTTCCTCTGCCAAGGCACGGGGAAAGAATACGTCACAGCCTGTCAACTCCTGCGCACGCTGCTGCGTATCGATGTTCTTGAACTTTACCAGACAGATGGTATCGCTGCGGAAGCGGTACTCCTCCATAAAGAAAGGTACCAGGATGCCATCGATATCGAGTACCAGATAGTCAGCATCCACACGGTCGAAGATGTCGTCATCAAACTGAAACGACACCTCGCCCTTGACACCATGGGCCTTGCCCAATCGTCCTATCTTGTAAACTTCTTCCTGTCTGATCATGGGTTTAATGGGGTTAATGGGCCTATGGAATACGGGTGATCTTCGCTCCCAGCGCATTGAGGCGGTCCTCAATGTTCTCGTAGCCTCGGTCTATCTGTTCGATATTGCTGATAAGGCTGGTGCCATCGGCACTCATCGCTGCTATCAGCAGGGCGATACCAGCACGGATATCAGGACTCGACATCCTGCTGCCATGCAACTGGCGCTGGCGGTCGTGACCTACGACGACGGCACGGTGGGGGTCGCAGAGAATAATCTGTGCACCCATGTCTATCAGGCGGTCAACGAAGAACAGGCGGCTCTCAAACATCTTCTGGTGGAACAGCACAGAACCACGGGCCTGCGTAGCTACCACGATAAGCACTGAGAGTAGGTCAGGTGTCAGTCCGGGCCAAGGGGCATCAGCCAGTGTCATGATGGTACCGTCGATGAAGGAGTCTACCACGTAGTTCTCCTGACGGGGTATATAGAGGTCGTCACCCTCCTCGTCCACCTTCACGCCCAGTCGGCGGAAGGCATCGGGAATGATGCCGAGGTCTTTCAGTGAACAGTCTTTGATGCGGACGCCATCGCCACACATCGCTGCCATACCGATAAACGAGCCTACCTCAATCATGTCGGGCAACAGGGTATGGTCAGCACCTTGCAGCGTCTTCACACCCTCAATGGTCAGCAGCCCCATCTGGCAGAGCATGTGACACAACTGCTGTATATAGGGCTCACAGGCGGCATTATAGATGGTGGTGGTTCCCTCAGCCATGGTGGCAGCCATAATAATATTGGCTGTACCCGTCACAGAGGCCTCGTCGAGCAGCATATAGGCGCCCTTCAACTGCTTGGCACCAATCTCATAGACGTTGCGGGCCTCCAACTGACGAAACTTTGCACCCAACTTCTGGAAACCTAAGAAGTGCGTGTCCAGACGACGGCGACCAATCTTGTCACCACCAGGCTTGGCGATGACAGCCTTGCCCCCACGCAGCTGGGCACATTTCTCCACGAACTCATCGCTCTCTAAGAATGCCATGTTCAAGTTGTCAGCTTGGAAGGTACAACTGTTGCCGTCCTTCGTCACCTTCACGCCAATGTCTTTCAACAGCTGGATGAGGTTGTTGACGTCGCGGATGTTGGGGATGTTATGAATAGTCACTGACTCACTGGTCAGCAATGTGGCACAGATGACCTGTAGCGCCTCGTTCTTGGCGCCTTGTGGTCTGATTTCACCACTTAGCAGGTGACCTCCCTCAATCTTGAATGATGCCATATAGTGATGGTATTACTTTTTCTTCTTGCGTTTGCCATTGCCGCTATCGGGTACGATGGCATTGATGTGGTCGAAGCGGAATGTAGAGAGGTCCAGCTGTATCTTGCCATCAGTAAAGCGTGCCAAGTCGTCAGCCACCTTCTCGTCATCCATAGAGCCATGTCCCCATGTCATCAGGTCGCGCTTCATCTGGTTGGCAGTCAGGCGCACCAGCTCGTCGCGCTCCACACCCTCAGGCATCGTCTTCAACTGCTCGAAGACCTTGGTAAGCAGCTGGCCATAGTGGCGCATGCGCGACTGTCCACCATTCTTAGGATGGGGCATAGGTGCAGGCTTCGACAGGATGTTCTCTGCGGCACTCATGTCGTAGGGCCAGTCAATGTCGAGCTGCTTATGACTCATCAGGTAGAGGTGATCCCAAAGGGTCTGCTGATAGTCCTCGCTCTCACGAACCTGCGGATTCTTCATCTCCATTTGGTGGATGATGGTGAGTGCACAACGCATGCGCTCTTCCTTGGTAGGCAGATCGATGGCGATGTCTATCATCTTCTGTATTTCGCGCCCATACTCAGTCATCATGAGTTTCTCGCGGGCTGTGTTGTAGTCTAATCCTTGTATATCCATCTATGTAATTTACAATTTGACAATTTACGATTTACCATTTGTCTCAAAGCAGTGGCTTTGACTTGATAGCTACGAAGTCTTTCAGGTAGAACGGCACGAAGTAGGCTACGTCCTCAAACTGCTCGTTCAGGAAACGCTTCTCAGCCAGTGGCATCATCCATTTGGCCAGCGGTTCTATACCCTCTATCAGATGAGCGTTAGGATGGTTGATCGTTTCCATGCACTTCTGGGCACCATTGCCAAAGAAGTAGATGGGACGCTCGTCCAACCACTGCTTATAGGTCTCTGCAGTTACCACGTCGGCCTTCACCTCGCGCACCTCTTTCAGACTGCGGTCATAGAGCGCAGAGTAGACTTCCATTCTGCGAGCGTCAATCATGGGACAGAGCAAGGCGTTGTCCTCCTGTATGGTCTCTCTTAGCAGTACGGGTACGCACATCAGTTCCAGCGTGGGTACGGCAATCAGCTTCAGGTCGCGACCATAGCAGATGCCTTTGGCCATCGATACACCGATGCGCAGACCTGTGTATGAGCCGGGACCACAACTGACGCTTACTGCATCAAATGGGATGGCGTGGTTGTCTGTAAACGACAGGGCTTCGTCAACCATGCGTCCCAACTGTTCAGCGCCAGCACCATGTTCTCCGTGCTGTGTTTCTTCGTAAATGCACTGTCCGTTCTCCGATACGGCTACCGAACAGGCATTGGTACTTGTCTCTATATGTAGTATGCAAGCCATTTTCTTTTATTCTATATTCAACTTTCGCAAGCTCCGCTTGCTTTATCACCGCAGACAGAGTAACGTCCTCTATCTTCTGCCGCTGAAAAGCGGCTATCTACCTCTATCTTCCTATATCTACTTAACATGCGAAACTTGAGTTCTATATTAATGTGCAAAGGTACGAATAAGTACGCAGATTACAAAGAAAATAACACTTTTTTGTATTTTTATAATTCCCCTTTATCCTTTCTGCAAATAACTTGCCGATTTCTTTTGTGTTGTCCCTACTTATTTGTACCTTTGCCGACCAAATAAGATTTCTACAGATGAATATGATATTAAGATGCTGCCTGGCAGTTCTTTTGCTGCTACCTACGCTCTCACTGTGTGCTGGATCTGTGAGTGAAGCAGAGGCACGTCAGAAGGTGCAGACATTCCTGCAGCAGCGAGGTAAAAAGACTAGTTCCCAGCGTGTAAAACTGATGAAGAAAGGTCGTCGTACTGGCGCTCCTGCCAGTAGCGTTGGCTACTATTTGTTTAACCTTGGCGAAACTGATGGTTTTGTGATTGTTAGTGGTGATGATCGCACCACCGCCATCTTGGGTTATGCAGATAGCGGCAGCATCCATGAGGATGACATGCCCGATGGTCTGCGCTATCTGCTGCAGGGTTACGAGGAACAAATGGCTAATATCCCTGATGAAGTAGAAGCACCGCTCCAAACGAGTAGTCGTGCGCCTATTGGTCCACTTATTAAGACAAATTGGAATCAAGGGAACCCGTATAATAATCTGTGTCCAATGATTGATGGTGAACATGTTGTGACGGGTTGCGTGGCTACAAGTATGGCTCAGGTGATGTTCTACCACAAATGTCCGGCCACAGATTGTTCTTGTGCCCCTATACCTGCTTATTCTACTAATACATTGAATAGTGCAAAGGAGGAAATTGAGTTGGCTATTCCTGCACTTGGTGCGACCTCCTTTGATTGGAAGAATATGATTTCCAATTATGAAAGCGGGGATAATGTTGTTGGTACTGCTGAAGAGCAACTTGCTGTAGCCAAACTGATGCAGTATTGTGGTTCGTCGATAGAGATGATGTATGGCCTGAAGAATAATGGTGGCTCATCTGCATACAACGAGGCTATTCCCTTTGCATTGAAGACCTACTTTGGATACGATGGTGGCATAAGCCATGCCTATCGCAAGAATTATAGCTATGAAGCTTGGGTTAACTTGATTTATAATGAACTTGCTGCTGAGCGTCCTGTCATACTGGGTGGTCAGAGTATGGGAGGTGGACACTCCTTTGTCTGTGATGGCTATGACACTGGCGACTACTTCCACATGAACTGGGGGTGGGGAAGTAATGGTGATGGCTACTTCCAGCTCTCTGTGCTTCAACCTAGAAAGTACGGCTTTGGCGGTAGATCGTCGCTCGATGGTTTTAGCTTTGGTCAGGACGTTGTCTTTGATGCGACTCTGTCCAGTAAGACGTATTCTCGCACAAGTTCGACGGACGATTTTACTGGCATCAGCATCTATTACGATGTCTGGAACTATTATTATGGCTCCCATGCTTTTGATGTAGCCCTGCAATTGCAGGATGGCAGTGGTAACGTGGTGCAGACCTTTGATACCCATGAGACTGACGCAATGGCGTGGAATGATAATTATTCCGCCACCCCTGTTGTCAGCATTCCTTCAACGGTAGCTGATGGCACTTATTATATCAAAGTGATGAGTCGTCTGCATGATGCAGGCAGCTGGCAGGAGTGTTATGATGGCGATGCCTATAAGATGATAGCCACTATTGCTGACAATCAGTTGACTATCAACGTGCCTATTCCAAACAATGTGAAGCCTACTACTGCGACACTCTCTGTTACGGGCGATTACCTTTATGGGCATGAACAGACTGTGACAGCCACTGTTACAGGAGGCGAAGGTCCATATAATGGTGATGTAATCCTGCGTGTTGACGACAAAGCAGTAGTGGGTACAATTGTCAATATCGCTGCTGGTGAGACTAAGGAGTTGCAGTTCTCGTACATCCCCAACAGGGCTGGTAGCAACACTCTTAAACTCTGGAATAGGAGATCGGGAGGTACCCAGATTGGTACTGCTGAGACAATCAATATCAAACTCTCTCTATCTGACAACAAGAATAATAATACTGCCGTCGAAAATAACGATGACGTAATTACTGATGTCATCCTCGATGGTCGCACACTCTACAAGGATGGCGGCTGGAACACGATTTGTCTGCCTTTCAACGTGACGCTTGCAGGTTCTCCCCTTGATGGCGCCATAGCGAGAACGCTTGCCGAGACAACGCTTGACGGCACTACGCTAAACCTGAACTTCGCTAATGCTGTCACTAAGCTGATAGCAGGCACACCTTACCTCATCAAGTGGGACAAGGCCGATGGCTATGTTGACGATGATGCCCACAACATCGTCAGCCCCACCTTTACGAATGTTACCATTGTTAAGGGAATGCAGCCAGTAGAGACAGCCCACGTCAACTTCGTTGGAACCTACGACTATCAGTCCTTTACGGAAGATAATCGTAGCATCCTCTTTGTAGGCTCGGGGAATCAGCTGTACTGGCCCCAGACTGGTGCCTGGATAGGTGGCCAGCGTGCATACTTCCAGCTGAACAACGGCCTCACGGCTGCTGACGTCTCCAGTGGAGCTCGCATGAGCTTTGAGGAAGGCAACGATGAGGTGACGAGCCTGAACCTCACCCCAGCCCTCTCCCAAGGAGAGGGAGCGTGGTACACACTTGGTGGACGCAAAGTTGCTAACGGCCAAAAGCCCTCGCAACGCCACACTCTCACAGAGAGAATAGCTAAAGGCCTGTATATTCATCATGGTAAAAAGGTGGT
>OMXL01000068.1 GCA_900314985.1 uncultured Prevotellaceae bacterium | reverse complement strand
GCTGACAACCTGTTGCCTAACCCCTCCATTAAAAGAATGAATGTACTCAAAAAAGTAAGTTAACTCATATTGATTAACTTAACACCCTAGGACTGTCCCCGTGTGCACTAAGACGGAACAACTCGTAAGGTTGTTTTGAAGTAAAGAGGTTGTCCTAAAATGTATGAATCCAATGGTAGGTCTGATATAGGGAATCAGAGCTGCCATTGGTTTTCTCTTTTTGGGGACGGGAGGATAACAACACTACAAAAACGCAACTAAATTGCGTTTTCACACTATTGGTAATTGCGTTTTTACACTGCCGGTAATCGCGCTTTCACACTGGTCGCCTAAAGAAAAATGCGGATTTCTTTTGTACTTCATGCTATTTTTCATTACCTTTGCGTTGCTAAATAATCATAAACGATGGAGAGGGACTTTAAGAAGCCAACGGTACATAGCATGAAACGGCGGTGTCGTGCGCATGACTATAGCTGGAAGGGCTGCTATCATATTACAATTAGTGTAGCGAAGGGACTGTACCAACCTTTGGGCAGAATGGCGGGAAGGTTGGATAAGCCAGATAGTGACAACGATGGACCGCATGTAGAGCTGACGCCGATCGGAAGGATGGTGGAGCAGGAGCTACGCGAAAGCATCCATCGATACTATCCCATGTTGGAGGTAGTGGAGTACGTTGTGATGCCTGAGCATCTGCACTTCTTGTTGGTGGCGCATAGTAATGTGGTGTCGCAGAGTGGGAAGGCTACGCATCTGGGGCATGTCATTGCGGGCTTTAAGCTGGGGTGCAACAAGCGCTATTGGGCGATAACGGGAAAGATAGACCAAGGAGAAGGCCTGGCAGAAGAGAGCCTGGCGACTGAATCGCCAGGCACACTAACAAGCAACAACGCAGGAGCACCAAACAATAATAGTGCACGAGCAGCAAACCGCAATAACGCAGGCATACTAACAAGCGATAGTGCGCTTGGCGATTCGGTCGTCAAGCATGCAGCATCGGGGGGAGCGCTGCCTCCGCTGTTCGATGCAGGCTATTGTGACGTGATGCCTGTAGATGAAGAACAACTGACTACGCAACGGGCGTATATCCGTGCGAACCCTCGTAACCGTCTGATGAGGATGGCTAATCGCGAATGGCTCTTTCCGCAGCGTAATACTGTTGATACAGCAGTGAGCATACCAGCGCTGAAAGGATATCTGCAACGTGAATGCCCTCAACAGTTAAATGATGACATTTTTGCAGCAATAGAGATGCGATTGCTGAAAAACAACGGACGTGTGGCATGTGATAGCTATGGAAACCTGAGCTTACTGAACAGGCGCTTGCTCCCTGTAGTCTGTCATCGTAAGGATGCTGGATTATTTGAAAAACAGAAAGCCCGATGTCTGGCTGAGGCGGCTTCTGGTGCTGTGCTTGTTTCCGCTCGTATAGCAAGGGGTGAACAGGAAATCCTTGACCAGGCATTGCTGTGTGGCTATGCTGTTATTAGGATAGAGGATAACGGCTTTCCTGATATCTACCATCCTTCTGCCGACAGAATGGATGACTGTGCAGCAGGCAATCTGCTGCTGTTGACTCCTTGGTCTTATCAGTTTATGACGCAAGAAGAGAATATCACCGTTTCTTTTTGTAAGACGATGAATTGTATCAGTCAGGCTATATGCAAGCTAAAAGATTCGTGGTGGAAGGATGAGTAACACAGGCTCAGCCCGCTTTTTGCTTATTATTATTAAAAGGTAAGGAGAAAATGTGTGGTTTCAGAAAAAAGTATTACCTTTGCAGGCAAATATTTGTACGACCATGAGTCTGACTCAGATAATAGGAAATGTGTTTAAGCCCCGTCAGAAGGCTTTGGAGAAGCATCTGAATGGTGGTGAGGCGCTGCAGCATGCAGTGCTGAATCATCTGATACATACCGCAAAGAATACAGAATACGGTAGAAACCATGCCTTTGACAGTATTAAGGACTACGACCGTTTCATCAAGATGGTGCCTGTCAACACCTACGAGGAGTTGAAAGGCGACATCGATCGCATGCGCCATGGCGAGAAGGATATTCTATGGCCAGGACGTGTGCGCTGGTATGCCAAGTCGAGCGGTACCACCAATGATAAGTCGAAGTTTATTCCTGTCAGCGACGAGGGTCTACAGAAGATTCACTATGCTGGTGGGCGCGACTCCGTGGCCCTCTATCTCCGCAACAATCCCAAATCAAAGATGTTTGATGGCAAGGGCTTGATTCTTGGAGGTAGCCATGCACCTAACTATAATGTAGAAGGCTCACTGGTGGGCGACCTCAGCGCCATTCTGATAGAGAACATCAATCCGCTGGTCAACCTGGTGCGTGTTCCCAAGAAGGAGACTGCACTGCTCAGCGACTTTGAGATAAAGCGTGAACGTATTGCCCGTGAAGCAATGACAAAGAATGTCACCAACATCTCTGGTGTCCCCTCCTGGATGCTCTCCGTACTGAACTGCATGATGGAGATGACTGGCAAGAGCCACCTCGAAGAGGTATGGCCCAACATTGAGGTATTCTTCCATGGGGGCGTAGCCTTTACGCCTTATCGCAAGCAGTACGAGCAACTGATTACCTCGCCCAATATGCACTATATGGAGACGTATAATGCCAGCGAGGGTTTCTTCGGATTGCAGGACGACCCTGCCGACAAGGCTATGATGCTGATGTTAGACTATGGCGTATTCTATGAGTTCCGCCCCATGGACGGAGGCGACATCGTACCGCTATGGGGTGTCGAGACTGGCAAGAACTACGCCATGATTATCTCTACCAGTTGCGGCTTGTGGCGCTATGAGATTGGCGACACCATTCAGTTTACCTCTACCAATCCTTATAAGTTCATCATCTCTGGTCGTACCAAGCACTTCATCAATGCCTTTGGTGAGGAGCTGATTGTGGACAATGCAGAACAAGGACTGGCCTATGCCTGTGAGAAGACGGGTGCCGAGGTACTGGAATATACAGCAGCACCTGTCTTCATGGACCAGAATGCTAAGTGTCGTCACCAATGGCTTATCGAGTTCTCCAAGTCACCGAGTGACTTGACGCTGTTTGCTGACCTGCTCGACAAGCGCCTGCAAGAAATCAACAGTGACTATGAGGCCAAGCGTTATAAGGACATCACCTTGCAACACCTGGAAATCGTCGAAGCCCGTCCCAACCTGTTTAATGACTGGCTGAAGATGAAAGGTAAGCTGGGTGGCCAGCATAAGGTGCCTCGTCTGAGTAATTCACGTGAACATATCGAACAATTATTGCAGTTGAACGCATGAGGAAACTACAATATTGGCTATTGGCTATTAGCTGTTTGCTATTGGCAGTCGGTTGTGCCCGCATGGGTTCACCCGATGGCGGTTGGTATGACGATGACCCTCCACGCGTTCTCGGCAGCAATCCTGCTGACAAGGCTACAGGAGTAAAGTCGAAAAAGGTGACCATCTATTTCGATGAATATATCAAACTCGCTGACCCTACGCAGAACGTCATTGTCTCTCCGCCACAGATAGAGATGCCTGAGATTGCCGCCAAGGGTAAGAAGATTGTGGTGGAACTGAAAGACTCTCTGAAGCCTGACATGACCTACACCATTGACTTCAGCGATGCCATCAGCGATAACAACGAAGACAATCCGATGGGCAACTATACGTTTACCTTCTCAACAGGTGAACAGACTGACACCTTGGAAGTGTCAGGTACCGTGGTCAGCGCAGAGAATCTGGATCCTGTATCTGGAATCCTTGTGGGTCTATATAGTGACCTGGCTGATTCTGCTTTCCGCACGAAGCCGCTACTGCGTGTAGCACGTACAGATGCCAACGGACATTTTGTCATCAAGGGCGTTGCAGACGGAGAATACCGTATCTATGCCTTGCAAGATGCTGATGGTAATTATAAGTTCACGCAGAAGAGTGAGATGATTGCCTTCTCGCACGACACCTATAAACCCACCGTCAAGCCTGATATGCGCCAAGACACCATTTGGCGCGACGAATTGCACATCGATAGCATCAAGCAAGTGCACTACATGCACTTCTATCCGGATGACATCGTGCTGACGGCATTCCAAGAGACGCAGACCGACCGCTACCTGCTGAAGACAGAGCGAAAGGATGCCGACCGCATACAGATATTCTTTAGCTACGGCAATGAGCAGTTGCCCGTCATCCATGGCTTGAACTTCAACAGCGATGATGCTTTCATCGTGGAGAGTAGTGCCAAGAAAGACTCTATCACCTACTGGCTGCGCGACACGCTGTTAGTCAATCAGGACACGTTGTCCTTTGAGATGACTTACCTGATGACCGACTCGCTGGGAGCATTGGTGTCAAAGACCGATACCATCGAAGCCTTGGCGAAGACGCCTTATGCCAAACGTCAGAAAGCCTTGCAAAAAGAGTACGATAGCTGGTTTAAGCAACAGGAGAAGAAGCGCAAGCGCGAAGAGCCTTACGACAGCATCTATCCTGTCAAGCCTTTGGATGTGAGGTTCGACGTGCCACAAGCCATGGACCCCAACCGTTCCATCTCTATCACGCTACCCACCCCACCAGCATCGATCGATACTGCTGGCATTCATCTCTATACGAAGATTGACACCCTATGGTATCGGGCTGACTACGAGTTCCGACAGCGTGCCAACCAGTTACGCAGCTACGAGGTGATTGCCGACTGGCAACCAGGCTCAGAATATAGCTTTGAGGTGGATAGTGCAGCCATTGTCGACATCTATGGCTTGGCAAGCAAGCCCTTCAAGCAAGGCATCAAGGTGAAGACGCTCGACGACTATGCCACGCTCTTTATGGATATCAGCGGGTATGCTGACAGTGCTGCTGTCGTGGTACAACTGATAGACAAAGGCGACAAGGTGGTAGCAGTCAGTCGAATGGAATCCGACCATACAGCATCATTCTATTATGTCAAGCCCGGCACCTACTTTGTTCGTGCTTTTGTTGACCGCAACAACAATGGCGTGTGGGATACGGGCAACTACGATGCCGATGAGCAGGCGGAATCCGTCTACTACTACTCACGAGAGATAGAAACCAAGGCGAAGTTTGATATCACCCTATCGTGGAACCTGCTGGAGAAGCCACTCAACCAGCAAAAGCCATCGGCACTCGTCAAGAAGAAGGCGACCAAGCAGAAAAAGCAAATGAATCGCAATGCCGATCGTGCTGCACAGTTAGGAATACAATACGTGAAGAAGAATTAAGAGTTAAGAATTAAGAATTAAGAGATATAGCTATGAAACGACTCATTGTATTATGGATATTTACAATGACATTCCTGTCATCGTTTGCCCAGTGCGGTATAGAGAATAAAGCCTTTAAGTCAGGCGAATTTGTTGGCTACGACCTTTACTTCAACTGGAAGTTCGTCTGGATGAAGGTGGGTACAGCCTCTATGTCTACCGTTCAGTCGAGCTTCAAGGGCCAGGATGCCTACCGTTGTAGCCTCATCACGCGTGGCAACAGCAAACTGGACAATATGTTCGTCATGCGCGACACACTGCTCAGCTACACGACGATGGACCTTGCACCGCTCTACTATCGTAAAGGCGCCCGTGAAGGCAAGCGCTACTATGTCGACGAGCTCTGGTACACCTATCCTAAAGGCAACTGCCACCTTAAGCAGCATGAGATTAACAGCCGTGGTGAGCACTATTGGAAGGAGTCGGAGTATAAGGACTGCATCTACGACATGATGAGTGTCTATCTGCGTGCCCGCAACTTTGACGCCTCTAAGCTGAAGGTGGGCGACAAGATTCCCCTTCCTATTGCCGATGCCTCGAAGATTGCCAATTCATGGCTGAAGTACAACGGCATCACCAATGTGAAGATGAAGAACAGCGACACCAAGTTCCGCTGCCTGGTATTCTCGTTCATCGAGCGTGAAGACGGCAAGAACCACGAGCTTATCCGCTTCTACATCACAGACGACCAGAACCACCTGCCCGTCCGTCTGGATATGTTCCTCTCTTTTGGTACTGCCAAGGCATACTTGACAGGCTACAAGGGCTTGCGCAACCAGATGACCTCTAAGGTAGAGTAATAAAGTACAGAAACTAATAGAACAGGGGGTGAACGAAATTCACTCCCTTTTTAGTTAGTATCGATTCAACTTTTTCTGCTACAATGCTTGTCAATTCAGAAATAATGCATACCTTTGCAAGAATTTTGTAACAAATTATCGACAATATTAGAAATGAAAAACCACACTAAACAAGTATTTTTAAGCTTACTGCTATCTTTTTTTAGCTTTTCAATAAGCTATGCACAGACCCAGAACTTGGCTCAAGTACAGGAGGATTCAACGATTAATGTCATAGCCTATTTTTGTAAAAACGACACGATGGACTACCGTATGGAAAGCGTGAAGCAAAAGATTCAGGGCAATGATACAACGCTGAGACATTATATCAAAGAGGATTTCCGACTCATCGTACGCGATTCTACCAGTAATGGCTATAAACTGGAGTATTCAAGCCTCGGCAACTATGAGATGGAGGGTGATGAAGTTGACGTTGTGAGCAAGGCGGCATTTGAAAAGCTGGCTGAATTGAGTAGCAGACAGCACGTAATATTTACTATTGATGAACTGGGCAACCTACAGCATATCGAGAACTGGCGAGACATCAAGAAGACAATGCAAGACGGCATTCAGATTCTCTGTGACAGTCTCTATGCAAATAATCCGATGTTGGATTCTGTGATGCCCCGTAATCGTTTTGAGACGTCGCTGAATCTGCAGTATTCCACAGAACAAAGCCTATGGAATGCCTATGAAGAGCTTCAACTGTTGTTTGGCATTCATGGTAAGGCCTTTACAATAGGTCGTCATGAGACAAAAGACGATAGTGGTTATCCATCAGTTACTAATTTAGTCGTATCATATGGTTCTTATGACGATGAAGATCAAATAGAAGGTGATTATTACATCGCGGCCAAAACAACTCAGACAATTCCTGCAGAAGATGTTGTGACCCTTGTAAAAGGTCAGCTGTCTGGGTTACTAAGCGACGAAGCAGTGAAAACCATGCAGGAAGTAGATTTGAAAAACCAATTGGAGGATGCCCAATCAACGCTTCTTGAAGCATACTTCCTCTTCTTCAACGGCTGGCCTTGCGATATGACCAAACAAAACGTTATGAAGATGAATGGAGCTGAACACATCACGACCAAGCATATAGAGTGGCTTTCGCGTCATTGGCAACTTGTAGACAGTAATGAAACAGAGCAAGAAAAGATATAATGATGGACGCAACCTCTATGGATTATCCTATGATAGAACAGCTAAGCCCGCGTAGGCTTAGCTGTTTTTGATATGCTAAAGATACAACTTTTTCTGCCGTTTACACAATAGGGGCGGTTCCGCTGTGTATTCCGCTGTGTATTTCAAATCTTTGTGCCATTATTTTTGTTTTTGCAACAATTAACAACCATAGGTGCAATCTTTTACCCAATTTGAGCGTATATACAAATAAAGGTACTACAACTTAGATAAACCAAA
>OMXL01000066.1 GCA_900314985.1 uncultured Prevotellaceae bacterium | reverse complement strand
CTTGCCCACGAAGACATCGAACAATATCTTCTTCCGTCGCTTGAAGAGGGCCAAGGAGATGGTGAATGGTGAGCAGCTGCCACTGCATCTGTATATGTTCGACTCGGAGCTAGACTCGTCGATAAGTGCCCAGAGCGGTGGCGCATGGATTGGCAAGCATGACTTGGAACTGAAGGCGTTTCATAATGAATTGTCGGGTGTGGACTATGCCAACAGTGACTCTATCAACGACATCCTGCCAGTCTATTGGAACTCAGTAACGACAGGTACGAACGTCAGCCTGCATAAGAAGTTCACACTCCGCAACATCAACGACGGACTGTGTAGCCGTGTGGCCATTTTCCTAATGGAGCGCGCTAACTTCCAAATGGTGCGGAAGAACGTGGTAGACTGGAAGACCAACGAGGAATTGAAGCAGTGGGGCTTCAAACTGGAGCAGCTGCATGGTGAGCTGCCACTGCAGCGACTGGTAGACCACGTCTATAATCTCTGCGAATTGTCTGCACAAGCAGAAAACGTGCCGTGTTCTATGCCACCTGGTTCACCGTGCCCCGCATCCTGGCTCGTCAGTACAACGAGTTTAAGAAGACTGGCAAGCTGGACATCACTGATGACGATCTACGGTTCTCGACGCTGATATACGATGCCGTCATCTGGTTTCAGGACTACTTCTTTGGCCAGATGTTGCAGGACTCTTGGGACAATGCGGAGCGAGAATATGTGCCACGCAGAAAGAACTCGAAGAATGCAGATGCCTATCGTGACCTACCAGAGACGTTCACCACGAAGGATGTTCAACAGGTGTTGGATTTGGAGATGTGTGCTGCTTCTCAGCAGTGTAATCGTTGGGCAACGCATGGCTTCATAGAGCGAGTGAAGAAAGGAAAATACAAAAAAATAATGAAAGAAATCGTAGTATAATGTAAATGTAAGAATTATAAAATTTAAAAACAATGTTACCAAGAGGAATCAGAAATAATAATCCACTGAACATCCGTCGTTCGAAGGATCAGTGGCAGGGAATGAAGAAGGAGCAGACGGACGGAGCGTTCTGCCAGTTTGAGAACTTAGCGTATGGGTGGAGAGCAGCATTTAAGCTGCTCACCCGTACCTACTACCACACGTACAGGCTGTACACCATCCGCACCATCGTGACGAAGTGGGCGCCACCCAACGAGAACAACACGAGGGCGTATGTGGAGAACGTCAGCAGGTTGACGGGCATCGGAGCCGACGAGCCGCTAGGCATCCCATCAGAGAGCCCAGCCCGCTGGATAGCTGTCGGTGCAGCGATGGCCATTCAGGAGAACGGCATCACGTCGATAGACTGGTTCGCCATGCTGAAAGGGTGGGAGATGGCAAGGCAGGCGTCGTGAAGAAACTGCGACAAGGACACTTCCAGAAGTTGAAAACTGCTGCATAGTTCACGTCAACTAATGAAAAAGGTGGGCTGACGTTTGGCCAGTCCGCTTTTTTTTTGTACTTTTGCACGGAAACAACATAAACATAAAAATACAATAGAAGATATGAATAAAAGTGAGTTAAAACCAGCTGTAGTCTTCGAACAATTTGCGAAGATTAACCAGATTCCACGTCCTTCAAAGCGTGAAGAGAAGATGATTGCATACCTGAAAGAGTGGGGTGAGAGCCGCGGACTGGCTACCAACGTTGATGAGACAGGTAATGTCATCATTCGTAAACCTGCCACTCCGGGAATGGAGAATCGTAAGACCGTTATCCTTCAGAGTCACATGGATATGGTATGTGACAAGCTGGTAGACTATCAGATTGACTTCGACAATGACCCCATCAAGACCTATATTGATGGTGAGTGGCTGACTGCCGAGGGTACTACACTGGGTGCCGACGACGGTATCGGCTGTGCTATGGAACTGGCGCTGCTGGAGAGCAACGACATTGAGCATGGTCCTATTGAGTGTGTCTTCACTCGTGATGAAGAGACGGGTCTCTCTGGTGCTGAGGGTATGAAGGCTGGCTTTATGACAGGCGATTATCTCATCAACCTCGACTCTGAGGATGAGGGCGAGATCTTTGTTTCATGTGCTGGTGGCCGTAATACTACTGCTAAGTTCACCTTCCAGCGTACAGAGGTTCCTGCAGGCTATTTCTTTATGCGTGCTCAGCTGAAGGGTTTGGTAGGTGGTCACTCTGGCGACGATATCAATAAGCAACGTGCCAACGCCATCAAGCTGTTGGGTCGTTTCCTGTTCCAGACCATCAATCGCTATGAGGGTGTCCGTCTGGCTCAGTTCAATAGTGGTAAGATGCACAATGCCATTCCTCGTGATGGTATGTTCGTCATCGCTGTTCCCAATGCACTGAAGGAGAATGTCAAGGCCGACTGGAATGTCTTTGCCGCAGAGGTGGAGGAGGAGTTCTGCGTAACCGATACACAGATGGTATGGGCTATGGAGTCAACAGATGCCGAGCCTGTCATTGAGAATACGGTTGCCCGCAACTTCATCTTTGCCCTGCAGGCTGTCGATAATGGTATCTACGCCATCTGCCAGGATCCTGCACTGAATGGTATGGTAGAGACTTCCAGCAATATCGCCAGCATTGAGACGAAAGACAATGAGATTGTCATCGTCTCGTCACAGCGTTCTAACGTCATGTCTAACCTCGACAACATGTGTGCCACCATTCGTGCTACCTTCCAGTTGGCTGGTGCTGAGGCTGAGTCTGGCGACGGCTATCCTGCCTGGAAGATGCGCAGTCATAGCGACCTGCAGCGCATTGTCAAGGAGTCGTATGTTAAGCTGTTTGGCAAGGAGCCCGTTGTTCGTGGCATCCATGCTGGTCTGGAGTGCGGCCTGTTCTCTGAGCGCTATCCCAACCTCGATATGGTATCGTTCGGTCCTACACTCCGCTTTGTACATACTCCTGAGGAGCGTCTGCTCATCCCAACTGTACAGATGGTATGGGATCACCTGCTTGACGTGCTGAAGAACATTCCCCAGAAATGAAGCGTCTAATATATATAATAGGTGTAACGCTGTTGTTGGCCGCTTGTGGTCAGCAACAGCGTGCCAAGTCTGTCGTCAAGGACTTCATGGCGACCTATCAGAAGGGTGACGTCAGCTATTTGGACTTTTCCGATGTGGACTCTACCAAGGTGCTGACTGACTCGCTGATTCGTGTCATGCAGCAACAGGCTGGTAAGGATGTAACCTTCCAGAAGCGTACCTCTACAACGCTGTTGCTCATCCGTGCCAAGTACCTGTTGGATGACGACACCTGCAGTACGACATTCTACCTCGACCCCTCTACCATGGGCGTGGTAGCTTGTAAACAGAATTGAATAATACGGAGCATGGGCTGTGCTCCGTATTATTTTTTTTGAAATTTTTTGCTCTCGCTGCAATGTTTTGAGAATTCTCGTCGTATATATAGACAGAGAACATAAAAAAGATGACACCTGAAACAGACATAAACCTCCTCGAGGGACTGCGCAAGCAAAGTCCCAAAGCACAGCAACAGATGCTCGATCGCTATGGTCGTGATGTCTTTGCCCAAGTGGTAAGGCTCATTCCCGTCGTCGAGAATGCTGAGGAAGTCTATCAGGATGTGTTTGTCAAGGTCTTTAAGAACATCGGCCAGTATGACGCGGAGAAGTCGTCGCTCAGAACATGGATCTCACGCATCGCCTACAACGAGTCCATCACATTCTTGCGACATAAGCGTCTGCCCGTCATCTACTATGAAGACCATGATGGCGAGGCCGAAAGACTATCGGATGCAGAGGTAGAGGCCACCTTCGGACAGCTGAATCCAGAAACAGTACAACTGATCAGGGCCGCGCTGAAACACCTACCACCCGACGAACGAGCCATCATCACGATGTTCTACTATGAAGAAATGAGTCTGAAAGACATCGCTTACGTGACAGAGTCCTTACCCACAACGGTAGCCTCGAAGCTAAGCAGAACGAGAAAGAAGTTATATAAAATCATCAAAATGTTACAGTCATGAATGAGGAGCAGCTAAACACATTACGACAGCAGGATACGAATCTGCGTGATGCCATCCGTATGGACGAGATGGAGCGTCCTCAGATGCCTGCCGACCTCAATGCCCGCCTGATGAAGCGAATGGCTGAGGAACAAGCCAAGCCCCAGCGTCGTCGCATGGTATGGCCCTGGATAGCAGCAGCCTGTGTAGCGGCAGTCATCGCTGTCTATCTGACACCGCCAAAAGCCTCTTCCCCAACCCCTCTCCAAGTAGAGAGGGGAGTGATAGCTCAGAAAGAGTGTCAGCCAGAGGTGAAGACGCCTTCTACAGAGCAGACCATTGCTCCACAGCCAGCAGTGCAACCTGCACAAGCTCCCATCAAGCGCATTGTTGCTAAGGTGCAGCCTAAGAAGAGCGAGACCCCAAGTGTGATGCCACAAGAAAAGCCTGCTACGACAGAACAGCTCTTGGCACAGGAAACAAAGCCTGCTGAGAAGAAAGTAGAGGAAAAGTCTGTGACGCTGACTGAGCGCGACATTCCCATCACTCGCCCAGAGAACTACAAATATACTCCAGAAGAAATCGCCCTCATGAAGAAGCAAGCCAACGAGGCCTACCTGAAATGGGTGGAATTAGAAATGGAGATTGCAAAAAATAATTTAGAACAAACAGCCCAAAATCAATAATTATGAAACGTTTATTTATCATGCTGCTCATTGCTTGCAGCGCCATTACAACCATCAGTGCCCAGCAGAAGGGCAAGCAGGACAACGTGCCTTATAACGTAAAGGCGCTGTTCCATAGCATCATCACTGCTTGGGGAAGTCCTAATGACGATGTATATTCAGTCAACAAGAATCCCGAAACGAATCAGATAGAGTCGAGCGTTAGGATTACCACCTTCTCTGCCGATAACGACAAGTTTCCCCACATGGCAGGTAAAGTATATCTGAATACCAGTATCATCAGCGATGCTTTTAAGAAGGATGAGCCTAAGTCATACCAGATATTCCATATCACGCCTGGCGACTTTAAGAGATTCTCTCTAAAGGCTGTTAATGAAGACGGACAGAGCGAGACCTTTCAAATCCGTAACAACAATGATGAAGAGATGTGGCTGATGTGCTGCAAGAATCCCGATAACCCCAAATTGCGCGATGCCTACGCCATCAAGTGGGTAATCACTAAGGAAGGTACCAAGGTCAATGGAATGGTTTATCAGATAACCTCTCTGCGTCCCGACAAGTACGAGAAACCTTTAGACTACTCTAAGCGAATGTTCAAGATTGAAGGTCGCGTGGGCGATGAGATCAAGGACTCACTCTACAATATCTATATTGCTGAGTCTCGCGAGGCCCTCTACAATCTCGAAGACCATGAGTATGTGGCTTGCATCCCCGTTGTCAACAAGCGCTTCGAGTGGCAGACCGAACTCACTAAGCCTTGTGTAGGTCGTCTGCGCTGCATCTTCCCTGATGGTTCGCTCTGCTCAGCATGGATTGACCTCGACTTTGTACCAGGTGAGACCTATCACATCACCGTTCACAATGGCTATTACGACGAGGATAAGGACTACGAGCGCCGTGTAGGTCGCCAGTCTGGCAAGAGTCTCATTGCAGAAAGCGTCAAGGTGGTTGACGAGGTGCCCGCTGAGTATCGTAAAGCTGAGCCTTTTGAGGATGAGTTTGTAACGTGGCGCAAGTCATTAAATAGCCAGGAGGAGTTACAGTTCCAGATAAAAGGCGAGCGTATAGAGTTGGATATGAAGAAACTCGGAGAACGCTATGAATTCATCAAGGCGATACTCGATGGTTCAAACTCTGGCTATCAGTTGGATGTTACATTCCAGGAAATTCTCAAGCTGAATCAGAACCTTGAATCTAAGTGGCAAGATTTCTTCAAATTCTTCAAGACTAAGAATATGCCAAAGATGGGCTACGCCAAGGCTTATAAGGAGATCATTGAAGTCTATACTGGTCAGCTTCGCGAGCTCAATGATTACTACAAGAAGCACGGTGCTATGAGTAAGGCCGCTCGCAAGGTCAATTCCTATGTACTCAAGCAGAACGAGAAGTACATGGATGCTATGGAGAAGTGCATAGCTGAATAAGAAAAGAAATGAGAGAGGTTGCGGCCTCTCTCATTCTTTTGTTATTATAAGCGTTCTACCTGCTTCACACCCCTTACGGTGCGAAGCTTTTTTATGAGTGCCTCGAGGCGGGTGTTGTCATCAATCATGATGGTCAGGTTACCGCTGAACAGTCCATCGTGTGAGTCAATATTGATGCTACGCAGTATCAGTTTCTCGTCGCGTGAGATGATGTTTGTCAGATTGTTGACAATGCCGATGTCGTCATTGCCGATGATGCGCAGCGTGATGGCATACTGCGAGGCACCCTTTCCGCTCCACTTGGCCTTGACAATGCGATAACCAAAACGCTTCTTTAGTTCAGGCGCGTTGGGGCAGTCCTCACGATGTATCTTGATGCCGCCATTGATGGTGACGAAGCCGAAGACCTTGTCGCCATAGATGGGTTGACAGCAGCGTGCCAGCTGGTAGTCGATGCCTTTCAGGTTGCGGTCGATGACGAGTACGTCCTCTGAGGGGTGAGTGGTGAGAGGTGAGAGGTGAGAATTCTCCAACACGAAGTTGGCAGCACTCTCAGCTACATTATTACCAGTAACAGGCTGGTCGCCCTGTTGCAGCTCTATGTATTTCTCAATGATAACGGCAGGGTCAATCTCGCCATTAGCCACCTGACGATAGAAGTCGCTAACCTCTTTGAATCCAAGCTTGCGGATGAGCAGCTGCATGATGCTTTCGTCCATCTCCAACTTACGATTCTTGAACTTACGCTCCAGCATTTCCTTGGCAAAGAGGCCCTCTTTGACCTGCGTCTCCTTTAGCGCCAAGCGTATCTTCGAGCGGGCTCGTGATGTCTGGGCAATGTTCAGCCAGTCCTGCTTGGGCTTCTGGTTGGCGCTGGTCATAATCTCCACCTGGTCACCACTCTGTAGTGGTTGGCGGATGGTTACCACCTTGCCATTGATGCGGGCACCCGTACACGAGCTGCCAATCTTTGAGTGGATATGGTAGGCGAAGTCGAGCACCGTGGCACCCTTCGGAAACTTAAACAGGTCGCCCTTGGGAGTGAAGACAAATACCTCGTCTTCATAGAGGTCCATCTTAAACTGGTCCATTGCCTCCATGCCGTCGCTGGTCTCCAGCATCGAACGGATGTTGGTGAGCCACTCGTCCAGACCCGATTCGCCCTTCACACCTTTGTAGCGCCAGTGGGCAGCCACGCCACGCTCGGCAATCTCGTCCATGCGCTCCGTGCGAATCTGTACCTCTACCCATTTCTGCTCAGGACCCAGCACAGTGATGTGCAATGACTCGTAGCCGTTGGACTTGGGCACGCTCAGCCAGTCGCGCAAGCGCTTGGGGTTAGGCTGGTACATGGAGGTGACAATGGCAAAAGCCTGCCAGCAAAGGGATCTCTCAAGCCTTTCCCCGACCCCTCCCAAAAGGGAGGGGAGCCCTGGCGTCCGTTTTTCTTGCTGCGGTCTGTTCTCCCCTCCTTTTTGGGAGGGGATGGGGGTAGGCTGTTCTATAATGATACGGATGGCGAAGAGGTCATAGACGCCCTCGAAGGGACACTTCTGCTTCTTCATCTTCTGCCAGATAGAGTGTATCGACTTGGTACGTCCCTTGATGTGGAACTTGATGCCGGCCTCCGTCAGTCGTTCGCTGACAGGAGCGATGAAGCGCTCGATATAGGCATCGCGATTCTTCTTCGTCTCACTCAGCTTCTCCTTAATATGATAGTAGGCGTCGTGCTCCAGGTATTTCAGCGACAGGTCTTCCAGTTCGCTCTTCAACTTATAAAGGCCCAGCTTGTGAGCCAAGGGAGCATAGAGATAGGCAGCCTCCTGCGATACCTCACGACGATGGCTCTCCTTTTCACTATTCACTCCTTCACTATTCACTAGCGATGTGCCTACATCGCGTATCTGTCGCATCAGATTCACGCGGTCAGCAATCATGATGAGAATGACGCGCATGTCCTCGGCAAACGACAGCAACAGGTTGCGGAAATTCTCCGACTCAACGACGGGATTCTTCTGGTAGAGTTCCTGAATGCGCTGCAGACCGTGCAGGATGCGAGCCACGCTCTCACCGAACTGGCTCTTCACCTCGTCGATGGTCATCAGCCCTTCCTCTACGCTGGGGCGTAGCAGTACGGCCAACACGCTGTCGCGTTTCAGTCCAATCTCGTCGACTACTAACTGTGCGGTCTGGAAAGAGAGTAGGATAGGGTTTAACCCGAAGACGTTGCGCTGCAACTGCTTGGTTTCCAGGGCCTGCAGCATGTAGTGGCGCATGCGCTCCTCGTCGCCCTCGTGCATGGTTGTAGCTACTTCTTCGCGTATTTTCTGATACAACGCAAGTGTCTCTTCTTTTTCCTCTATAGTAAATTCCAATCTCTCTGTCATGATTAGCTTTTGATTTGTGGGCACAAAGATACGAAATAATTCATAATTCATCATGCAAAAATCCCAATAAATTTTGTTTTTTACTTGATTAATTGTATCTTTGTAACCAAAATGAAGACGATGATGACAGACAATAGCAAATGGGTGGCCTGTTGGGGAAACGCCACCTCCATTACTAATCGACGCGAGGCTATCTATGCAAAAGACCTCACGTTGCGCTATCCTATTCGGATGTGTTTCAGTGGCACTAAGCTGCGTTTTCGCTTTTCCAACCTCACAGGTACTGAACCTGTTACGCTCAATAAGGTCTTTGTTGGCCGCACACCTATTACCTTTGGTGGTGAGACAAGTGTTGTCCTTTTGCCTGGCAAGGAGACAGAGAGCGATGCCATCAGCTATGCCGTTAGTCGTGGCGATACCATAGAGGTAAGCTTCTATATGGCTGGTTTTACGCAGATGAATAGTGGAACGCTCGTCACAGGACCGCTCTCTAAGGGCTATTATGCCTATGGTGACTATGCAGAGGCTGATGAGTTGCCTCTCAATCTGACCCGTAATACCAACTGGTTCTACTTCCTCAACACCATTGATGTGCTGACATCAGCTGAGAATCATGCCGTGGTATGCTATGGTGACTCCATTACTGCCCAGTCGTGGCCCGACTATATGGCACAGTTGGCTTTTGGCTCTAATGCCGCAATCATTCGTCGCGCTGTCAGTGGTACGCGCATTCTGCGTCAGTACGACTGCATCACCTATCAGGCTTACGGCTTGAAAGGTGCTACGCGCTTCCCCATAGAGATGAATGTGGCTGGTGCTACCGATGTCATCATCCAGCATGGCATCAACGACATCATCCA
>OMXL01000075.1 GCA_900314985.1 uncultured Prevotellaceae bacterium | reverse complement strand
ACCTATCCACCGAGGTGATAGGCGGGTTCACAGGCGTGATGCTTGGCTTGTTTGCCCAGGGTGATGATGGATATGCAGATTTTGATTGGTTTGAATATACAACAGAGTAAAGAAAAGAGCATCAAAAGCAAAACTAACCCTATCTGTAGAGAATACAAAAAAATAAACAATATGAACATTAAACATCTTACCATTTGTCTGTTTGCAGCTTGCTCGCTGCAGGCGAGCGCTCAGTATCTGGAGCATATCTATGACTACATCGAGAACACCACGGTGTTTGAGGAGAACCAAGAGGAGGGACATGCTTATTACCTTGCCAAGGAACATCTGTCGCTGAATGGCGATTGGCGTTTCTTCTTTGCCAACACGCCCGAGGAGGTGCCGCAGACTTTCTTTAAGACGGACTTCAAGGACAGCAAGTGGAACACCATCCATGTGCCCAGCAACTGGGAGATGGAGGGATATGGCGATGCGCAGTTCCGCAATGTGCCTGCTCCCTTCAGAGCGAATCCGCCTTTTGTGCCGAGAGATTATAACCCGACGGGCGCTTATCGAAAGACCTTCACCCTGCCTGCCAACTGGAAGGGACAGCAGGTGTTCCTGCGTATGGAGAAGACACAGAGCGGTTCGTTTGTGTGGCTGAACGGTCAGCAGGTGGGCTATAACGAGGGTGGACAGGAACCTGCTGAATATGACGTGACTCCCTATCTGAAGCCAGGCAAGAACGTGCTGGCTGTTTGTGTGGTGAAGTATTGTGACGGTTATTATCTGGAAGGTCAGGACTACTGGCGACTGGCTGGCATCTTCGACGATGTGACGCTCTATGCCACACCCAAGACGCGCCTCTTCGACTGGTACGTGACCACCGACCTTGACGACCAATACAGGGATGCCACGATGAAGGTGCAGGTGGATGTGAAGAAATATGAGGACGCACAGGGTTCCTACGCTGTTCGCGCCACGCTGACCGACCCCAAGGGCAACAAGGTGAAGGAACTGACATCCGACCGATTCACGATGAACGGTAAGGGAAAGAAGACGGTGGAACTCTCGTCGCTCATCACGAACCCCGACAAGTGGACTTGTGAAACGCCGGTATTGTATGGCCTGAAACTCGAGCTGCTGAATGAGTCGGGCGCGGTGATGCAGGAAATCGCCAGCAAGATGGGATTCAAGGAGACGGAAATCAGGCATCAGACTTTTTTCCTGAACGGCAAGCCCATCAAGGTGAACGCCACGAACACCCACATGCAGCATCCCGAATTAGGTCATGCCATGAACGAGGAGACCATCCGCAAGGACATGGAGATTCTGAAACAGCATAATTTCAATGGGGTGCGCACCTCGCACTACCCTCCTGTGAACAAGTATCTGGAACTGGCTGACGAATACGGCCTCTACATCATCGACGAGGCTGGCACAGAGGCGCATGCCACGGAATTCATCTCCAACGACCAGCGCTTCCGTGAGATGTATCTGGAACGTGTGCAGAAGCTGGTGCTGCGCGATCGCAACCACGCTTGTGTGCTCTTCTGGAGTGCTGGCAACGAGAGTGGCGAGGGTCCCCTCATCACCGAAGTCATCAAGGAGGGTAAGCGACTCGACCCCACTCGCTATTTCATGTATGGCGGTAACGCCTATGCTCATCCCGGCGAGGAAATCATCGGCCCCCGCTACCCTGCCCCTTATGAGCTGGAAATGAACACGGCGATGACGCCTGAAGCGCAAGACCCCCGTCCATCGTTCATGGACGAATACCTGTCGGTGGCTGGTAATGCTGGTGGCGGCATGGACGAATACTGGGCCATCATCCGCCGTCATCCACGCTTGATGGGTGGAGCCATCTGGGATTTTGTGAACCCTGGTCTCACGGAGCATATCCGTCCGTTGACTGACAGTTCGCCCTACAACACGCCTGTCCACCTGATGGGTAACGCCAAGGTGGAGAAGGGTGTGCTGCACCTGAGCGGACACGACGAATGGGTGGAAGTGTATCGCAGCAACAATGTGGAACTTGCCAGCAAGGCACTGACCATCAGTTTCGATGTGAAGCCCGGCAAAATGTGTGGCACCTACGAGGGCGCACCTTACATCACGAAGGGCAACACGCAGTTTGGTGTGGTGCAGAAGGGAGCCGACAAACTGCAGTTCTATCTGCATTCGGGTGTGAAGCATGCCCTGACCGTCGATTTGCCAGCCAACTGGATTGGCAACTGGCACCATGTGACCGCCTCTTGGGACGGCAAGGAGATGAAGCTCTACATCGACGGACAGCTCAAAGGCACCGAGACCATTGCACAGACCGAACCTAACAACAACCGCCGTGGCAATAACGGAGGGGGTGAAAGAGGCATATTGAGCAACTTCCCTTACCCCATCAATATAGGAAGAATTGCGGGCAACCACGCTCAAGACCCTCAAACCACCTACACTGCCGATGCCGAGATGGACAATGTGGCCATTTACAGCCAATGTCTTGCCGACGGCGAGGGTAAAGCAGAAGATGCTGTGCTCTATCTCACTTTCGACGGCAATCGGGACGAAGGCACCTTCTACACCATTGGCGGCAATATGCGCACCTATGGCAGCATCTGGCCTGACCGCACCGTGCAGCCCGAGATGAAGCAGATGAAGTGGACCACCCAGCCTGTCAGCGTGCGTCTGCTCAATGCTGAGACGGGCGAGGCAGAAGTGACCAACCGCCTCTTCTTCACCGACCTCACTCAATACGCCTCACACTGGGCATTGATGGCTGACGACCAAGTGCTGGAAGAGGGCGACATCCAGTTCACCACGGCTCCACAGCAGACTCAGCTCATCAAGATTCCTTATCATAAGCCCGCGATTGTGGCAGGAAAGGAATACCGTGTGCTTGTCACCTCGAAACTGAAGAAAGACGAGGTGTGGGCCAAGGCAGGTCATGAGGTGGCTTGGAATCAGCTGGAACTCTCTTCGTGGAACCTTCCTGCCCCTGCTCCACAGCTTTCTGCCAAGCAGGTGAACGCTCAGGAGGATGAGAAGCAAATCAAGATTAGCGGCAAGGATTTCAGCTATGTCATCAGCAAGGAAACGGGTAATCTGGAACAGATTGAAGTGGGTGGAAAGGCTGTGCTCAAAGCCCCTGTCACCTTCAACCTCTGGCGAGCACCCATCGCCAATGAGTTCGACTCTTGGGATGCCTTCCGTGTGAATGGCGGCTATGCTGAGGGTTATGGCAATCAGGTGGCCACGCTCTGGTACAGCAAGGGTGTGAACCAAGTGCTTCCTCGCCCCACATCCATCCGTCTCAACCACTCTGACTACGAGACCACTGTCACGGTGAGCCAGTTTGTGCAGGTGGGCGCATCTTCATACGGTGCCCTCGACCTCTACATCTCTGGCGTGCAGTTTGCAGGCTATATGCTCGAATACACATACAGCTTCTACGACGACGGCACCGTCAAGATTCACAACCATCTGAGCCCGAACGGCAAGTTGCCCGAAATCCTGCCACGCGTTGGCTTCACCACTTCGGTGGCGAACGCCTTCGACCGCATCACTTGGTATGGCCGTGGTCCTGAAGAGAACTATCCCGACCGCAAGACTGGCTATCAGGTGGGCATCTGGAGCAAGAGTGTGGCTGACATGTACGAGCCTTACCTCTTCCCGCAAGACCATGCGTTGCGTACCGACAACCGCTATGTGCAGCTGCTCAACAAGGAGGGCAAGGGTGTGCAGATTTCCATGAACGAGCCCTTCAACTTCAACGCTTATCAGTTCACGACGGACAACCTGACGAAGAGCCAGTTCACCTATCAACTGCAACCACAGGCAGACCGCTACACCTTCAACCTCGACTACTCCACCACGGGTGTGGGCTGCACCTGCATCTATGTGCTGGACGAGTATCGAGTGAAGCCCGTCGCTTTCGACAGGGAGGTGGTGATTAAGCCGGTCAATGCGCTTCGATAACGTCCGAAGAAGTTGAGCACAGGCATACTTGCCCCATTCCTGATACCAGCCACGACCACTGACACAGATGAGTACTTGTACTGCTTTGTGGTGGATATGCCAGTTGTTACGGCAGCGAGGCTCGAAGGTAACTACTATTAGACAGAAGTGTAGTAGTTTTGTACGGTTATATAAATTCGGCAATAAATACATTTTGTTGCCGAATTTATATTTCCTAGCAACCAAACATCTGTATTAAAGGAGTCTGGTTTCTGCCGTCAAAAAAGAAAGAGATGAGAAAGTCGGTATACTTGACCAATGAACGGTTTAGTTTATTCCCATATTAAATATCCATAACCTAAACTAAACCTTTTATCTTCCAGCGTTGAAACCTTGTCATCAAATGCGTTCCTTGCTCGCTTTAAACGTGCAAAGAACTGGAAAATCGATTTTGCAGATGTTTGCATTTTCTTTTTTTGAAGGCAGTCATATTTGCAGATTTTTGCCTATTTTGCGTCCCCCCACCGTCCCTCGGAGTCACTTTAGACACCCTAAAAACAAAGGCGTTTATGTTGATTATCAGTCACTTATATTTACAGATAGTAGATTCTGCGTCGGAAAGTAGATTCTGCGTGGGAAAGTAGAACATCACACAGAAGAATAAGAGAAAGCGCTGGGGATGCCAGCGCTTTTTCTTTCATTACCAATAAATGCATGTGCTCACGCCAATGGCTCAACTTTAGCGATTATAACTTGCATGTTTATCGATAAAGTGGAAAAAACGTAAACGTTTTAGCAATATTTTGCAAACTCTGCTTTGCATTTTGGATAATTCTTTGTAACTTTGCAGGCGTTTATAAACAAATACTAATTTTTAGGTATTAATAATAGGTACAAGAAATAAATATTCATTTTTATTTATCTATAAAATGGCTAAAGAAAAAAAGTTTATCACCTGTGATGGTAACGAGGCTGCAGCTCATGTGAGCTATATGTTCTCGGAGGTAGCTGCTATCTACCCCATCACCCCGTCTTCGCCTATGGCGGAGCATGTTGACGAGTGGGCTGCCCGTGGTCGTAAGAACCTCTGGGGCCAGAACGTCTCAGTTCAGGAAATGCAGTCTGAGGCTGGTGCTGCCGGTGCCGTTCACGGTTCTCTGCAGGCAGGTGCTCTCACCACTACATTCACCGCTTCTCAGGGTCTGCTCCTGATGATTCCTAACATGTACAAGATTGCTGGTGAGCTGATTCCATGTGTATTCGACGTTTCTGCCCGTACACTGGCTTCTCACTCTCTGTGTATCTTCGGTGACCACCAGGACGTAATGGCTTGCCGTCAGACCGGTTTCGCTATGTTCTGCTCTGGTTCTGTACAGGAGGTGATGGACCTCACAGCCGTTCCTCACCTGGCTACTCTCGAGACCTGCGTACCTTTCGTTAACTTCTTCGATGGTTTCCGCACCTCTCACGAGTATCATAAGATTGAGCTGATGGATCAGGAGGATATCCGTCCTCTGGTTAAGGAGGAGTTTGTAAAGCGTTTCCGCGATCGTGCTATGTCACCTGAGCGTCCTATCACACGTGGTACTGCTGAGAACCCCGAGACATTCTTCACTCACCGTGAGGCCAGCAACCAGTACTACGATGCAGTACCTGAGGTTGTAGAGAAGTACCTCGGCGAGATCTCTAAGATTACTGGTCGTGAGTACCACCTCTTCTCATATTATGGTGCTGAGGATGCAGACCGCATGATTATCCTGATGGGTTCTGCTACCGATGCAGCTCGTGAGGCTATCGACTATCTGAACGCTAACGGTCAGAAGGTTGGTATGATCTCTGTTCACGCTGTGCTCGACCGTACTAAGGAGCCCGGTGCAAACGGTGAGCCTCTGTACCTCGACGTGAAGGATGCTTACTACGACGTAGAGAACAAGCCCCTCATCGTGGGTGGCCGCTACGGTCTTGGTAGCCGCGACACTACTCCTGCTCAGATCATCAGCGTATTCAACAACCTCGCTATGCCCGAGCCCAAGAACCACTTCACCGTTGGTATCGTAGACGACGTTACCTTCACCTCTCTGCCTGAGGTTGAGGAGATTGCTCTCGGCGGTAAGGGTATGTTCCAGGCTAAGTTCTACGGTCTGGGTGCCGATGGTACCGTTGGTGCTAACAAGAACTCAGTAAAGATTATTGGTGACAACACCGACAAGTACTGCCAGGCTTACTTCTCTTACGACTCTAAGAAGTCGGGAGGTTTCACCTGCTCTCACCTGCGTTTTGGTGATACACCTATCCGCTCTACCTATCTGGTAACCACACCTAACTTCGTGGCTTGCCACGTTCAGGCTTACCTCCACATGTACGACGTAACTCGCGGTCTGCAGAAAAACGGCCAGTTCCTGCTGAACACCATCTTCGATGCCGACGAGCTCGAGAAGTTCATGCCTAACAAGGTAAAGCGCTACTTCGCACAGAACAACATCACCGTATATACCATCAACGCTACCAAGATTGCACAGGAGATTGGTCTGGGCAACCGCACCAACACCATCCTGCAGTCAGCATTCTTCCGCATCACCGGCGTCATCCCCGTAGAGCTCGCTGTTGAGAAGATGAAGGCTGCCGCCCTGAAGTCTTACGGTGCTAAGGGTCAGGATGTTGTTGACAAGAACTACGCAGCTATCGACCGTGGTGGTGAGTACGTACAGCTGACGGTTAAGCCTGAGTGGGCTAACCTGGCTGACGATGAGGTGAAGGCTGACAACGCTCCTGCATTCGTTAAGGAACTGGTTCGTCCTATCAACGCTCAGGCTGGTGACCTGCTGAAGGTTTCTGACTTCGTGAAGCATGGCACCGTTGACGGTTCTTGGGAGGTTGGTACCGCTGCTTACGAGAAGCGTGGTGTTGAGGCCTTCGTTCCCGCTTGGAACAAGGACAACTGTATCCAGTGTAACCAGTGTGCTTACATCTGTCCTCACGCTGCTATCCGTCCGTTCGTTCTGACCGACGAGGAGCTCGCTGGCTTCGATGGTCTCGAGACTCTCGAGATGAAGGCACCTGCAGCTATGAAGGGTATGCACTTCGTCATCGAGCCTTCAGTACTCGACTGTCTGGGTTGCGGCAACTGTGCCGACATCTGCCCAGGTAATCCTAAGACTGGCAAGGCCCTCACAATGGTTCCATTCAACCCCGATACCACCGAGAACAAGAAGATGGCTGCCGATTGGGACAAGCTTGTTAAGGTTCCCAGCAAGCAGCACTTGGTTGATATCAAGAGCAACGTGAAGAACTCTCAGTTCGCTCAGCCTCTGTTCGAGTTCTCTGGCGCTTGCTCTGGTTGCGGTGAGACTCCTTACGTGAAGCTCATCTCTCAGCTGTTCGGTGATCGTCAGATGATTGCCAACGCTACTGGTTGCTCTTCTATCTACTCTGCTTCTATTCCTTCTACACCTTATACTAAGAACGAGAAGGGTCAGGGTCCTGTCTTCAACAACTCACTGTTCGAGGACTTCTGCGAGTTCGGTCTCGGTATGGCTCTGGGTAACAAGAAGATGAAGGAGCGCGTAGCTAAGCTGCTCCAGGAGATGATTGAGAGCGACAAGACCAGCGCTGAGTACAAGGCTCTGGCTCAGGAGTGGATCGACAACAAGGACGATGCCGAGAAGACTAAGGAGATTGCTCCACGTCTGCGCGAGCTCATCGCCGAGAGCGCTGCTAAGGGTTGCCCAGTTTGCAAGGAGCTCCAGACGCTGGATCACTATCTCGTAAAGCGCAGCCAGTGGATTATCGGTGGTGACGGTGCTTCTTACGATATCGGCTACGGCGGTCTTGACCACGTGATTGCTTCTGGTGAGGACGTTAACATCCTCGTGCTCGATACTGAGGTTTACTCTAACACTGGTGGTCAGGCTTCTAAGGCTACTCCTCTCGGTGCTATCGCTCAGTTCGCAGCTCAGGGTAAGCGCATCCGCAAGAAGGATCTGGGTATGATTGCTACCACTTACGGTTATGTATATGTAGCTCAGATTGCTATGGGCGCTGACCACGCACAGACCCTCAAGGCTATCCGCGAGGCTGAGGCATGGCACGGACCTTCAATCATCATCGCTTACGCTCC
>OMXL01000078.1 GCA_900314985.1 uncultured Prevotellaceae bacterium | reverse complement strand
TTGTAGATGATGAGCAGGATATCTGTGAAATACTGCAATATAACCTCGAGAATGAAGGTTTTGAGGTGGTTACAGCCAATTCAGCAGAGGAGGCACTGGAACTACCCCTACAAGATTATTCGCTTATTCTGCTAGATGTTATGATGGGAGAAATGTCGGGGTTCCAGATGGCGCGCAGACTAAAGAACGATCCCGCTACGACACAGATTCCCATTATCTTCATTACGGCACTCGACAGTGAGGACAATTTGGTAAAAGGATTGAATATCGGTGCTGACGACTATATTGCCAAGCCATTGGGTATGAAAGAAGTGAAGGCTAGGGTTAAGGCTGTACTCAGACGTACTCAATTGCAGCAAACGGTTTCTACTGCTGTTGATAATAAGATTGCTTACGAAGGAATTATGGTTGATTTGAATGCCAAGACTGTAATATGCGACGGAAAGGAACTAGAATTCACCAAACTGGAATTTGAATTGTTGTCTTTCTTTCTCCAACATCCTAACAAGGTGTTTTCTCGGGAAGACTTATTGAAGTATTGTTGGCCACAGGATGTGCTGGTTCTTGACCGCACGGTGGACGTGAACATCACCAGATTACGTAAGAAGATAGGCCATTATGGCAAACAGATAAAAACACGTGTGGGATATGGCTACTGCTTTGAAAAGTAAATCCTTTCAACGTAATTTACTGCTAAGCATCGGTGGTGTGTTTCTGCTCTTTGCTATATGCTTTAGCGTATATCAGTATAAGCGTGAAAAGGAGTATAAAATTGATATTCTTCATTCACGACTGCAGATGTACAGCTATGAGATGGTGCAGACGGTAGGCAAGGATAGTATTAGCTGTAGCCGGCTATTTCGCGATTATGTTATACATCATCAGATGGAGGGACTTCGAGTGTCTGTGATAGACAAGGAAGGACGGGTCATCCTTGATAGCTATGATACTGATGTGGAAGCATTGGGGAACCATCTACAGAGAACGGAGATACAACAGGCTTTGCGAGAGGGCAGTGGCTACGATATCAAACGTATGTCACAGTCTACTCACGAGACCTACTTCTATTCTGCGACTCGTTTCGGCGATATGATTGTTCGTGCTGCCGTACCCTATTCTGCAGAGCTGACCCGATCATTGCAGGCAGACTATACTTTCATTTATTTTTCAGGCGTTCTCACCCTGTTGCTGGGCATCGTGCTCTACTATATCACTCACCGTATCAGCCGACACATTGGTTACTTACGTGAATTTGCCGTGAAAGCCGAGGAAGGTGAGGAACTTGACCACGAATTGGAGCGTCGGCTGCCAGATGACGAATTGGGTGATATCAGCCACACTATCATCATGTTGTATTGGAAACTACGTCATTCGGAAGAAGAAAAAGTGCGTATCAAACGTCAGCTTACCCAGAATGCCGCTCATGAGCTGAAAACACCTGCTGCCAGCATTCATGGTTATTTAGAGAGCATCATCGACAATCCCGATATGCCAAATGATAAGAAACAACATTTTCTGGAACGCTGTTATGCTCAAAGTGAACGCATGAACAAGCTTCTGCTGGATATGAGTGTGCTTACTAAACTAGACGAGATTGATGATAGTTCATCTAATGCTCAGCATGAGTATCGTCAAGTTGATGTCTTGCAGATTATCACAAATGTGATAGATGACACAGACTTGCAATTACAAGAGAAAGGTATCGAACTAAAACTCCAATTACCACAGAATATAGAAGTACAGGGTGATTCGAGCCTGCTATACAGCATTTTCCGAAATCTGATAGACAATACTATTTCCTATGCCTACGGGGCCACACGGTTAATCATCGCCTGCCAAGAGATTGAAATAGAAGGACGCCACTTCTACGAATTTAATGTAAGCGACAATGGCCAAGGCGTAGAGGCGCGGCACCGTGAGCACCTGTTTGAACGTTTCTACCGTGTAGACAAAGGGCGCTCGCGCAAACTTGGTGGCACAGGTCTAGGGCTTGCCATCGTGAAAAATGCAGTTGCCGCCCATGGTGGACAAGCAATTGCACTTTCTACGCCTGGTGGCGGGCTTACCATCAGGTTCACACTCGCAAGGTTTTAGCCCTGTCCGTTGATAGGACCGTCGCCAAAGTCATTGTTCAAGCCCTTACCTGCCTGCACAACATTCATTACATAGTCGCCAAGTTTCTCACACTCTGAGATGAAATCGACATAGAACACACCCAACTGATAGTCGTAGAGTCCAGCATTTACATCGTGCAGGTTCTGGTTCTTCAGTTGTGTACGATAGTTATTGATTTCATGCTCGATGTTAAGCGAGGTCTTCACACCATTCTTGGTAGTGGGTTGGTCAATGCGTTTCAGCATCTCGCTGAGGGCAGCACCTACCAGTTGCAGCATCGTCATCATGTGCTGCATCTGCTCGGCAGTAAAGTCCTCCTGACAGTGCATGCGATGGCGATTCAGGGTACGCCCCAGGTTATAAACCGAGTCACCGATGGACTCTAACTCAGATATCTGGCGAAGCATCTTTTGTATCTGAGTTTTCGACGCATCCGACAAGCGACCTTCACTCACCTTGTTCAGATAACTGGCAATCTCCATCTCCATCGAGTCGGTGATGTTCTCGTATTTCTCAATACGGGCAAAGAGTTTATTAAACTCCATCTCGTCTTTCGTTTCCAGAAGCGTGGGCACGAAACCTGCCATGCGCTGACAACGCTCAGCGAAACTGCGAATCTCCTTCTGTGCCTCCATAATGCTGAGTTCGGCTGTAGAGAGCAGACCGCCACTGATGAAACGCAGGCGATAGTCCTCGTCTTGTGCCTTCATTGGCAGCACACGACATACAAACATCTCTATCTGCTTCACAAAACCAATGAGCAACAGCGTGTTGATGATGTTGAAGGCGGTGTGGAAGGCTGATAGCTTAAAGAGATCGTTGCCACCACCCATTAAGTTCTCTACTACCCAACTAACGGCATCACAAGCGGGATAGAACACAATGAGGAATGCCACGACACCAAACACATTGAAGAACATGTGGGCCAGAGCTGCACGGCGCGCTTGTGTGTTGGCTGTAAGCGAAGCCATAAACGCCGTGATGGTGGTACCGATGTTTTGTCCCATAGCCAGTGCGGCTGCTTGTTCGAAGCCAAAACCAGACTGAACAATCATCGTGACCAATGCACCCACAATAATAAAGAGGATGATGGTGAAGAACGAATCCTGCGGCACGTGAGCCAGCATCCCCGCCACCATATCGCCGATGTTCATCGCCGTTGCCGCCTCTTGAAGGAAAGACAATCCCATGAACAGGAACGAGAAACCAAACACAAACTCACCAATACTTTTCCTGTTGCCTTTTCCACTAAAGATTAATGGCATTCCTATGGCCAACAAAGGAATAGCGAAAGCCGCGATGTTCACCTTGAAGCCTACGGCAGAGATAATCCACGCTGTCACCGTTGTGCCGATATTCGCGCCCATGATGACACCGATAGACTGTGCCAGCGTCATCAGTCCTGCATTCACAAAACTCACCACCATTACCGTCGTGGCACTCGACGACTGGATGAGTGCCGTAATAAGAATACCTGTTAGAACACCCATCACACGATTCTTTGTCATCGAAGAGGAACAATGCCAGCGACCCCACAAGCGAGAAAATGTTGATAATCAATTCCATTCCTTTGTATTTTTGCTGCAAAGGTATTACAATCTTGTTACGTCCCCATTACGTTGATATTACAATCCTGTTACAAGCACCATTGTAACCTATCCATCATACGATTGAAATGCTTTTGTAACATGCTCCACCTACCTTTGTGTCGTCAATCACTAACGATTGGCTAAATAGAATATGGATAAAGAAAAAGCAGAAAGAATTCAGAGAATCTTCGGTTGGGTGAGATTCATCATTCTCGTAGTGCTTATGACATTTGTATTTGTTGCACTGTCAAAGGCTTAAAAACCAACCATGATTATTTAGTCGAAAGTATGGAATCAAAATCACAAAAGGAAATACAAGTCGAAGAGAAAATCACCGATTTGGTTACAAAGATTGTGGAAGAACAGACATCTGGCGATGACTTGCCTATAAGACTGTGGAACAATCTTCGGAATCATCAGGAAATAGCCGCTATACAAAATTATGCCAACATGGTGTCAATAGGACGTCTGGGGTTGAATGACCACGGGCCTGTTCACATGAAGACTGTATGCCGCAATGCCCTGAAGATGCTGAGTATATTATATACAGCGGGAATGCAGACAAGTTTGGAAAAGGAAAACATCGGGACGTTTGCCGACAGTGTAGCGGCGGTGATGATTGCCTCACTTCTTCATGACAGCGGAATGACAATAGGAAGGAGTGGGCATGAACTGTATTCTGCCATCATATCCTATCCTATTATTGAAAAGGTTTTGTTGCAACTCCTTCCTGAAGACAGTGATATCCTAAGGCGGACTATCATCCGTTCCATCGCAATAGAAGGCATCGTCGGGCACATGGCTACACTTCCCGTCCATTCCGTTGAGATATGAGCATATTTAATCAGTTTACAAAGTGTAAAGATTCAGTCTTTCCCGACCAGGGTCAATGCATTATCATAGATGCTGACGAGATGGAAAAGTCTC
>OMXL01000079.1 GCA_900314985.1 uncultured Prevotellaceae bacterium | reverse complement strand
GTTTTCTTCTACATTCAATTCGTCGATCAGGTTGAAGCTCTGGAACACGAAGCCTATCTGGCCTTTGCGAACCTTCGTGCGTTGACTCTCCTTCAACTTGCCCACTTCCTCACCATCAAGGTAATAGGTGCCACTAGTGGGATTGTCGAGTAAGCCTAATATATTCAACAAGGTCGATTTGCCGCAGCCCGAAGGCCCCATGATGGCTACAAACTCACCTTTCTTTACTTCGAGCGATACGCCGCCCAGTGCTACGGTCTCCACCTCTTCCGTGCGGAACACCTTCTGAATGTTTTCTAACTTAATCATATTATTCTGTTTTTAGATAGTTTACAGGATTACTATTTGATACTCGTCTTGTCTGTAGATAAACAACCGCCACAATGATGCAGAGCACCAGGAGGGCACAGACGGCAAAGCTGGCCAGCGACAGCGGCATCTTGTCGGGAAACTGCTGCATCAGCAGTGTGCTGAGATACCAGCCGAGGGCTGTACCTATGATGATAGAGGGCAGGGCGATGACAGCGATACTGCGCAGGAACAGCCTTTGCAGTTCATGGGCTGAAGCCCCCATCACCTTGCGGATGGCCAGTTCGCGCGAGCGGCGCTGCACCTCGTCGCGCACATAGCCGATGAGTCCGATGAGCGTGATCAGCAGCGAGGCCAAACAACCTATGAGAATCATGTCGCGGGTGTGGCGCGTGTCGTTGTAGCAGTCGGCCAACTCTGCGGCGTATGGCTTCACGCTCAGGTCGGCATCAGGATAGAGTCGGTCGCACAATTGTTGAACAGCCTGCATATTCTCAGCAGTCACAGCTTGCAGTTTCATCATGATGTAGTGTGTAAAGACATTACCGTTGGTCACCATCATGGGACGTTCATCGCGTGAGACGAGCGAACCCATCACGAAGTTCTTCACCACGCCCACTACGGTCATGGGATATTCGTCGCCTACCGAGGAATTGACGAACTGCTGGCCAATGACATCGTCGATACCTGCCACTTCCTTCATCCGCTGTGCAAACCGTTCGTCCACCAGCATCTCCTGCGTCCATCCGGGATGCTCCAACCGCTTAAAACCTCTGCCCCGTACCAGCTCAAGTCCCATGGTCTCCACCAGCCCCTGCTCGGCAAAGAATAGGTTGGCACAGTTGAAAAGTTCCCGAGGATTGCCTGGAAGCAGCACATTGTCGCCACTCTGCCATTCGCAGAAGAGCGAATAGGATGCTGCCGTCTTTTCAACACACGGCAGGCGCTCTATCTCACGAGCCAGTGAATAGATGGAGTCGCCATGCAGGGCACTCACGTTGACGTAGGCCACCCTGTCATACTGATAGCCCATGTCTTTCGAGAGCATATAGTCGTACTGTCGGTAAACGGTGGAGAGCACACAGAGCAGCATCGTTGTGAGCACAAACTGGAATGCCAAGAGTGACAGCTTCCACAGTCGCTTGTTCTCTGAGTAGAGCCGGTAGGCGTAGGTGAGCGGGATGCGCGAATAGATGGCTCCGGGCAAGATGCCGCAGCAGATCAATACAACGAGGCATACAACGGTCAGAACCATGAAGGTCTGTCGGGAGAAGAGTGTCGTAATGCCAACACCCATCAACTCGCTTATCCAGTCTTTCCCAGCCAGAAGCAGCAGTGTCATCATCGCCAAGGCCATAATGAGATGAATGCCGGCTTCCTTGAGTGTCATCGTGTAGAACTCACGGTGCGGGGCACCTAAAACCTTGCGCAGTGCTACCTGCCTGGCACGGTTCACCAAGAGGCTGATAACCACGAGGATATAGTTCATCACCGCTGTGAAGAGCATCACGAATGCTACCACCAAGAGGATGATGCTGGTGGTGCGTACCGTGGTGTCCTTCGTCCGCTGGCCTGCTACACTCTCCAACTCAATGCCTGCATCGACACAGCCGATTTGCTTCAGGTCGTCCCACGGTAGGATGCGCTTCAGCAACTGCTTGATTTCGCTGCGTACCTTGTTCATGTCGGCATCGGGACGCATGCGTACAAAAGAATGGTAGCGGTCGTTGCCCATCAAGTTCTCCGTACCGTCCCAAGCGTAAGTGCCTAAGGAGGACATCGACATCAGAATGTCATAGCGGGAGCAGCGGGAGTTCTCTGGATAGTCTTCGAACACGCCGCCGATGGTCATCGGCTTACCTGGGGCTGAGACAAAGCTAAACGTGCGGCCGACTACCTCGCCGCCGATTTTCTCGCTCAGCCGGCGACTGATCATGCATTGTCCGGCAATGGAGAGGATACGCTTGGCATCGCCCTGCAAGACCTTTGTGGCAAAGATATTGAAGAAACAGGAGTCTGCAAACAGTGCTTCTTCGAAGTAGTGTCGGCTGCCGTCCTCCAGTGTCAGTTTCTCTTCGCTGAACTGCCCTGTGTAGCGTGTCGCTGTCAGAATCTCGGGTATTTCGCGACCAAGCACGGGAGCGATGCCTCCAGATGTGGCACCATACTGCTGCGGTTCCTCACCTATGCGCTGGAAAGTTTCATGCATTTCATACACGTACTCCTTATCCGCGATGCAGCTGTCGTAGTTGCGCTCCAACTGCACCTTGGCAATAAGAACCAGTCCCACGGTAAGTCCGATAGCGAGCGATGTGATTTTGATAAAGGCTCCTTGGCCTTTTCTGAAGATATTCATAACTTGATGTAATTATTCGGTCTTGATACTATTAATGGGATTCTCATTGGCCGTGCGCCAACTCTGGATAATGACGGTGGTGAGGGTAATGACGCCAACTGTCAGAAGGGCCAGGGGGA
>OMXL01000080.1 GCA_900314985.1 uncultured Prevotellaceae bacterium | reverse complement strand
GATGATTCCCGACTGGCAGCAGCAGTTGCAGGAGAATCCGCAGATGATGGATCACCTGGAGCATGACATGAACGATGCCATCAGGGTGTTGGGCAAGATCATGAAGGGTGAGGACATCGACTATGCGGCGATGCGTGGCGAAGAGCCACAGGCAGTCGCCCAAGGTGCCGTTGCCGAGGAGGTGAGCCGTTCGGTATCTTTCGAGCAGGTATCTATGACCCGTGACGATCGCGACCGTTATGTGCTCTATGTGAAACCCGCTGATGAGAAAGGCTTTACCATCTATCCAGAGCGCGAGGATATAGACCGTTTCTTCCAGTCGTTCCGCACGCCGGAGTTTGACACGGTGCGCAGTGAGCTGGCGCAGAAATACTACCAGATGGTGGTCAACCATCCTGAAAGCAAGGCCGACGTGCTGATGCCCAAGGTCCCTGAAGGGGCCGATCTCTCGCGTATCTCGAAGGTGAACATCACCAAGGACAGATACCATGAGGGAGCGACGATTATGTTTGCCACCATCGATGGCGAACGTCAGAAACCCGTCGAACTCAGCAAGTCACAGATTCAGCGGTTCTGGCTCTCTGAAGACCGTGAGGCGTTCAAGGTAGCACTTGCTGCCCAATTGTTTCAGAACAAGCTCTGTGTAAACCAGTCACAGCAACAAAGTGAGTCGGTAGAAGAAGCGAAGGACGGAGCAAAGATTGCCGAGTCGGAGCCTGAGCCGAAGCGCACAATGCATCTTTAAAAGTGAATAGTAATGGGAAAGTTGAATCAAGAAAAGGTTGCGTTCTTTGAGCGCTATGCACCTCTGGCTATGGCACAGCAACAGAAATATGGCATTCCTGCCTCAGTGACGTTGGCACAGATGTATATCGAGTCGGCTGGAGGTAAGTCGAACCTGGCACAGACAGGCAACAACTATTTCGGCATCAAGTGCAGCCAGCAGTGGCTCGCCGAGGGCAAGCCGTACAGTCTGCATCATGATGATAAGCCGAATGAGAAGTTCTGCAACTATGCTACCGTCGAGGAGAGTATCAATCATCATTCGCAGTTCCTGATGGGCAACCGCTATGCAGCTTGTCGCAGGTGTACGGAGGATGACTATCGCGGATGGGCCAACGGTCTGCAGGCGGCTGGCTATGCCACCAATCGCAACTATGCCAACATGCTGATAGCAGACATCGAGGCGTATGGACTGAGCAAGTACGACCAACAGGCGAAGACCTTGCCACGAGTAGCAGAGCAGCAGACGATGACGATGCCGTCACCGACAAGTCAGGGCTATTCCTTTCCTCTCGCTGGTGAAAATATGGTCATGTCCGATGGCTTCGGTCTTTCGCCTACCAGCTACAGGAACCATGCACATAACGGCATTGACCTACGGGCGAAGTATGAGGATGTGCTGGCCACGGAGAACCAGGGCCGTGTTGTAACCGTCGGTAGCGACAAGTCCAGTGGCAACTATGCTGTTGTGGAGTACGACCGTGTTGATGGCGCCAAATGGCGTGTGTCGTACTGTCATCTGGATAGTGTGGCCGTGAAACAGGGCGATGTGGTGAATGCCGGGCAAAAGCTTGGCGTGTCTGGGAATACAGGCAACAGTACAGGCCCCCACCTGCATCTGACCGTAAAACATCAGGCTGCAGGAACCACAGAGATGAAGACCGTTGACCCGCTGAGCTATCTCGCAGAGATTGCCGTCCGTGGTAATCTGACTGCGACGGTACTGAAGAAAGGAACCAACACAGACTTGCTGGCCAGTCGGAAGAGTGGGGTAGATACATCCCCTACTCAGGCAGATAGGCTGATGGCCCAGACACAGTTGACTCCCCAACAGCAGCAGAATGCCCAGGCTGGCGCACAGCTCACCCAACAGACGGGCAGCAATGACCCGAATACGCTGTTGGCCTATCTGATGGGCCAAAACCAGGCGAATGAGAATGCCTACCAGCAAGGTGGTGACCTCTTTACCAGCCTGATATCGGGCCTGTTCACCTCTGCCATTGGCATGGCTGTCTTGCTCGACCATACAGGCAACGACAAAACAGCCAGTGAACAGGCGAAAGCCGTTCAGCAGCAGGAACAGACGGAACAGCAAAAGGCTGCCACCCTGATTAGACGTCAGCGCGAGTCCGTCGACCCCGTTGTGGCGCGAGAGACTGCCATGATGAATTTCGATGCGGAGTACCCGGAAGAACAGCGGAATATTGAAGAATTGAAAGTCTGCGCAACCATTAATCGCGCAGCAAGTGTGAAGAAGGACAAGAAGGGCGCAAGCTATCTTTCTTGTGGTGTTGTACTGCCTATCACTGGCAAGAATGGTGAGACGAAAGAGCTCTTCATCAATGTGATGATGGCTCCAAGCAAGGGGAACGTGTCAGAACTGATCGTTGGCCGTCGTGTGAACCTCGCCGGTGAGATGAGCATCCAGAAGCATAACGGTAAGACGTGCTGCTATCTGCGTCCAGAAAGTGTTGAACTGACCAATGACGGCACTGATGCTATCGAGGGTGTCCTCTCTTTCCGTGGCAAACTCGGCAAGAAGGATGTAGAGCTGAAGGAGGACAAGAATGGAAAGATCTTCCTTGTCTTTAGCGCTTTCTCCGTCGATAAGACCAAGGATGTGGCAGAGTTCACCTGGGTCAACTTCCTCTATTTCGACCCGCAGAACGAGGATTTTCTGAAGCCCGGCACCTATATCGATGCGAAGGGACCTGTGCAGTTCGGTGTCTATAACGATGCCATTACCCTCGACTGCAGAGTCACCGAAGTCAAGCCTTGGACGCTGGAAAAGAAGTGACCCATCTAAAAAGAGCCGTGCGACCTATCTCAGGCAGCACGGCTCTAAAAATCTAATTTTATGAATAATATGCAAAAAACATCCTTATACTTTTAGTTGGCTCAACTGAGCCTTGGCAGCATTCATCGACTGTGTACGCTTCTGCTCGTCCAGGATCTCTTCGGTGTAGTCATCTTCAGAGATATAGTTGAGCGTGTTGTCGTCACCGCATACCCAGCAACCGAAGAGCCCAAAGTTATATCGTGGCAGACTATCTACCTTGGCATCCTCACGCCATGCTATGCTGTCACCATCAGAGATACGGATGCCGGTGAGTTCGTTCAGGTCGATGCCTGCACTGATGTTCTGATGATGGATTTCCATTTCCACGATGCCGCCGTCCTCCAAC
>OMXL01000082.1 GCA_900314985.1 uncultured Prevotellaceae bacterium | reverse complement strand
ATTACAAATATTTCCGTGCTATTTCCGGATGTCGCCAGGCACCATGCCGTACTCCTCTTTGAAACATTTGGAGAAGTAGCTGGGGGCAGTGAATCCGACAGCGTATGCCACCTCGCTGACACTCTTGTCGGTGGTGAGCAGCATCTGATAGGCGCGCTTCAAGCGCGTGGTGCGCAGCAGTTCTACGGGTGAGGAACCGGTTATCGTCTTTATCTTACGATAGAGCTGTACACGACTGAGGTTCATCTCTGCTGCCAGGTCGTCGACACTGACCTCGCTATCTTCCATGCGAGCCTCAACGACCTCGCGGAACCGTGCCAGGAAGGCACTTTCGGCAACGACGGTGGGTTTCTCGTCTGCCGAGCTGTCTGCTGTCTGCTCCTTTGTTTCGTCAGCAACAGGTGCTGGCTCTATCTCCATATTCCACAGGGTACTGACAACACGCTCTTGCTGTAACTTCACCTTACGGAGATGATACATATAGAACAACACGATGGTTACCACCAAGAGCAGAATGACACCCATCGACATCCAGTTGACGACATGCTGCGCAGCTAACTCTTTCAGATAGGTGTCTGCCCTGCTATGCAACTGGTCGAGATACTCAGCCTGGCGCATCATCTCTTCGCTTTGCATCAACAGCACCTTAGCATTGTCGCGAGTAACCAGTGCTGACTGCAGAAGAGTTTCTTTCTCGTAGGGTTTGCCTTCAAGAATGTTGATAGCCAATTCTATGATTTTGTCACCATGGGTAGGATAGATATAGGAAGCATCCAGGATGCTGTCGCGTACCAGACGGATGCCGCCATCTTCACCAGGCAGACCGTCAATACCACAGTAGAGTGGCTGATGGCTTTCTTGCAAGGCACGACGGGCACCCATGGCCATGCGGTCGTTCTGGCCAAAGACAAAGTCGATATGGTCCAGATTGCCAGGATAGGCTTTCACGGCCTTGACGGCACTCTCCTCTGTCCAGTCGCCTTGCAGGGTGGCCACAACAGTGATGTCTGGGTAATTCTTCAGGGCATCAGCGAAACCGTTGTGGCGCTCGATGGCTGGTGACGAACCCTTGAGTCCCATGATTTCCATGACACGCCCTTTGCCATGTATCCGACTGGCGATGTATTCACCCATGATGCGCCCCATCTCGTAGTTGTCGGCACTGATGAATGACGTATATTTCTGCGAATTGGTCTTTCGTTCAAAGACGATAACAGGAATACCCTTATCGTAGGCGCGGTCGATGGCTGACGAGATGGTTTTCACCTGGTTGGGAGCAACAATCAGCAGGTCAATACCGCTGTCCACCAGCGAGTCTATCTGTTGCACCTGACGCTCGTCGCTATCATAGGCTGCAAATAGGCTCCCATACGCAGCTCGGCATTCTGCTTCTCACGCCAGATATCTGCCGAACACTGAGATACACCTATTATATAATGAGGTTTAGGGTTGGCACATCCTAATATAGTCAGTAGCAACGCCAACAGCAAAGCCCCCCAAAGTTGTTTATGCATCATCATAGAATTGTATTAGCAGGTTTTGTTGGCAAATATACGAAAAAAAATAGAAAATACGTTCATTGTCTGTCTTTTTTGTTGCAATGAACGTTTTTTTTTAGCTTTTGTATCATAATTTATAGGGGCAAAAAGAGAAATCATGTATATTTGCAACAGATTTCTACACTAAAACATCAAACGACAATGAAGAAAAGTTTTTTACTGACACTGATGACTGTCATGCTAACCTGTACGGTTGGAGCACAGGTGAAGCCTATCGTGCTGGGCGACAAGCACGCCATGTTGAAAATGGAGCAAAGTTTCCGCTATCTGCTGTTGCCTGTTCAGGAAACGGAAGACATTGCAGCCATCGCCGTGTTAGACAACTATAATAATATGGTACAACGCCTCAACGTGAAGCTGGCCGTTGACCGCGTAGACTATTATGTGCCTTACGAACTGAAGGGTGCTTGTCTGATGGACATCGAGTTCCACGGAGACCGCCGCCAGAAGGGCGCTGTGGGTGAGTTTGCTTGCTGGCGAGAGATGAAGTACTCCAATACTTTCGACACTCAGAACCATGAGCACTTCCGTCCTGTCTACCACCACACCCCTCTCTATGGTTGGATGAACGATCCCAACGGAATGTTTTACAAGGACGGTGTGTGGCACCTCTACTACCAGTTCAATCCTTACGGCAGTCAGTGGGAGAATATGACATGGGGGCACAGCACCTCGAAGGACTTAATACACTGGGAGGCTCAGCCACTGGCTATCGAGGCAGACTGGTTAGGTTCTATCTTCAGCGGCTCGTGTGTGACGAATGGCAACGAGGTGGTGGCTTTCTACACTTCTGCAGGCCACCATCAGACACAATCCATGGCAGTATCAAAGGATGGCGGTCGTACCTTTAAGAAGTATAGTGACAATCCTATCCTGACGACCAGCGACATTGCCGACTTCCGCGACCCCAAAGCATTCTGGAACGAGGATGCCAAGATGTGGAACCTCATCCTGGCTGCAGGTCAAGAGATGCGCATCTACTCGTCGAAGGACTTGAAGGCATGGAAGTATGAGTCGTCATTCGGCAAGGAGTATGGCAACCACAGTGGTGTGTGGGAGTGTCCTGACCTGTTCAAGATAGACAACAAGTGGGTGCTCATCTGCAACATCAATCCTGGTGGACCCTTTGGCGGTAGTGCTACGCAATATTTCGTAGGACAGTTCGATGGCAAGAAGTTCACGTGCGAGTCGATGCCGAAGGTGACGAAGTGGCTGGACTACGGCAAAGACCACTATGCTACGGTGTCGTTCTACAATGCACCCGACAACCGCCGCACGGTACTGGCATGGATGTCCAACTGGCAGTATGCCAACCAGGTACCCACCAAGCAGTTCCGCTCAGCCAACTCCATACCCCGCGACCT
>OMXL01000083.1 GCA_900314985.1 uncultured Prevotellaceae bacterium | reverse complement strand
CTTCAGGCAGTCCTCTGGCGTGTCGTCAAGGAACTGGCGGATGGTAGCCCAGGAAGTGACATTGCGCTGAGCCAGTGAACCGAAACAAACGGCACGGCAGTTCTTGGCAATCGCTGCAATCTCTGGGGTATAAGGAATGTTGTCCCAAGCCACATTCTCTTTGATTTCATAAGCAGGAATACCATCGCCCGACAGCGTCACCTGTACCGTACCGGTAGGATAGGCCACGCGTGGCATCAGGTAATTCAGTCCGTGTTCTTTCAGTGCTTCGATGGTTTCTTCTGCCAAATCGTCTTGACCCAAGGCACTGATAGCTATTGTCGGCAGTCCAAACTGTCCAGCATGATAAGCAAAGTTGGCAGGTGCACCACCCAGTTTCTTTCCTTCGGGAAGCACGTCCCACAATGCCTCTCCGAGACCTACTACAAATCGTTTCTGTTCCATTGTCTTATGCGGTTTTTAATTGTTTGATATACGTAAAGAGGTAGATGACGCCAACAGCCATTACCAGTACGGCTCCTGCCTGTCCCATAGCGTCGCTCATGAAGCCCATCAGTAGCGGGAAGATGGTACCACCAAACAGTCCCATTATCATCAGGCCACTCACCTCGTTCTGTTTCTCAGGCATCGACTCCAAAGCGGTAGCGAAACACATGGAGAAGACATTCGAGTTGCCGTAACCCACCAGAGCTATGGCAGTATAGAGCATCCACTGCTCAGTGCAGGAAGAACGAACCCGTCAGACAGCCCAGGGTACGGAAGATGAAGTACAGACTTGTGGCAAATGCCGCCTCGTTGAGCGTCATTCCCAGGCGCTCCATCAGAATCTTCGGTGCAGTGGTGTTAGTACCTACGTCAATACCCACATGGCACATGATTCCCAAGAACGACAAGAGGACGATAGGTGTTCCCAGCAGTTTGAAGCACTCTACAAAGGTCGACGGCCTGCCCTCAATGGGTGGCTCCTCGATAGGTGTGACGAAGAGCAGCACCGTAGACAGGATGCCCACCACGAGGAAGATGCCGAAGAGCACGCGCCAGTTCAGTCCGAACTCAGGAATGACCAATGTAGCGCCCCACATAGCCAGATAAGGTGCCGAGAAGGAGGCAATAGCCTTGATGAACTGACCAAAGGTCAGCGTTGCTGCCAGGTTGCCGCCACCCATCACCGTTGATACCAGCGGGTTCAGCGAGGTCTGCATCAGTGCGTTGCCGATGCCCAGCAGCGAGAAGGCGATAAGCATCAGTGTAAACGTCTCACCAAACAGTGGCAAGAGTAGCGATACGACAGTCACCACCAGTGACAGCAGTACGGTCTTCTTACGACCAATCTTGTTCATCAGCATGCCCGTGGGTACGCTGAAGATGAGGAACCAGAAGAATACTAGCGATGGCAGTACGTTGGCTACCGAGTCGCTCAGTGCGAGGTCTTCCTTTACATAGTTGGAGGCAATGCCCACCAGGTCCACGAAGCCCATGCAGAAGAAGCAGAGCATCACGGGAATCAGGTAAATCGTTTTGTTTTGCTTAGTCATAATATTTTATAATTATCAATTCTTAGCTCTTAGCTGTTAGCTCTTCACTATCTTTCTTAACTCTTAATTCTTAACTCTTAATCTGATAGATCGTGGCCTTTCCACCTTTCACCTTGAGGGTGTTGTAGGGCTCTGAAGGGAATACCAGGTTGGTCATAGCCATCTTGCCCTCTGCATCAAACACCTCGATGCTGCAGCGGTCGATGAAGATGCGCAGTTGTTTGATGGTGCCAAACGTCGGGGCTACCGTCACGGCAGGGAATGCCTCGCTGAAGCTCTCGTCGCCACTCTTCACACGCTCCATGGTGAACGTCTGTTGTTGGCCGTCGTATCTCATCGTCACTTGCTCGCCCTTAGTATTGCTGAGCACGATCTCTGTCTGGTTCTTCGTATCAATGATAATCTCGCAGGCCTCGGTAGGATTCTTTATCTTTGCGCCACGCACGGCCAGCATCTCCTTGGACGGTGTTACGCTGACGTAAGTCTCTTCACCATGATGGAACAGTCCCAGGTCGCGGGGTATGGAGTTGGCTGAGCGGAACTGCTTGGTGGGTACCTGGTTGGCATACTGCCAGTTGGACATCCATGCCAGTACCGTGCGGCGGTTG